>JAHLLM010000002.1 GCA_020444175.1 Desulfobulbaceae bacterium | reverse complement strand
CGCAGGCCTGCTTGTCCAAATCTAAGGCACATCTGAATAGTTACGGCCTGGAGTGGAGGCCCATTTCGAGCCCTCGCTGAATAGATACAATTTTTTTAACTTTACAAACAGGATTTTCTGCATGTCCTCTCTTCTCAGACCAGATAACTATGCCAGACACACCCTTGAACGCTACACAGGTTCACCGGTCACCGAGTTTTGCTCCCATATCCTCATATGCAATTTTCACCGCTATATTCGATATTTCTCCACTCTCACGGGCAAACAGATTTTTTCAAACAACTGGAGCGTTGTCCATGACCACGATGCCGACATCTCAATGATCAACTATGGTGTGGGCTCCCCCCAGGCAGGCATTGTCATGCATTGCCTCTCCTTTCTCGATGAACTCAAATGCGTGCTCATGCTTGGCATGTGCGGCGGCATTGACGACACGCTGGAAATCGGCGACCTCATTCTGCCGACTGCCAGCATCCGGGATGAAGGCACAAGCGCCCACTATCTTCCCAAGGATGTCCCGGCCCTGCCGACCTTCGGCATGAACCGTATTGCCGAAGAGGTCATGCAAAAGGAATTCAATACAGTCCCGAAATCAGGCATCATGCACACCACTGATTACCGTATGTGGGAATTTGACAAAGAATTTATTGATTACATTCTGAAGCATCGAATCATTGCCATTGATATGGAAATCGCTACTCTTTTCTCGGTAGGCTATGCCCTGAATGTTCCAACCGGAGCACTGATGCTTGTCTCGGACCTGCCTCTGAAAAAAGGCGGGATCAAAAGCAAAGACAGTGCCCAGGATATCTTCCAGACCTATACGGAAAGACATCTGGAAACCGGCATCAAAATTGTCGAAGAGATACAAAAGCAAAATTGCCCCATACGGTAGAAATATGCCCTGTATAGACTTCCATACCCACGCCTTTCCAGATGCCCTGGCCGAAACAACTGTGCCGGCTCTGGAAAAAAAAGGCAACGTCAGTGCAGCCCTTGACGGCAGGGTCAGCTCCCTTGTCACATCAATGGACCGCGCCGGAGTTGATAAAAGTGTGATCTGTTCCATTGCCACCCGACCAGCGCAGTTCAGATCCATCATCAACTGGTCTCACTCCATTCAAAATGAACGGATTATCCCTTTCCCCTCCTTTCATCCTGCGTCACCAAATGCTTTAGATGAAATCGAAACGATCCATCAGGAAGGTTTCAAAGGGGTAAAACTTCACCCCTATTACCAGGACTTTTTTCTTGATGAAAAAAGACTTGAAACGCAGTTTGAAAAAATAAGCGATCTTGGGCTGATCGTTGTCATGCACACTGGCTTTGACATTGGATTTCCCAGGGAACTGCGGGCAGACCCGTCAAAAATCGCAAACCTTATGAAGATTTTTCCCAATCTCAAATTTATTGCCACCCATATGGGCTCATGGCAGCAGTGGGATGAAGTGCTCGATATCCTGGCAGGGAAAAACGTCTACCTGGATATTGCTTTTTCACTTGAATATCTATCCGCTGACAAAGCGCTGCAGATTATCAATAGCCACTCCGCAGATAAACTTCTTTTTGGCTCCGACTCCCCCTGGGCGGATCAGCTTGACACGATAAACCTGCTGAAAAGCCTTAAACTGAAGAAAACACTTGAAGAAAAAATCCTTGGAGGAAACGCAGAGAGGCTCTTAAGTTCATAACCAACTGATTCTCACCTTGACACAACTCACACGCTTCTGTATTTTTTAATATAGATACTTAATTTATTATATAATTCCAATACATTCAGCTCCCTAACCACCCCCTGACAGAGGAAAAAAATGAACAGAAATCAACTCATCGCGGCCCTCATTGTTTTTGGTTTAATCGGTTCTGTGTGGGGATCGATTATGAGCAGCAAAAGTACAAAGCTGGAAAGCGAGCTCAAAGAGAAAACAGCGCAACTTCAACAATTACTGGAAGCAACCGACCAGAGGCAGGAGGCCCTTAATCAGTCCGGCCAGCAACTCTCTGCCTTATCTGAAACAAAGAAAAGCCTTACAGAAGAGCTTTCCGCCCAGAAAACTAATTTGCAGACCCTGCAGGCGGAAATTACCTCGCTCAATGAAAAAATTGCCTCACTTAACACCGAGATTACCACGCTTAACCAATCTCTGGCCTCAAAAGAAAAAGAGACTGAAAGCCTGAGCAGTCAACTTGCCGAGGAGCGTGACGTGCAGGCTAAGCTGCAGACTGAACTCAAAAACAGAATGGCCGAACTGAAACCATTAAACGATGAGATGAAAAAACTGCATAAGGAAATGGAAGCGGCCAGACAAAAAGCGGATCAAGAAATTTCCGAACTGCAGAATGCCCTTGCCGACAGAAACCATAAGCTCGTTGAAAGACTCAAAGAACTGTCTGATCTACGTACGGCGGAAAAAGAACTGCAGGCATCCCTTGAATCCACCCAGCATGAAATGAATCAATTGCAGGACACATTGACCAAAAAGGATTCACAGATAGAGGATCTTGATGCACGGCTGGAAGAAAAAACGCTGGCTCTGGACAAGGCCAACAAAGAGCTTGATCGTACTGAAATCAATATGAATGTTCTGCTCTCAAAAATCAGCACCCAGGAAACGGCAATGGAAGCGTTGAACAAAAAATACAACGCTTTACAAAAACAACTGGAGGCGACAGTTCAGAAATAACGTCTTTTCCCAGAGACACAGGAGTCAGAATGAACGAAGAAGACGGGAATCCATAAGGCATTCACCTAACGGGTTCCCGTCTACGTCAAAATGTGCATTTCGCCAGCCATTTTTGACTTTTGATGACTTCCTTACTCGTTCCTTGTTAAATCTTTAATTTTCCCCCTCCCCCTCCCCCTCAAACAATCCTCGTATTTCCTCTTCGTGAACCATACGGCAGAATACTGTTACAATATCCCCTGAAACAAAAACAGAAGAACTGCCGGGTGTCAGTACCTGATCATGCCGCTTGATACTGACAATGGAAGTACTCTGGTGCAAGGGCAAATCACTCAGCTTTACACCAATGCAGCCACTTTCAGCCCCAACAACAAGCTCAACAAAACCGACATCCTTACCACGCCTGAGAGAAATCTGGTCACGCTCAAACTGATTCTGCTGTTTTCGCATAACTCCGACCTGATACGCCTTGAGAATATCACTGCGACTGATTAAACCAACCATCTTTTTGGGTTCATCCCGGGAAACAACCGGAAGCCTGGCAAGGTCACGGGGAGCCATTTTGCGAATAGCCACCCATATTGCCTCATCAGGAAACACGGTGACGGGGTAAGAGGTTGCCACATCCCAAACCTTGATATCCTGCAGCGAGATATCCTTACTCTTCATAGTCCGCTCCACATTTTCCAATGTACGCTCCATGTCCTGCAATGAGACAAAACCGTACAGTTCGTGCCCTTCTCCCATAACGGGAAATCCATGGAGATGGGTTTCATGGAAAAGCGCAAAAAGATCGGCAAGGCTCTGATCATGACTGACGCTTATCGGATTTCTGTTCATTACCTCTTCCACCGTGACCCCCTGCATGATATCCATGTCACGTCCCTGCTCAAAATGAATGCCGCGCTTGGTCAATTTTATTGTATAGATGGAATCAGGCTGAAGCCATTGAGCCACACAAGATGCGGTCATACCGGCTGCCATGAGAGGCAGTATCAGCATGTAGTCGTTACTCATCTCAAAGACAATCAGCATGGCCGTCAGCGGGGCACGAGCAGCAGCGGCAAAAACCGATGCCATGCCGACCAGGGCATAGGCTCCCACTTCAACCGGAAATCCTGGGGCAATAAACTTCACCATATAGCCAAAGGCCCCTCCCAGCATTGCTCCCGTAAAGAGGGAAGGAGCAAAAACACCCCCTGAATTTCCAGAACCAAGCGTAAATGAGGTTGCCAGGGGTTTAAGAAAAACAAGCATAAACAGGAGAGTGAAAGAGGCTTCCCCTTTCAGCACCTGGTCGATGAAATCAAATCCGGAACCATAGATGTGGGGTACGTTATCAATCAGTGGCAGTCCAAGACGTGTATCCCCCGTAAAAACGGTCATAAAACTTGAAATATGGGGATAAAAGAAGGCGAGCCCTCCCAAAAGGGCTGCACCGATGGCAGGTTTTAGCATCTGGTGGATTTTCAAATTATCAAAAAAAACTTCAAACGCATCCAGCAGACGAATAAAGAAAATACCGACAAGAGCAGCAAACAGGCCAAGAATGACGTAGAGCAGTATTTCCCAGGGAGAATTCATCACATAGGCAGGTACGACAAAAGCCGGACTTGAGCCAAGAAAAAGCTGGCTGACGATGGAAGCGGACACTGCGGCTATCACCACATTGCCGAAAACAGAAACCTGCAGTTCACAGAGCAAAACTTCAATGGCAAAAGTAATGCCGGCAATAGGTGCATTAAAGGTTGCAGCTATGCCGGCGGCGGCTCCGCAGGCAACAAGGTTTCTTATCCTTTCATCCGACAACCCCAGCCATTGACCGACCGTGGAACCAAGGGTGGAACCCACCTGGACAATTGGACCTTCCCGTCCTGCCGAACCTCCGGTGCCAATACAGAGTGCAGAGGCGAATATCTTTGCCAAAGCCACCCGCGGTCTGATTCTGCCGCCACGCAGTATAAGCGCCTGCATGACTTCAGGCACTCCGTGCCCCTTAGCTTCACTGGCAAAAAAAGCGATAATAGGGCCGCCAAGAAGCGCCCCGCAGACAGGGATAATAACAAGCCAGAAACGCCCCAAAGAGGGGAAGAAGACTGCGACATCACCAAAAGCAAAATGATGAATAAATGAAATCAGACGGATAAAAAAAACAGCGGCAAGTCCCGTGGCTGCCCCGACTGCAGTAGCCAAAAAAAGCAGCACCAAACCTTCACGGGGAACTAACCGGTCAAGAAGATTGGAAAAAAAATGGCTCTTCATATTAAATAAAGCATGTCATTCTTGATTAGAAATGCGCTCTGACGTATTATATAGGATAACATTATACATTTCCCCTACCATATTGCCTTGAGTCCTGTAAAGGAAAACATCCTAACACTGGGGACAGGAAACATGCCGGATATTCTGAAAAATTTTCTTTTTCGCCCGTAAAAAACATGGTAGATATAAGTCTGAGAATAATTTTCTTTATCACTTGCGACTTTAATAAACCCGCTAAAATCATCACACTTCAACCAAGGACAAAACCATGAACAAAAAGTCTCTCTTATTCTTGGCAATCCCGATATTCCTGTTTCTTCTTTCCGCCTGTGTGACGCCAACAAAGGAAATATCCGAAAAACAAAACCGCTGCGCTGATGCGGCAGTTGAGGCTTTTACCCAGCACGGCATGGAGATTGTGGATGATTTGTGCAAAGAAAATGTCGTTATAATTACGGCAGCCCAACAAGTCTTCAAGACAGAAACGGGCCACCAATGCAATATGCAGCATGATCATCACGCCCACGCAGAACAAGGACATCCCTTTACCCTTGTCGTCGCTGCAACACCCGACAAAAATGGCGAATTCTCACAGAAGATTTTACAATTAGGGGATAAAAAGTTTTTCTACAAAGTACTTTACACGGCAACAATTAGAGAAAACGAAATCACTCTGAGTAAAACAGTGGCCACTGAGGGTTCTCCTTCCCGGACTGAAGAAACCGTTGAACAGGAACTTCTTGAAGATATTGCAGAGAGTATCGGAGGAAAAGTCGAAGGAACGAAGATAGCTCTCCAGTAGCCCAACGTAAAAACGCTCAAACGGAATGGATTACGTTTGACGGTTTCGTAAAAACCCCCTCAACCGCCGCCGACAAGTATGTAACTTGTTGATATTTCGTTGGCGGATGGTCAGCTTGAGAGCTTTTTGCGAGACCATCACGTTTGAGCGTTTTTACATTTTGCCTTATTCGTATAGGGCGGAGTTAAAATTCCGATTTTTTGTTAAAATCGCAGATCACCCTGCTGCCGACACGATAATTTCCGGTGGACAGGTTGTAACTCATACTTGTTCCACGCACGCTGGCATCCTTACTTTTAAAAAAGATATCGGAAGCTGTTTTCAGGGTCTTATAAGGGACAAGGTAGCGCAACGCATCAGCGTATAACTCATACTCATTGCGAACGAGAACGGAGACATCATCAACAACGGTGACAATTCCCTTTATCGCATCATAATGCCCCTCGCCGCCGGCTATTTCAATGTTGGTCTTTCCTTGCTCCAGAAGAGTAACTGCAATATTTTTAAAATAAAATTCATCCATGCCGCCTGTACCGCTTTTCACTTCTTCAGCCCGGAGAAACATTTCAGGTTGTCCGTTTTCACTGCGGGTTAAACTTACACCACGGAGCTGAATATGCTCGTTTGTCGACGATGCGCTTTCCTGCACCTGCAGGGAAAGGGAATGCGGAGAAAGGAAGCCAACAGCCAGCGGCTTCCAGATGGGGCTGGTCACTAAAAGAAGAAGAGGAAGTATCCAGAGAAAATTTCTTGTTCCGGATATCATGTCAGGTACTGTTTGAGTAAATTTTCGTAGAGACCTTTGGCATCAATGATGAGTTCACAGATCTCACGTACTGCGCCCTGGCCGCCGTTACGCCTGGCAACATAGTCAACCACCTCCTTTACCTCGGGAGTGGCATCAGCTGCTGTTGCCGCAAAACCAACCCGACGCAGCAGAGCCAGGTCAAGCCAGTCATCCCCCATGTAGGCCACCTCCTGCGGGGACAACCCAAGCTCATCTATTATTTGCTCAAACACCACTATTTTTCTGCGTTTTCCCTGGTAGACATGAGTGAGCTTTAAATCTTCAACCCTTCTCTCCAGGGCCTTTGAACTGCGGGCGGTAATAAGCCCGACTTCCACTCCGGCCTTGCGAAGTATATTGATTCCAAAACCATCCCTGGCGCTGAATGTTTTGACCTCGATTCCTTCATCCGTATAGGATATGGAGCCATCCGTCAGAATACCGTCCACATCAAGCAGAAGAAGCTTTACCTCTTTGGCCTTTGGCAGACAATTACGCCAGGCATAGCCCTTTTCCTGATTTTCCTTCCTGGCTGCCGCCTTTTTCAGGAGTGCCTGGGTGAGTTCACAATCGCCGGGATAAACACCCTCGGGCGAGGACACACAGCCGTTTTTATCGTGCATAAGAATTTACCTAAAAAATACTCTCTCGTCGCAGGTTATAGTTGAGCGGAGTTAACGACAAGTTTCTCCATGCAAAATCAAAGCGCAAGCCAACAATTCCAACTGCAGAAAAGCTTATCCTGCTGAAGAATTACAATTATGAATTGCCAAAATTTTCTTTAAAAGCGTTTCAAGCTCATCAAGGGGGAGAGAATTGGGGCCGTCACACAGGGCCCTGTCCGGATCAGGATGCACCTCCATGAACAGACCGTCTACTCCTGCAGCAACAGCAGCCTTGGTCAATGGTTCAATGAACTGGCGTTGTCCGCCGGAGCTGCCGCCCGCACCGCCCGGCAACTGGATACTGTGGGTGGCGTCGTAAATCACCGGGCATCCAAGGGAGCGCATAATGGGAAAAGAACGCATGTCAACAACCAGATTATTATAGCCGAATGAAGCTCCCCGCTCGGTGAGCAGAACCTTGTCATTGCCGCTGCCTTTTATCTTGCCAACCGCATGCTCCATATCCCAGGGCGCAAGAAATTGTCCTTTCTTGACACTGATTGTCTTGCCGGTTCCGGCCGCAGCAACGAGCAAATCCGTCTGGCGGCACAGAAAAGCGGGGATCTGCAGCACATCCAGAACCTCTGCTGCCTTATCAATCTGGGCCACCTCATGGACATCTGAAATAACGGGAACATTTAAATCCTGCCTTATACGCCCCAGGATTTCGAGTCCCTCTTCCAGCCCCGGACCACGATACGAGTCAAGGGATGTGCGGTTTGCCTTATCAAAAGAAGCTTTAAAAATGAAAGAGATGCCGAGCCTTGTCGTGATCTCTTTCACCGTTGTGGCTATCTGTCCGGCAATTTCTTCCGATTCTATAACGCAGGGACCGGCCATCAAAAGGAGTGGATTTCCCGACCCAGCTTTAAAAAATCCACCTATCTCTACTCCAGCCATTATTTTTTCTCCATCCTGTTTTTAAATGCTTCCGGATCACGTGAATGTTTTACCGCAACTTGCCAGTCAATCTCTCTGTTTACGCATCTATGATGGAGGGATTCCTCAAAACTGACCATGCCCAGCCTTCGTCCTTTCCTTATTTCGTCTGCTATATGCTGTTCCTTTTCCTGACGGATCAGGCTGGCAACGGTATGGGAATTCATCAAAATCTCCACAACCGAAGTCATACCGTCTCCTTCACGAATCGGCAGTAAAACCTGATTGATAATACCGAGCAGGGCAGAAGAAAGCTGCAGACGCACAAAAGGCTGTTCATCATGGGGAAAGGCGGCAATAATCCGGGTTATCGCTGCGGGCGCAGTCCGGGAGTGCATTGTACCGAAGACAAGATGCCCGGTATCTGCCGCGGTTAATACAATTCGGGAGGTCTCCACGTCACGGATTTCTCCGATAACGATAACATCCGGGTCCTGCCGCATTGACCAGCGCAAACCTTCGGTAAAGCTGTTGACATCAACACCGATCTCTCTCTGGGAAACAATGGAATTCTTATGTGTATGCAGAATCTCGACAGGGTCTTCAATGGTGATAATATGCTTGCAGGTTGAGGTATTGATATGGTCAACCAGACTTGCCATGGTGGTTGTTTTGCCACTGCCGGTTGGCCCTGTAATGAGGAAAAGACCGCGTTCCTGAACGATGGCCGTACTCACTTCAAGAGGAATATCCAGCTCGTCAAGGCTGAAGATGACGTTCCGAAAATGACGCATAACCATGCCGAGAGTCCCGCACTGCCGAAATACAGCCACCCGGAACCGGTGCCCCTCAAAATTATAAACATAATCCGTGTTGCCGGTCTTGGAAAGTTCCACCATGCAGCGGGGCGGGGTCAGGGTCCTCAGAATAAGATCAATGTCGTTTTCGGTCAGGGCATCGGTCTTTAAACGGACCATCTCGCCGCCAACCCGGAAAAGTGGCGGCACCCCCAGAGACAGATGAATGTCATTGGCATTGTGTTTTATGGCTGCTTTAAAAAACTTCTCAACCATATCGTGACTCCGGAGGAAGTTCCATTTGCATCAAGACAGAAAACGACAAACCCCTTATCTTTTCCGGGAGAATTTTAGGCCTGCCTTGATAAATTCACGGAACAGAGGATGCGGCTTCATCGGGCTGGACTGAAACTCAGGATGAAACTGACAACCGAGATACCAGGGATGATCTTTTAATTCTACTATCTCAACCAGAGTGTCATCAGGGGAAGTTCCGCTTATAACCAATCCTTTTTCAACCAGTTCTTTGCGAAAATCCCCGTTAAATTCATAACGATGACGGTGTCGCTCATCAATCTTATCCTCCTGATAAGCGGCGTAGGCAAAGGTATCCTTCTTGAGAGTACAGGGGTAACTGCCGAGGCGAAGGGTTCCACCCATATCGGACGACTCGTCACGCACCTGCATTTTGTTGCTTCTATGATCAAACCACTCTTTCATCAGATAAATAACATTATGCTTGGTGTCAGCAGTAAACTCGTTGCTGTTGGCATCTTTCATTCCTGCTATCATTCTGGCATATTCAACCACGGCAAGCTGCATGCCCAGACAAATGCCGAAGAAAGGTATTTTATTTTCCCGCGCATAGGTGATAGCCTTTAATTTCCCCGCTACACCCCGTGAGCCGAAGCCGCCCGGCACCAGAACTCCATGGCAGCCGGACAGCAATTCTTCAGCAGGCTGCTCCTCCAGATCCTCGGCATTGACATAACGCAATTCAACATGGGTATCATTGGCTACGCCACCATGCACCAGGGCCTCATGGAGACTTTTATAGGATTCTTTCAGATCAACATATTTGCCTATAATACCAATCAAAACCCGGTGCGAAGGATTTTTGATCTTGCGAACCAGTTCCTGCCACGGTTCAATTCGCGGTGAACCGGTCCAGACATTAAGCAGTTCCAGAATTTTATCATCAAGGCCCTCTTTATGGAAACGGATAGGGACCTCATAGATACTTTCCACATCCTGGGCAGTGATGACTGCGTCCGTGGGAACGTTGCAGAACAAGGAGATTTTGGCTTTTAAGTCCATGGACAGCTGCGTCTCGGTGCGGCAAAGCAGAATATCAGGCTGGATACCGATGGCGCGCAGCTCCTTGACGCTGTGCTGGGTCGGCTTGGTCTTTACTTCTCCTGCGGTTTTTAAATAAGGAACCCAGGTGACATGAATATAAACAGAGTTCTCCCTGCCGACATCAAGTCGAAACTGCCGGATTGCTTCAAGAAAGGGCAAACTTTCAATATCGCCTATGGTGCCGCCGATCTCAATTATTGCCAAATCTGCCTCGCCATCAAGCTGATGAATGGATTTCTTTATCTCATCAGTGATATGAGGGATGACCTGGACAGTGCCGCCGAGATATTTGCCCTGGCGTTCCTTGGTTATCACCGAGTGGTAAATGCGGCCGGATGTGTAATTATGTTTCTGCCCCAGCTTGGCGGAGGTATAACGCTCATAATGACCCAGATCAAGATCGGTTTCCGCTCCGTCATCGGTGACATACACCTCTCCGTGCTGGAAAGGATTCATGGTGCCGGGATCAACATTGATATAGGGATCAAGCTTCTGCATGGTAATTGTCAAACCACGACTTTCAAGCAATGCTCCAATGGCTGCAGCAGCCAAGCCTTTACCCAATGAAGAAAGGACACCGCCGGTAATAAAAATAAACTTTGTTTTGGTGGAATAATTTGTAGTTTTCATGGGACACACTATATAGCAACTGGCTCTGATTTTCCATTAAAAAAAGGGTACTATTCAGGTATGAGAGAACAACTTTTAATTTCTTGCAAAACTGTAATTTTTTTTTGCGAGACGAACAGCACCCTTTGTATACTAATATATTTTTATTGTCACTATTGACGGTTTCGTAAAAACCCTCTCAACCGCCGCCGGAACGTGTGTAACTTGTTGATATTGCGTTGGCGGATGGTCAGCTTGAGAGCTTTTTGCGAAACCATCACTATTCAGCAGTTTTGATTTTCCTTTTCCTTTGCACTCTGCTGCGATTTTGAGTTATCTTTGCCCATGAAAAAATTACTTCTTTTTTGCATGACACTCCTTCTTGCCGGCTGCGGCTCCGGAGAAACAGAAAAAGCACCTGCAAAACAAGCAAAACAGCCCGTTCCGGTTGAGCAAAAATGCCAGGACTGCCATCCCGTCAGCATCGATCCATTTCACAGTGAAATTGCCTGCACAGATTGCCACGGAGGGAAAAGTATTGCCCTTACGGCGGAAGCAGCCCATGAAAACTTCGTAAAATTCCCCGCCCATCCGGACAACATGGAAAAAAACTGCGCCCCCTGCCATGCCGCCCAGGTCCAGAGTGCCCGGTTGTCCAGCCATTTCACATTGAAAAATGAAGTAAACACCGTCCGCATGGCCTTTGGCGCGGAAAAAGAGCTGCAAACCCTGGCCGACATTCCCCAGCACGAAGAGATAAATTCAATCCTCGGACTGGCGGAGGATATGCTCAGGCGACGCTGCCTGCGCTGCCATGTCTATTATCCAGGAGAGCAACAATATGAAAAAACGGTACATGGCACAGGATGCGCTGCCTGCCATATGCAGTTCAAGGAAGGCAGTATCGCTTCCCACAGCTTTATTAAATCTCCCACCGACGAACAATGCCTGAGCTGCCATAACGGCAATTTCGTGGGTGCTGATTATTACGGCCTCTACGAACACGATTTCCACTGGGACTTTCGAACTCCATACCAAAAGGACGGTTCAACGCCCAGGCCCTATGGCGTTGACTACCACCAGTTATCCCCGGACATTCACAAGACGGCGGGCCTGGCCTGCATCGACTGCCATGCCGGTTCCGAGCTGATGGGCAGCTCCCCCGCCCGTATTACCTGCGCCTCCTGCCACCTCTGGCAGGAGGGCGACGAACTCCCCCTGGACAATGTCAGAGCTGAAAACGCCTCCCTTTTTGTCGTTACCCGTCACGAGCAAAAAAATATTCGGGTACCAAAGGCAATTCATCCGACCCACTCCATTTTCAAAGAAAAGGCGGACTGCACCGTCTGTCACGCCCAGTGGGCATTTACTGACGAAGGAACCCATCTCATGCGTCTTGACGTAGAAGAATTCGACCCATGGGAAGCCCTCTATGTGCAAGGCAGCTATGAAGTGGAAAATCAGCTTTTTGTTTCATTATTCAGTGATGATTCCTATCCCTATATTTTCATGACCGATAAAATCACCAATGAACTTTACACCGGCATCTGGCTCAAAGGCTTCGAGTTGCGGCGCTGGGAATTCCCCATCGTCTGCAAAGATGACAAAGAAATACTGCGCATATGCCGTCCCCTGCTTGATCTCCACTTAAGTTTTGTTAATGAAGACGAAGAACTTGTTTTCGATGCTGTTTCACCGCAAAATGCCCCCCTCCATGGACTTCTGCCCTACACCCCCCATACCACAGGCAAAGCCGGAGCGTTTTACACCGAGCGTCTGCACGAAAATACCGATCTGCTTATCTATCCGTTTAATCTGCCAAAGGCAGGCATTCCTGAAGAAAACCTATGATTAACCCTATTTTTTTCAGCCCAAGCGTCCCTTGGAATCGCCTCTTGTCGGCTGGGCTTCTCCTTGTTTTCCTGCTGACAGGCTGCGGAAAACAACCAATTCTTTCCACCCAGGGAAAATACCCGGTTCCCGCCCCGGCCAAAAAGGTTCCGGAGACCTCCCGCATCCCTTACACCCAGAGGCCATACAAAATTGACGGAAAAACCTACTACCCCCTGCCAAGCTCCCATGGATACGAAGAAGCAGGCGTTGCCTCCTGGTATGGCAGGAAATTTCACGGCCGCCGCACCTCTAACGGTGAGATCTATAATATGTATGGGAAAACGGCGGCCCACAAAACCTTACCCATGAACACCCATGTCCTGGTAAAAAACCAGGAAAACGGCAGGGAAATGGTGCTGCGCATTAATGACCGGGGTCCGTTCGTCAAGAATAGAATTATCGACCTCACCCTGACTGCCGCCCAGGAACTGGGAATGGCGGAAAAAGGTACGGCACGGGTAAAAATCACCGCTCTGGGCGAGGCTGCATCTTTTAAGATGGGAAACAAAAAGGTTGAACGCTTTCTTCCTCACCAGGATTTCCGGAAGGGAAATTTTTATGTCCAGATAGGCTCTTTTGCCAACCGAAACAACGCCGAAAACCTGACAAAAAAAGTATCTTCACCGGAAAAAAGGGTCGATATTCTCCCGTTTGACAAGGAAGGCACCATCTTCTACCGGGTCCAGGTGCAGGCAGGCACAACCCTTTCCGAGGCAAAAGAAGTGGAACGGTCCCTGGTTGCATTAGGTTACAGCGATGCTTTTGTGGTGGCCAGGTAAACTCTACCCTGCCTCAACTCTGTCCCTGCCCTGCCCTGCCATCATACAGAAAAAACTTGCATTTACAGCGAGATTGATGCCATCATAAAAAATGACGTAATTGATTGTTTCGACTAACAAACATAATCATTCTCCCAAAAACGAATGCCTTTTTTTTTGACCATTACCTCAATTCTCCTGACACTTTTCCTGGCCACCGGGCCGGCGTGGAGTGATGAATCCAGATTCACCTGGGGTGGGGATATCCGTGCCCGCATAGTTGACTATGACCGCATTCCCACTGAAAAAGGCACCCTGTGGGACGAAACGCGCTTTTTCCGATTACGAACCAGGTTATGGGGGCAATACGCCTTTACTCCGGATGTGGCTTTCAGAGCTCGTCTGACCAATGCCTGGCGAGAATATGACAGTGATAAAGGTGTTAATAATTACCAGGCCATGGATGAGTTTGTTTTTGATAATTTTTTTATGGACATCAACAACCTGTTTTCCGAAAAATTACACCTTCGCCTTGGCCGACAGGATTTGAAATATGGAACAGGAAAAATCATCCGCATCGGCACCCCGCTGGACAGCTCCCGCACTTACTATTTTGACGCAGTTAAGGCCCGTTTCATGTTTCCCAAACTCACTGTCGATGCTTTGGGGATTATCACCGATAATGAAGATGAATTTGCAATTCATCGTGAGAACAGACAGTTAGTGGAAGGAAAGGAACATGGTGCAGGTATTTATGTGACAAACAGACATTTTGCTAAAATTCCCCAGGAATATTATTATTTCTTTAAACACGAAGACCGTGCCTCTGATCTTGATCTGCATACCTTGGGCGCCAGGTTCAGCCCCAAATTTACCAAGCAGTTTTCAGCAAATATGGAAGTTGCCGTCCAGGATGGCAGCCGGGACAACGGTAATGACATTGAAGGACAACTCTTTGACCTCTCTCTCTTTTATAAGCTCCCGGAATCAGTTTCTTTCAAACCTGTTATGGACTTAAGCTATTACTATCTGTCCGGAGACGATAAAAATACCGGCACCGAAGAAGGATGGCACCCGCTTTGGGCTCGATTTCCCCAATACATGAGTTACACCATTGTCCGCGCCCTTGTTCCGAATTTTGCCGCCTGGTCCAACATCTCCATGCCAAGTATCGGGCTCAAAGCAAACATTGGCAGCCATTTCACCCTACGACTTCGTGTTGCAAAAGTATATGCACCGGAAAAAGGGCTTGAAGACGGCGAGGAGAAAGGAGACCTCTATATCTCCCGCCTCACCTATAAAATTAATGATCACTGGGACGGCAATATCCACCTGGAAGCAATGGATCCCGGAAATTACTATGCTGCGGTCAATCACACCGCCCATTACGCCCATCTTCAGCTGATGTATCATTTCTAAGGGACGAAATATGACTCGCAAAATCCTCAATTCTCAAAAAAAACGTTGTCCTTTAGCACTCATAGTCTTGGCTGTCTTTGCTCTGACCCTTATCGCATCATGCGCTCCGGAGCAGAAAACAAAGATGTACACCATCGGAGTCATTAATTTCAGCCCTGCTGCTGAACCGGCTTTTGAAGGGATGAAGGAAGGATTGAAGGAACTTGGTTATATAGAGGGAGAAAATATCCGTTTTCTTTACAACGGCTATATAACGGATAAAGAAAAATTAAATACCGAAGCGCAACGTCTCGTCAATGAAGGCGCAGATCTTATCTATAGCATGACGACACCGGCAACACTGGCTGCCCAAAAAGCAACAAAAAAAACAAAAACACCGGTGGTCTTCGGGCCGGTCAGCAATCCCATTGAGGCAGGTCTTGTCAAAAACCTGAAAACCCCGGAAGGCAACATAACCGGAGTCACCTTCCGCTATCAGGAGCCAAAACGGCTGCAACTCCTGAAAGAAATAATGCCCTCGGTCAAACGCATCAGCTTTCCTTACAATCCCTTTGACAGGAGCCCCAGTCTCAACCTCCAACGGCTGGAGATCGTCGCGGAGCAGCTTGACGTTATTCTTATCCCGCAACCTGTCAGAGACAATGAACAGATTGATCTCTATCTTGCCAATATTCCACCCGATGTCGATGCCATCTATATGCCGACGGATTCTCTCATGGCTTCAAGAGCCAAAGATTTTGCCAATACCGCCAAAAAACATAAGCTTCCCCTTTCCACTCCCGGCAGGGAGGGGGTGGAAGATGGCGCCCTGATGTCATTCGGCATGAGCATCAAGGATCTCGGCAAGCAGGCCGCACGACTTGTCGACCAGATTTTTCGAGGGGTGTCCCCGGAAAATCTACCAGTTGAGGTGGCGGAATTTTATACTTCCGTCAACCTGCAAACTGCTGATATAATCGGCATTACCATATCCGACAGCCTCTTGCGCAGAGCAATCGTCATCAGAGAGTAAAAATTTCATGATTCGCAGTATCAGGTCACGGTTGACCCTTATTTTCATAAGCCTTGCGGTAATTCCGCTCCTTGTCCTCGGTCTCATCCTGACCTGGCAGACATTCGGCTCTGAAAAACAGCATGCCGTCAACGTGGTCAGGGAAACCGCGCGCCGTGTCGGTACGGAAGTATGCAGTTTTCTCAATGAAGTTGTATCGCACCTGGAGATTATTGTTCATGTTCGCGGCCTGTCAGGCCTTACTCCAATCCAGCAAAAACACATGCTGGAAGAACTGCTGGCATTCAATAACGAATTTGACGACCTGTCTCTTCTTAATGAAGATGGACATGAAACCATAAGGGTCAGCAGAACCCATCTCGACCAGAACCGGAAACTTATTGATTTTTCAGAAAGGCCGGAATTTAAAAGAGCCGCATCCACCCACAAAAAATCTTTCAGCGATGTTCTTTTCTCCGAAAGAACCGGCGAACCATACATGATTGTCAGCATACCGTTTTTCAATGTCCGGCAAAACAGCCTCCAGGGTGTACTTGTCGCCCATGTCCGCCTGAAAAAAATATGGGATCTCATAATTGCCCTCAAGCTTCAGAAAGGCGAAGACATCTATATTTTAGACAATCATGGACATATCATAGCTCATCGAAATCCTTCCATAGTCCTCCGTCGGACACAGATTGCCCTTCCGACGACAACTGATCAAACCCCGGATAGCAAAATCGGCCTGAATCACACATCTGTTATCCAGGCACACTACCCGATCCCTCTGGGAGAGGAAAAATTAATCGTTATTGCCGAACAATCCGAGGATGAGGCTTTGAAACTTGCCCAGAATCTTCTTAAAACATTTCTGGCCATAACCTTTTTTGCCCTGGCTGCCGCCATTACTCTTATCGTTGTGATAACGGGAAACATCGTCAAGCCCATACAGAACCTTGTTCATGTAGCACGTGACATCATGCAGGGCAACATCTCCAGCAAAGCTGAGATTGTCATGGATGATGAGATAGGTGAACTTGCCCAGACTTTTAATAAAATGACCGATCAACTCCACACATCACTTGACAAACTGCACCTGGAAATCGAAGAAAAAACAACCACTCAAATGGCTCTGGAGAAAGAACTGAAGACCAATGAATCATTCACCACTCTCTCCGAAGAGCTTCTGGGCACTGCAAGCATTGATTCCATAGCCTCCCTTGTGCTTGACAGCGGACGTCAGCTGACCGCAAGCAAATACGGATTTGCCTCGGCAATGGACCCCAAAACAGGCAAAATTATCTTTCACTCCCTGACCAACTTTGAAACAGACCAATGCCAGGTCCCCTCTGCAGACAAAATCGGCACTTCAAAACAACCTTCCGTCATAGGTAATGCCTTATTTCACGATCACACCCATATAAAATTTGAACCTTTTTTCATAAATGACATTTCCGAACATGCCGAGCATGCCGGCATCATGAAGTTTCCGGAGGGACATATCAGCGTTCAACGATTTCTCTCCGTTCCCGTGATCATTAATGAAAAACTGGCAGGCCAGATTGCCGTGGCAAATGCGGATACCGATTACAACGAAAAAGACATTGCCGTCCTTGAGCAGATTGCCCGACTTTACGCCCTTGCCATCAGCCGCTACCGAAGCCAGACCGAAAGGGAACAACTCTCCAGCGCCTTGCGCCAGGCCCAGAAAATGGAGGCCATTGGCACGCTGGCCGGGGGAATTGCCCATGATTTTAACAATATCCTGACCCCTATCCTCGGCTATGCTGAAATAATCGACTCCCAGCTTCCACCAGGGAGCGACCTTTCTCAAGACATCGAACAGATATTAAGCGCCACCCACAGGGCAAGTCAGCTTGTTAACCAGATACTCACTTTCAGCAGACAAAGGGAACATGATCGTATTAATATCGAAATACACCTTATTATCAAGGAAGCACTTAAACTGTTACGATCCACCATCCCTACTTCCATCGAAATCAGGCAGGAAATTGATACGCAGTCAGGTTCCGTTTTAGCGGACCCGACCCAGATTCACCAGATCGTCATGAACCTGTGCACCAATGCCTATCATGCCATGCAGCCAAAAGGCGGTATCCTCGCGGTATCCCTGCACCCTGTGTTCCTTGAAACCGGAGACATTGCCGACAATAAACTCAACCTGCTGCCGGGTCACTATCTGCAGCTTGAAGTCAGCGATACCGGATCCGGCATACCAAAAGAAATCATGGAGCGCATCTTTGATCCCTATTTCTCAACAAAAACAGAAGGCAGAGGAACCGGGCTCGGGCTTTCGGTGGTACACGGAATTGTTGAAGCCCATGGGGGAGCGATCACGGTTTACAGTGAACCGGACAAAGGGACAACCTTTCACGTCTATCTCCCCCTCAGCGACACAAAAACCGATTTAATAACAGAAGAGGAACGGTTAAAATCATTGCCCACGGGTAATGAAAAGCTGCTCATTGTCGACGACGAAGAAAGTGTTCTGCGCCTGGAAAAGAGGATGATTGAGAAACTTGGCTATGAAGTGACATCAACCATGGAAAGCGCTACCGCCTTGAAGATATTCACCTCCCACCCTGATAATTTTGATCTTGTCATCACCGATATGACCATGCCAAAAATGAACGGCGCTGAACTTGCTGAATCGATTATAGCAATAAAACCGGATATGCCGATTATCATCTGCACAGGGTACAGTGAGCTGATCAACCTTGAAAAAGCCCGCGAAATAGGCATTAAAGGCTATCTGGAAAAACCAATTATTCTCCAAAACCTTGCCCTGACCATCCGTCGCGTACTTGATGGCAATGAAATTGAGATATGACCCATTTTAATCCTATTACCCTTGTAAGCCACAAGCACTACCTTGAACATGATACGGGTGGAGGCGAGCATCCAGAGGTTCCGGAACGACTGCTCGCCATCAGTGAACAACTAAAGAAAAGTCCACTTTGCCCTGTTCTGGTTGAAGTGGACGCAAGGGAACCTGAACGACAAGACGTCCTGGCTTTCCATGATGAATCCTATCTTTATCGTTTTGAGGAAACAGCCCTTTCCGGCAAAACGTATCTAGGGCATCCGGACAATCAGATCTGCTTTGATTCCTATCAGATTGCCCTGCTCTCGGCCGGAGGAGGCATTACAGGAATCGATCTTTTGGAAAACAACAATGCGGATCTGGTCTTCTGCTTAGTACGTCCGCCCGGACACCATGCCGAAAGCTCCCTGCCCCTGGGATTCTGCTTTTTCAATAATGCCGTTATCGCCGCAAAATACTGGCAAAAGAAATACGAACGCGAAAAAATAGTCATTATTGACTGGGACGCCCATCACGGCAATGGCATCCAGGCTGCCTTTGAGGAGGATCCCTCTGTTTTGTATATCAGTATTCACGAACACCCCACTTTCAGTTTTCCGGGAACAGGTCATGCCGAAGACAACGGCATGGGGCCAGGCACGGGAACCACCCTGAACGTTCCCCTGCGGCCAGGTTCTGATGACACCGTTTTCCTGCAGGCCATGGAACGCCTTGTCGAACCGGCCCTTGCCGATTTCCGCCCGGATAGAATCATTGTTTCAGCCGGATTTGACGGACATATCAAGGATGACATGTCGGGACTCTCCTACAGCACCGATCTTTACGAAGTAATAGGCAGAAAAATGGCCGCCTGGGCCAGTCAATATTGCCAGGGAAAGTTACTCTCCATACTTGAGGGAGGCTATCACCTCGAATCACTTGCTGAAAGTGTAGAACGCTATCTTCAGGGGATGGCTCAAACAACACAAGGGTAAAAAGCTATGTATATTGAACGCCATATGATAACACCGGCCCTTACCGTAAAACCGGACACCCTGTTGCCTGAAGTAAAAGAAATCCTGACGTCCCACAAATTCAGGCATCTGCCTGTGGTCGATCATGACAATCGACTCATCGGCATGATCTCCGACCGCGACATCCGCTCAGCCTATCCCTCATCGGTTCTGGAGGAAGAAAAACGCCGAACGATTCTGGATGAGGTAAGCAAGACAAAGGTGGAAGATGTCATGGGCAGCAAAATCTTTTCACTTTCGCCGCTTTCCACCCTGGACGATGCCCTGCACCTGCTGTCGCGTGGTAAAGTCGGCCTTCTGCCCGTTGTAGACGAGGATCGCCAGGTTATCGGCGTCTTTTCCGTTCAGGACCTGATGAAGGCCTACAAAAACCTCTATGGCATCGGAGAAAAGGGTTCTTTTCTTATTGCCCTGGAAGATGACGGCCAGCCAAAACCACTGACCCGTATCGTCCGTGTTCTGGAAGAGATGCAGATCAGTTTTTCCCGCCTCTCCCGCGTTAAAGGCGAGAACAACAAAAACATCATCTACCTCCGCGTGCAGACCTTTAACATCAACCTGATCCACAAGGCCTTCAAGGAAATCGGCATGAAGATAATAAAGGACTGAGTGCTGAGGACTCAGGACTGAGATTGTGTGTGTGAAGGGTAAGGCGAGCCACCCGGAACTTTCATGCAGATAATTGCAATTCCTTTTTTCTATGGGGCTGGCAGGGTGCAGGGAATGAGGCTATCCCATAGGGTATAAAATTTCATTATGCACTTCATCGCATTTACGTAAGACATCTTCAGACAGCTCTAGATCAAGAGCCATCAGAGAGTCATCTAGCTGTTCAGCACTTGTCACCCCAATAATAGTTGAGGCAACAAAGTCAAATTGTTTACTCCAGGAAACAGCCAGTGTTGCCGGAGAAATTCCGGCCTCTTTCGCTATTTCCATGTAACGAGCGGTTGAGGCGAGCGTTTTTTCATTTAAAAAGCGGCTCGCCATCGCCCTGATTCTTGGGTCATCTGACTTCGCATACTGAGTAAAGCGGCCTATGACTTTCGGATTCGTATTGTACTTACCAGTCAGTACCCCGCCTGCCATTGGCGAATAGGGCAGCAGGGAAATTTTTTCCAGTCTGCACATCTCGGCCATTTCGTCGAGAAATCTGCGATTCAACAACGAAAAATTATTCTGAATGGATTCAAAGCGTTTGTAGCCTTGATATTTAGAAATCATATTGGATTTGGTTGTGCCGTACGCGGTATCATTGGATGTCCCGAGATAACGAACCTTACCCGAACGGACCAAACTGTCAAAGGCCTCCATGGATTCCTCCCTGGGAACAACAGTGTCCGGCCAGTGCATTTGATACAGGTCGATATACTCACACTTCAGGCGGCGGAGACTGCCCTCAACCGCCTTTACGATATGGTGGGCATCAATAGCGGTAAGACCGAAACGCACAGGTGGAACAAACCAGCCCGAGGCGGCACCGGCTACCTTTGTAGCAATGATTATGGAATCCCTCGGTTTTCCATGCAGCCATTCTCCGACAATTTTTTCTGTGATACCCACGGATTCAACCCGTGGAGGGACCGGGTACACCTCAGCCGTATCAAAGAAATTTATTCCGGCATCATAGGCCTTATCCATGATTGCAAAAGCCGTCTTTTTGTCACACATGGAGCCGAACATCATGGTTCCAAGACAGACAGAACTCACCCGCAGACCGCTTTGACCGATATATCTATATTCCATTCTCAGACTCCTTTTCCTTATAAATGAAGAGAAGGTTCATAAAATTTTTACGGTATTAAATTTACCTTTGCCGTGCAAGAAGTATAAGACTTAAATCGACTTTCACTTGAGATATATAAGGAACCTCTCTTTCTGTATTCAGCTTATGAGAAGAGGACAAGAGAAACAAAAAAACGGATCGAATCTCCTTTCTTAGACCACTTTTCTCTAATGCATACAGATAATTTGTTTCACTGGGATCTGCGGTTCATCCCCACCTGTGTGGGGAACATTTTTTCTTTTTTTATTTCTTTATTCTTTATTTCGGTTCATCCCCACCTGTGTGGGGAACATTGAAAACAAATAAAAACGAATTACTATCCATTCGGTTCATCCCCACCTGTGTGGGGAACATGGAAGACTGATCTCCCCTACCTTGTAAACGCCCGGTTCATCCCCACCTGTGTGGGGAACATATAGGCGCAACATATGCGGAGCGCATCGCCTGCGGTTCATCCCCACCTGTGTGGGGAACATTGTTATTCTCGGTAACGGGGTATCCATTTTATTGGCCTAACTTTTGATTAAAATGAAAGTTTATTTGTATTATTAGTATGTTACGGGGGAAAACTGCTCTTTCCTAAACAAACAGAAAAACAACTAAAAAGCAACAACTTGCAATAATAAAGTAAATAATATCAATATGTTTCCCCTGTTAAAGACATTTGCAAGTTTTAAGGGCCAGCGAAATGGATAGCCCTTTTCTCGGTATTTCTGTTTTTGTACCGTCGGTTCATCCCCACCTGTGTGGGGAACATGTGCGCTCTTCTCGGAAAACATCTTTAACCGCCGGTTCATCCCCACCTGTGTGGGGAACATTTCCCTGCTTGAATTAAAACCCAGGTCACTACCGGTTCATCCCCACCTGTGTGGGGAACATGTTTGAGCGTGCAATACGATTACACCATTGCACGGTTCATCCCCACCTGTGTGGGGAACATAGAACCACCAATAGCAAGATCAACTATGTGTCCGGTTCATCCCCACCTGTGTGGGGAACATTAGCGTTTCCTTCAAATACCAATGTCCCATCGCGGTTCATCCCCACCTGTGTGGGGAACATTGAAACAGAAGCATTGTAATCAATGTCAACCTCGGTTCATCCCCACCTGTGTGGGGAACATATAACCGGGATATTTAACTCTTTTGCTGCTGCCGGTTCATCCCCACCTGTGTGGGGAACATGATATAATCAGATTCAGGGTTCATTAATTGGCCGGTTCATCCCCACCTGTGTGGGGAACATTAAGCTTGGTCGCGCGGCAAATAGAAACATGACGGTTCATCCCCACCTGTGTGGGGAACATTGATATACCCGGATGGTAGTAAGCCAAAGCCTCGGTTCATCCCCACCTGTGTGGGGAACATCCAAAGACTCAAGACAATAATACTTTCAATGACGGTTCATCCCCACCTGTGTGGGGAACATGTGCGTTTTTGGGATGCTGGTTGTCAAAGCACCGGTTCATCCCCACCTGTGTGGGGAACATTAGCAAGAATATTGTGGCAAACCGCCAAGATGCGGTTCATCCCCACCTGTGTGGGGAACATACAAGCAGCCGTTCCACTTATGGGTGTTTCTCCGGTTCATCCCCACCTGTGTGGGGAACATAATAGCAATGTCAATTATATTCTCGTTATATTCGGTTCATCCCCACCTGTGTGGGGAACATCAGTCAGGCACGGAGTCCGAGGGCTGAATAACCGGTTCATCCCCACCTGTGTGGGGAACATCTTCCTTTTTAGAGAAATCTTTTTTGCTCTCACGGTTCATCCCCACCTGTGTGGGGAACATGATTGCTTCTTTTTTAAGTGATGCTATTTTATCGGTTCATCCCCACCTGTGTGGGGAACATAGTTTCAGATGGGCTATAAGGGCTATATCCAGCGGTTCATCCCCACCTGTGTGGGGAACATTCTTTTCAATATCCGGTATTTTATCCTTCAAACGGTTCATCCCCACCTGTGTGGGGAACATAGGGCCATGACTGATGAAAAGGAGGACATGGGGGGTTCATCCCCACCTGTGTGGGGAACATGAGTTGATCTTGAGCGCCCCTCATAGCTATACCGGTTCATCCCCACCTGTGTGGGGAACATATAAAGGACTATCACTTAATGCTGACGATGAGCGGTTCATCCCCACCTGTGTGGGGAACATATAAATGCGGACGGTGCCTACGTGGCGATATACGGTTCATCCCCACCTGTGTGGGGAACATTGATTGGATTCGGTAGTATCCAGATCGTTCGACGGTTCATCCCCACCTGTGTGGGGAACATCATGGTCACGTCAACCACGATGTCAAATAATGCGGTTCATCCCCACCTGTGTGGGGAACATATCAAGAGCGTCATCATCCGCGAGCGCAACACCGGTTCATCCCCACCTGTGTGGGGAACATTGTAACGGTGACACCATGAAATATTTTATCATCGGTTCATCCCCACCTGTGTGGGGAACATGCATTAATCTTTATCCTCAACCCGGCATTAATCGGTTCATCCCCACCTGTGTGGGGAACATCCCTTTCGGGACAGGCAAGACAAGTTCAGCAGCGGTTCATCCCCACCTGTGTGGGGAACATAGCAGCGGAACGGGCCTACATGCACAATTGAACGGTTCATCCCCACCTGTGTGGGGAACATCTCTACCTCTTTTTTAAGTGATGCTATTTTATCGGTTCATCCCCACCTGTGTGGGGAACATCATTGACGCACTTTTACCAGAACCTAACGTACCGGTTCATCCCCACCTGTGTGGGGAACATATGGTTTCCTTGAAAATTGCACAGCATGGTTCCGGTTCATCCCCACCTGTGTGGGGAACATCGTGTGAAGTGGGAGCGATTGTTGGCATACAACGGTTCATCCCCACCTGTGTGGGGAACATTAATTTTGGGTCAACATTTAGATCGCCAGAACCGGTTCATCCCCACCTGTGTGGGGAACATATGGTGGTAATCCGGCGCGCCATGCATGATCTCGGTTCATCCCCACCTGTGTGGGGAACATTGAGCATTACCGGTGTAACCATCGGTATCAAGCGGTTCATCCCCACCTGTGTGGGGAACATTTTTGGGTTAGAGGTTTTTAGCTCATATGCTCCGGTTCATCCCCACCTGTGTGGGGAACATGTTTTGCACTTTTTCTTACGTGGTTTCTTCATCGGTTCATCCCCACCTGTGTGGGGAACATGGCCTTGTCAGACTTATGCTCTCCACGGACTACGGTTCATCCCCACCTGTGTGGGGAACATTTCCAAGAAATAGAATCGTATGGGCAAAAGTTCGGTTCATCCCCACCTGTGTGGGGAACATGAGACCCCCTTGCTAAGGGTAGCTGAGACCCCCGGTTCATCCCCACCTGTGTGGGGAACATCTAGATTTTGACCAATATTCAATTGAAAATGTCGGTTCATCCCCACCTGTGTGGGGAACATGTTCCTGCTGTTCCGGCAAGGTTGTAGACTTTCGGTTCATCCCCACCTGTGTGGGGAACATATCCTTTTTCTACCGATGAGTTGACAACGTCTCGGTTCATCCCCACCTGTGTGGGGAACATTCTGGCAACCACCGAGGGAGAACGACGATAATCGGTTCATCCCCACCTGTGTGGGGAACATGGACGATGCATGGTTCATTTCTGTCTCGGCACCGGTTCATCCCCACCTGTGTGGGGAACATACGTTAGGGTCAAATCCACCCTGTACTGCCTGCGGTTCATCCCCACCTGTGTGGGGAACATCCCAGTAGTGGTTTCCATAATCTCTTTACCTTCGGTTCATCCCCACCTGTGTGGGGAACATCAGAAGGAAACGTTATTGCCGCAGTCGTATAGCGGTTCATCCCCACCTGTGTGGGGAACATTCTCACTAAATTATTGACCTGGAACCTGTACTCGGTTCATCCCCACCTGTGTGGGGAACATCAGTGCTGTCACTGTCAGTCAACGTTGCTGTCCGGTTCATCCCCACCTGTGTGGGGAACATGCCCCAGCCGTATGCTGTGTCCCAATTCGTCTCGGTTCATCCCCACCTGTGTGGGGAACATATTACATTTTGCCCGGCGTGATATCCTCCACCCGGTTCATCCCCACCTGTGTGGGGAACATTCAACTTTGATTACCATTGATTATTTTCTCAGCGGTTCATCCCCACCTGTGTGGGGAACATTAAAGCACTGTCGGCAATCTGGAAGGTTATCAGGGTTCATCCCCACCTGTGTGGGGAACATTACATTAGGCGTTGAACAACCTCAAAGATTCGCGGTTCATCCCCACCTGTGTGGGGAACATTTCAGCAGGAAAAGGCGCAGAGATTAGGCCAGCGGTTCATCCCCACCTGTGTGGGGAACATTCTGTTAAACTGAGCAGGGGTAAAAATACCATCGGTTCATCCCCACCTGTGTGGGGAACATCTTGAGTCCGGCTATCAGCGTTTCAAGTGGTGCGGTTCATCCCCACCTGTGTGGGGAACATGTCAATATCAAGGCATGTATCTCTTTTTATTGCGGTTCATCCCCACCTGTGTGGGGAACATTACTGAAGAAAATAGACGAAATCAACACGGACCGGTTCATCCCCACCTGTGTGGGGAACATCGTTCCAGATGACCAGTATGAGGTGAGAGTTGCGGTTCATCCCCACCTGTGTGGGGAACATGTGCTGAGGATAGCGATGAGATTCAGAACGAACGGTTCATCCCCACCTGTGTGGGGAACATTTCGTTTGGATCTGGGTATTTAAAATATCCGACGGTTCATCCCCACCTGTGTGGGGAACATGATCTGATTTCAGGTGGTTATTTGACAGGAAACGGTTCATCCCCACCTGTGTGGGGAACATGATTATTACAATTTCTCCTGGGTATACTGCAACGGTTCATCCCCACCTGTGTGGGGAACATCACCACCTCCGCTTTCATCTTCTCCACAACCTCGGTTCATCCCCACCTGTGTGGGGAACATGCCATACCAGTGCGATCACGGTCTGCTGTGAACGGTTCATCCCCACCTGTGTGGGGAACATACTTCTTTTATTTCCCTGAATAAGCGAAGAAAATCACACATCACCTTTTTTACCAAATTCATTCTCTTCTTTTTGGGGTAAAAATGAGACCAATTTTACCCCATCCAATTCAACAGGAATTCTCCTGTTTTCCCCAAGGGTCTCAAAATCATAGCCTGCTTCCGTATTTGTACTCCAAACCATGACGGCATTCCCCTCACCAAGTCCTTCATTCACTGTTTTCCAAATCATTTCACGGACTCTTCTGGATAATTTTCCAATATACACGCCTGCTCGTACCTCAAGGAGCCAGACAGCCAACCTCCCCCGCAATCTTGCAGGAACATTTTCAACCACGATGACCAACATCTCCGACTTGCTCCTTATTTGGGATAGCAGGGGACACAGCTTCCTGATGGCCTTTGGGTCTCTCCATCCCTCCGGCTGCCAGCACTTCTTCAATTGTGGGAATTATCCGCTTCAGAATCTTTGTTTGCCTGAAAACATCCCGACAGGCAAGTCGAACTTCCCTCTCAGGATCATATGGGTCTTTCGCCGCGACACGAAATGCCACAGGCACCACAGTGTCAAACTTAAAAATATCCGCGATATCGTAGACAAATGATTGGGGCTTGCCCGTATGAATAAACCCTACTGCCGGAGCATAACCGGCTGCCAGAATTGCCGCTTCGCAGATTCCATATAAACAGGCGGTGGCCGATGACAAGCAGCGATTCGGCCCGTCCCCACTCCCCCAGCTTGTGTGATCGTAATTACGCCGCGTCCATTTTACCTTATACTGCCTGGCCAGCATCTCGTACATCTTGCGCACCCTTGCCCCTTCAATACCACGCAACTGGGCCACACTTCTCTTGGCCGGAGGTTTTTCCTTGAATCGCAATTCATACATTTTTCGAACCACTTGCAGACGCGCCGTATCGTCAAGGGCAAGCTTCGCCTGATAAAGCAAACGGTCAGCTCTGGCTCCTCCCGGCTGGCCTGATGCATAGAGACGGACCCCAGCCTCCCCGACCCAAACCAGAAGACACCCGACCCGTGCAGCCAAGGTCACTGCTGCATGCGAGACTCTGGTGCCCGGCTCCAACATCAAACACCCCACGGACCCGACAGGAATATGTGTCCGCACTCCATTTTTATCAACCACCACAAAGGCACCGTCAATCACATCAAGACGGCCATACTCGACAAACAGCACCGACACCTTTTCTTTCATGGGTATTGGTTTTAAAGAGGGAAGCATCTATTCACCATTTGATTTACTCTGATCTCCATGGCCCCATCTTGCATCATGTATCAGAGAGAAGATTTATAATAAGCCGGATCAAAATATCCCTCTGCCCTGGATCACTTGACGCAGTCAAAAGCGCCATGGAAACTAGGGCTTTATTGTCAAAACTGTTTCCATCGAGCATACCGTTCATTTGCAGAAACAAAATAAAGAGAAAGGAACCGATCCTCTTATTGCCGTCTGTAAAAGGATGATCCTTGATGACAAAATAAAGAAGATTTGCCGCCTTCTCGTCCACACTTGGATAGAGGTCATGTCCACCGAATGTCTGGTGAATTGCCCCGATAATTCCAGCAAGCCCCTCTCCACGCTCCTGACCAAATATTTCAGTCGCCTCATCCTTTTCCAGCAGCTCTTTTTTCAAAGCGGCAATGGCATGCCTTGCATCAGTAAGCTTCAAGAGCTTTTCTGACTCATGTCTTACTTTAGGCATTGGCAGATTGTCTTCATCATACTGAAGAAGAAGCTCCCAGGTCCGGGTATAACGCTTGACAATATCCAGCACAGCCAGACCTTCATCACTGACTAAATGCTGATTTTCCAGAGTATTAGCCAATAAATCAAGAACCTGTCTTATTTCTTTTGCCCCTTTTTCCCTCAAACGGCGCTGATTTAATGAGTAGCCATGCACAAGATGGTCTTTTAAGACTGAGGTGGCCCATATGCGAAATTGAGTGCCTTGTTTTGACTTAACTCGATATCCAACGGAAATAATGACATCAAGATTATAAAAAACTACAGGCTTATCGGAATTTGCAATATGCATTTTTTGCATATTGCTTTTTCTCTCCAGCTCCCCTTCTTTAAAAACATTATTGACATGTCGGGAGATAACGGACTGATCTCTCTGAAATAACTCGACCATCTGAGCCTGAGTCAACCAGACAGTTTCGCCCTTGAGATGAACGTCTATTGTGGAGTTGCCATCTTCGGTTTTATAGAGAATTATTTCGCCGTAATCTTTAGTCACAGATGCTCGTATCCATTTTGTTTTTTTCTTATGTTTCTTAAAATAAGATATTTCATATTATATTTTTTTAGCATAAAAATATAATATGAAATATCTTATTTAATTTGCATCACGGAAAATATCTATATAGCGATGGATAATAAAAACCCGATTTCGCTGGAACCCGGTTATTTCTTTCAGAACACCAAGATCAACGAGGCTCGAAATCAAGCTGTTGGCCGGGACATATTTCACCCCCAGCAGCTCCATCGTTTTATTAACGGTAATCGTCGGATTTCCATAAAGATATAAAATCAACCTCCGGGCATTTTCCGCTCGCCGCCCTAATCGAACGACCTCATGGTCCAATTCCTGGCGAAGGGCCAGGATTCGTTGGAACGTCTCTTTACCATTCTCCGCCGTAGAGATAACCGCCTGCAGAAAAAACCGAATCCAATGTCCGATATCATTGGACTCTCGAACACGAGTCAGTGCGTCGTAGTAAGTGCTGCGATATTTTTCCAAATGTGCCGAAAGATAGAGAGACGGTTTGGCAAGAAGACCATGGCCAACAAGGTACAAAGTAATCATCAAACGACCAATCCGACCGTTTCCGTCCAAAAATGGGTGAATGGTTTCAAACTGGTAATGGCTCAATGCGCATCGTATCAGGTGGGGAACTTCAACATTTTCATTGTGCCAGAATGCTTCAAGGTCGGAAAGCAGGTCCGACATATCATCACAGTGCGGTGGAATAAAAGCAGCATCTGCAAGGCTTGCCCCGCCTATCCAGTTCTGACTTCGCCTGAATTCTCCCGGTGTCTTTCGTTCGCCACGCACCCCGCTCATCAAAATTTCATGGGTGTTTCGAAAAAGCCGTAAAGAAAGCGGCAAGGATTTCAGGGACTCAATGGCCGTATTCATCGCACGAACATAATTTTGCACCTCCCGCCAGTCGTCACGGCGCTCAGGGAGAATGGCGTCTTCCTCCATCACAGCCTCATCCATTTCAGTTATTGTCCCTTCGATCCTGCTGGATGTATTCGCCTCCTTGAGAATGTGCATACGAATATACAAGTCTACATCCGGGACAATCAAAGTGTACGCGTTGAGTTCACCCAAGGCTTTAGTTGCCTTTTCCAGCAGAACATTGATGCGGGGATCTTCCCAGGTCCAGCCGTGATTAATTGAAACCGGCAAAAAACTTTTATATTGATATTGCTGTTTGTAAACGCCGGATTCGAATTCTTCAAATTTCATGTCCATTTACCAAGCTGCTATAACTTCAGGGCCTTCATTTTTTAATCTTTGTTTCAGCTAGATCCGTTTTACCAGCACCAAACCGCAGCCAAAGGCTTTAGAACGTCCGACTCCTTCAAACAACGCCTGGGAAAACTTTTGTGTATCGACTACATGCAATTCACCGACAAAATCGACTGAACTGAAACCGGATTTTTTACCTTTGATGGCTTTCTTGGGCAATTCGTGCCAATGATAGGTGCTATTCTGGAGTTTGAGTTGACCGTCTTGATTGATTGCGAGTTCAAACCCGTGCCTCGCCCCCTGATTACTCAACCATTTATCAAGTGCGGTATCAATGGCGGCTTTGAGCGACCATTCAAGTTTTTCACCTGTTGTCATTTTCTGACGAAGCCGCTCCGCATATCTATAATCGTTTTCCAGAAAAGTCGTCAAACGAAGCTCCAAAGATTGACCGCCGTGGTCAAGCAATACCTTTTTAAGCTCGCCCTTCTCAGGTGAAGATGTCAGATATTGCATCAAGTTTAACTCGTTGCATAGCTCTATCAAAAAGGTCCGTTGCGTATTCATGACAACATCGTGTTTTTTGCCACACTTTGTGACAACGGGGTTGGCCCTTAATTCAAAACGAAGCTTGTCCCCCTGTTGCAGTTTGGGGCTATACTCCTTTGACTCAATTGCAAAAATGGGGTTCTGCTTTTCTTTAGCAGGTTTACAGGAGGAGACAAGATAGTAAATCGGCTCCCCGCGAGCACCCGAACGCCCCCCAAGTTGCTCACGAGCTATTTCCTCCCGATAAATAAAACAACGCTTTTTTTCCTCTGGGAACAAATCCCACAGCAAACGGTGAAGGTTATATGAATTATCGGCCAAAACCTTTGTCAACTGGGTGTTTTTGAAAATTTCCGGTTTCACCCGGATGCGGGAGAAATACATTATTCACCTCCCGAATAGTAAAAGTAATGTTCATGGCGCGGCGCAAACTGCCAGCGCCATCTGGACAGAGGTTGATCATGCCGAACTCGGGTCTGCATCCGACTCATATCAAGGGTATCAGAAAAATCAGCTGTCTCACCCTCCCAGTAATAATGCCGTTCCTTTCCCAGGCCAAGCCAATAAGTATCACGTTTCGACCAATTGTTTTCAGCGTCATGGAAAGGCATCAATCCCTTGTGTTGGTAACCTTGGAATGCTTCGAAGAAGTTGTTTCCCTCAATGACCAGCGGATGCATAGGCGCCGCCAACGGGCATGATCTTCTCCCAAGATAGAGATGAAACACCGGTTCCAGTAGATGCTTCTTTATTGTTCCCAGAGCATAAGGTGCACTCGGGAGCCCTTTCACGGCGACCAGGGCCAGCGCATCGGAACGATATTCCCGGCTGGAAAGAATGGTCCCAAGCCTTTCCTTTCCATAGACCAGCTCGTCACGACGGGTGCGATAAATGAACTTGCCGACGGAATCCGGCACCTGGGTCGTATGAAAGTCACGCAGCAATGCTCCCTGTGAAGAGACCTCAATAGCAACTGCATACCCATCCTGCATTTGCATCTGCTTTTCCGTTTCATCGCGCCTTATGCCCAGCGCCGATGCCATCAATCCAATAATGGCGGACTTACTCGGGTAACTTGCCGAATGCCTGGTTTCGCCTACGGCAATTTCACCCCAACTGGCCATAGGGCCATAGAGACGAAATAATAAATAATCCATATGTCCCCCTTATTTGCCGACAAAATCCAACAGTTCAGTGAGAGTTCCCTTTTCTTCCGGTACGTTCAATTCGTATGGTTCGTCTGTGCATTTGCCATAAACCTTGTCAAAGCTGTCTCTCTGTTTGAGGAGCGCGGCAATCGAGTCATGAACAAAATCATCATGTTCACGGTGGTTGATCGGTTTCAAATAAGCGACCGACAAAGAGCGGGGTTGCTGGTTGCCCTTCTCGGCCAGCACAAAAGAGGCATAAGCACGGGAGGCAAAACTGTTTTGTTTCCCTTCCGGCGCTACCTTGACAGCGGCTTCTGTGAGTGCGCGAATCGCTTTATTGGCCAACTGCTCATCACCATTAAGGTTCTGTTTCAACAGTTCACGGTTGATGCAGATATAGGAATAAAAGAGGCCGGCAGCAAAGCGGGTTTCACCTATATGGGCGGCACCTGCATCATCCCTGTATTGATTCATTTCTTCTACGGCAGTGAAATAATCATCTTCAATGACTACAGGATGGACACTAATGGCATGGGCCACTTGGCAGGCAGCGTCAACGTTGTGTTCTGCAGATGACGCTAACATTCTGCCAAACAAAGCAATATCTGCATTGGTATGGGCGTTGGTCAATATTGCTGATTTTGGTATTGCCCCAGGGGAAACAACTAATTTAAGACTTTGTATGTTATCGTCTGAAATAAAATCATCATCTTCAGAACTCTGAACTTTTTCTACCCATGAATCGATCTGTTTTTCCCAACCTTCACAAAGCTTAATATGATTTTTGTGTTTGAGTATTCCGTATTCTATTTCTTGAGCAGCTTTTCCAGTCAGGAGAGCTCCTAGCGATAATTTCTTCAATATTTCTTTTGTTAGCTTCACATACTCATCTGCAAAGAAAACCTCTAACTGATCGTCGGAAACGTCATGCTCTCCAGAGATTTCTTCCTGCCATTCGTCAATCTTGTCTATCATCCTGGCAAGATAATCATACGGACTTGCATCATCAGATGTTTTGAATTTTTTATTTTTTATAATTTCTTTTAGACCCTTAGGCTTGTTCCAATCATTTTTTAGTTGAGCAACCTCTTTGTCACCTTTTAGCAAAGTGATCAATTCTACAATTGATGTTTGAATGTCCCTCGATAAAACTTTAAAGAGGTGAACCCCAAAAGAATTGGACTCAACCGTTGCACTCCCCACGCCATTTTGAAAACTTGAGATGACCTTGTCAATATTAGCTTGCTCTGAATCTGAGACAAAAGCCAAGGTATCTAATTCCAAAGAATCCCCTTTTAATGACCCAAATGCTTTTGCAATATTTTTTGCAATCATTTCTTTTTCACTTTTTGTCAAAGAGGCAAATTCCGAAAGTTTTTCAAATGCATTTCTGCCGATCATTTTTGTACGAATACCTTTATCAATAGCATTTTCGAAAATCTCGGATTTTCTCCAAGTCCGTTTCAGGCATTGTGATGAAACGCGGAGTCTGTCGAAACCTCCCATTTTCGCAGTTTTCGGGCTTCCCTGGTCATCGCGATTGAGATTAGCGGGTGGATAGGCGGTCAACAGATGCAATTGGACAAAACGACTCATAAAAATTCTCCTTAATTAGTTATTCTTGCGGCAAAATGGTGAAATAGTCAGTTGCCCAGCGAACGGCAAGACGTTTACTCGGGTGCCGGTCAATCTGGTTATTGAATTCCCGGTGCCAATGGACGATGTCATTGGCCAGCGAGAGGATATTGACCTTGCCATCCAGAAGCTGAATAGCTCTTCTGACATTTCGGTAAAACTCATCCGTGCTTCGGCTTTTCTGGAGTTGTTGAAACCTGATCTCACTCATGGGTGGTTTCTTCTCTTTCACTGGCGGTCTTGCCAATAACTCGGCAAAGGAGGCATTTCTCTTTGCCTTATTGCCATTTTTGATCGAAAAGCGATAAGCAATGCTTGTGACTTGACGATCCTCCTTAACATGAGCAAGTAACCCAGCTATAGCGGCACTGCTGAATATTGGTTTGGAGTCCCGCCAACTTTCCGGCATTTTTTGCAGAAAATGAAAAAACGCATCTGTCAGCAGGACATCTTCCGCCCTTTCTGCCCGACGCAGACGGGCACGGTTTCCCCGATTCTTGTCAAGCCAGCTATGCCAGTTTTGCAGAGCATTACTCTCCGCAGACGATAAGTAGATATATTCACTCATCAAGCAGCCTCCTCATGGATTGATTTTGCGATAAGATTTTTGATGGCCTTGTTGCCAAAAAACTGCTTCCACAATGTTTGCTTGGCCAAGACAATTCGTTTTATGTCAAGATCTTCAGGCTCGGATTCAAAACAATTTGTTTCAAAAATCTGACCCATTATTTTTTTTAGTACTTGGAGCCAAGTCTCATATATTTCAGATGGAGCCATCCTTGTTTCGCCGGGAAGATTGGCCAATTGATCCAATATCCGATAAAAATCAGCCTCGGTCTCCTCCCAAAATTGATAATCAATACCGCTCATGTCACCCTTTGCATCTTCAGGTCGCCTAAACCAGGCTGATTTGATTCCGCCTCGCAACAACTTGACAACTTCTCTTGCTGTTTTTACCAATTCGCTGGCCCAGTCAATTACGTTTTCCTTTTGTCTTTGATCCAAAGCAAAAATTGGAAAATGAGTATCATACCAACACCGGGCTTTCATGTTGTCCATGTCATATCCAAAGCACCAAATCGCTGCGGCACAATTGGCAACTATCTGGTGTCCCCGCTCTTCATTAAACACTCGAACAACAGTTGCGGCTTTCTCGCCCAATTCATCGTCTTGCAAGGCCAGACCTAGCCAATGTCTATAGCCCAATCCTCCCTTTTGCCCTTTAAGTGACAGTGGATTGTTTTTCTTTTCCTTATCAAAACGATACGGTGTTAATGGGTGTACCCAAGGTCCGTCATAATTAGTACCATGTTTTTTTGTCCGGAAGTTTTTAAAGATAGCTTCAGATTGTTCACCACAAAGATCGCATACCCCGCTACTTTCTCCACGTTCAAGCCTTATCCGTCGAGGCATTCCCCAATACATCTGCAACGCATGGACATCTCTTGGGGTTGTAATATCTGCTTTTTTTGCCGATAGACGAGTCTCCCCGAGCCACGGCATAACAGATGAATTAAAATTTTTCGCCACAGGTATTTCTTCTTGAGTGAGTACGTTCACCCAAAGCTTTTTCCACAAGGCATCCTCTGCTTTTTCAGACATTATTAATGTGGTGAGCGGACCACCACCACGGAGACCCACCCTATGCCCAGCTCCGCCGGATGGGGCATTAATCTGCAATGTAAAAAGGGCTATCGCAGTACAAGAAGGGCAGAGACCACAAATTTGACCACGTTTTATGAAATGATCCAGATTATCTTTGATTGTTTTTCCCCCTGGCGCTTCAATCAAAAGAGCTGCTATCATTTTGTTTTCACCATCCGGAAGACTGTAATCCTGCATGAAAGCCGGACCTTCCGGGTTAAACAACTCAAAGGCCTCCTTCACCTTTTCGAAAGCGGCATTCAACTCATCGGAATTTGGCAGCTTTTCCCAGTACTCCAACCACTCGTCTTCATCTTCCGGAGCAAAACAGGTCTGCAACAAGCCAATCAAAAACTGATAAAGGGCACCTTGGAAATCCGGACGCGGCGCCCTGATCTCCAGGACAGGATTTTCAGCTTCGGCAATCTGCCAAGGCGCTATGGTGTCCGGCCCATTTTGGCGCATGACTGGAATCCATTGGTCAGTGATTAAATTCATATGCTTTCTCCTTTTTCAATTTGCCAGCCTCCATCAGCACTATAAAATCGCATAGTTTCTTCTGTAAGCGGAAAAACCTCTACCCAGCGCAGAGCCTTTATTTCCGTTTTCAGTTCATCAATCTGTTTTTGAAGAGTGGCAGGAATAGCTTTTTTTGCCTCTTTCCATTCCCAGTCCGGAATTTTGACAATGCTCAAAGGCCATTCATATTGTTGCGCTTCTTTGGCATATGGCAGTAATTGTCCATTACTTAAAAATGCGAGGGCAACAGAGACTGATTCGACCTCACTGAGCCTGGTCGGCGTGCGAATCTCTTCATCCCAGTCGCCGCTGGACCAGGTATAGCCCTTGTTTAGTTTAAGGGCATTCAAATCCGCCATATTCTGTTGCATGAGATTTTCCCCGACCGCTTGCATGGATGTCGCCAAAATATTCTCCGGAATTCCGGCCTCAGCTTCGTCCGAGTAAACACCCTCGATCAATCCCCTGGCATCCTCGGGCATGGAAAATTTTCCTTCTTTATCGTCCAACAATATCTTGGCGGTGAGCCAGAGCTGACCCAAGTTTTGGTAGACAGCTTGCGTCCCTTTTTGCTGCTTCTTTAACCAACCTTCATCAACAGCAGCTAAAGGGTCTGGAGCAAACAAGTAAAGAATTGGCTTGCCGCGCTGGTCTTTGGCCTTTGCATGTTCTATTCTCTTTCCTTTGCTGTCGCGAATATGCCGACACAAGCGCCCGGCCCGCTGAATTATGAGATCAATCGGCGCAAGATCGGTGATAAGTACATCAAAATCCAGGTCCAATGACTGTTCAACGACCTGCGTGGCAATCAGAATTTGCCCCCGACGATCAACGGCTGTTGAGTCCTTGCCGAATCGCCTCACCGTATCTTCTTCAATCTTTTGTCTATCCACCATGGCAAAACGACTATGAAAAAGATGCAGTAGCTTGTCATCCATCCATTCACATTGAGCCAGCATCCGGTGACTTTCCCTTGCCGCTTTTACCGTGTTGCGAATCCAGCAGACACACTGTCCCTTTTCTGTCGCCTGCCGGATCAGATTGACTACCTCATCATCTGTATCAAGCCTCGAAACAGTCACTGTCCGTTTCACTTCCTCACGAGTGTCAATATGTCTTTCATTATCCGCATTTGCCGGAAAGTGGGTAGCTAACGGGTACGATGTATTAGCAATCGGAGGGACCTCACGCCCCAACCCCCGGTGAAATGCTGCTACCAGTTTTTTCCGCATGGTTTGAGGAAGCGTTGCCGACAGTAAAATGGCACTGCCGCCTTGCCTGGCATGGGCTTCAAGAAGGGCATCAAGGAGCTGTTGCATATAGCAGTCATAGGCGTGGACCTCATCAATAAGCAGGACTTTACGACCAAGACCAAGGAGCCTCAAAGACTGATGCCTGGCAGGCAAGACAGCCAACAATGCCTGGTCGAGTGTACCCACTCCGACATCCGCCAATAATGCTTTCTTTCGGTTATCGGCCAGCCAGGCATTGCAATATGCAGAAGCACATAATTCCGGCTCGTTCCGGTTATTATTTTCTTCATAATTCAGACCTTCCTTTTCATTCTCCGGAAGGAACACAGAATTCCTGAACGAATCAGACAAGCTCCTCGCACCATGGGCAAGAATCAAGGAAGGTTGTTCATGCTCGATGTAAAATACTCGATACACTTCACTCAGCCTTTGGTACATCGCATTTGCCGTCGCCATGGTTGGCAAGGCAACATAGAACCCATCCGCTTGCCCGGCGCTCAACAACCGGTGCGTTAAAACCAAAGCCGCCTCAGTTTTTCCTGCTCCTGTTACATCTTCAAGAATAAAAAGCTGTGGTCCATCGGGCAGGGGCGTTTCAACCGCATATTGCTGTAAAGGGGTTGGCTGGAGGATAAAAGGAAAGACTTTTTTTATGCCCGTAAAACGATTTACATTCACATTGTTCGGCATTGCGCGCATTGCCTTCCTGGCAGAGGGTATGGCCTGTACTTTCCAATAGTCAGATAAATCTCTCGGAATGTTGCAATACTCGAAATGCTCTCGATTCGACCCGAGCCAGTCTGCCAGGACAGCTATTCCAGCCAATTGCCATGAAACTGTTTTCAAACGTTGCTTGAAATCCTTATTCTGCAGAAGTGAAAAATCCAACGTTGAAAACAACTGATTGTATAAATCAACCACAAAATGCCAGGCCGCATCCTCGTCTTCTTCCTGGAAAAAATTCTGAGTTCTAATTCCTGAAGTTTTTGGCGGCATTCCGTGATGACCAGTAACAATTTCCAACCATGGTTTAATTTTCTGGGTACACGACCTGTCTAGGTGAAGTCGTTCCCCGAATCTTGAGGCAAGACAATCTCTCCATAGAAAAAAACCGAGTGTGTCATGTCGCGCAGTGCGCGAGTCATAGCGCATTCTCCGATTCGGCTTTACCAGATCAGATGACAAACCAGGCTGGAGCCCTTGAAATGCCCTAGAAAATTTTCCAATATCATGGAGAGCAAGACAAAAGACAAAAAAACTTTGTAACCATTGAGAGGAAATAACGAGTTGCCTGGCCAGCCGAAGACAAAGAGATTTATCAGGATCGAACAATAGCCATCCCACCGCCGCCACATCCAAACAGTGATAGGGCAAAAGATGGTATCGGGGAAGACCACCTTCCTCAACTCTTTCCGCTTTGCCCCAATATTTGAAATATGTTTTCATCATCGTATTTTCTAACGTTAGAACGTTTAAGCGATCAAGTGTTCCAACGATTAAGCGTTTCAGTGTTCAAGAGGTCAAGCGATCAAGCGTTCCAATGTTTCAGTGTTTAAACGTTTAAGCGATTAAACGTTTGAGCGTTGGATCGTTTCCTCACTTCTTCAAATGGCTTTCCAGCAGGGCTTCAAATTCCTCCATTTCCGGATCAGGTTTCGGAGACTTGTATTTCTGCCCTTTGAAGCGGCTACCTTTGAGGTGTTCCATGAATTTAAAGATCATGATGGACAATTTTTTATGCTGATCAATGAGGAATTCTGCTTCTTCTCGCTTGATATATCCCTGGTCAAGAGCCACATACAGCTGACATCGCACCTCTCCGCAACTGCCCTTGGCAATGGAAAGAAACTGGATAAACTCCCGGTTTCCGCCACGTTCATAACCCTCGGCAATGTTGGACATTACCGAAACAGAGGCTCTTTGCATCTGATTGCACAAACCGAAATCTTTGGCAAAATCTTTATTTTTGGTCAGAGTGTATATTTTTGCCGTTAAAGAACGAGCCAACTTCCAGATCTCAAGTTCTTCAAATGTTTTTTCCGGCATGTTTCCTCCGTTTAAGCGGGTAACCGTTTCAGCGTTCCAGCGTTTAAGCGTTTAAGCGTTTGATCGTTTGATCGTTTGAACAATTCCTTTTTCCTTCCACCCCTCCTAACCAACCACACAACCTTCCCTACCATACATTTTCAGCACCCGCACCTAAAATGCTCCATTAAGCTGACAAAACACTAACACAACTGGTAGGACAAATACGGTCCTACCAGAATTTTTTTCACCTGTGTCCGCTTAAGAAATTGCAGTAAGAGACATGACCTTCCCGTGGCATATTGTCCCTCGTTCCCTTCCCACGGTCCACCGTGGGAACGCATATCAATTTGCCCCTGGAAATTTATGTATAGGTTCCCACGGAGACCATGGGAACCAGAAGTTTAAACTCCTGAGATACTGCTGCAAAATTCTACCCGGGCATTGCTGAATTGTTTTTGGAAAATAATGGTATTTAGAAAATTTGCCTCTATACAATTTTCAGTAGCCCCCCCTGGACTCCCGCCTCCGCGGGAGTGACGGCGGGCTTGGTTATGTCATTCCCGCGAAGGCGGGAATCCAGTATTGGAAACTTGGCAACAGGAAAGCGGCAATTTTTAACTGAGAATTGTTTATTAAGCATATTAGAAAAAAAGTATCTATTCAGCGAGGGCTCGAAATGGGCCTCAACTCCAGGCCGTAACTAATCAGATGTACCTTAGATTTTGACAGGTAAGCGCAACGAAGTGGAGACTCCGAGCAGGCCTGCGAGGCAGGTACGCGAGCTTGCGAGACTCCGATAGCCCGTCTTATGTGAGCAGGCCTGATCGTTTAAAGATGAGGTGCAGCTGAATAGTTACGAAAAAAATTGAATTCGGGTGAGAGTATCTGCAAAATTCAAGGCATATGCCTTTAGAACACATCAAATTTGACAACATGCAGGAGTGTTATTAAAATAATCATACAAATTACATTTTTTGAATTTATGATGAATATACATCTGTTCAAACAACTTCCCAGGAGACAAAATTGACTGAAATTGCACAAGAAATTTTAAAAAAAGCCCTTTGTTTGTCTCCTGTTGAAAGAGCAAAACTCATTGATGATCTTTTCTACAGCTTTGATAACAGCAGACGACAAAAAGAGATTGACAAGTTATGGGCCGAAGAGGCGGAATCTCGCATCAATGCTTATGAAGAGGGAAAATTAACAGCTGATTCTGCAGAAGCTGTCCTTGAACGGATCAATGGTTGATGCAAATTCGGGTTTTATCTTGCGCTGTACGAGAGTTCGCAGATACAGTGGATTATTATAATGAGCAATGTGCCGGACTTGGTTACGAATTTGCTTCTGCTGTGCAGGATACTTTTGAGCACATTCAACAATTCCCTGAGGCATGGCCGAAAATCTCTCCCCGAACACGTCGTTGTATTGTCAATAAATTTCCATATGGTGTTATCTACCAAAATCGAGAAGACTTCATATTGATTATAGGGATCATGCACATGAAACTCGATCCGCATTCCTGGCAAGAACGAACGAAATGATCAAAATTATTTTTCCTCAGTCGGAAAAAGTTTTCCGACCTACAGAACAAACACACTGATAAACCAAATACGTCTACCAGATCTGGAAAGCATTACAGCACCCAAAAATGATGGTCTCGCAAAAAGCTCTCAAGCTGACCATCCGCCAACGCAATATCAACAAGTTACATACTTGTCGGCGGCGGTTGAGGGGGTTTTTACGAAACCGTCAAAAATGGCGACCTAACTTTTTTAGTTGTTACTGCTGTCTGATTCTTAGAAAGGAAGGGAATTTAGGGATACCGGACCGGTAGAATCCGTAATATTTGAAGGTGATGACTGAACCGACAGGGGGTGGATTTTCTCTCTCTGCATCGCTGAAGCCGGTGCCTATTTTAAAGCGTATCTTGCTGTCCACCGACTCGACAAGCAGTGAGCCCATTCGGTCTTTATTTCGGCCTGATCCGGGAATATGGGCAAGGACCACGGCTTCGGCATCGTCATAGCTTTTGACCTTGAGAATGTCGGCGCTTCTTCCGACCTCGTAAAACGAACCCGGTTTTCGAAGAATGATTCCCTCGCCGCCCAGCTTTTCAATTTTCTGCAATTCGGCCTGCAGGTGTTTTGCATCCTTCACGGTCTGCTGCTCTATAACAAAGGCATAAGGAGAGGGATGGGTCAGGAACCACTCTCTGGCCGCCGCCAGCCTCTCCTCAACACCACCGGGAATTTGCGGTGCGTCAAAGATGGCAAATTTGAGGCTGAGCCAGCCGGCATGGGGCTCTTCTTTTCTGACAAGGCCCGAAGTTGCTTCATAGGTTCCTCGCCCTCCCCATATTTCTCCTTCAAGGGGAAAGGCAGGAAAACCTTTAATGAAATCAGGGTGGGGCCGAAAAAGCAGGCCGTTTTTAGAGAGAAGTTGCCTGCCGTCCCAGTAGCCTCGAATGCCGTCGAGTTTTTCACTCATCAGCCAGCCGCGTATATCATTTCCCTGCTCGTAAACAAGGGGCAGCATGATGTCCTGGCAGTGGCCGGGAACGGGGAAAGCAATGAGAAAAACGAGGAAGAAAAAAGAGAGGATGGTGCGTGGCATGGGAAGAAGCCCTCAACCCGGCCCTCTCCCCGGTGGGGAGAGGGTGGATCCGGCTATGTAAAAAAGGCTAAACATTTTTAGCTGTTACAGAATTTCATAAAAAGGGTCAGCCGTCATTCCCGCGCGGGAATCCAGGAATATCACCGAATGGACCAAAGACTGGATCCCCGTTTTCACGGGGATGACGAATCCGGCAAGAGTTCCATTCTAATGTTTGAAGGACCGCTGTCCGGTGTACTTCATGGCCACCTGGGGACTGGCCTCGTTACAGGCCTGGATGGTCTCAAAGTCGCGCATGGAGCCGCCTGCCTGCAGGATTGAAGTCACACCCTGGCGGATACCGACATCGGCGCCGTCGCGGTACGGGAAGAAGGCGTCGGAAATCATGCATGAACCGGGCAGTCCCGCCCTGTCCTCTTTGGTCTGGGCATCAATGGCCTCTTTATCAGCCTTGTCGCGTTTGCCCTGCTCAATCTCCAGAGCCAGGTCTGCGTATGGGATGCCGAATTTATCAAAGCACAGGACGTCGGCATATTTCACGTAGGCCTTATGCACGGCAATTTCCGCCACGCCGACGCGATCCTGCTCACCGGTGCCTATGCCTACCGTGCAGCCGTTTTTCACATAGATAACGGAGTTTGAGGTAACACCATGCTCCACGGCCCAGCCAAAGAGCATATCGTCAATTTCCGCCTGGGTGGGCTGGCGCTCGCAACGGTATTCCCGGCCTTTGTATGTGGTGACCGCGTCTTTTAACTGCTCAGCCTTGCGAATGGAATTGACTGCCGACTGCTGGGCAATGATGCCGCCGTCGATAAGACTTTTAAAATCAACAAAACGGTAATTTTCAAAATCAGCCAGGCGGTCAATGCGGGCCATTTTGATAACCCTGAGATTTTTCCTGGCTGACAGAATTTCCAGTGTTCCTTCTTCAAAATCAGGGGCACAGACAACTTCAAGATAATTCTTGGCCATCAGTTCGGCAGTGGCCTTATCAACGGCACGGCTCATGATAACGGCTCCGCCGAAAGCAGCGATGCGGTCGGCACGGTTGGCCTTGTTATAGGCATCGGCCAAAGAGTCGCCCATCGCGGCACCGCAGGGGTTATTGTGCTTTAGGATAACCGCAGCCGGTTTGTCGGTCAGATACTTCAATATATTGAGGCCGTTATCAACGTCTGTCAGATTAATCTTGCCCGGATGTTTCCCAACCTGGAGCATATCTTCAACCGAGATGGATGAGACAAGGCCGTTGCCGGGTTCGATGAATTGACAGTCGCCCAATGCAAGATTCCCGTTCACCAGCTCATAAAGGGCGGCCTCCTGATCCGGATTCTCGCCGTAGCGCACGCCACGCTCATCAACAGATCCGTCTTCCATGGTGATTTTCCAGGTGCGTTTGCGATAAACCAGGGTCTGATCGCCAAAAGAAATCTTCATCTCCATGGGGAAATGATCGCCAAGTATTGTTGTGTACATTTTTTTAAGATCTTGAGACATGGTGAACTCCTTCGATAGAAAAATTATGGAATAAAATCAAAAGGCAAAAATTAAAATTTGTGATTACCACTCATTTTCAGCCATAGTTGCCAAGTTGCATGTAACCTAATGACTTGTCTACAATACGACCAATGTCGTCATTTCGAACGGATGTGAGAAATCTGACTCCACCGCAATAAAGATTTCTCACATCCGTTCGAAATGACGAGAAAAATTAACATACAGCTATAACCTTGGCTGAAAATGAGTGGTAATCAAATTAAAATTTTAAACTATTCAGTTCTCCTGAAACGTCGCATCCCAGTCCTTACGGACCGGGTCATAGCCTTTGTGGCAGATATCGGAGCAAACCTCCTGCATGGAACGGTGGTCGCCCACGGAAAACTGCTCTCCGCTGATCTCAGCATCACCGTATCCACCCGGCGCGGTGCACGACCCGGCTGAATAACGGGTAGGCCCGAGGCCGATCATGCCATCCCGGTAACGTGCCTCTTCACGGGTTGAAAGCAGGAGCCCCACATCAGGATCAAAAATGCGCAGGGCAAAAATAAGTTGCGAGAGCTGGGCTTCCCCGACCTTGACCAGGGGCTGAAAATCCCCCTCTGCCGGTCGAAGCCGCGGAAAGGAAACGGTCAGAGCCGTACGCCAGTAATGTTTGCGAAGCCAGGCAAGATGCAGGCCAAGGGCAAGTCCTTCAAGTCTCCAGTCGGAAAGCCCGAGGAGAGCGCCTATGCCGACCTCCCTCATACCGGCGGCAGCGACCCTGGAAGGGGTGGCAAGCCGATAATCAAAATCGCATTTTTTGCCGGATAAATGCACCTGGTCATAAATCTTCCGGTCATATGTTTCCTGATAAACCGCTACGCTGGTTATGCCGGCCTTAAAAAGCCTGGCATATTCATCTTCGTCCAGGGGCTGCACTTCTATGGATATGGCGGCAAATCGAGGCCGCAATTTGCTTGCTATCTCTTCAAGATACTCTACACCCAGTTTTCCGGGGGCCTCACCGGAGACAAGGAGGATATGTTCAAAACCCCTGCTGTGAAGAATTTCAGCTTCATGCATGGCCTCATCAATGGACAGAACCCGGCGCTCTATTTTGTTCTCTGCCGAAAAACCGCAATAGGCGCAGCGGTTGGTGCAGAAACTGGAGAGATAGAGCGGCGCATAAATCTGTATCGTGCGCCCGAAACGGCGGACGGTAATAGCGGCGGAACGCGCGGCAAGCTGGGGCAGAAATGCCTCGGCGGCGGGCGAAAGCAGGGCGGCGAGATCGTGGATATCACTCTTTTCATTGTGCAGAGCCTGCTCCACATCAGCGGCGCTGCAGCCCTTGATAAGAAGTTGTAAATCTGCAAAATCAGGAATTGTAAACATGGCTCTTACCGTAAGAAATCAAGCCCGGTCTCGGGAGAAGAGGCTGAGGCATCAACGCGTTTTTCTCCAAGGCCCGCTTCAAAGGCATCACGGCCTGCTTCAACAGCCATGGCAAAAGCCCTGGCAATTCGCACAGGGTCACCGGCCACGGCAATAGCCGTATTGACAAGAACGGCGTCAGCTCCCATCTCCATGGCCTGGGCGGCATGGGACGGGGCTCCGAGTCCGGCATCAACAACAACCGGCACCCTGGCCTGGTTGATTATTATTTCTATCTGAAAGGCGGTCATGATGCCCTGGTTGGTGCCGATGGGTGAGCCGAGCGGCATAACAGCAGCAGCCCCGGCATCCTGCAGGCGCAGGGCAAGGATGGGGTCGGCATTCATATAAGGCAGGACTATAAAGCCTTCTTTCACCAGAATTTCCGTTGCCTTGAGGGTTTCCACCGGATCAGGCAGCAGGGTGCGGGGGTCCGGAGTAACTTCAAGCTTTAACCAGTCGCCTCCGCCGGAGGCCCGAGCCAGCCTGGCAAGCCGTATGGCCTCATCCGCGTCCCGCGCTCCGGAGGTATTGGGCAGGAACAGATATTTCTTCCTGTCCAGAACCGACATTATATCATCTTCAGGGTTGTCCAGATCAATGCGGCGCAAGGCTACAGTAACCATTTCACAGCCCGAGGCATCAAGTGCCTCTTTCATCACCCTGGATGATGAAAATTTTCCCGTACCGCCAAAAAGTCGGGATCTAAAAGTCCTTCCGGCAATGGTTAGCATCACCCGCCTCCTACAAAACGTATCAATTCCAGCCTGGCATTTTCAGGCAGGACAAAAGTATCATATTCTTTTTTTTGCAAAATAACGCCATCACACTCAACAAAAACAGTATCCGGTTTGACACCCAGATTTTCTAAAAAGGCAACGAGTTTTGTGCCGGGCTGTATATTTTTAACTTCGCCGTTACAGATTATTTCCATATAAAAAACAGTTTCAAAGGTTGCAGGTCGCCATACCCATGGCGACATTTATATTTGACGGTTTCGTAAAAACCCCCTCAACCGCCGCCGACAAGTATGTAACTTGTTGATATTGCGTTGGCGGATGGTCAGCTTGAGAGCTTTTTGCGAGACCATCATATTTCCGTCGGAAAAGGTTTTCCGACCTACGGGCGTCACTTACTCCCCATCCACTCCCAAAAGGATGCGCAGCACCTGATTTGCCTGGTGGTGAGCGCATATGCCAACCCGCGGCGCCATAAGCCCCTGGTTAAGCCCGACCTCCGACTCATTATCGCCGGCAAGATAAACATGGGGATAAAGCTGTTTGGTCCTTATCCTGTTGTTCTCTCCAAATCCGGCCATGCCGGAAGCCCCGACAAAACCGACATTTTTCAGGCTTGTCACAGCGGCCCGCAGGGCAGCGGGTTTCATGACGGGATCATCGAAACATTCAACCAACACATCCACATCATTAAAATATCCGGGAATCGCCTCTTCCGTCAAACGTTCGTTAATAGTCTCGAAGCTGACATAAGGGTTAATGCGGCGAAGGGTGTCAAGCAGGGCTGTTGTTTTGGGTAAGCCGACCTGATCAAGAAAGTAATATTGCCGGTTCAAGTTGCTTAATTCCACCACATCATAATCGGCAAGCAGCAACTTGCCAATACCTATTCTGGTCAAAGCCACGGCAACGGCTGAACCGAGCCCGCCAAGTCCCATGACGCCGACTGTACTTTTTTGAATAATAGCTTGAATTTCCGCCCCATGACGCTGGGCCAGCACTGCATCGATAGTCTTTTTTTCAATCATGTTTTTTCTTTATATGCTTATAAACAATTCTCAGTTAAAAATTGCCACTTTCCTGTCGCCAAGTTTCCAATACTGGATTCCCGCCTCCGCGGGAATGACATAATCAAGCCCGCCGTCACTCCCGCGGAGGCGGGAGTCTAGAGGTAGGCTACAGAAAATTGTATAGAGGCAAATTTCTTTATTAATATAAAATTGTGATTACCACTCATTTTCAGCCATAGTTGCCAAGTTGCATGTAATCTAACGACTTGTCTACAATACGACCAATGTCGTCATTTCGAACGAATGTGAGAAATCTGACTCCACCGCAATAAAGATTTCTCCCGTTGGTCGAAATGACACCATTTGTATTTTATGTCTATAAATCAACCTGTTAATGAGCCAATAATATATCATTGGCTGAAATTCGTTGGTAATCATAAAGAGATAAGCACAGACTTCCAGGGGTGCAGCTGAATAGTTACAAAAATTTCAGAAAATTTCACGCTTGCCTTTAACAACAATTATCACTTTTTAGCCAGTCTCCATGACCTTTTATACATGAGACAGGTGCTCTGCGGTAGGTATTTTTACTCTTTGCGCCTGCTCCCTTTACTTGAACTTAGTAGAAATACGTGGTAAGAAGCCATGCTAAAGTTTTCCAGAATCCCCCCGCTGCCTTTCTTTAAGAGAAGGCTTTGCCGGAAAAATTTGCAGAGCCTTGCTGAGTGCTAAGGAGATACATGTGACTACAGAAAATACCAAATGGTTGTCAGGGAACGAAGCAATTGCCCGTGCCGCCTGGGAAGCCGGTGTTACCGTGGCTTCCGGCTACCCTGGAACCCCATCAACAGAGATCCTTGAAAATCTTTCCAAATATAATGATGTCTACACAGAATGGGCTCCCAATGAAAAAGTAGGCCTGGAAGTTGGTCTGGGGGCCTCGTTTGCCGGGGCCAGGGTGCTTGTCACCATGAAACATGTCGGCCTTAATGTCGCGGCCGATCCGCTTTTTACCGCCTCGTACACAGGTGTACGCGGAGGGATCGTCATCATCAATGCCGACGATCCCGAAATGCATAGCTCCCAGAATGAGCAGGACAACCGCAATTATGCCTATGCTGCCAAAGTGCCCATGCTTGAGCCTTCGGACCCTGCCGAGGCGCTTGTCATGCTCAAACAGGCTTATGAGCTGAGCGAAAAATTTGACACCCCGGTTATCCTTCGCACGACCACCAGGGTGGCCCATGTCAAGGGCATGGTAGCCACTTCCGAGCGTAAACTCGGGCCGGTGCCGGTTGAAATAGAAAAAATGCCGGCCAAGTTTGTCATGCTGCCGGCAAATGCCCGCGCCAGAAGAAAGGTAATAGCGGAACGCCAGGAAAAACTTGAAGTTTTTGTCGAATCATTTGAACAGAACCGCATCGAATGGGGTGACAAAAAACAGGGTTTTGTTACAGGCGGCATCTCCTATCTCTATGTCAAGGAGGCTTTTCCCCAGGCATCTGTTCTGAAAATAGGCTCCACCTGGCCTTTACCCTTTGACATGATCCGCTCGTTCGCGGATGAGGTTGAAGAGTTGATCGTGGTTGAAGAACTCGACCCCTTTCTGGAAACACACATCAAGGCACAAGGAATTTCCTGCATCGGCAAAGAAAAAATTCCGGCAATCGGCGAGCTCAACCCCTTTATCATTAAAAAGGCTCTGAACGTGGACACCGGCGAGGTTTTTGCCCCGGTGGACATTCCGGCCCGTCCTCCCAATATGTGCCCCGGCTGCCCGCATCGCGGCATTTTCTACAACCTGTCAAAACATGATGTCTTTGTTTCAGGAGATATCGGCTGCTATACCCTCGGCTTCCTGCCGCCCCTGTCGGCCATGGATTCCTGCGTCTGCATGGGCGCAAGCATCGGAGTGGCCCATGGCATGGACAAGGCCCTCGGAGAAAAGGGCAGGGGAAAAACCGTTGGCGTCATCGGCGACTCGACCTTCATGCATTCCGGCATCACCGGTCTTGCCAATATGGTTTACAACAAAAGCGCCTCCACGGTGATCATCCTCGATAACCGCATTACGGCAATGACCGGCCACCAGCCCAATCCGGCTTCAGGCAGCACATTAATGGGAGAACCAGCCAATGCCGTTAATCTTGAAGAACTGTGCAAGGCCCTGGGCGTCCGGAACATTCGCACGGTCAATCCCCATGACATCCCGGCCACCAAAAAAGTGCTTACTGAAGAAATTGAACGGCCTGAACCATCGGTGATCATTGCCCGGGCTCCCTGCGTGCTCATTCCGGAAGAAAGAAAAAGGGTAAAAAAACCGCTTACGTCGATAGTGGACAACTGCACCGGATGTACGGCATGTATCCGTATCGGCTGCCCTGCAATCAGCTGGGTTCCTCTTACTCCGGAAGAAGCCAAAAAAATGGGCAAAAAAGAAAAGCAAAAAGGCTACAGCCGCATTAGTGTGGAAATGTGCAATGGCTGCTGTCAATGCAAAACACTCTGTAAATTTGATGCCATTGCCGAAGTGGAGGGGAACTGATGAAAGAAAGTGGAAACATACTCTTTTGCGGGGTTGGCGGACAGGGAATTCTACTGGCCAGCGAGATCACGGCTTTTGCCCTTCTGGAAAGCGGCTTTGACGCAAAAAAAAGCGAGGTGCACGGCATGGCCCAACGCGGTGGTTCCGTTGTTGCCCATCTTCGCTATGGCCAAAAGGTCTATTCTCCGCTCATTGATCCGGGGCAGGCTGATTTTGCCGTGGCCTTTGAAATGATGGAGGCGGTTCGCTACCTTCCTTTCCTCAACAAAAACAGCAAGGTTGTTGTCAATACCCACCGAATTGCCCCTCCTGCCGTGGCAACCGGCAAGATGACGTACCCCGACAACCTGCTCAGCGAGTTGACGGACCGCAACATCGCCACCTTTCCCATGAACGGGTTTGAAATCGCCAAATCCGTAGGAGAAATACGATCAGCCAATATTGCTCTTGTCGGTGCACTATCAACCTTTCTGCCCATTGAGGAAGATCTTTTTCTGGATGTTCTCAAAAAAAGGATCCCCAAAAAGCTAGATGAAAATATTGCTGCCTTTAAAGAGGGCAGAAAGATTACATCTTAATTTTTTGTTTCAGATGCCCACGGCAGGCCCTCAAGCAACGGGCCAGGCACCCGGCTTTGAGAATGCAGATTTTCGGGTGTTTGCCGTGCATTCCGTGGCTATTAAAATCAACGCCAAATGGAGTCGCTTATGATTTATAACGAAGAGTATGAGACCCTACCGAGGGAGGCACTGGAGGCACTGCAACTGAAAAGGCTGCAGGCTCAGGTTGAAAGGGTTTATGCCACTGTGCCGTATTACCGGGCCAAGATGGACGAGGTAAAAGTCGCCCCGGGTGACATCAAGACCTTATCCGACATCAACAAACTCCCTTTCACAACCAAGGAAGATCTTCGCAAGAACTATCCCTTTGGTCTTTTCACCGTTCCACTGGAAAGGGTTGTCAGAATTCATGCCTCATCCGGCACAACCGGTCAACCGACAGTTGTCGGATACACAAAACGTGACATCAAGATATGGGCTGAACTCATGGCACGATGCCTGAGTGCTGCAGGAGCCTCGCAAAAGGATATCATCCACAACGCATACGGATACGGCCTTTTCACCGGAGGCCTCGGTGCTCATTACGGTGCTGAAAATCTCGGAGCCACGGTGGTTCCCGTTTCCGGTGGCAATACCAAAAGGCAGATCATGATCATGCGGGATTTCGGGTCCACTGTTCTGCTCTGTACACCTTCATATGCCTTGAATCTTGCCGAGGCCATGGTTGACATGGGCACGGACCCATCGGAGATGGCCCTCAGGGTCGGCGTTTTTGGAGCCGAACCCTGGAGCGAAAACATGCGCGAGGAAATCGAGAAAAAACTTGGCCTGAAGGCAATCGACATATACGGGCTCAGTGAAATTATCGGCCCCGGTGTTGCCGTGGAATGCATTGAGGAACAAAAAGGCCTGCACGTCATGGAAGATCACTTCCTTCCGGAGATTGTCCACCCCGAAACCTTTGAACCTCTGGAACTCGGAGAAAAAGGAGAACTTGTCTTCACCACCCTTACCAAAGAGGCCTTTCCGGTTATTCGCTACCGGACAAAAGACTTTTCAAGACTGGTCACTGCTCCATGCTCCTGCGGTCGTTCCTTTTATCGCATGGAAAAAGTGACTGGCCGCTCTGACGACATGCTCATCATTCGCGGGGTCAACGTCTTCCCATCCCAGATTGAGCATGTACTTATCAGCATTGAGGGGGTTGAGCCCCACTACCAGATCATTGTAAACAGGGAAGGTTCCCTTGACACATTGGAAGTCCAGGTGGAGGTGAGTGAAAGTATTTTTTCCGATGAAGTCAAAACCCTTGAAGGCCTGACGAAGAAAATACAGCATGAAATAAAAGATCTTCTTGGGGTAAGCTGCAAAATAAAACTTGTTGAGCCAAAAACAATCCAGCGCAGCGAGGGAAAAGCGCAACGGGTAATTGACAATCGTAAACTATAGATTTAATTTTGCATGTTGCTCAGCTTTTTAGTCTGTAGCCTGTTAGATGCGACGCAAAAAAAACGTGCCAGCTAACGCCTTTTTAAACGAAAAGCGCTCACTATCTAGAGACTATGAACCTATTTTTTTTACGCAAACTGATGCATCAAGCTTATGGAAAGCGAGGTATGTATGAAAGTAGACCAAATTGCTATTTTTTTAGAGAATAAATCGGGAAGGCTTGCTGAAATCACCAGTATTCTGGCGGAAAAAGGTATTAATATCCGGGCAATGTCGCTGGCCGACACGGCTGATTTCGGCATTCTGCGCCTTATTGTCAATGATACCGAAAACGCCAAGCAGATTCTCAAAGACAATGGTTTTACCGTAGGAACAACTGAAGTCATTGTTGCCGAGGTTGCCGACAAACCAGGCGGACTGGCCAGTGTCCTGCAGACAATTAAAGCCGGAGAGCTTAACATCGAATACATGTATGCTTTTACACAGAAAAGCGGTGAAACAGGTTTGATTATTTTCCGGTTTGATGACATCAATGCGGCTATTGAAACGTTGGTTAAAGCCGGAGTTCGCCTTCTTTCAGGCGAAGAGGTGTATGCTATTTAAGAGGTAGTTTTAATTTCATGGTTTTGGGTTTTGAGTAAAAGGCTCTATGTCATTAACAGGTCTGCGCTTAAGACATCACACGTAACACTTTTACATTTTTTAATGGAGGGGGACCAAGATGAAAAGACTTTTTCTGTCTGCTGTAACACTTCTGTCTTTATGGGCGGTAGCAACCTTTATTGCTTTGCCGACTTCTGCCCAGGCCAAGGAAATCAAAATCGGTGCTATCATTGCCGAAACCGGCAAGGCTGCTTTCCTGGGAGTACCCGAGGCCCGGACGCTCCGCATGCTTACCGATGAAATAAATGCCCAGGGCGGTGTCGCTGGAAACACGATAAAGCTTATCCTCAAAGATTCCGGGGGCAGCCCGGAAAAAGCGGTCTCCTTTGCCAAACAGCTCATTGAGGAAGAAAAAGTCTTTGCCATTCTTGGACCATCCCGCAGCGGTTGCACCATGGCTATCAAAGACCTTTGCGACAAATCCGGCACCATCCTGATCTCCTGTGCTTCAACCAAGGCAATTGTCGACCCGGTTGCCAAACATGTCTTTAAAACCCCTCAGAACGACAGTCTTGCCGTTGAAATGATCTTTCGCGAGATGAATAAAAAAGGAATTTCCAAAATCGCGGTGGCTGCCGGCGGCACTGGTTTTGGCAAGATGGGGAAAAAATTCCTCAACGAAATGGCCCCGCAATTCGGGATTACCGTTCTTGAAAACGAGGTTTATGATCCAGGCGCAACCGACCTGAGCAGCCTGGTAACGAAATTGATGGCCAACAAAGACGTACAGGCAGTGGTTAACTGGTCCATCGTTCCGGCCCAGACAATCCTGGCCAAAAACATGCGCCAGGCCGGCTGGGATGTTCCTCTCTTCTTGAGCCATGGTTTCGGCAACATTAAATACGTTGAACTCGGCGGTGCGGCAGTTGAAGGAGTTTTCTTTCCCGCAGGCCGCCTGCTCGTGGCTGACAGCCTGCCGGAAGACCATCCTCAAAAGGCTGTACTGGTTAAATACTCAATGGATTACCAATCTAAATTCAATAACGATCCAGTGAGTACTTTTGGCGGACACGCATATGACGCTATCATGATCTTGGCGAAAGGCATTGAAGCCGCAGGCAAAGTGGACACCGCCATGGTGGTTAATGCTATTGAGAACTTGACTTTTGTCGGCACAGGCGGAGTATTCACATTTTCTCCAACGGATCACAGCGGCCTGAAACTTGATGCATTTGAAATGCTCACCGTTAAAGACGGTAAATTTGCATTAGCTCATTAAACCGGAAAAGAGACAAGCAGGCAAACGATGGTAGCGCTACCGGTTTGCCTGCTTTTTTGTGCCTTTCATGAATCCTGATCTTTTTTTTCAATACCTGTTAGCCGGTGTCACCTATGGCTTTTTATACGCCATAGTGGCTATCGGATTTAACATTATATACAATACCACCGGCATTATTAACTTTGCCCAGGGTGAGTTTGTCATGCTGGGCGGGATGTTTGCCATTAGTCTCAACAACGTTCTTCCTCTGCCACTTGCCATAGCTGCTGCCGTGGCTCTCACCATGATCATCGGTGCACTGCTGGAGGTAATCTTTATCCGCTGGCTTAAAAGTCCCTCCGTTCTCAGGATGATCATTATAACAATCGGACTTTCCATAATCATCCGGGAGCTGGCCCTCCATTTCTGGGGAGAAACAGTTTACAGCCTTCCCTATTTTATTGGCAATGAATTAAGCACTATCACCATTTTAGGAGCCAAAGTATCACCCCAGGTACTTTGGGTGATCGGAGTCAGCACGATCATGGTAACGGCCTTAAGTCTTTTTTTCAGATTCACCTCCATTGGTCAGCAGATGCGGGCCTGTTCCTCAAACCGTTTAGCGGCACAGCTATGCGGCATCAATGCCAAAAACATGGTCACATTTTCCTTTATGCTTTCAGCAGGGATTGGTGCCCTGGCAGGATGCGTCATAAGCCCGATTACCTACACCCAGTATGATATCGGACCTGGTCTTGCCATCAAGGGTTTTACTGTTGCCATTCTGGGCGGCCTGGGCAACAGCATGGCCGCCGTTATCGCCGGCTTACTGCTCGGCCTTATCGAATCGTTCAGCATTACTGTAATTCCCCTTGCCTTCCAGGAGGCTGTTTCAATCTCCATTCTGCTCCTCATTCTCTTTGTCCGGCCGCATGGGCTCTTTGGACGCAGTGAGACTGCAAGCCTCAAGGAGTTTTAACCATGCGGCAATATTTTTCTTTGGGTTTTCTGCTGGCCTTGGTGGTTCTCGTCCAACTCATCACCCAATGGACAGATACCGCCTTTTACTTGACCCAGCTCACCATGAGCGCCTACTACTCCCTGCTTATTATCGGCTTATGCACAATTATGGGTTATGCAGGACAAATCTCCCTGGGCCATGCCGGTTTTTTTGCCATTGGAGGCTATCTGTCGGCCGGGCTCACCACCCATAATCTTGCACCTTTTGCCGACAACGCTTTTGCATCCATGTTAAACAAAGCAGGCCTGCTGGTAGCGAGTCAGGACCTTTACGGCGACCCTTTGCTCACTCTGCATCCATGGGCTGCCTGTTTTATCGCCGTCTCCACGGCCTTACTCATAGCCCTGGCTTTGGGCGGACCCGTCCTGAAACTAAAGGGGCATTACTTAGCAATGGCTACCCTTGGTTTCGGCATTATCATCTATCGTATTGCCATGGCCACTCCCTATTTTGGTGAAGCTGACGGCCTATCCGGCGTTCCTTCCTTTACGCTGCTGCCGGGAGTTACTGTAAGCGGTGATTTCGGAGCGCGAACCAGCAACTACTACATTGCATGGGGAGCTGTACTCATCGGCATGCTTCTCTTGACCAACCTGGTTAATTCACGCATGGGCAGGGCTCTCCGTGCTATCCACGGCTCCGAGGAGGCGGCCCAGGCCATGGGAGTTGACACTGCCCGGGCCAAACTTCTTACCTTTGTTTTAAGTGCAGGATACGCTGCCTTGGCTGGTGTGCTTCTTACCCATTATAATGGCAGTATCGGTCCCAGCGAGGCCGGAATCATGAAATCGGTGCGCTATGTGGCTATTGTTGCCATAGGTGGCATGGCCCACTTGTGGGGCGCACTCATCATGGGCACTCTGTTGAATTTTATGTCCTTGCGCGGCCTGTTCGGCTCATACGATGATGCAGTTTTTGGCTGTATCCTCATCGTCATCATGCTTTTTGCTCCTGAGGGAATCTTGCGCCTTCACCTCTGGCAGCGCTTTAAGAAAGATAAAGCAAAAACTTAAACGTATTTTTAAAGATAATGGCACTCTTAGAAGTCACTAATGTCAATAAACGCTTTGGCGGACTCCATGCAGTCAATGATGTCACGTTTTCTGTTGAAAAAGGCATGATAAAGGCGGTTATTGGGCCAAACGGCGCCGGCAAAACCACACTTTTCAACCTTATCTCAGGCAATCTTCCCCTGAATTCCGGCAAGGTACTCTTTGACAGTAAAGAGATTCAGGCACTGCAACCGCATCAGATTGCCAACTGCGGCATTTCACGAACCTTTCAGAACATCAAGCTTTTCCCCGGCATGACTGCCCTAGAAAATGTCATGGTTGGCCGCCATACCCAAAGCCGTGCCGGTTTTTTTGCCGGCATGTTTCATTTACCAACATCCTGGTCCGAAGAAAAAGAAATTCGCAACAAATCCCTTGAGCTTCTTGACTTACTTGAAATTGAGCAATTTGCCGATGCCGAGGCAACAAGTCTCGCCTTTGGGCAGCAGAGGGCTGTTGAATTTGCCCGGGCACTTGCTTCCGATCCGCAGCTGCTTCTTCTCGACGAACCTGCAGCAGGTCTTAATATCTATGAGACGGCGGAAATAGCCCGTCTTATAACCAAAATCCAGTCACAGGGCATCACAGTCCTTCTCGTTGAACACGATATGTCTCTGGTTATGGATATATCCGATGAAATTGTGGTGTTGAGCTTTGGCCGGAAAATCGCTGAAGACCAACCGAGTGCTATTCAAAAAAATAAAGAGGTCATACAAATCTACCTGGGTGATGATGATGCTTAAAATCAGAAACATCGAGTCAGGCTATGGCAAGCTGCGTGTTTTGAAGCGCATCTCCATGCATGTAGATAGTGGTGAAATTGTGACGATCATTGGAGCCAACGGAGCAGGGAAAACCACGCTCCTTTATACCATTGCCGGCATGATAAAATCGAGCGCAGGAGACATCACACTTCTGGACATGCCCATTAACAAGGTAAAACCAGAAAAAATTGTGGCCCAGGGGTGCTCACTCGTACCTGAAGGGAGACAGGTTTTTGCCACAATGTCTGTAAAAGAAAATTTGATACTCGGCGGCTATGTCCGGAACAAACGGAAAAATTATCAACAGCGACAAGAGCTTGATGAAATTTATTCCATATTTCCTGTTTTAAAAGAAAGAGAAAACCAGCTTGCCGGTACACTTTCCGGAGGAGAACAGCAGATGCTCGCCATGGGACGTGCCCTCATGGCCAAGCCGAAACTCATTATGCTTGACGAGCCGTCAACAGGTCTTGCTCCACTCATTGTCAAAAACATTTTTAAAATAATTATTAAGCTCAGGGATGCCGGCAATACGGTTTTACTTGTCGAACAAAACGCGAAAGCAGCCCTTGGTATTGCTGACCGCGGATATGTTCTGGAAACCGGTAAAATAATTTTGCAGGGACCGGCGGAAGATCTTCTCGTCAACCGCGACGTGCAGAGAGCCTATTTGGGGCGCGATGTCGACACGGATGGCGCGACCTGTGATGTTGTTTAATAACCTTTTTTTTAAATTGCCTCTATACAATTCTCAGAAGTCAGCCTCCAGACTCCCGCCGCCGCGGGAGTGACGGTGGGCTTGGTTATGTCATTCCCGCGGCGGCGGGAATCCAGTATTTGAAACTTGGCGACAGAAAAGTGGCAATTTTTAACTGAGAATTGTTTATAAGCATATTTTTTAATTAATTTTGATGGTTTCGTATTTATGCTCCGTGTGGGTACAATACCTCTCAAACATCGCCAACGATGCAACCAGGGATATTGCGTTGCCGGATTGAACTCGTGAGCTTTTTGCGAGACCGTCAGTTTTCAGCATCAGGCTGAATATTTTTGTTATTTTTATCTGATTTGGGAGGCCGATAATGTTCTGGGATGAAGCAAAAGAATGCATACCCCGTGAAGACCTTGAGCAACTGCAACTGGAAAGGCTGCAGTCCACTCTCTACCGTGTGGCAACGCATGTTCCCTTTTATCGAAAAAAATTCAAGGAACTGAAAATCGATCCGGATGGTTTTCGGTCTCTTGAGGAGGTACGCAATCTTCCTTTTACAACTAAAGATGACCTGAGAGACAATTACCCTTACGGCCTTTTTGCTGTGCCATTAAGAGATGTCGTACGCGTTCATGCCTCTTCAGGGACAACAGGAATGGCTACCGTTGTTGGCTACACCAGAAATGATATTAAAAACTGGTCTGAAATGGTTGCTCGAATACTTACCTCTGCTGGTGTCGGGCAGGATGACGTGGTTCAAATCGCTTTTGGATATGGACTTTTTACCGGCGGATTCGGACTCCATTACGGTGCTGAAAAAGTTGGTGCATCGGTTATTCCAATTTCAAGCGGCAACACCAAAAGACAGATACAGATCATGCAGGATTTCAAAACCACGGCATTGATATGTACGCCCAGCTATGCCCTGCTGCTTGCAGACAAAATGATTGAAATGGACATTAACCTCAATGCCCTTTCCTTGCGTTACGGATTATTCGGAGGCGAACCCTGGTCTGAAGAGATGCGCCGTGAAATCAACAACAAGCTGCATATTACGGCAACTGACAACTATGGTCTCAGCGAGGTAATGGGCCCAGGTGTTGCGGGTGAATGCAGTGAATGCAATGGCTTGCACATTAATGAAGACCATTTTCTTGTGGAGGTAATCAACCCGGATACTCTGGAACCTGTGCAACCGGGTGAATTGGGGGAACTGGTTTTTACCACTTTGACGAAAGAGGCTTTTCCGGTTATTCGCTACCGAACCCGGGATCTGGCCAAGTTGCTTCCTGAACCATGTCCGTGCGGGCGGACTTTTCAGAGAATGACTCGCGTCATTGGCCGTACCGACGACATGCTCATTATCAAGGGCGTAAATGTATACCCCATGCAGATTGAGGCAGTTCTTTTTGATATCGAAGGCACTGAGCCTCATTACCAGATTGTCGTCGAACGAGAGGACCGCCTGGACAAGGTTACCGTTCTGGTCGAGGTTGTTGAATCTATATTTTTTGATCAGATGAAAAAGCAACGTCAATTAGTCGATCATATAAAGAAAAGACTGGCAACAGAACTTGGAATCGGAGTGGATGTCAAACTTGTTGAAGAAAAATCATTAGAACGTTTTGAGGGAAAAGCCAAAAGAGTTATTGATAAAAGAAAGCTGGTCGAGGGCTAAAACGAAACATCGCATCACGATACACAACACATGGACAACAGGTAAAAAAAAAGCCCGTCCTTTCAAGGGCGGGCTTTTCATATAAATGTAAGAGAAAATATCTTACAGTTTCTTCACATTTGCAGCGGCAGGTCCTTTCTGTCCATCAACGATCTCAAACGTTACAGCTTGGCCCTCATTTAATGTCTTAAATCCCTCTTCTTCAATTGCAGAAAAATGTACGAATACATCGTCGCCATCTTCACGCTCGATGAAACCAAAACCCTTGGATTCGTTAAACCATTTTACTTTTCCTTCTACCATTTACTGCTCCTTCATTCCCTATGAGGAATCATTAAAAATATTAAAGTTTACAGATTTCTCATAGTCACATTCTGAGTGTAGCCTTGTACAGGTTGCCACTAACAGTGAAGACATAAAAAAACTGCAACATTACTATATTATTTCTATAACAAAACAATTCTGCCAGTGCAATATTTTATTTTTATTTTAAAAAAAAATCAAAGATGGAACCGGTATGACATCTTCATTCGTATTCGGAACAATGAGACCTGACCAGCTTCTATGGTAATATCCTGCTCAAGAATCTCTCCTATGCGCAAATCGCTGTATTTTTTACTGGCTATAAGTACAGCGTTTCTGGCTGCATCTTCCCACGAATCCGTACTTGTGCCGACAAACTCTACAAATTTATATACCCTTTCATCCTGCATAGTTTACTCCTTGAAAACAAATTTACTCAATAAATTTATACATAACAATTTGTGATTACCACTCATTTTCAACCTTTTTATACGTCATTCCCGCGGAGGCGGGAATCCAGGCGGACTAGCCAACTACTCTGGATTCCCGCTTTCGCGGGAATGACTTTTGTGTAGACAGTATTTTTTGAATTATTAATGCATTACAGTACCTGCTGCAAGACTGGCTGAGTTTCAGTGGTAATCACTTAACAATTTAATACATCAACATAATAAACAATTCTCCATAAAGACCTTCCTCCTCGGAAGTTCACAGCTTTAACGCTGAAAAAAGGCATTGTCGGTGTGTGATCGTCCAAAACTTGAGGGGATAAGGCGTGAAAGAGAGCAATGACTATCAGATTCTCTGCAGGATCAGGTCCCGCTTACATTGATGAGAGACAAGAAACATCAATAAAGGAGGGTAAGTGAATTGATGAAATTAATTTTATTTTTCCGGCCCTGCAACCTGCGCTCACATCCGTTGTGACGACACTTATCTCACAGACTAGAAAAATGATATCAAAAAAAATTTAAGAAGTAGAGTAAAAAAAACCATTATGTTTTCTGAACAAATAAAAACCCCCGGGACATTAACATGTCCCGGGGGTTTTTATTTGTTCATTTTATAAATGACAACAAATTTAATTCTCGTCTTCAGTAGCGCTTTCTTCCTGATAGTTAACAAGTTCGAGTATGGCCATGGGTGCGGCATCTCCGGTCCTGTTCCCAGTTTGGATTATACGGGTATAACCACCATTTCGGTCCATATATTCATCACGCAACTTATCAAAGAGTTTCGCAACTACATTTTTATCACGAATAAAGGATAACGCCTGACGTCTGGCATGCAAATCACCCCTTTTGGCAAGGGTAATCATTTTATCAGCGACTTTTCTAACTTCTTTCGCCTTCGGAGTTGTCGTTACAATCCGCTCATGCTCAAGAAGAGAAGTAACCATGTTACGAACCATTGCCTTTCTATGGGATGTAGTCCGTCCTAGTCTTCTGCCTGTTTTCCTGTGATTCATAATCCTACCTCTTTATTCATCCTGATCATCGTTGACTGAAGATTCAGGTGGCTCCCAATTATCAATCTTCATTCCGAGAGAAAGACCCATTTCGGACAGAAGTTGTTTAATTTCATTTAATGATTTACGGCCAAAATTCTTGGTTTTAAGCATTTCCGCCTCAGTTTTCTGCACAAGTTCACCAATATGGCAAATTTGTGCATTACGAAGACAATTTGCGGATCGAACGGAAAGCTCCAGATCTTCAACACTCTTATAAAGATTTGGATTGACCTCTTTCTCCTCTGTCTCAAGGCCTGAATCAACAGGTAAAGGCTCAATCAAATCTTCATCAAAATTAACAAAAACTGTCATCTGCTCTTTGAGTATTTTTGCTGCATAGGCAAGAGCATCCTCAGGCTTTACACTGCCATCGGTGGTTATTTCCATTGTCAATTTATCATAGTCAGTTCTCTGACCGACGCGGGCTTGACTGACAATGGTTTTTACATTTTTTATAGGAGTAAAAATTGCGTCGATTGGTATAACCCCGACGCTCTGATCTTCCGACTTATTCTTTTCTGCAGGAGAATAGCCTTTGCCCCACTGAACCTCAAGTTCAGCAACAAAATGACCATCACCGGTAATTGTACAAATATGTTTATCCGGGTTCATAACTTCAACTGAAGACCCTGTGATAATATCACCCGCACTGACCGGACCTGGAACATGTTTCTCAATTTTGACTACCGCAGAATCATCATCAAAAAGTTTTAAACGAACTTCCTTTAAATTCAGAATAATCTCTGTAACATCTTCAAGTATACCGGGAAGAGTTGAAAATTCATGCATTGCGCCATCAATTTTAACCGCTGTAATAGCTGCACCCTGCACCGATGAGAGAAGAATACGGCGAAGCCCATTACCTATAGTGGTTGCAAAACCTCTTTCAAGAGGATGACAGACAAATTTACCGTAACTGTCAGTATGACTTTCTTTGTCCAACTCAAGAGGGTTAGGCGTAATCAAATCACGCCAGTTACGATAAAATTGTGTCGACTCTTGTGTCAGGATTTCCTCATTTGTCATTATTATTCTCTTGCTGTTCTTTCCAACGTTAAAAAAAGTTAAAAATCCTTGCCATTATTTGGAATAAAGCTCGACAATCAGCTGTTCCTGGATCGGCATAGTAATTTCCTGACGATCCGGTAAGGCCTTGATCTTTCCGGAAAAAGCGGCTTGATCAAGTTCAAGCCAGTCAGGGATTCCCCTTCTTGCGACTGATTCCAAACTTTCCGTAATGGTTTCAACCTTGCGGCTTTTTTCACGTATGGAAATCACATCATTAACAGATACCTGAAATGATGGAATGTTAACCTTTTTACCATTAACCAGAACGTGATTATGCCTCACCAACTGGCGACCTTGGGTCCTTGATGATGCAAATCCGAGCCGAAACAATGTATTGTCAAGTCTTCGTTCGAGAAGAATAAGCAAATTTTCGCCGGTAACACCTTTTGTACGTTCTGCAATCTCAAAATAACGCTTGAATTGACCTTCAAGCATTCCGTATATACGGCGTACTTTTTGTTTTTCTCTCAACTGAATAGAGTAATCAGACTCTTTTCTCATTCGAGATTGTCCATGTTGTCCCGGTGGAAATGATCTTCGTTCAAAAGAACATCTATCGGAATAACACCTGTCTCCCTTCAGAAACAATTTCAATTTCTCTCTGCGGCATTGCCTACAGACTGCACCTCTATATCTGGCCAATTTATACCTCCGTTATCACTGTTCAATAACGTTGCAGGTTGCAAATTATATTAATAGAAAATCAAACTCTTCTTCTTTTCGGTGGTTTACACCCATTATGAGGAACAGGTGTAACATCACAAATCCTGCTCACCTCAAAACCAACTGTCTGCAGAGCTCGAATTGCGGATTCTCTGCCCGGGCCAGGGCCCTTGACATTTACCTCAACCTTGCGCATACCATGATCCATTGCAGCTTTTGCAGCGGTTTCAACTGCATTCTGGGCTGCAAAGGGAGTACTCTTGCGTGATCCTTTGAATCCCAATACTCCGGAACTACACCAGGATATAACATTACCTTGTTTGTCAGAAATGGTAATCAGGGTATTGTTAAAAGTTGATTTAATATGAACAATACCTTCTGGTACATTCTTTTTTTCTTTGCGTCGTGTACGCTTCTTCGGACTGGCCATTTATATCTCCTGTTCAGGTCCGTTAATGTTCAAACTGTCAATTAAGTTATTTCTTACGAGCGCCCGGTGTGCGTCTTGGGCCTTTTCTCGTCCTGGCATTTGTTTTTGTTCTTTGTCCGCGGGCCGGCAAACTTCGACGATGTCTTAATCCTCTATAGCAACCAAGGTCCATAAGACGTTTTATGTCCATTGCCACTTCACGTCGTTTATCACCCTCTACAGGAAAATTATCATCGATTATCTTCCTGATGATCACAACATGATCGTCAGTGATCTCGTCACTGTTCATCGTGTATGTCAACCCAGCTTCGTCAATAATTTTACGAGCTGTTGTTTTGCCAATACCGTAAATATATGTCAAAGCAATTTCGAGATGCTTATTTTTAGGTAAATCAACGCCTGCTATACGTGCCAAGGGTCTTCCTCCTCATTATTCCTAACGACTCTATCCTTGCCGTTGTTTATGTTTTTTAACCTTGCATGTTACACGCACAACACCATTGCGTTTAAACACTTTGCAATCACTACATATTTTTTTTACTGATGCACGTACTTTCATTTTTAATCCTTCATACTACTTCTTTTTTTGATTTCTGGCCCTGAATGTTACTCTTCCGCGAGTAAGATCATAGGGTGACAACTCTACAGTGACTCTATCGCCAGGCAATATTTTTATAAAATGCATCCTCATTTTGCCTGAAATATGAGCCAGCACCTTATGTCCGTTATCAAGTTCAACACGAAACATTGCATTGGGTAAAGGCTCAATAATTGTTCCTTCAACTGAAATGGCTTCTTCTTTAGCCATAAATCATCGGTTCCTTGTCAGAAAGACCAGAGAGGTCGTAATTTAAATATCAAAAAAAGCCACCACTTCCACAAAAGAATTGGTGACCATAACATATTTTTTTATTATTTCACAGGCAAATTAATTAAAATTTGCATCTGTACCATGACTTAAAATAAGAGGCCCATTATCAGTCACGGCAACGGAATGCTCAAAATGAGCGGAAAGACTTCGATCTTTTGTGATTACAGTCCACCCATCACGCAAAATCTTCACTTCGTGTCCACCCGCATTTACCATGGGTTCAATGGCTATCACCATACCGGACATGAGCTTTGCTGTTCTACCATTCCGTTTATAATTTGGTATTTCAGGCGGTTCGTGAAGTGACTGGCCTATGCCATGCCCTACGAATTGGCGAACAACCGAAAATCCATGTTTTTCAACGTATTCCTGCACTGCCTCGGAAACATCTGAAATTCTGTTTCCAACCTGTACCTGCTCAATGGCCTTATATAAGGATTCTCTTGTAACAGAAAGGAGTTTCCTGGTCTGCGTATCTATTTCCCCAACAGGCAGGGTAACTGCAGCATCGCCAAAAAAACCTTTGTATTGGACACCAAAATCTATACTGATTATGTCTCCATCCTTCAAAACTACTTTTTTAGAAGGGATGCCATGAACAACCTGATCATTTAATGAAACACATAAACTCCCTGGAAAGCCTCGATACCCCTTAAAAGCAGGAACAGAATCATGTTTTCTGGCAAATTTTTCAGCCAGAGTATCGAGTTCAAGAGTCGTAACGCCCGGAGCTATGTGCTCTCTCAGCATTGACAGGGTTTGTGCTACAATTTGATTTGCCTCCTCCATTATTTTAAGCTGGGAAGGAGACTTCAAGATAATAACTGAAGCCATAGTGCTACCAGATTATCTTCTGCCCTTGATACGACCTGTCTTCAGGAATCCATCATAATTTCGAGAAATTGAGTGAGATTCAATTTGTGACAGGGTATCAATAGCAACACCGACGACAATCAATAATGCCGTACCGCCAAAATAAAAAGGAACATTCAGTTTATTTATCAGCATGGTCGGTAGAACACATACCAAGCTCACGTATATTGCACCGATAACTGTTAAACGAGTTATTATCTTATCAATGAACTCTGCTGTCTTTTTGCCGGGCCGTACACCGGGAATAAATCCGCCGTTTTTCTTCAGATTTTCAGAAACATCAACAGGATTAAAGGTCACAGCTGTATAAAAGAAACAAAAGAAAACAATCATACCAACATAAAGCAGGGTATGAAGAGGACTTCCCCAGGCTAGTTTTGAGGTAACCTGCTGAACCCAGTCAATTTGTATAAAACCTCCGATAGTTGCCGGAAACATCATAATTGATGAAGCAAAAATTGGAGGGATAACACCAGCAATGTTAATTTTTAATGGCAAATGAGAACGTTGACCGCCATACATCTGCCTGCCCACCATACGCTTGGCATATTGAATGGGTATTCGTCGCTGTGCTGTCTCAAAAAAGATAACAATAGCAATAACCGCACCCATCATGGCAAGGAGTATGGGCACAAAAATTACCGTCATCTCGCCGGAACCAATCATCTTGAAGGTGTTCACGATAGCCGATGGCATCCTGGCAACGATTCCAGCGAAAATGATTAACGATATACCATTGCCGATTCCCCGTTCTGTAACCTGCTCTCCAAGCCACATGATAAACGCGGTACCGGATGTAAGCGTCAGCATTGTCATCAAACGAAAGCCCCAGCCAGGAGCAATGACAATCATTTCATTACCCACAGGTGCAGCCATGCCTTCCAGGCCGACACTTATCATCATACCCTGTATAAGGCTGAGACCGACAGTGGCGTATCTGGTATACTGTGTAATCTTCCGTCGTCCAGCCTCACCTTCTTTTGATAAAGCTTCAAGTTGAGGGATAACAACTGTTAAAAGCTGAAAAATGATGGACGCACTGATATAGGGCATGATCCCCAGGGCAAATATGGAAAAATTTTCCAAGGCACCACCGGAGAACATATTAAACATGCCAAAGAGTGTACCGGCATTTTTTTCGAAAAAAGCAGCCAGGGCTTCGCCGTTAATGCCGGGTGTTGGAATCTGTACACCAGCTCGATAAACAGCAAGCATAAGAAGAGTAAAGGTTATTCTCCTCCTCAGTTCAGGAGTACTTGCTGCATTCTGTAAAGCATTGGCCATGCGGATTCCCCTTATGCCTCGACAGTACCGCCCGCAGTTTCAATTTTCTTGCGGGCTCCATCACTCACTTTATCTACTGCCACAGTTAAATTCTTAGTAAGTTCACCTTCACCAAGGATTTTAATATGGTTATATTTGGATTTTACCAGTCCGGCAGCTATGAGAGATTCACGATCAATTTTTGAACCTGCATCAAATTTTTCAAGATCCCTGACATTGACGACTGCAATGTCTTTACGGAAAATATTGTTAAAGCCGCGTTTGGGAAGACGCCTCTGTAAAGGCATCTGGCCGCCTTCAAATCCAGGCTTGATACCGCTGCCGGATCTGGCTTTAAAACCTTTATGTCCACGACCGGATGTTTTTCCATGTCCCGTGCCATGTCCACGCCCCAGGCGTTTCTTTGGCTTACGAGATCCTTTCTGTGGGGATAAGTTAGATAACGACAGCATTATATTTCCTCCACTTCAATGAGATGCTGAACCTTATTGACCATTCCACGAATCTCAGGTGTGTCCTTACGAACTATTGTCTTATTCGTTTTTGTCAGTCCAAGACCCGCTGCAGTAGCACGAATCTTTTTTGTGCTGCCTATAACGCTCTTTTTTAATGTAATTTTAAGCTCTTGTGCCATTGCAATACCTATTTCATCCTTTCAGTAAAAAGAGATGTATTCTGCAGTACCATTCAATCAATAGAAAGCTGATGAATAGTTAAATAATATTATGAAAGTATATCATCAACACTCAGACCGCGCTGAGCAGCAACATTTTCTGCACTGCGTAGTCTCCTGAGCCCATCCATAGTCGCCTTAACAAGGTTATGCGGATTATGTGATCCCAGGCATTTTGTCAAAATATTCTGTACTCCGGCAGCTTCAAGAACTGCACGTACAGCACCACCGGCAATTAAACCTGTACCAGCAGAAGCAGGTTTCAACATAACTTTACCTGCACCATACCTACCATTTATTTCGTGGGGTATACTGATATCAGTAATCGCGACTTGTTTCATGTCTTTGCGGGCTCTTTCCACACCCTTACGGATAGCTTCCGGTACCTGATTCGCTTTTCCAAGGCCATATCCCACATTACCTTTCCCATCGCCAACAACAACGATAGCGCTGAAGCTGAATCTTCGTCCACCTTTAACAACTTTAGCTACCCTATTAATGAAAACTATTTTTTCGATAAGCTGATCGTCCATCTTATCGCTTTTAAAATCAGCCAACTTGAACCCCCAACAATTTCATATGATTTTTCTGAATCATGCCGTAAAAACACAATTGCCTAAAATTGAAGTCCACCTTCACGGGCACCATCTGACAGCGCTTTTACACGTCCGTGATAGATATAACCGCCTCTGTCGAAAATGACCTTTTCTATGCCTTGTCCCTTAACCTTTTCAGCGAGCAACTTGCCTACCTGATGAGCGAGTCCGGTTTTGCCTTTTGCTTCCTCTGAAGGAGCAAAAGATTTATCACAAGTAGACATTGCGCATAGAGTATGTCCAGCTACATCATCAATAATCTGTGCATAAATATGTTTGGCACTTTTAAAAACACGCAGTCTCGGACGTTCTGCAGTACCCCATATTTTCTTTCTGATTCTTTTCACACGCTTGGCGCGCGCTTGTGTTTTTGAATTTGTTCTTGCCATTATCGTAACCTAAATTAATTCAAGTGTTTTTCTACTTGGAAGCAGACTTACCAGCTTTCCTGACAATATGCTCACCTTCATATCTGATACCTTTTCCCTTGTAGGGTTCAGGTTTTCTGATTTGACGTATCTTTGCAGCAGTCAGGCCAAGCAGTTCCTTGTCAATTGACTCAAGAGAGATTGTTGTTTTTTCGACACTTCCTGTCACACCTTCCGGCAGGGGAAACTCAACAGGATTGGAATATCCAACATTCAAAGTCAAAAGGTTTGCTTTGATATCAGCTTTATATCCAACTCCTTCAACAATGAGTTTTTTGTTGAACAACTTTTCTGTGCCGACAATCATATTGTTCACCAATGTCCTTGTCAGTCCACTGAATGCACGAGTCCTTTTACTGTTATCCAAACATTTGACCGTAATGACACCATCACTCTGAACAAGTTCAATCTCAGGTCTGATATGTCGTTCCAAAGTACCTTTGGACCCGACGACCTTCACATGTGTACCATTTATATCAACTTTAACCCCTGCTGGTACCTCTATGGGTTTATTACCAATCCTAGACATTGGTTATCTCCAGTTAATCGTATCTTATCAAACTTTCTTTTATTTATTACGAGATGAGCAAGTAAGCCCTATCCGGATACTACCTACCAGATGTTACAAAGCAACTCGCCACCGACGCCATTTTTCCGTGCTTCCCGGTCCGTGAGAATTCCAGTGGAAGTGGAAATAATAGCTATACCGAGCCCACTCATAACATTCGGAATCTTATCCGATTTCACGTAAACCCGACAACCTGGTTTACTGACGCGTTTTAAGCCGGTTATCACGCAATTATTATTTTTATCATATTTCAAGCCGATTTTTAATACACCCTGGTTATCATCGGCAACAACCTGGACATCGCTTACATAGCCTTCCTGTAAAAGGATTTCCGCGACACTCTTCTTAAACTTCGAGTGCGGCATCTCAAGACTATCAAACTTTACCATTGCAGCATTTCTGATTCTGGTCAACATATCGGCCAGAGGATCACTCATAGACATATAACTACTCCTTTTGCGGTCAAACGCAGACGAGAATTTTCTCTACCAGCTTGATTTGGTAACGCCGGTTATCTCTCCGCGGGATGCAAGGCTTCTAAAGCAAATACGGCATATACCGAATTTACGAATAAACGCACGTGGTCTGCCACAGAGTGGACAGCGATTATAAGCTCGAACCTTGAACTTAGGCTTCCGGGCACTTTTTGATATTAAGGATTTCTTAGCCAACCTCTTCCTCCTGGACAGTACTATTTACGAAAAGGCATTCCTAATGATCGCAAGAGGAAACGTCCCTCGTCATCAGTCTTTGCATTAGTTGTAATGGTTATATTAAAGCCTTTAATTTTATCAATTTTGTCGTAATCAATTTCTGGGAAAATGATATGCTCTTTGATGCCCATGGAGAAATTTCCCCTGCCATCAAAGCCGGTTTCCTTTATTCCCCTGAAGTCGCGAACCCTTGGCAGAGCAATATGAACGAGCTTACTGTAAAAGTCATACATCATTTCCCGACGCAGTGTCACGCGACAGCCTATCGGCATGCCCTCACGAAGCTTAAAACCAGCAATGGATTTTTTTGCTTTTGTGACAACAGCTTTCTGACCGGCAATGAGTGTCAGTTCATTGGCTGCGCCTTCTACAATTTTGGGATTCTGTACAGCTTCGCCAAGTCCCATATTGAGTACAATTTTCTCAATTTTTGGGACCTCCATTATATTTTTATACCCAAACTCTTTCATGAGCTGAGGGATACATTCTTTTTCATAAAACTCTTTCAAACTTGACATTATAGCCTCCGACAAACCAAACGCATTATGCTTCTGATTCTATAGATTCACCGCATTTCTTACAGACGCGGACTTTTGTGCCATCGTCTAAAAGAGATGTCTTCACCCGAACAGTCTTAGCGCACTTAGAACAAATCAGCATCAGATTAGAAACATGAATCGGAGCTTCCATCTCAACAATACCGCCTTGTTGATTGTTCATATTAGGCTTCATGTGCCTTTTGACAACGTTGATTTTTTCAACTTTTGCCTTACTTACATCCGGATACACTTTTATGATTTTACCAACACGGCCTTTATCTTTACCTGCAATTACCTCAACCTTATCATTGAGCCTCAGATAATTCTTTCCTGATGCCATCACTCAAACCTCTTCTGTAGAAAACTTTGTTTTCTCAAGATTATATGTCAAACAGACACAATTTAACCAAAATACGACTAGAGAACTTCCGGTGCCAGGGAAACAATCTTCATATATCCTTTACCGCGAAGTTCACGTGCAACTGGCCCAAAAATCCTGGTACCCATTGGATCTCCGGAATTACTGAGTAAAACAGCGGAGTTTTCATCAAACTTAACAGAAGTATCGTCCTGACGTCTTATCTTATAAGCAGTTCTCACTATTACCGCCTTAAGAACATCACCTTTCTTCACCTTTGCATTCGGCATCGCTTCTTTAACGGTCACGACTATAACATCGCCAACTCTGGCATATCTTTTCCTAGTGCCACCCAAGACGCGGATGCAGAGAACTTTCTTTGCTCCGGAATTATCGGCGACATTGAGGACGGTTTCTGTCTGTATCATATCTTCACCAACTATCCAAAATTAAATGGATGTATTGAATAATAAATGTATTTACTTCGTAAAACGGCGATTAAAAAAGTTACAGTTTTATATCTGCACCGCTTTTTCAACTATTTTACGTAATCTCCAGCGTTTCTTTTTGCTCAGCGGACGACATTCTTCAATAAGAACACGATCACCTATACTGCACAGACTTTCAGGATCATCTGCCATATATTTCACTTGTCGTCGTATAAACTTACCGTAGAGTTTATGGGGAATGAGCCTTTCAGTACGGACAACAATACTCTTGTTCATCTTATCGCTGACAACTATACCGATCTTCGTCTTACTGTTTTTTTTCTTTTCAACCATCTGTTTTTCCCACGATATCTGACTTAATAATCATCTATCTTATTTTTTGAGAGTTATCAGGCCTGCGTCTTCTCTGTAATAACAGTTTTGCATCTTGAAATATCTTTCTTCAGCTCTTTCAGTTTAGCTGTATTTTCAAGGGGCCTGATACCATGCTGAAATCTTAATTTATTCAGTTCTTCAGCAAAATCTACACATTTTGCCTGCAGATCCTCAATACTCAAATCACGCATCTCTTTGGCTTTCATATTGTGCTCCCCTTTGAAATTACTTTGGTCTGAAAAGGAAGTTTATTACCGGCCAGAGTCAATGCCTTAATGGCAAGGCTCTCTTCAACACCAGTCAGCTCATACAATATTCTTCCGGGTTTAATAGGTGCAACCCAGGACTCGGGACTACCTTTACCCTTACCCATACGTGTTTCTGCAGGTTTCTTGGTAACGGGCTTATCCGGGAAAACCCTGATCCACATTTTTCCACCACGTTTTACTGTACGACTGATAGTAATACGAGCTGCCTCAATCTGTTGAGCAGTCATTTTCCCACACTGTGTTGCTTTTAAAGCATAATCCCCAAATGAAATGGTTGAACCGCGATGAGCAGCACCTTTCATGCGCCCTTTCATCTGTTTTCTATGTTTAATTTTCTTTGGACTAAGCATTTTATGTTACCTTCATCGTTATCAAGAGCTCTAAAGGACTGCTTGTTATTACTAATAAATAAAACAAGGTGCACATTATGATGGCACCTTGATGACACAATCAGAGATAAACTATTCTAAATTCTGTTCTGCCTCTGAAAGCACTTCACCTTTAAAAATCCAGACCTTAACGCCGATGATTCCGTATGTTGTCTTTGCTTCGGCAACACCGTAATCAATATCAGCGCGAAGAGTGTGAAGCGGAACTCTTCCTTCACGGGTCCATTCGCGGCGTGCCATTTCAGCACCACCCAATCTTCCAGAGCAGGATATCTTAATACCTTTTGCTCCGAACTTCAAGGCGATATTAACAGCCTTTTTCATAGCACGACGAAAAGCTATACGCCTTTCAAGCTGCAGTGCAACATTTTCAGCTACAAGCTGTGCGTCGGCTTCAGGACGTCTTACTTCCTGAATATCTACCACGCATTGTTTACTGGTCAGCTTATTTAACTCTTTTTTGAGGTTCTCAATTTCAGAGCCTTTTTTACCTATAACTATTCCTGGTCTGGCTGTATGGAGTTTCAGATTCAGCTTTTCACCGGTACGGGCGATATTAATTTTTGAAATACCCGCATGATACAGTCTCTTTTTCAAAAATTTTCTGATCTTCTGATCTTCAAGTAAAAATTTTGAATAATCACGGTCTGCATACCAAGTAGATTCCCAAGAACGAACAATATTAAGGCGCAAACCTATTGGATTAACTTTCTGGCCCAAAACCTTCCTCCATCACAAAAGCATTATTTGTATTTAACAGCCTTGTCAGGTAAATTTTTAACAGTTTCTTAATTACATCTCATCAAGAACAATGGTGATATGGCTTGATCGCTTTAATATGCGAGTAGCTCTACCCATAGCCCGGGGACGAATACGCTTCAGCATCGGGCCTCCATCAACATATACCTTTTTGACAAACAGGGTATCAACATCTATAGACTCATTCTGACTCGCATTTGCTACCGCTGATTCTACGAGCTTACGTAAAATCCGTGCACCTTTCTTAGGCATAAAACGTAAGGTATTCAGGGCAGACTCAACATGCTGCCCACGAATCAAATCAGCGACCAGACGGGCCTTTTGAGGTGAAATTCTTATATTTTTAACAACAGCTTTCGCTTCCATTGCTTACTGACTCCTTTTCAGGTGAAAAGCATTATCACTTTTTGCCTTTTCTGTCTCCAGCATGGCTATAAAAAGTACGTGTGGGTGAAAATTCGCCCAACTTGTGACCAACCATATTTTCTGTGACAAATACAGGAATAAATTTTTTCCCATTATGTACAGCAAAGGTAAGTCCAACCATCTCAGGTAGAATATCAGACCTTCTTGACCAGGTCTTAATTACCTTACGAGAGCCGGTCTCCTTTGCGCTTTCAATTTTTTTCATTAAATGGTCATCAACAAACGGACCTTTTTTTACTGAACGTGCCACGCTTATACCCCCTTCCTATGACCTTTTCTTGACGATATCTTTATCAGAAGATTTACGCCCTCTTGTTTTGTAACCTTTTGTAGGTACACCCCAAGGTGTACATGGATGACGTCCACCTGAACTTTTACCTTCACCGCCACCCATTGGATGGTCATGGGGATTCATGGCAACACCACGAACTTTAGGCCTTCTGCCCTTCCAGCGATTCCGTCCGGCTTTTCCGACTTTCTTGCTTTCATGCTCTATGTTTCCGATCTGGCCTATGCAGGCACGGCAGAGACAATGGAACCTGCGAACCTCACCAGATGGCAGCTTTACGAGAACATGATCTCCTTCTTTAGCCATCAACTGGGCCGAGGCACCGGCACTGCGGACCATCTGAGCACCCTTGCCTATGCGCATCTCGATATTGTGGATGATGCTACCCAGAGGAATATTCTTCATGGGGAGACAATTGCCGACTTTGATGTCAACTTTTTCACCAGCTTCTACAATGTCACCCACTTTGATGCCAAGAGGAGAGAGAATATACCTTTTTTCTCCGTCTGCATAAAAAAGCAGTGCGATATTAGCTGAACGGTTTGGATCATATTCAATGGATGCTACTTTAGCCGGAATGTTTTCCTTGTCCCTTTTGAAATCAATAACCCTATACTTACGCTTATGGCCTCCACCTATATGTCTGGCTGTTATACGGCCAAAGTTATTGCGGCCGCCAGATTTTCGTAGCGGTTTCACCAGACTCTTTTCAGGTCCGGATTTAGACAGTTCCGGGTTGTAAACTGAAACATAATTTCGTCTACCCGGCGATGTCGGTTTATAGGTCTTCATTGTTGCCATTTCTTACCCCGAATATTTAGTTATACAATAAATGGTAATGCAGGTATTACAGCTCTTCTAAGAAATCTATCTTATGCCCTTCTGACAGAGTTACAACTGCCTTTTTCCAGTTGGAACGCTGACCAAAATGCATGCCGACACGTTTTTTCTTGCCGTGCATATTAAGGGTGCGAACCGCGTCAACTTTGACATTAAAAAGTTTTTCTACCGCATTCTTTATCTGAATCTTATTTGCCTTGGGATGAACCTTCATTACAACCTGGTTGTTCTCTTCCTGCAGGATCATTCCTTTTTCAGTAAGGCACGGTTTTTTTATGACATCATACATATCTATCATGAAAGCAACCTCTCTTCGAGCTGACCGATAGTTGGCTGAACAAGAATAACATTCTTATGCAGAAGCACGTCATAAACGTTTACTCCAGCAGTCGTCATAACCTTGTAACCACCAACATTACGAGATGATTTCTCTAAATTTTCATTCTGTTCAGGGATAACAATAAGCGCGTTATCAACTTTGAGAGTATTCATGATACTTACAAAATTCTTTGTCTTAATCTCATCCATCTGCAGATTATCAAGAACCAAAAGGCGCTCTTCAGCAAAACGGGCACTCAAAGCCATTTTCAGACCAAGTCTGCGAACCTTTTTGGGCAATTTAAAGCTGTAGCTTCTTGGCTTAGGACCAAAAACGGTTCCACCACCACGCCAGACAGGAGATTGCCGACTACCGGCACGTGCGCGACCAGTTCCTTTTTGACGCCATGGTTTGGCTCCACTTCCTCTCACTTCTGCCCTGGTCTTTGTACACGCATTACCGGCGCGACGTTTAGCCAACTGCATTCTGACTATATCATGTAGGACATACGGTTTGACTTCGACGCCGAATAATGCGTCGTTGAGTTCAACCTCCCCTACTTTTTCATTATTTAAATTTAATATGCCTGCTAAAGCCATTTCCGGAACCTCTTAGTCTTTACTTTGTGAAAAAATGAAGCAAACCTTTTGTTGTTCCAGGAAGAGAGCCTTTAACAACCAGTACATTCTCTTCATTGCGAACATCAAGGATTGTCACATTCTTTTTTGTGATGAGATTATTTCCCATCCGGCCAGGCATCTTTTTCCCTTTCACAACCTTACTCGGTGTTGCACTGCATCCAATTGAACCAGGTGCACGATGGAACATAGATCCATGGGTTTTACGACCACCCTTAAAACCGTGGCGTCTTACAACACCCTGAAAGCCACGACCTTTCACATGACCGCTCACATCAACAAGATCTCCAACTTTGAAAAGATCGCTGACACAAATCTCCTGACCAAGCTCATACTGATCGGGATCAGCAACCCGGAATTCCTTAACATGGTAGAAGCAACCTTTACCAGCCCCATTAAAGTGACCAATCTTCGGCTTATTCTCCCTGGATTCTTTTTTCGGGTTAAAACCAACCTGTATAGCGTTGTAACCTTCTTTTTTTTCTGTTTTTTTCTGTAGAACAACACAAGGTCCGGCCTCAACAACTGTCACTCCAATTGCCTGTCCGTCCTCTGAGTAGATACGGGTCATGCCGATCTTATGTCCTAATATACCAAGTGTCTTAGGCATGGGTCTTATCCTAGTTATTTTTCATCACCATGAACTGAATTATCAGTTCATAATTTTTTATCTGCCTGCTCAATGCACAAACAGATCTGTAGTCAGTTACAGCTTAATTTCAACGTCAACACCGGCAGAAAGTTCAAGTTTCATTAATGCATCGATTGTCTGCTGTGTTGGTTCAAGAATATCAAGCAACCTGCGATGTGTTCTCATCTCAAAGGCCTCACGTGATTTTTTATCAACATGGGGTGAACGAAGAACACAGTACTTATTGATTGATGTAGGCAGAGGAATGGGGCCTGCAACAATAGCTCCCGTTCTCTTGGCAGTATCAACAATCTCATGGGTTGATTGATCTAAAAGTTTATGATCATAGCCTTTCAGCCTGATACGAATTTTTTGTGTCTGTATCATGCTCACTATCCTTATTCAATAATCTCGTTAATAACGCCGGCGCCTACGGTACGGCCACCCTCGCGGATTGCAAAGCGAAGTCCCGCTTCCATGGCGATCGGGGTAATCAGGCTGCCTTCTATGGTGACGTTATCACCCGGCATAACCATCTCAACGCCTTCCTGGAGATTGACAACTCCGGTTACGTCTGTGGTACGGAAGTAAAACTGCGGACGATATCCGTTAAAGAACGGTGTATGACGTCCGCCCTCTTCCTTGGTCAGAATGTAGCACTCTGCCTTAAACTTCACATGGGGGGTGATGCTGCCCGGCTTGGCCAGTACCTGTCCACGCTCAATCTCCTCACGCTTGATACCGCGAAGAAGAATACCGACGTTGTCACCGGCCATACCCTGATCCAGCAACTTGCGGAACATCTCGACACCGGTAACGGTTGTTTTCTGGGTATCTTTGATACCAACTATCTCAACCTCTTCACCAACCGTGATTACACCGCGCTCAATACGTCCGGTTGCAACGGTACCGCGACCGGAGATAGAGAAAACATCCTCCACCGGCATCAGGTAAGGTTTGTCAACATCACGTTCCGGCTCAGGGATAAAGGAGTCACAGGCATCCATCAGGTCCCAGATACACTTGGTGGCTCCCTCATCGGTGGGATTCTCAAGGGCCTTCAGGGCGCTGCCCTGAATAATCGGGGTATCATCACCGGGAAATTCATATTTACTTAAGAGTTCACGAAGCTCCATGTCGACAAGCTCGATCAGCTCTTCGTCGTCTACCATGTCACATTTGTTCAGGAAAACAACGATTGCCGGAACACCAACCTGACGGGCAAGAAGGATGTGCTCACGGGTCTGGGGCATGGGGCCGTCATCTGCGCCAACAACCAGAATCGCACCGTCCATCTGCGCGGCACCGGTGATCATGTTTTTGATGTAGTCAGCATGGCCGGGGCAGTCAACATGGGCGTAATGACGATTATCCGTCTCATACTCAACATGGGCTGTTGCAATGGTAATTCCACGCTCTTTTTCTTCAGGAGCCTTATCAATCTCACCAAAATCAGTCTGCTTTGCATAGCCTTTGGTAGCAAGCACCTGGGTGATTGCCGCAGTCAGTGTAGTCTTACCATGATCGATATGACCTATAGTTCCAATATTTACATGGGGTTTTGTGCGTTCAAACTTTTCCTTTGCCATTACTTTGCCTCATTGTCGGATTGTTTCAAATTAACCCTTTAACTTTCTTAACTATTTCTTCAGCCTTTTTAGCTGCCACCTTATCATAGGCAGCAAACTGCATGGTAAATGTCGCCCGGCCCTGTGTTGCAGATCTGAGATCAGTGGAATATCCGAACATTTCCGCCAATGGACTCTGAGCTGTTATTACCTGGTATCCATTTTCACGGGTATCAATCCCGTTTATTTTTGCTCTTCGTGAGTTGATATCCGCAATGACATCTCCCACAAACTGCTCGGGAACTCTTACTTCAACGTCCATTAAAGGTTCAAGAAGAACCGGATGCGCTTTAGAAAGGGCATCCCGCATGGCTATTGTGGCAGCAACACCAAATGCCTGGTCCGTTGAATCCTCTTCATGGTAAGAGCCGCCAGTAAGAGTTACCTTTACATCCTTTACCGGAAAACCGGCCAATGCTCCGCCATCAAGACTGGCTTCAACGCCTTTCATGATAGCCGGCATAAAATCTTTTGGTATCAAATCTTCGTCAATCTTACTCTCAAAGGCAAAACCGCCGCCTCGGGGCAGAGGGTCAACCTCAAGAATAACATGTCCGAATTGAGGCTTGGCAGAGGCCAGGTGTTCAAACTTCCCTTCACCTTTGGCATGCTCCTCGATAGCTTCTCTGTAGGACACTTGCGGGGTGCCTACATTTGCCGAAACTTTAAAATCTCGTATCAGGCGATCTACAATAATCTCAAGGTGCAATTCACCCATACCTGATATTATTGTTTGTCCGCTATCTGCGTCAGTGGAAACCCTGAATGAGGGATCCTCAACTGCCACCTTATCAAGGCTCTCATGAAGCTTTTCTTCATCCGCCTTGCTTTTCGGTTCAATGGCTATACTGATAACAGGCTCAGGAAACTCCATTGTTTCCAGGAGAATCGAATCTCCTGGAGCACAAAGGGTATCTCCCGTGGTACTGAATCGCAAACCAATTACCGCGGCTATATCTCCAGGACCGATCTGATCAACCTCTTCCCGCTTGTTTGAATGCATCCTCACGATACGCCCAATCTTTTCCTGCTTCTGCTTGGAAGGGTTGTAGACCTTGCCCCCGCTTTTCAATACACCTGAATAAACGCGGATATACGCAAGGTTGCCGACAAAAGGATCACTTGTCAGCTTAAAGGCCAATGCACAGAATTTCTCGCTGGCACCGGTCTTTCTTGTCTCAGTCTCGCCCTTACTGTTTACTCCTGCAACCGGAGGTACATCTGTTGGTGAAGGCAAATATGATATAACAGCATCTAAAAGTGGTTGAACACCTTTATTCTTAAAAGCGCTTCCGCATAGAACCGGCACCACCTGCAAATCAAGTGTTGCGTTTCGAATCGCCTTTACTAGGTCGTCCGCTGTTACTGGTTGCTCTTCCAGATATTTTTCCATGACCCCCTCATCGAAGTCGGCCAGCTTCTCGACGAGGGCCATACGTGCAGCCGTGAATTTTTCTACGAGATCATCAGGGATTTGAAGTTCCGTAATTTCCGAACCCTGCGATTCTTCTTCAAAGACCAGCATCTTTTCAGTGATGAGGTCTATGACGCCCCGAAATGTGTCTTCAGAGCCAACGGGAATCTGCACCGGCAAAGGATTGGCATTAAGCCGCTCAACCATCATTGCGGTGCAGCGCTCAAAATCTGCGCCTACCCGGTCCATCTTGTTGACAAATGCTATTCTCGGAATAGCGTATTTGTCTGCTTGATGCCATACTGTTTCAGATTGCGGCTCAACGCCACCCACTGCACAGAAAACGGCAACAACTCCATCTAGAACCCTGAGACACCGTTCGACCTCAACCGTGAAATCAACATGCCCAGGCGTGTCTATTATATTAATTATGTGATTCTTCCACTGGCAGGTGGTAGCAGCAGAGGTTATGGTAATTCCACGCTCCTGCTCCTGCTCCATCCAGTCCATGACAGCAGCACCGTCATGAACCTCACCTATCTTATAGGTACGACCTGTATAATAAAGAATCCTTTCTGTGGTTGTCGTTTTGCCGGCATCGATATGGGCCATGATGCCGATATTGCGCAAACGAGCTAAAGAGATGTTGTTTCCCACTGTTATTTCCTTTACGCAACATCTCTGTTAAACGACTCACAACAACTAGCCCAGAGAAAAAATCGGGCACTACCACCTGTAATGAGCAAAAGCCTTGTTTGCTTCTGCCATGCGGTGGGTATCTTCGCGTTTTTTTACAGCTGTACCACGGTTGTTGTATGCATCCATAAACTCTGCCGCAAGTTTTTCACCCATGGATTTACCGCTTCTGTTTTGGGAAAGCGATACAAGCCAGCGTATTGCCAAAGCATTACGCCTTTCGGCTCTTACTTCAACCGGCACCTGATAGGTTGCTCCACCTACGCGTCTGGACTTAACCTCAACCTTTGGGCGGACATTGTCCATTGCCTTCTCAAAAACTGCCAATGGAGTATCTTCTGTTATACGTCCTTCAAGAATATCCATGGCATCGTAAAAAATCTTACGAGCAACGCTTTTTTTGCCGTCCAACATGATGCCATTTATAAATTTAGACACAAGAACACTATTATATCGCGAATCAGGAATTATATCGCGTTTTGCAACAAGTCTACGTCTGGGCATTTTATCAACTCCTTATCTACAGCATTAAAACAGAAAACTTATTTAGGACGCTTGGCTCCATACTTGGAACGACCCTGTCTCCTATCTGAGACACCCAACGTATCAAGGGTTCCCCTGATTATATGGTAACGAACACCAGGAAGGTCTTTTACCCTGCCGCCTCGAATAAGAACAACCGAATGCTCCTGGAGGTTATGCCCAATACCTGGAATATATGAAGTTACCTCAATACCGTTTGTCAACCTGACCCTTGCGACTTTACGCAAGGCTGAGTTTGGTTTTTTTGGTGTTGTTGTATACACACGAACACACACTCCCCTTCTCTGAGGGCAGGCCTGCAATGCTGGTGTATTAGTACGCTTTACGGATTTTTTACGACCGTGCCGTACCAGCTGATTGATGGTTGGCATTGATTCAAACTCCTAAAAATTTTATTTATAAATTCGCCTTCTCAATCGAAAAGGACATAATCATATACCGGAAAAGGGGAATAAATACACGATGCAGCAATCAGTGTCAAGAACAAACTTTCTTTTCTTTCAGATTCGCAAGAGTATTCCCTTTAAGACTATGTATTATTTTTGACTGTATAGCGCTCAAGCCCCGTACCTGCGGGTACAAGCCGGCCCATAATGACATTTTCCTTCAGTCCGCTCAGGTCGTCTACTTTTCCAGCCATGGCCGCATTGGTCAAAACCTTTGTCGTTTCCTGGAACGATGCAGCAGAGATAAAGCTATCCGTGCTGAGAGAAGCCTTGGTTACACCGAGAAGAAGCGGCTCAGCAACAGCCGGGCGCAGTCCTTCCTTGAGCAGTTTTTCATTTTCTTCATAGAATTTCCACCACTCAACCTGCTCTCCAAGCATGAAGATACTGTCACCAACACCCTTAATCATAACGCGACGCAGCATCTGCCGGACAATGACTTCTATGTGTTTATCATTGATCTTTACGCCCTGGAGGCGGTAAACCTCCTGAATCTCATTAACAAGGAATTTGGCCAGTTCCTTGACGCCCATTACCCTGAGAATGTCATTCGGATCAGGGGAGCCGTCCATAAGGGCCTCACCAGCCTTAACGAAATCGCCTTCATGAACGCTGATATGCTTGCCCTTAGGAATGAGATATTCTTTCGCCTCGCCGATTTCAGGCGTAACGACAACACGCTTTTTACCCTTGAGGTCCTTGCCGAAACTGACACGACCGTCAATCTCGCTGATAACCGCATGCTCCTTGGGCTTACGCACCTCAAAAAGTTCGGCTACCCTTGGCAGACCACCTGTAATATCCTTGGTTTTTGTTGTCTCGCGTGGAATTTTACCAAGAACAGTACCGGCTTTTATCTCATCGCCCTCTTCGACATTAATAAGGGTACCCACCGGCAGTGAATAGCGGGCAGCTGTCCCGGTTGCAGGCAACTTCAGGGTTTTATTCTTTTCGCCCTTCAGTGTAATACGGGGATTCATTGCCGCAACTTTAGAGCCGACTATTACATAACTCGATTTTCCAGTGATCGGATCAACCTTTTCCTGCATGGTCGAACCTTCTATAATGTCACCAAACTTGACGATACCGGCAATTTCACTGACAATCGGAATAGTATAGGGATCCCAGTCAGCGATCATGGTATCCGGCACAAGATCATCACCATCGTTCACATGGAGAACAGCACCGTAGGTTACCGGGTATCTCTCCCGCTCTCTGCCCTTTGTACCGAGAATACTGATCTCACCGTTCCTATTCATGACAACCAGTTTACCTTCATTATTCATAACACAGTGAAGGTCCTGGAACTTTACGGCACCGCCATGCAGCGTGCGTATCTCGGCCTGCTCAACACTTCTACTCGCCGTACCGCCGATATGGAAAGTCCTCATGGTGAGCTGTGTACCGGGCTCACCAATGGACTGGGCGGCAATAATTCCGACGGCCTCACCGATGTTGACCATATGGCCTCGACCAAGGTCGCGCCCATAACAGGCAATACACACACCACGTCGTGATCGGCAGGTAAGCACGGAGCGGATGAGAACGCGATCAATCCCAGCATCTTCGATCCTCTTCACCTTGTCTTCGTCAATGTCCTGTCCAGCTTCAACAATGAGTTCTCCGTTAAAAGGATCAATAACATCTTCCAGGGCAACACGGCCAAGAATACGCTCACCGACTTTCTGGATAACCTCACCACCCTCAAAAAGAGGTTCAGCCATGATACCGTCCAGAGTACCGCAATCGCTCTCAACAATGGTTGAATCCTGGGCAACGTCAACAAGACGTCTGGTAAGGTATCCGGAGTTTGCCGTTTTAAGAGCTGTATCAGCAAGACCCTTACGGGCACCGTGGGTTGAAATGAAATATTCGAGTACACTCAGGCCCTCGCGGAAGTTTGCCTTGATGGGAGACTCAATAATGGCGCCCGAAGGTTTTGCCATGAGGCCACGCATACCGGCAAGCTGACGGATCTGGTCCTTGCTGCCCCTGGCACCGGAATCAGCCATGATAAAAATAGAATTAAAACTCGGGGTCTCGATGAGATTATTGTCTTTATCACGAACATAGGTGACGCTGAGTTCCTTCATCATCTCCTGAGCAACATCATCTGTGGCCCTGGACCAGATATCAACCACCTTGTTATATTTCTCACCCGAAGTTATCAGGCCCTCGGAATATTGCTGCTCAACATCCAGAACCTCATTTTCCGACTTGTCAATAATCTCTTCCTTGACCACAGGAATCTGCATATCATTAATACAGATGGAGATTGATGCCTGGGTCGCAAATTCATAGCCAATGTCTTTTAAACGATCAGCAAGAATGACAGTCTCCTTGGTTCCGGCATGACGATAGGTATAATCAATAAGGCCGGCCAATGTCTTCTTATTCATCACTTTATTGATGGTCTCAAACGGCATATTGCCGGGCAAGAGCTCACTGAGCAGAATACGTCCCATGGTGGTATCAACAAGTTTCCCTTCGATACGAACCTTTACCTTTGCCTGCAAATTTACTTCACCATAGTCATAGGCAATACGAGCCTCTTCAGGAGAAGAGAATATTTTTCCCTCGCCTTTGACCTGCAGACGTTCACGACTCATATAGTAGAGGCCAAGAACAATATCCTGACTCGGAATAATAACAGGCTCTCCGTGGGCCGGAGAAAGAATGTTATTGGTGGACATCATGAGCACCCGGGCTTCCATTTGCGCTTCAACGGTGAGCGGCACATGGACAGCCATCTGGTCACCGTCAAAGTCGGCATTAAAAGCCGCACAGACAAGGGGGTGGAGCTGAATTGCCTTTCCTTCGATCAAAACCGGCTCAAAGGCCTGCATACCCAGTCTGTGAAGGGTAGGTGCCCTGTTCAGAATGATAGGATACTCTTTTACCACGTCATCGAGTACATCCCAGACTTCCTTGGTCTCTTTTTCGACCATTTTTCTGGCACTTTTGATAGTGGTTACATAACCATGCATTTCAAGTTTATTATATATGAATGGCTTAAAGAGCTCCAAAGCCATCTTTTTCGGCAAACCGCACTGGTGCAGACGAAGATGGGGCCCGACAACAATAACTGTACGTCCTGAATAATCAACACGCTTACCAAGGAGATTCTGACGGAATCTGCCCTGCTTTCCTTTCAGCATGTCGCTTAAAGATTTCAGCGGCCTTTTATTGGGACCGGTGATGACCTTGCCACGACGGCCATTATCAAACAGCACATCAACTGCTTCCTGCAGCATTCGTTTCTCATTGCGAATGATGATCTCCGGGGCGTCAAGCTCAATTAAACGATTCAACCGGTTATTCCGGTTAATGACCCTGCGGTAAAGATCATTCAGATCCGAGGTGGCAAACCTTCCACCCTCAAGTGGAACGAGAGGTCGAAGATCCGGGGGCAATACAGGTATGACCTCCAGAATCATCCATTCCGGTTTGTTGCCGGAATCTCGAAACGCCTCGACAATATTCAATCGTTTTGCCAATTTTTTACGCTTGGCTTCTGAGCCTGTCTGACGCATCTCTTCTCGAAGCTGGACAGAAAGCTCATTAAGATCAAGACTTTTCAGAATGTCCCTGATAGCAGAAGCACCAATGCCGACAGTGAATTTGCCGGGATACTCTTCCTTATTCTGGCGGTATTGCTCCTCGGTCATAATGGTACCTATAACCGGAGCAGGTTCTTCAGACTTAATGACAACGTAAGAGTCGAAATAGAGTACCTTTTCAAGCTCCTTAAGAGTCATGTCACAGAGATTGCCGATCTTGCTGGGCAAACTTTTCAAAAACCAGATATGGGCTACAGGCGCAGCAAGTTCAATATGGCCTAAACGTTCGCGTCTCACTTTAGACTGAATGACTTCAACACCGCACTTTTCACAGATGACACCGCGGTGTTTCATCCTTTTGTATTTACCGCAGTTACATTCATAATCCTTTACAGGGCCAAAAATTTTGGCACAGAAAAGACCATCCCTTTCCGGTTTGAATGTACGGTAATTGATGGTTTCAGGTTTTTTTACTTCACCATGGGACCAATCATGTATTTTCTCCGGGGAGGCAAGTGTTATACGAACTTTATTGAATTTGAATGGCTTTTTTTCGTTTTTAAAAAAGCTGAAAAGTTCTTCCACGTCAGCACCTATATAAGAAAAGTTTTAAGTTTTAAGTTTTAAGTTTTAAGTGTGCATTTCTCAATAAGTCTGCAGCCCAACATATTGGGTCAACGCTTCGCTGCAGACTTAAACCTAAACCTAAACCTTTATTGTTCCAGCAGTTCCATATCAAGACAGAGGCCCTGAAGCTCCTTGATAAGAACATGAAATGACTCAGGCAACCCTGCAGTGAGGAAATTGTTTCCTTTAACAATTTTCTCGTACATCTTGGTACGGCCACTGACGTCATCAGATTTAACAGTCAAAAATTCCTGAAGGGTATATGCTGCGCCATAAGCCTCCATGGCCCATACCTCCATTTCCCCCAGCCTCTGTCCGCCAAACTGAGCTTTACCGCCCAAAGGCTGCTGGGTAACCAGAGAATAAGGACCGGTTGATCGGGCATGGATTTTATCATCAACAAGATGATGGAGTTTCAGGAAGTACATCGTCCCTACCGTGACCTTGTTTTCGAATTTTTCACCGGTTAAACCATCATAAAGCACCGACTGCCCAACCTCATCGCAACCTGCCTCAACCAGACATCTTCGGATTTCGGCTTCACTTGCGCCATCGAACACAGGTGTGGCCATATGAATACCAGTCCCCATTTTACGGGCCATGGCCAGCAACTCATCATCAGTCAGACCATCGGTGAGTTGTGTATATTCATCGGCTGAATAAATACTCTGCATCTTCGCCTTCACAGCAGCAAGTTCGTGTTTTTCCGCAAGTCGCTGAATCTGCTCGCCAAGCTGTTTCGCAGCCCGACCGAGATGAACTTCTAAAACCTGACCAACGTTCATTCGAGACGGAACACCGAGTGGATTCAAGACAATATCCACCGTGTTTCCATCTTCAAAGTAGGGCATGTCCTCATCTGGCAGAATACGTGAGACAACACCTTTATTTCCATGACGGCCTGCCATCTTGTCACCAACGGCAAGTTTGCGTTTGGTGGCAACATACACTTTCACCATCTTAATGACACCCGGGGGCAAATCATCTCCCTTGCGCAAACGGGCAATACGGGCATCATAGCGTGTGTTTACTTCATCAACCTGTTTATCGAATCGCTCAAAAAGGAGATCAACCTCACCCTGAAGCCGCTCACGGTTTGAGTAATCAATGCGTTTAATCGAAGAAAGAGACATTTTCTCTAAAATTTCGAGACTGATCTTGCCGCCTTCTTCCAGAAGCATCTCGCCGTTCTTGGCCACAACAGGAGACTGCGCCTTTTCCTGGGACAATATATCGGCAAGACCATTTTTAATGGCTTTTCTCAAACAGTTAATTTCATCATCCCTGTCTCTTTCAAGGCGGCTCACTTCGGCTTCCTCAATGGTCAGGGTACGTTCGTCTTTCTCAACGCCTTTTCTGGAAAAGACCTTGGCATCGATGACGACACCCTCAACACCGGGTGGTACACGCAGGGAAGTATCTTTTACATCTCCTGCTTTTTCTCCAAAAATTGCCCGAAGCAATTTTTCCTCGGGGGACAGCTGGGTTTCGCCCTTGGGCGTAACCTTGCCGACCATGGTATCCCCAGGTTTAATTTCAGCGCCGATGCGAACAACCCCGCTGTCATCGAGATTTCTTAAACTTTCCTCACTGACGTTGGGAATATCTCGGGTTATTTCCTCTTTCCCGAGTTTGGTGTCGCGCGCTACCGTCTCAAACACCTCTATATGCAGAGACGTGTAGGTATCATTTCGAAGCAGCCTTTCACTGACCAGAATTGAATCCTCGAAATTAAATCCCCTCCAGGGCATGAAGGCGATGGTCACATTTTTTCCCAGGGCAAGCTCTCCAACTTCCACAGCAGGGCCATCGGCAAGAATCTGACCTTTTGCCACGCGCTGGCCGGGGAGAACAAGGGGAGTCTGGTTAAAACATGTAGACTGATTTGATTTACGGTATTTATCGAGACGATAGACACCGATTCCAGTATCAAACCCATCAGTTCCGGGCTCGTTGTACCGAACAACCACACGATTTGCATCAACCTCTTCCACAACGCCGTCACCTCCGGCAAGGAGGCAAACACCTGAATCATGGGCTATGGTTTTCTCAAGTCCGGTACCAATCAAGGGAGAAGCAGTCCTGAGCAGGGGCACTCCCTGGCGCTGCATGTTCGACCCCATGAGTGCGCGGTTAGCATCATCATTGTCCAGAAAAGGAATTAACGAGGCCGCAACACTGACGAGCTGGTTTGGTGAAACGTCCATTCGGGTCACATTATCGGCAGAGGTAATGACAACCTCACCCTCTTCACGACCAATAAGGTTGTCGGGAACAATTTTGCCCTTCGTATCCAACTCAACATGAGCCGGTACAAAAACCTCACCCTTTTCCTTCAAGGCAGTCATGTAGACAACTTCATCAGTCACCTTACGATTTTCTACCTTACGGTAAGGTGTTTCAATAAAGCCGAATTCATTAACCTTTGCAAAGGTAGCCAGGGAAACGATAAGACCGATATTCGGACCCTCCGGTGTTTCAACCGGGCAGATACGTCCATAGTGAGTAGGATGAACGTCACGAACCTCAAACCCGGCCCTTTCTCGGGAAAGACCTCCAGGTCCCAAGGCGCTCAACCTTCTTTTATGGGTAACCTCTGAAAGCGGATTGGTCTGATCCATGAATTGCGATAACTGACTTGTACCAAAAAATTCTTTAATAGCGGCAGTAATGGGCTTAGGATTGATGAGATCATGGGGCATCAGAGTTTCAACTTCCTGAAGGCTCATGCGTTCCCTGATGGCGCGTTCCATGCGAACCAGTCCCATACGGTACTGATTTTCAACCAGCTCACCAACGGTTCTTACTCTTCTATTGCCAAGATGGTCAATATCATCAACCGGCCCCTGAGCATCTTTCAAACGCAGAAGATAATGAACGGCCTTCATGATATCTTCAATGGTCAATGTCCTGATGGAGACGTCCGTATCCAAACTCAGTTTGGCGTTGACCTTAAAACGGCCGACCACGGAAAGGTCATAGGTGTCAGGATTAAAAAACAGATTTTCAAAAAATTTGGTGGCAACCTCCAGGGTCGGAGGGCTACTGGGACGGAGTCTCCGATATATTTCGAGCAGGGCATCATTGACACTCTCAGCTTTATCAAGGGCCATGGTTTTCCGGAATGAATCGGTAACCTTAATGCCGTCAATATAGAGTATTTCAAATGCTGTAACGCCTGCCTGACCTATCTCATCAAAAATGCTTTCCGTTAATTCCCCATTACAGGGCAGGATAACTTCACCGGTCTGCGGATTAATAATATCTTCTGCAACAAAATGACCCAGAATGGAATCAAGGTCTACCTCAATTGTATCTATGCCGGCGTCGGCTATTCTCCCGGCCAGGGCTTTACCGATTTTTCGATTTTGTTTGGCAAGAATTTCGCCGGATTCCGGATGAATAAGTTCATGGGGAGCACGCTGACCGATCATGATATCAGCATCGAATTTCTTCAATATTTTGCCGTCTGCCAGACTTATTTTTTCAGTATCATAAAAGTAGCGAAGCAGTTCAGGTCCACTGTAACCCAATGCTTTCAAAAGGGTACTTACCGGGAATTTTCTCCTTCTGTCGATGCGCACATACAAAATGTCTTTTGCATCAAATTCAAGATCAACCCAGGAACCACGAACGGGAATAATTCTGGCTGAATAGAGCAGCTTGCCTCCGGCGTGTGTCTTGCCGCTGTCATGGGCATAAAAAAGTCCCGGCGATCTCTGGAGCTGGCTGACAATGACCCTCTCTGTCCCATTGACAACAAAAACCCCTGTTTTGGTCATCAAGGCAATAGAGCCCAGATATACGGACTGTTCTTTTATGTCACGTATAGTTTTAACTTCAGTGTCCGGGTCTATTTCGTAGGAGACAAGGCGTACAGTAATTTTTATCGGCACCTCGTAAGTCATCCCACGCTCGACGCATTCTTCAACTGTGTACTTCGGTTCTCCAAAATTATAGCGGACAAACTCTAAAGTGCAGACGCCGTTAAAATCCTGAATGGGAAAAACAGATTTATATATTCCTTGCAACCCAATATCTTCACGCTCATCAGGATCAACGTTTATTTGCAAAAACTTCTCATATGACAACCTCTGCATATCAATCAAATGAGGTTTATCAATTACCTCCCCAATCTTTGCAAAACTTTTCCTGACTCTTCTCGTTACTTTCATTAAGTTATGCCCTCTTCTCAGAATCTGATCACACAGGTATTTTCGACGTGATCGCCTGCTTGTTGCGGATATGTGGGGGATAACGTAATATAACGCTACAGAGCTTTTGATCCCCGTAGCGTTATATTCAACGTATCCTTCATGGCCCGGAATCGCTTATCCGGACCAGGATCTATGCAAATCTAATTAAAAAGCCATATTACTTGATTTCTACTGAACCACCAGCAGCTTCGATCTTGGTCTTGATGTCTTCTGCTTCATCTTTTGATACACCCTCTTTGATTGGAGCAGGTGCACCTTCAACAAGGGCTTTGGCTTCTTTGAGGCCAAGAGCAGTGATCGCGCGAACCTCTTTAATAACACCGATTTTTTTGTCGCCGGCACCAGTAAGAACAACATCAAATTCAGTTTTTTCCTCGGCAGCAGCAGCATCAGCGCCACCCGCAGGTCCGGCAGCAGCAACTGCTACAGGAGCGGCTGCGGAAACACCGAATTTTTCTTCCATTTCTTTTACGAGCTCGGAAAGCTCAAGAACACTCATATTAGCAATAAAATCGATTACATCATCTTTTGTTACAGACATTTACAAATCCTCCATTAAAACAATAAACGTTTTGTTAAAATCAGTTATTTTCCTGTTCTTTCTTTTCCTTGATCGCCTGCAGAGCATAAACAACTTTCTGTGGCACAGCATTCAGAACCCTGACAAAACTGGTTGGAACGGCCATCATGACTGAAAGCACCTGGCTAAGCAGAACTTCCCTGCTCGGCAGGCTTGAAAGAGCTTTCAAGTCATCAATAGATAAAACCTTACCTTCCAGCACAGCTGTGCGGATGACAAGTTCCGGATTATCTTTGGCAAAATCTGTCAGAATTTTAGCTGGCGCAACAGGGTCGTCGTAAGATACTGTCAGGGCGGTTGTTCCAAGAAGATGGTCCTGCATACCCTCAAATGAGGTGCCCTGTACAGCGCGGCGAATCAAAGTGTTTTTGGCTATCCGTATCTCGGCGTTGTTCTTTTTAAGCTCACGACGCAACACCTCTAATTTCGATACGGTCAGCCCGCGATAGTCAGTGACAATGGCTATTTGAGCTTTCTCAAATTTGCCACTGAGGTCTGCTACTACCGCAGCCTTTTCATCACGGTTCAATGTCTTACCTCCTTACCATACGTTGCAACATTGACGTTTCGCCACTCTTCCAAAAAAAGAATGGCACAAGGTGAACTTTAGTCAAAAAAAGCTCACTTTAACAATAAAGCAGTTGAAGTCGATAAGGACAAGACAAGTGAAAAAAGCAAACTTTGTTTCATAGAAAGGATGAAAAACATCTGCAAAACGATGCTCTCTATGGTCACTTGCTTTGTTGCTGGAAAGCAACGATATCAGTCTCGGCAGGCCTTGGATTAAGATTAAACTTTCAGGGTACCTGCTGTCTTCGACATCAAATCTACTTTTGAAAAAAGTCTTCCTTGGTCAAGGAAGACAAATGAAAAACCTATGCTTGCTTCACCAAAGTGCGTAATTCCATAGGATCAAGCTTGAAACCGGGTCCCATGGTCGAGGTCAAGGTAACACCCTTGAGATAAATGCCCTTTGCTGAAGAAGGTTTGAGTTGAATAACCTTATCAATAAAAGCCAGAATATTTTGTTTGATCTTTTCAGGTCCAAAGGAGGACTTGCCCAACATAACATGGACTATACCAGCCTTATCTACTTTAAAGTCGACCTTACCTGATTTTATCTCACTGACAACCCGGCCCACGTCAAAAGTAACGGTACCAAGTTTAGCATTGGGCATCAGACCACGAGGTCCAAGTACACGACCGATTTTACCAACCGTCCCCATCATATCAGGAGTTGCGATGGTTTTATCAAAATCAAGCCAACCGCCTTGAATTTTTTCAACCAATTCATCACCACCCGCAAAATCTGCACCGGCATCAAGGGCTTCCTGCACCTTTTCACCTTTTGCAAAAACCAGAACACGGTCTGTTTTCCCTGTTCCATTGGGCAACACGAGCGTACTGCGAACCATCTGGTCAGCATGACGCGGATCGACACCAAGTTTTACAGCAACATCAACGGACTCATCAAATGAAGCATATTTCGCTTTTAACATTGACTCTACAGCATCATCCAACTCATAGATTTTTAATGCATCAAGTCCGGAAACAGAATTTTGATATTTTTTTCCTCTTTTGGCCATGGTAACTTCCTCAGATATTCAATCAATCGACAACAGTAATGCCGCAACTTTTTGCAGTCCCTGCAACGATATTAACTGCTGCGTCAATGTCATATGCATTTAAATCGGGCATCTTTATCTCAGCTATTTTTTTCAGCTGTTCTCTGGTTATTTTCGCTACACGATCTTTTTTCGGATTGCTTGATCCGCCTTTAAGCTTTAACTCCTTGAACAAAAGAACAGATGCAGGAGGAGTCTTCGTTATAAAGGAGAATGAACGATCAGCATATACCGTTATAACTGCGGGGATAATTGTATCCCCTTCATTTTGCGTCTTGGCGTTGAAAGCCTTGCAGAACTCCATGATATTAAGACCATGCTGCCCCAAAGCAGGACCAACAGGTGGAGAAGGATTGGCCTTTCCCGCCGGAATCTGTAACTTTATATATCCTGTAATTTTTTTTGACATTTTATTCTCCTAAAACTATTACGATCAATCCCAGCCGGATATAAGTTCCAGCAGGATTACAAACTATCAATTTGTCCAGCTGCTATCCACGTGTTACCTGAACAAATTCCAGCTCAACAGGTGTTTCGCGGCCAAATATGCTCACCATAACGCGAACTCGTCCCTTATCAGGGTAAACAGTATCAACAACACCCTGAAAATTTGAGAAAGGTCCGTCTGTTACCCTGACCACATCTCCTACGTCATAAGTAACTTTAGGCTTCGGCTTAACAGCTCCGTCCTTTATACGACCGATAATCTTCATCGCCTCTTCATCTGAAAGAGGAACAGGATGAAGATCGTTGCCAACAAAACCTGTTACCTTAGGTGTGTCACGTACGGTATGCCAGGTTTCATCATTTAAATCGACGTTTAACAGAATATATCCTGGAAAAAATTTCCTGGATGAGGTTTTTTTTGCCCCTTTTATCATCTCAACAACTTGCTCTGTGGGCACTAAAATCTCACCGAACAAATCTTCCTGTCCAGCTTTTTTAATGCGTTCAAGCATTGCTGTCTTCACCGTCTCTTCAAAGCCTGAATACGTATGAAGTATATACCACGATCTAGCCATATAAAATTCCAGGAAAAAAGTTTCTAAGAACGTCTGGTTAACGTTTATTTAATAACTAAGCCGATAAGTTTTCCAAGAATAAGGTCCACAGCCCCGAGATAAAAGCTTATCATAAAAACAAGCACGACTACGACACCGGTTGTCGCCACTGTATGCTTTTTATCCGGCCAGGCAATCTTCCCAAACTCATTTTTTACCTCAGAAGTAAATTGATTGATTTTATTCAAATCAAACTTTGAACCTTCTTCCGGAACAGGATTTTTGCCCGTTTTATTTTTACTTGTCGTTTTTGTCGACTTCTTGCTTGCCATATCTATAAGGTCTCGTGGTAATTCACAAAAAAATTGTGCTTCGTCAACTGACAGCATCAACGAAGCATCAACTTGTATGGCAGGCCAGGAGGGACTCGAACCCCCAACATCCGGATTTGGAGTCCGGCGCTCTACCAATTAGAGCTACTGGCCTAGCTCTTAATTTATTTACGAGTTTCTTTATGCACTGTATGAGTCTTACAAAAACGACAGTACTTCTTGAATTCAAGCTTCTGCGGTGTTTGTCTCTTATTTTTTGTCGTTGTGTAGTTGCGCTGTTTACAATCAGTACAACCGAGTGTGATTATGTCTCTCATACCATCATTTCCCTGTTTTCTAAAATACAGCCCAAATAGCCAATTTCAAATTGAGTAAATGGATACTGCCCCATTGGCAATATCCATTTACATAAAACGCTTCAAAAAAAGCGGAGAAATCAGCTGTAAACTACTCAATAATTTCGTTAATAACGCCGGCGCCTACGGTACGGCCACCCTCGCGGATTGCAAAGCGCAGTCCCGCTTCCATGGCGATCGGGGTAATCAGGCTGCCTTCTATGGTGACGTTATCACCCGGCATAACCATCTCAACGCCTTCCTGGAGATTGACAACTCCGGTTACGTCTGTGGTACGGAAGTAAAACTGCGGACGATATCCGTTAAAGAACGGTGTATGACGTCCGCCCTCTTCCTTGGTCAGAATGTAGCACTCTGCCTTAAACTTCACATGGGGGGTGATGCTGCCCGGCTTGGCCAGTACCTGTCCACGCTCAATCTCCTCACGCTTGATACCGCGAAGAAGAATACCGACGTTGTCACCGGCCATACCCTGATCCAGCAACTTGCGGAACATCTCGACACCGGTAACGGTTGTTTTCTGGGTATCTTTGATACCAACTATCTCAACCTCTTCACCAACCGTGATTACACCGCGCTCAATACGTCCGGTTGCAACGGTACCGCGACCGGAGATAGAGAAAACATCCTCCACCGGCATCAGGTAAGGTTTGTCAACATCACGTTCCGGCTCAGGGATAAAGGAGTCACAGGCATCCATCAGGTCCCAGATACACTTGGTGGCTCCCTCATCGGTGGGATTCTCAAGGGCCTTCAGGGCGCTGCCCTGAATAATCGGGGTATCATCACCGGGAAATTCATATTTACTTAAGAGTTCACGAAGCTCCATGTCGACAAGCTCGATCAGCTCTTCGTCGTCTACCATGTCACATTTGTTCAGGAAAACAACGATTGCCGGAACACCAACCTGACGGGCAAGAAGGATGTGCTCACGGGTCTGGGGCATGGGGCCGTCATCTGCGCCAACAACCAGAATCGCACCGTCCATCTGCGCGGCACCGGTGATCATGTTTTTGATGTAGTCAGCATGGCCGGGGCAGTCAACATGGGCGTAATGACGATTATCCGTCTCATACTCAACATGGGCTGTTGCAATGGTAATTCCACGCTCTTTTTCTTCAGGAGCCTTATCAATCTCACCAAAATCAGTCTGCTTTGCATAGCCTTTGGTAGCAAGCACCTGGGTGATTGCCGCAGTCAGTGTAGTCTTACCATGATCGATATGACCTATAGTTCCAATATTTACATGGGGTTTTGTGCGTTCAAACTTTTCCTTTGCCATGTTTAAGCTCCTCAGACTGATTTTATATTATTGCCTGCCTGACAGGCCTGAACTTACTTTCTTTTTCTCAAATGGAGCTCACTACCGGACTTGAACCGGTGACCTCCTCCTTACCAAGGAGGTGCTCTACCTGCTGAGCTAAGTGAGCGACGAATCAAGCTGCTTTTAAAGCCTATTGCATTTCTGCTTCAACGTTACGTGAAGGGAGGCAAGTCTTCCGAATCTAAAATGGAGCGGGAGACGGGTCTCGAACCCGCGACCCTCAGCTTGGAAGGCTGATGCTCTACCAATTGAGCTACTCCCGCGCAATTTATGCCGGATATTGAGCCTGCAGCCCTTTGCACTTCAGGTGAAGCCCTCTTAAAATTCAAGAGAGAGTAATTGGTGGAGGGGGGAGGATTTGAACCTCCGAAGGCGTCGCCGACAGATTTACAGTCTGTTCCCTTTGACCACTCGGGAACCCCTCCTCAATGTAACAACTTCTAAAAAGCAATAACTTCAAAAAACTAGAAAAAATACTACTGTGCATCAAAAATGCTATTTTATATTTTTTTCTACTTGGAGCTGGCGATGGGACTCGAACCCGCAACCTGCTGATTACAAATCAGCTGCTCTACCAATTGAGCTACGCCAGCAACCTGAAACCGAAACACCGTAATCGCTTCAAAGGCAAAAATCAACCTTTTTTTCCTGTTGAGATATTTTTTTTGCTTCAGTGTTTCGAGTTTCGAAAGGGAAGCAAAAATGCCATTCTCAACAAGCTCGATTACGGTGTTTCTTTAATGTAAATCAGTACAACAAATGTGAACTACTACTCGGCACTCTTTGTGACAAAATCACTTTCTCTATATTTCTCAAATGCCATGGCAAATGTCCTGTATACCATATGCGCAAACTTGGTGTATGGCATATAGAGAAAGAGCATCAAAACAGAAACAAGATGCAGATAGTAGAAGAAATAAGCCAGTACGGGAACGCCTACAAGACGACCAAGCTCTGCCGCAAGTCCGGTGACGCCGACAGCCATGATTTCATAGATAAGAAACCAATCGTAGTACGTACCGGTAACCCCGGCCTCAGATTCCGAAGCGGAACGATTTGACCAGAGTATTCCAACACCCAGTATCAAGGCAATGGCCGCAACGTTGGCCAGAATCTTTACCGGGTTCATCATGCTCATGGGGCCATGCAGCTCAGGATAAAATATACCCAGAACGTCCTGCACAAAAGCACTGTAAGCAGTTACAAAAAGCAGCGCAACAAAAGAAAGCAGGAGAGGCAAATGGCCAGTTGTTCTGTCCGCATTGGTGCCGCATTCTTTGAAACGTGTATGAGCAAGAATCTCCTTCACGGAAGGTACAAGAAACTGCTGAATAAACTGGACAACCGAAGGACGATAGTCCGAACTTACGTTGTACTGCTTCATCATGGCCTTCCACATTGTGGAAACGCCGCGATAGGCCGAATAAACAGCCAGGGCTGCTGCCGGAACCATTATGATGTCAATAAAGGCAACATTTTTTGCCAGCCAATGCCAATCCCAATGCCCGAAGAAATGCCCAAAGCCATACTGATCCAAAGCCTCAGCTGAAGGCACATGCATTCCGCCTGAGATAAACCACATAATAAGAACAATCAGGGCAGGAAGACCAATGGTTATAGGTAAATTTTTCGAATTGCTCACAAGCTTGGCCAGTCCCGCGGGAAAACCATAATGTGTATAAGCATAGGCGCGAATTGCACCAAGGACGTCACCCGGCTTCGCACCACGTGGACAATATGCGGTACAGTCGCCACACTGATGACAAAGCATGACATCGGGATCAGCAATAAGCTTATCCTTGAGTCCCCACTGTGCCCAGATCATTTCCTTACGCGGAAAGGGTTTCCCGTCAGAAGACAACGGACAAACCACGGAGCAGGTGGCACATTGATAACACTTTTTCAAAGTGTCGCCTCCGGCACTTTTCATATACTTGATGAAGTCTAAATCAGGATTCACCTTCATTTTCTTCTCTCCTCCTCAAGGCTGCCCTGAAAAAAGGGACAACCAACGCCAAAAATGATATGGCCATTTAACCGGCCAACAGATTTATATAAAAAAAACCATCAGGCAGACCTCAAGCCTGCCTGATGGTAATAAAACACAAAACTAGAAGCCCTTGAATGGGTTTGGTCCAAGCTCAACAATCTCTTCAACAAACTCATTCAGGATCTCAGGTACCTTGTCATAATCCGTGATGGCAATCTGGCGAACTGCGCAGCGTTCCGGTTCAAGACCAAGTGTACTGAGAGTCTCACCGATATTATCCATACGCTTGTTGGCGATCTCGCTGCCTTTGACAAAATGGCACTGGTAATCATCACCATACTTGCAGCCAAGCAGGATGGCTCCGTCCATACCGGATGACAGGGCGTCCTTGATCCAGGCCATATTAACCGAACCAAGACAACGAACCGGGATGAAACGAACAAGACTGTTCAATGGATGCTTACGCATGGCCGCCATATCAAGAGCCGGCATGGCATCGTTCTCACAAACCAAGGCGAGAATACGAAGTTTATCTTCATCATCATCAGGAACCTCGATCGCCTTGATCATGGAACCGATCATGTCAATGTTGTAATCCTTGAAGCCGATGATACGCTCGGGGCAGGCACCCATACAGGTACCACAACGGCGGCAACGGGTCGGATTGGGCAGCGGAGTACCTTTCTCGTCATCATCAAGGGCGCCGAAAGGACATTCCTCAGTACAACGTTTACACTGCGTACAACGTTGAAAAAAGAACTCAGGATATGTCTGATCACCTGAACGGGGATGAACGGCAACACCGCGGTCTGCACACTCCATGGCCTGGATGGCTTTCAGTGCGGCACCGGTGGCATCGTCAATGGTTTCATCCATGGGCATGGCCTTGCGGACACCACCACAGGTGTAAACACCTGTTCTCCGGGTCTCATACGGAAAACAGATAAAATGTGAATCAGAATACCCGTCAAAGAGATCCAGATCAAGGAAGGCAGGACCCTGACGATAGGCAAGGTTGATGACTGCTTTATCTTTGGTGGTGGGCACCATACCGGCAGCGAGAACAACGAGATCAACATCAAGGTTGAGATCTTCACCAAGCAAGGTATCTTTAGCTGCTACAGTACAGCCGTTGCCGGTCGGCTCCACGCCTGTAACAGTGGCTTTGGTCAGAAAAATACCGTCATCAGCCTGAATACCCTTATAGAACATCTCCATGTTGCCGGGTGTTCTCATGTGCTGGTAAAGGATGTATGCCTTGGCATCAGGGTTGTTTTCACGAACATACTTAGCCTGCTTCAGGGCAACCATACTGGTAACAGAGTTGGCATAGGGAAAATCCATGTCATGCTCTTCACCGCCGGGGCTCTGAATAAAAGCAACTGAATTAATGCCGCCGAGCTGTCCGTCTTTAACCATTTTTTCAAACTCTGCGTTGGTAACGATTTTATCGCTATTGGCATAGTTCAGGTGCTCGAACTCACTGACATCGGCAGGTGTCCAACCGGTGGCCAGAATGACGGCACCGAATTTTTCACCATCCGGGTTAACTTCGGTGTATTTTTTGTAACCGGCATTGGGATCTTCCATTTGTCCCTTGTCGATCTTATCCTGCTCATCAACTGTAACTTTATAAGGAGCATCCCACTCGCCGCTGGTTCCGGCAGCTTTAAAGGTCACGTTAAAATCGCCGGGTGCCCCACCGATACGAGCAACTTCAGTAGCTGTCTTGACAGTAATATTGGAATCACCTTCAACATCAGCAACCAATGCACCTATTGTGGGCTCTTCAAGGTCAGCATAGGGAGCTTTTGTCGGAAACTGTTTGGTCCAGCCTAGAGCTTTTCCACCAAGTACGTCTGTTTTTTCGACGATGGTCACTTCGTAACCTGTGGCAGCTGCTTCTTTTGCTGCGGTAAGACCTGCAACACCGCCACCCATTACAAGGATCTTGCGGGTCAGGGTTTCAAGCTGGAACGGATCAGGCAGCTCGGTTTTCTTGGCCTGCACACAAGCCATACGAACATAGTCCTGGGCCATTTCATTGGAAAAATCGTCAATAGTCTCCTGGTCCTTATCATCAGAAGGCTGCTCCTTACACCAGGCAGCCTGCTCACGGATATTGCCGCGGATGGTGATCTTGTCATCACCAAAATTTAATTCATCCTGCATTACCCTGCGGGAGCAGGCGCAGACAACGATGGTATTGACACCGTCGTTGTTAATATCATCTTCAATCATCTGGCGACCGGCTGCACCACAAAGTGCTTCATGGGTCTTTGCTTCCATACCCTGCTCGCTCGCCGCACTTGTAAGCGTTTCAACATCAAGCGCTTCTCCGATACCACAACCTGTGCAGATATATGCACCGTATTTTTTATCCATTGATCTTCCTCCTACTTAGCTGCTTGAATTGCTTTTAATGCTGCAGCGGTTGCGCTTTGAGCGCTGGTCACAACATCAGCAGCTTTTTTGGCACATCCGGCAGAAATCATTCCCTTTGCTGGATCACTGACAACAAAACCATTGCTGTCCACATCAATTCCAAGACCTGCAGCCTGGGATTTAATGGCTGGTTCCATTCCGGTAGCCAAGACACAAAGATCAACCTTCTGATGAACTTTATCACCGGTAACCGCATTCTCTGCTACCATGGTTACCCCGTCATCTTCCGGAATAATGTCGGCAACTTTACCTTTGATAAAATGAGTATTCTCATCAGACATCAGTTTTTCACGGAATTTCTCATATTTACCAGGTGTACGAAGATCAATGTAAAAAACATAAATAGGAACTTCAGGATATCGCTCACGAATATAGGTAATCTGCTTCATGGTTGCCATACAGCAGATATACGAGCAGTACTCAAGATGGTTTTCATCACGGCTTCCTGCGCATTGGACAAAACCAAAGCTTTCAGGCTCTTTATTGTCGCCGGGTCGTAAAATCTGACCACCAGTGGGTCCGTTGGGAGCCGCAAGACGTTCCATCTGCATATTGGTAATAATGGCATCACTTTCGTTGTATTTCAGGTTGTCCATGTTGGTTGGATCATACGGGTTCCAACCGGTTGCCCAGACAATGGAACCAACCTGCAGAGTAAAAGACTCACTCTTCATGTCTGTATCAATGGCTTCATATTTACAGGCAGCCTTGACTTTCTCCAGTGTGTCTGCACTGCAGGCAGCTTTATCAAGCACATATTTCATGGGAAATGACATCTCATGGGGGCGATATACAGCTTTTGTTTTGCTCATTCCAAAGTTAAAATCATCATCTCTCTCATCCGCGCAAACTTCGGCACAGGCTCCACAGCCTGTACAGTTGTTGTTTACGTAGCGGGGTGATGTTTCACAGGTTACCTCGTAGCTTCCGGCAGAACCTGAAACACTTTTCACTTCAGTCAAAGTATAAACGCGAATCTTCCGGTTAGCCTTGACTCTCTTAAAGTTAATCTCCAGACCGCAAGACGGGGGACATAATTTAGGGAAATACTGATTGAGCTGAGCTACACGGCCTCCCATGTAGGGATTTTTTTCAACCAGAAAGACATCATTCCCAACCTCTGCGGCTTCCAGGGCAGCCGTTAAACCGCTGATGCCACCACCAACGACCAGCACAGCTCCTGCAGATGCACTCTGTTCTGTCATGCCACTCCTCCATTTGTAGGGGTTATGTTAGTTAATGTTTTTAAGTGTTAAGTTTTACATTTTAAATAATTTAAAACAGAAAACTTACAACTTAAAATCAGTTTGATGGTTTTTTCATTTACCAGAAACTTTTTGGCAAATCAACTTAACAAGAAGATATAGTGATTTTTTCTTTATTTTCCAAGCCACATACTAAAATCTCCAGGCACCTCAACAGGCACCTGGAGATCTCATAACGTTAAGACTCTTTTTTGCTAATGCAAATTAGATCCAGGGATCAGTCTCAACGATGTTGATGCACTCAACTTTCTCACACTTCCACTCTTTGGTGGCAGGATCGAAGGTGGAGTTAACGAATACCTTCCAGTTTTCGTCATCACAAGTCGGGAAGTCTGACCTGTAGTAGAAACCTGGGTAACGGCTTTCCTGACGGAACTCGATGTGGCGGATATGGGACTCAACACACCAGATGCGGTGGTAGTTCTCCCAGCAACGCATAAGCTCATGCAGGTCGCCGGCAGCCATTTTCTCTGCATCTTCACGGAGCATGCGGAGAAGATCAAGGCAGATTCCCAGAAGTTTACCGGAAGTCATGTAGTAGGTAGCAACACCACCACCATACTCATCGGTAGCTTTCATGAGACGCATCATGATACCAGCAGGCTTGCAGTAGTTGGGGTTAACGTCTGCAGCAGTTGTTTTGCCAACATGCTCATGATACAGTTTAACCGGTGCGTAGATCTCATCAGCCAGTTCCTGAGCGGTCTGAGCCAGTTCAGGAGTGAAGTCAGCGTTGTCACGGCAGAATTTAACCATCTGCTTGGCAACGATACGACCCTCTGCATGGGAACCTGAGGAGAATTTATGTCCGGAAGCACCAACACCATCACCAGCGGTGAAGAGACCGTCAACAGTAGTCATTCTGTTGTAGCCCCATTTGTACTTATGGGCACGTGATTCATTAGCTACATCCGGGACCCAAGCTTCCTCCGGTCCAGAGGTCCAGATACCGCAGCAACCGGAGTGTGAACCAAGCATGTAGGGTTCGGTCGGCATAATCTCGGAACCAACTTTCTCAGGCTCGATGTTAGCACCAGCCCAGAGACCGGCCTGTCCAACTGACATGTCAAGGAAATCTTCCCAAGCTTCAGACTCAAGATGTTTCCAGAATTTCTTAACTGCTTTCTCATCCATTCCGGCTTCACGTCTTGCATCAAGGAATGCGTTCAGAGCAACGTCGGTAGCCATGAAAATAGGACCACGGCCAGCTTTGAGCTCATTCAGCATGAGATGGTTACGCAGACAGGTAGGAGTAACTGCTGATGCTCCGTAAGGCATGAATTTTTCAAGCTCATCTTTTACTGCGTCGCTGTTTGCATAGAACTCACCAAGACCGTTCTGCACTTTAGCTTTAAACAGAAGGAACCAGGCTCCAACAGGGCCGTATCCGTCTTTAAAACGGGCAGGCGTGAAGCGGTTTTCCATCATGGTCAGAGTAGCACCAACCTGAGCACACATTGTGTAGGTTGAACCTGCGTTCCATACTGGGTACCACGCGCGGCCTTTACCTTCACCGGTTGAACGTGGGCGGAAAATATTTACTGCACCACCGCAGGCAACCATAGCGGTTTTACATTTGAAGACGTGTACGCAGTTCTCACGAGTAGAGAAACCAACAGCGCCGGCAATCTGATTTGGTTTGTTTTTATCAAGCAGCATTTTAACGATAAAAACACGCTCCATGCAGTTTTCTTCGCCAAGTGCTGTTTTAGCAGGCTCGGCAACGATGCACTTATAAGACTCACCGTTGATCATGATCTGCCATTTACCGGTACGCACAGGCTGTCCGCCTTCACGCAGAGTCGCTGCAGGTTTTGAACCGTCAAGGTTCTCGCCGTCAGCATCTTTCTTCCAGATTGGGAGTCCCCATTCCTCGAAAAGCTTTACTGACTCATCAACGTGACGACCAAGATCATAGATAAGATCTTCACGAACAACACCCATAAGGTCATTACGTACCATTTTTACGTAATTCTCAATGGGGTTTTCGCCGATGTAGGTATTAATAGCGGAAAGACCCTGAGCAACAGCACCAGAGCGTTCCATGGAAGCTTTATCACAGAGGATGATTTTCAGATCATCCGGTGCCCATTTTTTAATCTCGAAAGCAGTACCACAGGCAGCCATACCACCGCCCACGATAAGAACATCACACTCATGTTCCTTGATTTCCGGATCAACTACGGCAGGCAGCTCGCCAAGTGGTTTATTCGGTAATGCCATATTATAACTCCTTATTATTTGCTAAGTTATTAATTGGTTAAACTGGATAGAATCCGCAGCTTATTTAGGGGTCGGAAGATCAGACTCAAGAAGCAGACACTCATCATCCAGATTTGCACCCTTGTCACCTACATAGGCATTAGCCGCACCTTCAGCAGTAGTCCGGATAGGAAACTTAAAGCGTTTCAAGTTACCATTGCGGAATTTAACTGTCCACATAATGGAATCGGAGCTCCTCATCGGATGAACCTGACCACCCATTGGCACGAAGTCATCATAACCACGAACCGCAATAGCGCCCTGGGGACAGATTTTAACACACGAGTAGCACTCCCAGCATGCATCAGGCTCCTGATTGTAAGCCTTCATCTCCTCTTTGTTCAAGACCATCAGGTCGTTTGGGCAGATGTACATACAGGCAGTTTTGTCGCCACCCTTGCAGCCGTCACATTTTTCAGGATCTACATAGCTTGGCATTAAATTACCTCCTCAATTGGATTTAATTGTTTGATTCCACTTTTTGCGAAATCGGGGTTTCTGTTTTGTTCCTAAAATCTTTTTTATTTCACACAAATACCACTGTGTAGCAAAAAGAAAGTGGTTTAACAAAAAAATGAGGGATCACTCATTTTCAAACCATATGGTTTATAAATTTTCATCCCCTAAATGTCAAGAAAAAAAGTCCTGTGAATCCGCCTCTTTTTAAATTGTTTTTTTCTGTTTTTTTTTTTGAGTTTGACACTCACCCGACAGATGATTATCTTCACAGGATTCGAAAACTTTTTCAAAAAAATTTTTCTTAAAAATATCACATATAAAGAGGTTTAGAGATGACTGATAAAAGCAAGGGCCTGTTTGGAGGGGATACAAATCCAAGCAATATTTTGCCCCGCAAGTATACACTTGACAGTAAAATTAAATTCAGGTGCCACCCTGGGGTATCCTGCTTTACCGCCTGTTGCGGCAACATTAATATTATCCTTACACCTTTTGACATTTTACGACTACGTAAATATCTCAACCTGCCTGCTGATGAATTTCTACTCAGATTTACAACACCTATGTTCATTGAAAAGACGGATTTGCCAGGTGTCAGAATTAATCTCGACGAAAATGGCCGTTGCCCTTTTGTTACTGATGAAGGCTGTACTATCTATCCGGAAAGGCCTTCTGCCTGCCGTTACTACCCTGTTGGCATGGCAAACTTTCATGAAGGCGGTGAGGAAGGTGTCGATTCTGAAAAATTTTATTTTTTAGTACAAGAACAACACTGTAAAGGCCACGAAGAAGACAAAGAGTGGACTATTCGCGAATGGATTGCGGATCAAGGTGTTGATGTCTGCGACAAAATGAACAAGGAGTGGCTGGAGATTGTCATGCGCCGTAAATCTTTCGGATTTCAGGCCAGCATGAGTGAAGAGGCCAAAAAAATATTTTTCATGGTCAGCACAGATCTCGACAAATTCAAGCGATTTATTTTTGAAAGCTCTTTCCTTGACATCTATGACGTTGACCAGGAAACCTTGGACAAAATTCAGGAAGATGATATCGAGCTCATGAAATTTTCCTTCCGCTATCTCGCCTCCTCTCTTTTTGGCACAGGAGACCTGAAAATAAAAGATGAGAAAATCAAGGAAAGAGCAGCACAAATGCAGGAAAAACAAGGCGATGTTGAGGAGAGAGCAAAAGAGACCTATGAATCCCTCAAGGCCGAACGTGACCGTTTGATGCAGGAAAGGAATAAATAATTTTTTTTTGCAAGGCCCAGCCTTTTCAAAGAAATAAATAAAAAAAGGATTCTGCCTGGAATACAGAATCCTTTTTTTATTTATAACGGGAAATCGCTTCAGCATCCAGTAAAAAAATTGGCTGCAAACCCTACTTCTTCCTCTTCAAACGCTCAATAATATCAAACCGGTATATCAGCTTCACAACCGAGTCTGGGAGCAGATTTTCCCACTCCTCGCCCTCTACCATTTTTTTTCTGATAGCAGTAGACGATAATCCTTTCTCCCCGAGGCGTTTTCGCCAGAGAACTTCTGTTACCAGTCCCCGATTTTCAAAAATCTGCTTTTTCCTTTCTCCCCAGGCATCATAAATAGTCAGAAAAAAAGTAGCATCCAGGGGCACATAATACCGATAAAGTTCAGGAAGGTTGATGGGAAATGGCACAATGGAAATCTCGTTGCAGTATCCCTGCTCCTCCATGGCGGCCCTCACCAGGCAATAGCGCTCGTAATACGAAAGAGGGTTTGCTGCAGCGCTGCTCCTTGCAGTGTCGGCATGGTCCGTTTTGGTCAAGGTCGGATCAGGATTCGTTATGCCTATAACAAGATGACGGCATCTTTCCTTGCCGGCAAGCAGATATTTTAAGTGGTCATTGTGCAGAACCTGGAAACGACCATGTATTACTCCTGTTTCAATCATATTCTTTCCAATTTAAGCTGTTGAGTTGAGGTATTACTCTACTGCTTTTATTTTTTCCATCAACAGAGGAACACGCTTTCCCGGCCAGTATGGTTGGTTTTTCGGGGTATCCATCATGCCCTGCAGCTTCGCTTTATCAAGCCAGTTCAAAACCAGATACATGAAGTCCTCTCCCCTGAACGTCCCCAAAGCACCGCCGGCACAACTTACTTCGTCAAAGACCGCAACCGTATCCTTCCTTATACCTTTACCGACAACCGCAAAAGGAACAGGTTCCCCGGAATGGACCAGGGGACCGGTACTGGGGGTGGAATGATCGGCTGTGACAATAACAGTAATATCATCGTTTAGGAGTTCATCCATGACAGCTCCAAAACCACGATCCAATGACTCAATAGCCGCAACCTTATTCAGTGGATCCTTGCTGTGAGCAGCCACATCAGGAGCCTTTGTGTGAATATGAATAAATTCATACTCACTGCTCATCTTGAGGGCGAGGCGCAGCCTTTCAGCAAGATCCCGGCCAGGATCATCGCTATCCTTCACTTTAACAGTATCCATGCCGAGAAAAGCGGAAAGCCCCCAGTACATTATACCGGAAGAGATGGAGGCACTTTTCAAACCCCATCGGTCTAAAAAACATTCCACCGGCTTCCATTTCCCGGACCGCTGGGTCACAAGGGCGTTCGCCGGCTCTTTACCGGCAGCCTCCCTCTTTTTATTCAAAGGATGCATTGCCAGCTCCTTATGGCTCCAAACGAGATAGTCACGTAACGCCATAGCGGTGTTCACGGAAGCGCCATCATCTTTCTTTATCTCCCAGGGCTCAACCTCAAGAAGAGAAGAATGGAGCTCCAGAGGATCTGAATCGGTAACAGCAGCATCAACATCGCCGCTCAAAACGACAATTCCATCAAGACCGTGGGTCTGATGATAATGCACTTTGATCCCGTTGGATTGAAAAGAGGCAACAACGTGACTGAGACACTCCGCTTCATCCGCATCTGCCTGTGGCCGATGTTTTTCGAGCTGCAGCGTGTTTGCCAGACAGTTTACCGAGACAAAATGAGCAAGAACAGCCACATCTTCCTTTCCCATGGAGACGCCTGCTCCAGCGGCCTCCAGGTACCCCCGCCCGGGAAATTCTTCCGGAGTGTAACCAAACATGGCAAAATGAGCATTCTCACTGGGAAGAGAAATACCAGGCCGAATGGCCCAGAAAAGCCCGTTGCTTCCCCGGGCGGCAAGGGCGTCCATATAAGGAGTGGAAGCAGCCTCGAGCGGCGTTCTGTCGGCAAACTCAGCATAGGCCCGATCCCCCAATCCATCAAGCAATATCAAAAAACAACAGCGCGGCATCTTCCTTCTCCTCCCCTGGGCAGATTATCAGATATAGAGATCACCTATAATAAACAACGTATATATCCAATCAAACAATTGGACACGTATTTTTTTCCGGTTATAGTGCAAACTATGAAATTTGACCTCCATGTACATACAAATATATCATCCTGCAGTCAACTCACACTTGACTCCATACTGTGTGAAGCCCAAAACAAGGGACTCCATGGAGTCTGCATTACCGACCACGACACCATGGCAATACGCGAACACGTAGGGGAGGGTATCCAGGAAAACGGTCTTTGTGTTATTTTTGGCATGGAATACACTACTTCGGAAGGAGACTTTCTCCTCTTCGGCCCCTTTGAAAAACTTGATACAGGTCTTTCTGCTCCGGAACTTCTTCGCTATGTGCATTCCGTTGATGGTGTCGCTGTCTCGGCTCATCCTTTCCGCTTCAACCGCCCCACCCAGGAACATTTGATTGACCAGGGGCTCTGTTTTATTGTTGAATCCATCAACGGACGGAATCATCGGCATGAAAACGACTCAGTTGCCGACTGGAAACACCGCTTTGACATCAAAGAAGTTGGCGGTTCGGATGCACACAGCCTGGAAGAACTGGGCAGAGTCACCACCAATTTCAACAACACAATTACAAACCGCGCCGACTTCATACAGGCCTTGAAGAGTGGTACATATCATCCTGAACCAAACCAATCCTGCCACTTGTTCTGATTAAAAATCTGAAATCCAATACAAAACCGCCATATTTGACGGTTTCTAAAAGCCTTCAACCGCCGCTGATACGCATTTAATTTAATTACCTCTATACAATTCTCAGTAGCCAACCTCTAGACTCCCGCCTCCGCGGGAGTGACGGCGGGCTTGGTTATGTCATTCCCGCGGAGGCGGGAATCCAGTATTGGAAACTTGGCGACAAGAAAGTGGCAATTTTTAACTGAGAATTGTTTATAACCATATTAATTTATTGTTGATATAACTTTGTCAGATGGTCAGCTTCAAGGATTTTTGCAATATTGTCATATTTGACTTCCTGCTGTTCTCTATATATACTTGAAATCAATCAGAACCATCCACCCTGAAGAAAGTTTTGACGGTATTACCGGGAGAGAAGGAAAATGATTGTTTCCATAGGAGAAATCGTCTGGGATATTTTTGATGATAAAAAGATTCTGGGTGGCGCCCCATTAAATGTAGCATACCACCTGTCCACCCTTGGCTGCGATACTCAGCTGATCAGCCGCATCGGCACCGATGATCTTGCCCCGCTTACCCTTGAAAAGATAGCCGACACAGGTCTTTCAATTGACACTGTCCAACAGGACGGACAACTGCCGACCGGCAAGGTTGTGGTTTCCGTCGGTCCCAATAATGAACCATCCTTTGACATTGTCGCACCGGCGGCATGGGATGCCATTGCCCCCCAGGAGTTCGCCCATTGCCTTAAGCAGAATTCTTTTCACCTCATTTTCGGCACCCTGGCCCAGCGGGCTTCGCAAAGCAGGGCAGCAATTCGCAGTTTATGGGAAAAAGCGGATCTCAAATTTTATGACGTGAACCTCAGACCCCCTTTTACTTCCCGGGAGACGGTCTTGGATTCTCTGGCAGTGGCCGATGTCACCAAATTAAACGACGCCGAACTCCATCAGGTTGCGGACTGGTCCGGAATTCAAGCCGGGACATTACAAGAACGATCCCGGAAACTGTTCGAAAAATGGAATCTTTTGACTCTTGCGGTCACCTTGGGAGAAGCCGGAGCCCTTCTGGTAAGCAGGGATGGACTTTTCGAGCATCCCGGATTTCCGGCAGAAGTAGCAGACACTGTTGGGGCCGGAGATGCTTTTTTTGCCACTCTTATCGAAGGCATCCTCAACAAACGTCCCTGGCAGGAATGCCTCTCCCGGGCAAACCAGAGAGGAGCATTTGTTGCCGGGCAGCCCGGTGCAACTCCGCCCATGTCGGATTTTCAGTTCCAATCTTCCCACAGATGATTAATAACCTCTTTAATATTACCAAATGAAGATATGAAAAAATCAGGCCTATACATACAACTTTTCAGCATACACGGACTTATCAGAGGAGAATGTCCTGAACTCGGCAGAGACGCCGACACCGGGGGCCAGACAAAGTATGTCATTGAACTGGCCCGCTCTCTGGGAGAACACCCCGATGTTGCCCGGGTTGATCTTGTTACGCGCCTTATTCAGGACAACACCGTATCCTCCATATATTCCACACCGGTAGAGGAACTTGCCGACAATGTAAAAATAATCCGCATTCAATGCGGAGGAAGAAAATATATCCGCAAGGAACTCCTCTGGCCCCATCTTGATGAATTTATTGATAAAACAATCAAACTCATCAAAGCCCAGGGCCATATTCCCGACATTTTCCACGGCCACTATGCCGATGCAGGGTATGTAGCCATGGAACTTGCCTCCGCTTTCGACACCCCCTTTATTTTTACTGGCCATTCTCTGGGTCGCAACAAGAACGAAAAACTTCTTGCCAGCGGACTGAGCACCCGGGAAATAAACAAGCGCTATAAGATGAACAAGCGCATCGACGTTGAAGAAAAGATTATCGAAAAAGCCAACCATATCATTACCAGCACCAGACAGGAAATAGACAAGCAGTATGGTTTGTATACAAATTCAGGGGGGGATAACTTTACTGTTATCCCGCCGGGCATTGATCTTGATAATTTCTACCCTTATTATCACAACAAACTTGATTCAGACGACAAGAGCGAAACATCAAAGCAAACTCGCATGACGCTGCTCAGAGAGCTGCAACGCTTCTGGGCTGACCCCCAGAAACCTTTTATTCTTGCGCTCTGCCGCCCTGATCAGCGAAAAAATATTTCAGGCCTTCTCAAGGCATATGGAACCGACAAAAACTTGCGTTCCATGGCCAACCTGGCCATCTTTGCCGGTATCAGAAAAGATATTCAGGTAATGGAAGACAATGAACGCAACGTGTTGACCGACATGCTGCTAAAAATGGATTATTATGATCTATACGGCAGACTGGCCATTCCTAAAAAACATGATTTTGCCACCGAAGTCCCTGAACTCTATCGCCTTTGCGCTGACAGTGGCGGTGTCTTTATCAATCCCGCCCTGGTGGAGCCCTTTGGGCTGACCCTTATAGAGGCTTCTGCCTGCGGCCTACCCATAGTTGCCACCAATGACGGCGGCCCGGTTGATATCGTGGCAAATTGCCAGAACGGGACACTGATAGATGTCAGCAACCCCAAGGAAATCGGCGAGGCACTGAAAGAGCTTCTCGCTGATCAAGAGAAATGGGAGACCTGCTCCAGGAACGGCATCAACGGGGTCAGGAAGCATTACTCCTGGCACTTCCATTGCGAGCAGGCCATTTTATGTTATGAAAAATATCTGCCCCAGCTCAAACACGGCTCAAACTCCGCTGCCAATGCCCTGAGCAAACAGGCCTCGTTCGGGACCAGACTGTCTGCACTGAACAAGCTTCTCATCACCGACATTGACAATACGCTGGTGGGAGACAAGGAAAGTCTCGCCGATCTTCTTGAGCTGCTTGAAAAAAATAGAGAGACCATGGGCTGGGGCGTTATTACGGGGCGAAGTCTCGCTATGACTCTGGACATTATGACGGAACACGACATTCCCATGCCCGACATCCTTATTTGTTCAGTCGGAACGGAAATATATTATGGTCCAGATCTGCGCACAGACAAAGGATGGCAGCAACACCTGAAACACCTCTGGAAGCCGGAAAAGATAAAAGAGACCCTGGCGCAGCTTGATTTCATCTATCCGCAGGAGGCAGAAGGGCAGAGGCGTTATAAACTAAGCTACTTTCTTGAAGATGAACCTGAACTGCTGGCCAGGGTCTACCATTGTCTGCAGAAAGCCAAACTGCGCTGTCAGGTCAATTTCTCCCATGATATGTTTCTTGACATTCTTCCCTATAGGGCCGCCAAAGGAAAGGCGATCAAATACATCCAGTACAAATGGGAAATTGCCCCGGAAAACGTCATGGTTGCGGGAGATTCAATAACAGACGAAGACATGTTGCGCGGCAGAACGTGCGGCCTCATTGTCGGAAACCACAGCAAGGAGCTCGAAGAACTCAGGGGACAAAAAAACATTTTTTTCAGCAAACATAAATATGCAGCTGGTATAATTGACGGACTGACCCAATATAAATTTCTCTAGCTGGTGTCTGTCAGCTGATTAATTGATTCGCCGGTATCGGCTAGTCTGTTAGGGATACAACACTAAAAAACACATGATAACCTCTCTCATCTTCAAAAAGCTGAAGAATGCCTTAACAGACCTGCTTCCCATCATTCTTGTTATCGCCTTTTTTCAGATTGTTGTTCTGAAACAGCCTCTGCCGCAGATGGGAGACGTTCTTTTTGGTGCCCTTCTTGTTGTGGCAGGGCTCAGCCTTTTTGTCCAGGGGCTGGAAATGGGTTTATTTCCCATTGGAGAGGCAATGGCCCAGGCTCTGGCAAGAAAGGGCAGCCTCTTCTGGCTTCTCAGTTTTGCATTTGCACTCGGTTTTTCAACCACTGTTGCCGAACCTGCCCTTATTGCCGTCTGTTCGGAAGCCGCAGAAATTGCATGCCAGGGAGAACTTATTGACTCAAGCCGGGAATCGCTTCGGCAATATGCCTTTGGGCTGCGCATGTCTGTAGCTTTTTCGGTGGGACTTGCCATCCTAATCGGCATCATGCGCATTATCAGAGGATGGCCCATTCATTATCTTATCATCGGCGGTTATGTCGTTGTCATGCTGATGACCATTATCGCCCCGAAAGAAATAATCGGCATAGCCTATGATGCCGGCGGCGTCACCACGTCCACCATAACCGTCCCCCTTGTTACAGCACTTGGCGTGGGCCTGGCTTCAACCATACGCGGCCGAAGTCCTCTTCTGGACGGCTTTGGCCTTATCGCCTTTGCCTCTCTCCTGCCCATGATCTTTGTCATGGGGTATGGGCTCCTCATTTTCGGTTGAAAGCAGAGTCCTTATCTATGGAATTCATACACGACTTCAGCGCCATACTCGTTGCAACCTGCAGGGATGTACTGCCCATCATTCTTCTTATTACAATCTTTCAAACCCTGGTATTGCGGCAGTCGATTCCCCATCTTCGCCGCGTCATCGTCGGCGGAGTTTATGTTGTTATCGGCCTTGCCCTCTTTCTGGCAGGACTTGAAAAGGCCCTTTTTCCCCTGGGGAAAATCATGGCCACCCAGCTATCTGACCCAGCCTTTCTTTATGGCACAGATAAAATCGTTTTACAGGCTGACTGGAAGGCCTATGGCTGGATCTATCTTTTTGCCGGCATGGTCGGCTTTGCCACCACCATTGCCGAACCATCCCTCATTGCCGTGGCCTATAAAGCCAATGAGGTTTCCGCCGGCACCATCAACCAATGGGGCCTGAGGATCACTGTTGCCATAGGAGTGGCTCTTGGCATAAGCCTCGGCACATTCCGTATTGTCAGCGGCACCCCGCTTTATCTCTATATATTGGTCGGCTACCTCATCGTTATCGTGCAGACGATATTTGCCCCCAAAAGCATTATCCCCCTGGCATACGACTCAGGCGGCGTCACAACATCAACAGTAACGGTCCCTCTGGTTGCGGCACTCGGCCTGGGACTGTCGGCCACCGTCCCCGGAAGAAATCCAGCCCTTGACGGTTTTGGCCTTATCGCCTTTGCAAGTCTCTTCCCAATTATTACCGTCATGGGCTATGCTCAATACATGCACTGGATGACTCAACGCAAACTCAAAATCATGGAGAAAAGGAATGCGCTTTAAACTCATTTTATCCTCAGTCAAAGCCGACATCACCGATCATATCGTTGATACGGCAAAAGGGGCTGGAGCCACAGGGGCGACAATCATACCGGCCAGGGGCACAGGCATCCATGAGGCGAAAACCTTTTTCGGTCTTTCCCTGGAGGCACAGACCGACATTATCATGCTTCTTGTTGAAGAGCATCTTGTTACCAAAATCCTCAACGCGATAAGAGAGGCAGGAGAATTCCATAAACCAGGGACCGGCATCGCCTTTGTTGTCCCGGTTGAACATGTAGTGGGCCTTGAAAGTCAGATGGAGCGATTCAAGGAAGAAGTACGGGAAAGTTATTTTTGACGATTTCTCATTTATGCCCCTTGAGAAATGACGAACATATCGACTATAGAAGGAGAACATTATGACACCGGAAAACACACCAATTGTAAAGGCAAAAGACGTCATGCACAAAGGCATTGTCTCCATTGACGGCATGGCCACCGCCAGGGAGGCTGCAGCCCAAATGCGTTCTGAAAAAGTTTCATCCCTTCTTGTTAAAAAACGGCACAGCGATGATGCCTGGGGCATACTTGTTGTTCAGGACTTTATTAAGGGCGTGATTATAGCAGGCCGCTCTCCTGAAGAGGTGCATGTCTATGAGATAATGACAAAACCTGTTATCACAGTACCGGCCGATATGGACATCCGCTATGTGGCCCGTTTGATTTACCGGGCAGGCATTCGCAGAGCACCGGTTGAAGAGGGAGGGAATCTGATAGGGATGATTTCGCTTTCCTCACTTATTCTCACCAATGAGCTTTTTTAAAGTGCCTTAGTAAGAGAGAATATGGTTCCAGCGGCCTTTTTTTGGGAAAAAAAGGTTAAGCCGCCAATGGGAACTCCATGATTTATTCACCGTCTAGAATATTCCGGATGATTTGCGCGAGCTCATCCACAAGGAGGGGCTTCATGGCGCATTTTCCAATTCCTGCCTTATCTAACTGTTCAGGTGTCAGATTATGGCTGAAGCCGGTGAGCAGAATAATGGGAATATCAGCCCGAATCGCTTTAATTCTTTGACTAAGTTGCGTTCCTGCCATATTGGGCATCATCTGATCGGTAATAAGGAGATCAAATTTTTCAGGTTCCGCTTGAAACAGCTCTAAAGCCTCCAGGCTTCCTGTCCTGATCGTCACCTCATAGCCCAGCATCTGCAATGCCCTCTTGCCGAATTGCGCCACCGCACCTTCATCGTCGACCAGCAGTATTCTTTCTTTTCCCCTGGGCATGTCCTGTCTGATTGGCGATGGTTCCACCTGCGCCTTTTTCAAACTTGGCAGATAAACCTGAAAACGACTCCCTTTGCCCACGGCACTCTCCACAACAATGCCACCTTCAAGACTCTGCACGATGCCATGAACCAGAGCAAGCCCCATTCCTGTCCCTTCACCAATTTTTTTAGTGGTAAAATAGGGTTCAAAAATGCGATCCAAGAGAGCAGGTTCCATACCCGGGCCACTGTCTTTGACGGTCAATCGAACATAATGGCCTTCTGCAAGCTGCGGATTACTCCTGGCAAGTTCGGCGTTGACCGAAACGTTTTCAAGACTCACCTCCAGGAAACCGCCCTCTTCCATCATGACATGGTAGGCATTGGTGCAGAGATTCATCATTATCTGATGGACTTCAGTGGGGTCAGCCATAACTGCTTCACATTGTGAGTCAATTTGGGCATGTATTGTAACGATGGACGGAATAGAGGCCTTGAGGAGCTTAAGCGCTTCTTTTATGATAAGATGGGGCTGCAGGGGACGACGTTCCTGTTGCGTCTGACGGCTGAAGGCCAGAATCTGGCGGACAAGTTCCTTTGCACGTTTGGCCGCCTGCAATATCTCCTCAACTGATTCTCGCGCAGGATTATTCGCGTCTATTTCAAACTTAAGCAGATCTCCAAATCCAATAATCGGTGTCAGGATGTTATTAAAATCATGGGCAATGCCGCCGGCAAGAGTACCGATTGCCTCCATTTTCTGCATCTGCCTGATCTGATTCTGCAGCTTTTCAGTTTCCGCTTCAGCCAGATTGCGTTCAATACCGACGCCGATCCTTTCTGCTATGGATTCAAGACTTCGTGAAATAAAATTTGACAGCGGCTCTCTGGAGAAAAGAGCCATAACCCCGACTAACAGATTACCAACCAAAAGCGGATGTCCGGCAAAAGCCACCATGCCCTTTTTCCTGGCCCATTCCTGGTTGCGGATTTGCGGGTCACCGATAACAGCATTTGTCAACATGGCCTTTTTTTCCACGGCAATCTGCCCTATTTTGGAATGCTTATTAATCGGAATGCGACCATGTTCCCCGTTTATATGGGTGTACATGCCGGCACTGCCTTGAAGAATCAACATATTTTCGGCAGAGTCATATACCCAGACCCGTGCAAAGGGAACTTCCAGACGCCTCACAATTGCCTCGCAGCAATCCTGCAGCATTTCCCGCAGGTCATGTCCCGTGGTAACAGCCTGACCGACATCAGAGCCCAGGGCCCAGATGCGCGCTTGATTTTCCTGCTGCTTCTCTGCTTCTTTTCTCTGACTGACATTGTTGATAATGAATATCGTGCCTGTTTTTTCACCCATCTGGTTTTTAAATTCAGACGATGAAATAAATCCATAAAATGTATCCCCTGATTTTTTTCTTATCAGTGCCTCCAGCCTGGACAGCCTTGCCAGATCTGCGTAGTTCATTTCGTCGTTCAACAAATGCGAAATATTCCTGCCAATGACTTCGTGGGCGCTGTACCCGATTAGCCTTCCTGCCCCGTTATTCCAGGTGGTTATGTTTCCCTGAAGATCGGTCGCAATAACTGCCTCGTTGATCTGGTCGATAATCTGCCCTTGTTTCCGTAACTCTTCCACAGGTGACAAATCTCGAACCCCCATGAGAATACTGACAGGAGCCTGTTTTGCATCACGGATAATCTTGACCATTACCTGGATCGGTTTTCCGACAGGATTATCCGGATGATCGGCATCCATGACGATAAAAGTGTCTTTCCGCTCTCTTCGGGCTAAACACACAGGACAAGGCAGGAGTTCTCCTTCAGGATGCATTATCGTGCAGATATCCCTGCCAATGACATGTTCAGGCGGAAGACCTATCATGGCGTAGAATTTTTTATTGGCATGCTGCACCCTGTCATCCAAGTCAACGAGATAAACGGCATCTTCTATGAAATCCATTGCATTGGCCCATTCGGATTCCTTTCGAGCCAGCTCGGATTCCCGTTGCCGGCGCTCCACATTGACCCGCCTGGCAGTAATGCCGTATGCCACATCTGAGGCCAACCCGAACAGAATGCCCACCTCCTGTTCGTTAAAGGCATCCTTTTCAACAGCATAGATGTTTAAGGCTCCGACTGCCTTTCCATTAACAATGAGAGGAAGAGAAACGGACGAGGCATATCCCCTTTTCAGTGCCTGTTCGCGCCAGGGAGTGAACTGGGGATCTTTTTGAATATTCTGGCAGACAACCGGTTGTCCCGTGCGAATAGCAGTGCCGCTCGGCCCACGCCCACGTTCGGTATCAGCCCAGACAATCTGAACAGTATCAAGATAACTGTCGTTATAGCCGCAGTTAACGACTGGTTTCACTGTCTTTTCCTCATCGTCCAGCGCAAAACCAATCCAGGCAAGATGATAGCCGCCGACAGTAACAATGACCTCACAAATGTGGTGCAGCAACTGCAGTTCTTCGCTCGGTTGTGCAAGGACCTTGTTGCACTCTATCAGAGTTTCCAAGGCACGGTTAATCTTCTGCAACTCTCTTTTCGAACTATCCTGCCCGGTGATGTCTTTGCCGGTATAGGCAACTCTGATCAAACGGCCATTGGCATCTCGTATCGGAGCAGCAGTGAGCATGTAAACACGGTCAAGCATTTCCATTTGCATGGCACAGGTATGGGAAGAGGAAGATTTTTTTAAATATTCATGGGGGCACTCGGGAGGAGGATTTTTTCTGCCATGGAAAACTTCATAACAGTTTCTTCCGACAACTTCAGATTCAGGGGAACCAATGGCCTGCAGCGTGGCCTCGTTAACGGCAAGAATTCGATGATCCAGATCAAGGATCATTACGAGATCATTCATTGAATTGATTGCCGAGAGCCAATCGTCTGTCGACACACGGGGTATCTTGTTGTCAAACATACTTCCTCCACTGACGAAATTCTTTACGCGTTTAAGCAGTTGCCCCAAAGAGGCCAAGCTTGCGAGAAGAGGAGAATCACTCCTAATCATAGCAGAAAGTAGTTTGAAAAGTGAAAAAAGATATCCATTGGCAGGGAAAGGTCAATATGGGTGTTGCATGCTGATTTTTTTAAAATTTGAGGAAAAAATGCCTCTTAAACTTTGATGGTCTCGCAAAAAGCTCTCAAGCTGACCATCCGCCAACGAAATATCAACAAGTTACATACTTGTCGGCGGCGGTTGAGGGGGTTTTTACGAAACCGTCAAACTTTGAAATTCAAATACCAAACATCGAAACAGACAAATAATTTCTTACGATGTTGGAACCTCCTTTCTGCCCCTTGAAGATAAAAAATCCTGTCGCTGTCAGCCGCCAATGGAGACAGCAGCATGCATCAAGAGACAATAATGTCTTTCAGGGACCGTTTAGGCACGTGGTGAGTACCGTTGGGCTCTCTCCAGTATTTGATGCTTCCGTCATTGCCCATTTCATCGATAACTATGGTTTCTTTGGGCTTACCAAGAGCGATGACAACGAGAATCTTCAGAGAAGCTGCAATTTTCAGCCTCTTCCTCATCTTCTGCCTGTCAATGGAGGCAATAATACAGCCGCCCAGCCCCTTCTCCCTGGCACCCAGGAGGATCGATTGCACGGCGATACCGAGGTCACAGTCGAATGAATCGGCTATATTTTCATCACCCAGAACGACGATATATCCGGAAGGCCTCTCCCCTTCAATCGGACCGGACCAGTCGTCCAGATAACCAGCCCAAGCAAGTAGTGGAAAAATAAATTTGTTTTGCTGAGCATCATGTATGAGGCAGTATTTTAAGGGTTGCAGATTTTTAGCCGAAGCGGACAAACGAGCCAGATCAACCAGATCAAGAAGTGTATTATGTTCAATCACAGTTTTTTGATGAAACCGGCGGCAGCTCCGATTTTTTAGAACCAAATCTCGTAATTCCATATTATTTCCTCTTCTGTGAAAATGTTTTTGAAGAGTGGCTCTTAATCAACACACCCGTTCCCTGGTCAAAAAATGAGGGGGTCACGCTCAGCCCTTTTGCGAAGCCAGTTGATGGAACGCAGAACCGGTCTGCGGGTGGCCAGCCATCTTTCAAAACGGTATTTGCCTGGAAAATCCATTAACATGACGGCAATGACAATGGTCAAAAGTCCCTGCCCCGGCAATACCAGCATGAGCAACCCGATGAAAAGCAGAGCATATCCCAACAGATTTTTAAAGACAAGAAGGATAAGCCGAATGATCGGATAGTGTGCCGTCCATGATGCGCGGGGCCTTCTGTTCTGCAAAAAATAGTTACTTGGGATCTGTACCACCAGATATGGGACAAGAAGCAGGCTGCCGAAAAAAGTACATATTGACACAGCGGCAGACCAGAGAATTATTGTCTCATTTGTGTAAAAGAATTCTAACATGACAGTGCCGGAAGCCTGAAGCTGGTTAATGAAAGCCTCTCCATCCCGAATTAGAGCAAATAAACAGACTCACGAGGTTAATTTAAGATCAAGGGCCTCATACATGACACTTGACTGAGAACCCGCCCGTCCACCGCCGGAACGTGTGTACGTTGTTGATATTCTGTTGCCGAATGATGAACGTCAATTGACGTTCATCATTATAAGGGCATACATGCAAGCTCATCAGGATTTGTATACTGATTTTTTTCGATCCTTGCCACTGACATTTTTTCCATCATCCACAACCACGGCAATAAACCATATGCCAATGGTAACTATTCAGACACACCTCATCTTTGAACGATCAGGCCTGCTCACATAGACGGGCTATCGGAGTCTCGCAAGCTCGCTTACCTGCCTCGCAGGCCTGCTCGGAGTCTCCACTTCGTTGCGCTTACCTGTCCAAATCTAAGGCACATCTGAATAGTTACGGCCTGGAGTTGAGGCCCATTTCGAGCCCTCGCTGAATAGATACACCATAACAACAGAACCGTATGGGGAGAGATGAACATTATGATGCATTGTGGAGCAGACATCCTTGTCGCAGAAATGTTTCCATCGTCGACTCCGACACGGGTGGACTGTAGTAATATCCCTGAATCTGGTCACAGCCGTTCTTTTCCAGAAAACGCAGCTGTTCAACCTTTTCCACTCCTTCAGCCACAACCTTAAGATCAAGGCTCCTGGCGATGTTGATAATGGCAGTGGTTATGGCCACGCTGTCCTTGTGACCAGGGAGATCATCAATAAAACTCTTATCAATCTTTATGGAATTAATCGGAAGTTTTTTGAGGTAATAAAGAGAAGAGTACCCGGTTCCAAAATCATCCAGGGATATACTTATGCCCAGATCCTGCAATTTGGACAGAACCGCGATGGCCTGTTTTTCCCTTTCCAAAACAGCACTCTCGGTTATTTCAAGCTCAAGACAGTTTGGAGGAAAACCAGAGTCACTGATTGCCGTCATAATCCTTTTCAAAAGTTTTTCATCCCTGAATTGAAGTGGAGAGAGATTGACCGCCACTGATATTTTGATACCTGCCTGCAACCATTTTTTAGTTGCTTTCAAGGCCTTCCTGAGTACCCAGTCGCCCAGCGGCAACACAAGTCCCGTCTCTTCGGCCAAAGGGATGAATTCTCCAGGAGAGATCATGGTGCCGTCCGGCTTTGACCATCTGACCAGAGCCTCCATAGCTGCTATCCGCCCTGTTGCCAGTTCAACTTTTGGCTGATAGAAGACTACAAGTTCATCCTCCGCCTGAAGGGCAAGGCGAAGGGCATTTTCAACCCTCAAACGTTTTCGGGCCTTTACATCCAGTTCTTTTTTGAAATATTTATAGGTATTCCCAGATCTTTTGGCCTCATACATGGCCAGTTCGGCATTCTTAAAAAGCTTTTGCGCCTCCAGGCCATCAAAGGGGAATATGCTGATCCCGACGCTTGCAGTGAGTGTAACCTCCTCATTTTTAATGGAAAACGGTGCTGAGATAGTATTTAAGATGCTTTCAACAATTTCGACTGATTTAACGACCATATCCTCACCCTGCAGCAGAATACAGAATTCATCTCCGCCAAGTCTGGCAACTGTATTTTCCTCATCCACCAAGTCCCAAAGACGGATTGCCACATCCTGCAGCAACTTGTCGCCAATCACATGACCAAGGCTGTCATTTATCCTTTTGAATGCATCCACGTCCAGGCAAACCACGGCAAGCTCCTGTCCGGATTCCGACTTGCTGATCTCGGTCTCCAGATGATCCATAAACAGCTTGCGGTTGGCAAGTCCGGTGAGAGGATCGCGATACTCCTTGATTTTGATGGTTTCCTGGTGGCTCTTAATCTCGGTCAAATCATGAAATATCGAAACATATCCGCTCGACTTTGCATATACATCCTTAATCGCCAGAATAGTCAGCCACTCCGGATAGACTTCGCCGTTTTTGCGCCTGTTCCAAATCTCACCGCTCCATTTTCCCTTATTGTTGATTTCCTGCCACATACTCTCATAAAAAGACGCGTCCTGCCTTTCAGATTTAAGAATGCTCGGCTTCCGACCGATCGCATCCTCGGCTCCATAACCCGTTATTTGCGTAAACGCCTGATTGACCATCAATATGTTGGTATCCTGATCGGTTATTGCCACACCTTCTATTATATTTTCAAGAAGTTGCGTTGCCAGATCAAGCTGATTCTCTATACTTCTGAACTCAGTCGTGTCCAGGACAACACCAAGCATGTACTCGGGCTCGTTGTCTGCATCGTAATAAAGCCTGCCCTCCTCCTTCACGGTGCGATATCTTTCCCCGGGAATAATGATTCCATGTTCAATACTGTATCTGTTTCCCGTTTTCAGGGCCTCTATCACGGCATCCTTCACGCGCTGGCGGTCGTAGGGATGGATAAATTTCATTAACCTGTCATAGGTGGGGGTGAATTCCCGGGGTTTACAACCGAAGATGCGGAATACCTCATCCGACCATTCCAGACTGTCTGTCTTAATATTCCATAACCAGTGACCGATCTTGGCCACCCGCTGCGCCTCGGCAAAGGTCTTGTTCAATCGTTCGAGTTCGGCTTCATATTTTTTCTGGGCAGTGACATCCCGACCAAGTACAACGAGTCCACGCCTGGAACCATCTTCATGAAAAAGCGGCACCTTGATAATGTCAAATATATTGGCTGACCCATCAGGAAGAGGGATAATTTCCTGGGTTTTCAGCATGCTCCCTTTCTGCCAGGCTTCTTCATCACTTTCTTCACAACCCAGAAAAGCATCCCGGTAAAAACTGCTGTATTCTGCAAGTTCACTGTCCGTCTTTCCTTTGTAATCAACATCTTTGAGGCCGAAAAGCTCAAGATCATAGTTGTTGGCCTGCAGCCATCTTCCTTCACCATCCTTGAAGCAGACTATGTCAGGCATGGCGTTTATCAGGACAGACAGATGCTCAAGGTCACTTTGCAGGGTAGTTACATGTTTGCTTGATTTATTGATGGTCACAACAATGTTCCTTTATTAGGCATTAATGCCGATTTGCAGCTATTTCAGATCATAGGCCGGTCCATGTACCACTCAATAAAAAATTCTTACAGCTCAAATTTTTTTTACCGGCCTCAAGGAAGGCATCTGACTTGCTAGCCGAATACCCTTGCCTTATCCCCAAACAGAATAAGAAAGGCCATTAATAGACCTTAAATAAGTTAAGTAAAAAAACAATTGCACAAACGTTGAATCATGCAATCCAGACTTGCCTGCAGCATTTTATGCCCACAATCCGCCATCTCCGGGTCAAACACAAAATGACCCAATAAATTGAATTACCATTTTTTTAAAAAAAAGCTGTTTTCCCGTTTGATATTCTCTACACTAAAACATGGACAGAAACAACCAGGCTATTCCTTATCATCATCAGCAGAGTCTTGAGGGGTGTTTTTGACTTTGATCCCTCTTTCTCAGCCGAAAAATGTTCTAAACACAGGCAGGAGATCATGGGGAAAAAAACAGACGCGTTATTTTTGTCTACGCGAAGAACCGGGGAGGGGACAGAAGACCATGAAGATCAGGACAAAACTTTTTTGCACTATCCTGGCAATCTTTTCTTCTCTGTTACTAGCAGGTTATCTGGCGCATCGGAACGAAAAGCAAGCCCTTACCGATCAGATTCACAACCACCTATTGTCGGTTGCCTCTCTGCAGCAGGCCCGGTTGTCAAATATTGTGGCGCAGAATTTTGAAAGACTGCAACTGGTGGCCAGCAGGACGCAGCTCCGTATCAGTCTCAAACAGTTTCTGCTCGACGGCAGGAGCGAGCATCTGGACCGCATGCACCTCATTCTGACCGACGCACGCAACTCCATACCCAGTTTAAAAAACATCGACATACTTCACAGTGACGGCAGGATCTTGGCATCAACGAGTAAAAAGGCAATTGGCACCATCCGCCCTCGCGGTAAAGAAAAATGTTTTTTGGGGAGACATGAGGGAGAGAGTCGCATCGATCTCTTTGTCGATCCAGAGGACGGTTTAATACTTCACCTCTGCGGCCCACTTTACCTGGAAGGAGAATTTCTCGGAATTGTTGCCCTCGATTCGCAAGCGACTGCTCTCACTGCCGCCGTGCAGGACTACGATGGCCTGGGAGAAACCGGAGAAACCCTGGTCGTGACCGGAACCGACAACGGCGGCGCTATTTTTCTTACCCCTACAAGATTCGATACCCAGGCAGCCCTGCAAAGAACCATTCCTCCAAGTGCCGTCAATAGCCCGTCATTACAATCCTTGCGGGGTGGAGATCATTTTTTTCCCGAAGCAGTCGATTACCGGGTCGAACTGGTGCAGGCTGCCAGCCGTATTATCGAAAAGACCGATTGGGTAGTGCTTGTTAAGTTCGACCACAAAGAGACCTTTGCTCCCCTGCTCAGACTCAGGATGCTGTTGCTTGTTATTTTCTGCGGCTTCACCCTGCTGATCATCGCCGCCATGCTCTTTCTCGCCCGCTCGATCACTTTGCCTCTAGCCAGGCTGACAGCTAAGGCAAAGTCCATATCTCGCGGGGAGACAGTACCGGCTGAAATTCCGTCCGATAACGAAATCGATCTATTGGCCGATGCCTTCAATGATATGACCAACAAATTGGCCATGGCCAATGCCGAACTTGTGGCAAACAACGAAATACTGGCCAAAATTTTCTCCACCACCCATGTGCTGCTTGCCTACATGGACAAGGATTTTCGTTTTATACGGGTGAATGAGGCCTATGCCGCGGCATACGGACAACAACCAGATGCCTTTTCCGGCAAAAACTATTTTGCCATGTTTCCCGACCCCAAACGCGAGGCGCTTTTCCGGCAGGTAGTTGCATCCTGCAGGCCATACAACACGTTTGCCGATACCTTTGTTGGCTATCCGGGAAGAGACGACTCCTATTGGGACTGGACCCTGCATCCGATACTCGATGCAGCAGGTAAGACGGAGGGCGTGTTTTTTATCTCAAAGGATGCTACTGAGCGCAAGCTCGCCGATGAGGAACGCAACGCCAGTCTCCTGTTTTTCGAGAGCTTGGACAGGATCAACCGTGCCACTCAGGGCACCGACAGTCTTGAACAGATGATGAGCAACGTTCTCGACGAGATGCTCACGATCTTCGAGTGTGACCGGGCGTTTCTAATGTATCCCTGCGACCCCGACGCGAAATCTTGGTCTTGTCCGATGGAGCGGACCAAACCCGACTATCCCGGAATCCTGGAATTGGGGCTGGAGATGCCCATGGATCCGGAAATAGCGGAAGGATTGCGGATTCTGCTTGACACAAATACGACCATGAAAGTCGGCCCCGGCAATCCTTACCCTCTGCCGCAGGCGGTGGCGAAACGATTCGGAATTCGAAGTTATATGTCCATGGCCCTCCATCCCAAGGTCGGGAAACCCTGGCAGTTCGGAATCCACCAATGTTCCCGGAGCCGGATCTGGACCTCCGAGGAAGAGCGGATCTTTCAGGAAATCGGCAGACGCCTGGGGGATGCCCTCACCTCTTTGCTGGTGGATCGCGATCTTCGGCAAAGCGAAAAACGCTTCAGCACCCTTGTCAATCAGGCTGCCGATGCCTTTTTTGTTCACGATGTTGAAGGACGTTTCCTGGATGTCAATCGAACGGCATGCGAAAACCTCGGCTACACAAGGGAAGAGCTTCTCGAAATGAGCGTGGCCAACGTGGACGCGGAATTTACCAGTCACGATCATGTAAAGAATTTCTGGAGCAAGCTGACACCCGATCATCCTGTAACCCTGGAAGGGAGGCATAAACGAAAAGATGGAACAACGTTTCCTGTCGAGATTCGTCTTGGACTTTTGCAGCTTGAGGATCGGCAGGTCTGTCTTGCCTTGGCCCGTGATATCACCGCGCGCAAGTCAGGGGAAGAGACATTGAGACAACTGAACGAAGAGCTTGAAGCGCGCGTCAGGAAACGTACCGTTGAACTGGAAGCCAAGAACGAAGAATTGGAGAGGATGAATCAGCTCTTCGTGGGACGGGAACTCAGGATGATGGAGTTGAAGGAAAGGATCAAGAAGCTGGAAATGCATGATCGGCCTCACGGCAACAAGGTCGCGAAACCAGACGCATAATAGGAGAACATGATGAATAAAAGATTTTTGACAATGTTGCTTCTGGCTTTTCTGATTGGAATGCTCTCCGGCTGCGACCGGGAGGAACCCGAAGAGAAAGGGCCGCAATTCGGGATAAAACCGACATCAGAGGACCTGCCCGTCTATGACCTTGCTGTTCACCCCCTGCATAACCCCACTAAACTCATGCAGGCGTATCAGCCGCTCATTGATTTTTTGAACAGCCGGCTGCAAGGGGCCCGCCTGTCTCTAGAGACCTCACGGAATTACGCATTCTTTGAGGAGAAGTATCAGGCGCGCCGGCCCGAATTTCTCCTTCCCAACCCCTGGCAGACCCTGCAGGCGATGAAGGCTGGCTACAGCGTTATCGCCATGGCGGGCGATCCGCGGGATTTCAAGGGAATTTTCGTGGTGCGCCGGGACAGCAATCTTTCGCGCCCCGCCGATCTGAAGGGGAAGACGGTGAGCTATCCCTCCCCTACCGCCCTGGCAGCCTGTATCATGCCCCAATACTTCCTCCACAAACACGGCATCGACGTCAACAAAGACATTGAGAATCGTTATGTCGGTTCCCAGGAATCGGCCATCATGAACGCCTATCTGGGTCAGACCGCAGTTGGAGCAACCTGGCCGCCGCCATGGCGGGCTTTCCAAAATGAACATCCGCAACAAGCGGCGGAAATGAAGCTCATCTGGGAGACAGAGTACCTCGTCAACAATTCGGTCATGGTGCGCAACGACCTTCCTGCAGAGGTGAGGGAACAGGTTCGGAAACTCCTGCTCGGGCTTGACGGAATCATGGAAGGGAAATCGATCCTGGCGGCAATGGAAACGGCCCGCTTTCTTCCTGCTACGGACGAGGACTACGATGTAGTGCGACGCTATGTCGCCAGCTTTGAACGCGAGGTCCGTCCGGTGGTGGAAAACGATGATAAATAAAATGCATCATTTCCTGTTTGGCACGCTCCGAGGACACTTGATTATCGGCGTGGCCGCAGTGCATGCCGTCATGATGGCACTGTTCATCGCCGATTTGACCCTACGTCAACGCGCCATGCTCCTGGATCGCCAGACCGAACAGGCTATCGCTTTATCGCAGACCCTGGCCACTTCTGCTGCGGGATGGATCGCCTCCGACGACATTTCCGGTCTGCAGGAGTTGGTGGATGCCCAACGACGCTATCCGGAGATCCTCTTTGTCATTCTCGCAGATGAGCAGGGGCGGGTGCTGGGCACCACCGACACATCCAAACTGGGACTCTTCCTTCTTGATCTGCCTCGGGAAACGCGCCTGACGACACTCTCCAGAACCCCTTCTCTTGTGGATATTGCAGCACCCGCCATGATAGCAGGACAACATGTGGGCTGGGTGCGGGTAGGCATAGGACAGAAGATGGCCAGCCAGAAGCTTGCTGAGATTACCAGAAGCGGCATCATCTACGCCTTGGCGGCTATTCTCATCGGTTCGCTTATCGCCTGGTTCATGGGGCACCGGATCACCCGAAGGCTCTATGCCATCCAGCAGACCATCGACACGGTTCGCACCGGCAACCACCTGGCCCGTTCTTCCCTTACCGGCACCGACGAGGCAGCTATGATGGCCCATGAGTTCAATGCCATGCTGGATGCCCTTGCGGAAAGGGATACTGAGCTGCGCAACAGCGAATCAAGGTACCGGTCCCTTATCAGGAAAGTCCAGGCCGCCATTGTGCTGCATGACGAACAGGGCCGTATCATAGATTGCAATCCGCTGGCTGAGACATTGCTTGGCCTTTCAGCGGACCAACTTCTCGGCAAGTCCCTGGTCGATTCGGAATGGCATTTTCTGCATACGGATGGTTCCCCTTTGCCTATGGCCGAATATCCGGTAAGCTTGGTGCTTTCCTCCCAACAGCCTCTTCGTGATTATGTCACAGGAATCAGCCGTCCGGACCGGCACGATCAAACATGGGTGCTGGTCAATGCCGAGCCGGAATACGATGATGCCGGCAACATCGCTCTTGTAATCGTTTCCTTTGTGGATATCACCGAACGTAAGCTGGTTGAAGAGGCTCTAAGAAAGACGACAAGAAATCTTGTAGAGGCCCAGCACCTCGCCCATATCGGCAGCTGGGAATTGGACCTTACAACCAATCTTCTCTCCTGGTCCGATGAAATATATCAAATGTTTGAAATCGATCCCGAAAAATTTGACGCTTCTTATGAGGCTTTCCTTGATACAATACATCCAGATGACCGTGAGGCCGTCAATTTTGCATATACAAACTCACTCAAAACCCGAACGCCCTATGCCATCGACCATCGCCTGCTTTTTCCAGATGGACGAATCAAATATGTCCATGAACAGTGCGAAACCTTTTATGAAGAAGACAAGCCTGTCCGCTCTGCAGGAACAGTCCAGGACATCACCGAGCGCAAGCAGGTTGAAGAGGCGCTGAGCAAGAGCGAGGCAAAATACCGTCGCATCGTTGACACTGCTAACGAGGGCATCTGGATACTTGGGCCGGATGCCGTGACCACCTTTGTAAACATCCGTATGGCGGCGATGCTCGGTTATTCCTGCGACGAGATGCACGGCCGACCGATGATGGAGTTCATGTTTGAAGAGGACTGGCCCGACCATCAGCTGAAGATGGAGAACCGTTCCCAGGGAATAGCCGAGAACTACGAACACCGCTTCCGGCACAGTGATGGTACCGCCGTCTGGACACACATCGCCGCCACGCCGATGTTCGATGATAAACACCGCTATCTCGGTTCTTTCGGGATGTTTACCGACATAACGGAACGGAAGCATGCCGAAAATGAACTCAGTAAACTCAACGAAGAACTGGAGCAGCGGGTAAGGGAACGCACCTCTGAATTGGAAAGATCAAGACAGGAGTTGCTCGCCAGCAGGAAGGCGTTGATGAATCTGGTGGATGATCTGAACGTAAAAGCCGCTGAACTGGAAGCGGCCAACGAAAAAATGAAGGACTTCGACCGTCTGAAATCCATGTTCATCGCCTCCATGAGTCACGAACTGCGAACACCCCTCAATTCCATTATTGGATTTTCAAGCATTGTTCTCGACGAATGGCTCGGCCCCCTAAATGACGAACAGAAAACAAAACTCGCCATTGTCCTCAGGACCGGCAAACACCTGCTGACGCTGATCAACGACGTTATCGACGTCTCCAAGATCGAGGCGGGAAAGATGGACACCTCGGTCGAAGACTTTGACATTACCGATCTTATCAGCGAGGCCCTTGAGCTGATGAAAAAAGACATGGAGGACAAAGGGCTTGCCCTTGAGGTTGAAATCAGTCCGCAAATTCTCCATACTGACCGACGCCGGCTTTATCAATGCCTGGTGAACCTGCTTTCCAATGCAGTCAAGTTCACCGAGCAGGGAAAGATTACCGTGAAAACAGCTCTGATGAAAGTGAGTTCTACCCGTAACGGCGGGGATTGGCTGGACATTACAGTCAGTGACACCGGCATCGGCATAGCGGCGGAAGATCAGCCCAGATTGTTCACCGCCTTTTCCCGTATTGTTACCCCCATAAAAGTACGCACAAAAGGAACGGGGCTGGGCCTTTATCTGGTCAAAAAAATAACCGAAGAAATCCTTAAAGGGCGGGTCGGGCTGGAAAGTATTTACGGCAAAGGAAGTTCCTTTTATATAAGAATTCCACTCACCACGAACCCAGATGGAGGAAAAGATGAAAACCGTACTGGTGGTTGAGGATAACCAAGACAATCTGGAATTGATCTCCATCGCTCTTAGGAGAAGCGGATACAAAGTGATAAGTGCTGAAACAGGAGAAATGGGAGTTGAAATCACTTTACGAAAGAGACCATATTTTGTTGTAATGGATATTGACCTGCCGGGCATAGACGGCTTCGAAGCGACAAGAAGAATCAGGGCGTCGAAAGCCAACGGCGATATACCTATCATCGCCATCACGTCCTTCGCCATGCGCGGTGATAAAGAAAAAATCATGGCGATGGGGTGCAACGCTTATTTTGAGAAACCGATCAATCCCCTGACAATCGTGGATGATATTGAGAAGATAGTGCAGGAGCTTGAGAAATGAAAATTCTGATTGTTGACGACAACGCTGATGACCTGACCCTGTTGAAGCATATTGTCGAAAGAAACGGCCACCAGCCCATTATGGCCAGGAACGGACAACAAGGTCTTGAAATGGCCGCTGCCCACAAACCCGACCTGATCATTTCCGACGCCCTGATGCCGGTGATGGATGGATTTCAATTTCTTAAAAAAATAAAGGGTCATGAAACGCTGCGATCAATTCCTTTTATCTTTTATTCAGCGACGTATAAGGCTGATCAGGATGTGAGACTTGCCGATAGCCTGGGCGCCAGCGGTTATATATTCAAGCCCGAAGAGCCCAAAGAGTTTTGGAAGAAAGTTGAACGGACACTCCAAATTACCCGCCACGAACAACCTGATACACAAACGGTTACCACGGATGACGAGAAAGACTATCTTGAGAAATACAGCGAAATTGTCGCAATGAAGCTTGAAGAGAAGGTAGCTGAACTTGAAGAGACCCTTCGCCTTCGTGAAGAGGCAGAGCAAAAGGTGAAAGAACAACACCAATTGCTGCAACGATCCCTTGATGCACTGACCCATCCTTTTTATCTCATAAACGTTAACGATTATACAATTGCTCTGGCCAACACGGCGGCCGGTTTTAATAAAGATCAGAGAGAGGCAACCTGCTACCAGCTTACCCACAATCGCAGCGAACCTTGCACAGGGAAGGAACATCCCTGCCCTATCGATGAAATAAAAAGGACGAAACGTGCTGTTGTGTTTGAACATGTCCACCTGGATAAAGACGGGAAAAAGAGGTATTTGGATATTCACGGGTATCCTGTTTTCGGAGCAAAAGGGGAGATCAAGCAAGTAATCGAGTACTGTTTGGATGTCACGGAACGTAAGAAGGCAGAAGAAGAACGACACAAGTTGACCACAGTCATTGAGCAGGCAGCAGACAGCATCGTCATCACCGATAAGAGTGGGACAATCCAATACGTTAACCCGTGCTTTGAGAAAGTTACCGGCTATTCTAAAGAAGAGGCCATCGGTAAAAATCCGAGATTCCTGCAGAGCGGCAGTCACGATACGAATTTTTACCGGCAGATGTGGAACACCCTGACCAGCGGCAAGGTATGGCGGGGGAACCTCATTAACAGGAAAAAAGACGGAACCCTATTCGAAGAGGAGGCCTCAATAACACCTGTGTTGAATAAAGCTGGAGCGATCATCCACTATGTGGCGCTCAAACGCGATGTGACCGAGCAGAAGAAGCTTGAAGAACAACTCAATCAGGCCCAGAAAATGGAGGCTATCGGTACTCTGGCAGGCGGCATTGCCCATGATTTTAATAATATCCTCACGGCCATCCTTGGCTATTCAGAATTGATTCTTGAGGAATTGCCTGAGGAAAGCATGCACAGGGTGTATCAAGAGCAAATCTTCAAATCCAGTATCCGGGCAAAAGATCTTGTGCAGCAGATTTTAACCTTCAGTCGTCAGACGAAACAGAAACGGACACCGATCTTTTTCCATCTCATTATCAAAGAGGCCCTCAAGTTATTGCGCTCTTCCATACCCAGCACCATTGAAATCAGAGAGGATATCAATACGAAAGCCGGCATGGTTCTGGCCGACCCCACCCAGTTGCATCAGATCGTCATGAATCTTGTAACCAATGCCTACTATTCAATGCGGGAATCCGGCGGTGTGCTGGCGATTGGCCTTAACGCCTGCCAAATAGAACAAAATGATCATCTGCTCATGGCCTTAGATTTACCCGCCGGCATCTATGTGAGGCTTGAAGTAAGCGACACCGGTTGCGGCATGGATAAACAAACACAAGATAAAATTTTTGAACCTTACTACACAACGAGAGCAACAGGTGAAGGAACCGGCCTGGGGCTGGCGATCGTCCATGGCATTGTAAAAAACTACGGAGGACATATCTCGGTTTACAGTGAACCGGGCAAGGGTGCGACTTTTCGGGTATATCTCCCGCAGATCAATGCAAAACATGATACTAAACCAACTGCGAACAAAGAATGCCCCCATGGCACGGAAAGAATCCTGCTGGTGGACGACGAAGCGCCAATCGCAAACATGCAACAGAATGTACTGAAAAGTCTCGGGTATCAGATACGTTCTTTTACACACAGCGAGGAATTACTGCGGACATTTCAAGACGCGCCGGATGATTATGACCTGATAATAACCGATATGACCATGCCGGATTTGACCGGTCCCGAACTGAGCCAAAAACTCCTGGCTATCCGGTCTGATATCCCAATTATCCTTTGCACCGGTTTCAGTGAGCTGATCGACAAAGAAAAAGCCGCGGCACTCGGCACCAAGGGATATCTTTTGAAACCGTTTTCTAAAATTGAGTTAGCAGAGGCAGTTCGAAAGGTGCTTGATAAAAAATAAACCCAAGCCGCTTCCATTTTCTTTTACATTGACTGAGCCAGTTTTTTGAACTGCAGGTTATAAAACATTTCAAGATACCTGCGTGTTTCCTGTCGATCAAGATTTGTGGCAAACTTCCAGAAACCATAAATGCAGGAAAGTGACATCAGACGCTCGGCATATAATCTCCAGGTATACCGCTGCTGAACGCGATCATACGCCCCTTTTGATAAAGCATGCCAGTATTCGGGATCAGCAGTGCATTTCTCAAAAAAATCAGCAATCCTCTCCGCAGCCTGCTCACCATGATTCGGGTCAATATGAAAGCCGGAAATCCCATTTTCAATAATCTCCAAAGGCCCTCCATAACAGGTTGCAAAGGTGGGCAGGCAGCATCCCATGGCTTCTATGACCGTCAGTCCGAAAGCTTCAAAAAAAGCCGGCTGCACAAAAGCACCTCGCCTGTCTGCAATATACCTATACAGCTCACCGGTTAATTTTTTATCAAGACGCACGCCCAACCAGCGCACCTGACCGTCCAGACCATGGCGATCCATGAGTTCGTGCATAAGGGCAATTTGCTCTTTTTCCTCGCTGTCATCAGACTGATGTTCATGCACCGTACCGCCAATGACCAGAAGATTCACCTTCTGGCGCAACCGTTCATTCATACCGTACCAGTCGACCAGACCGGTGAGGTTTTTGATCTTGTCCAGTCGGGCCATGGTAAAAAGAATTGGCTTTTGCTTGTCATGCAGCTCTCCACGACAGTCATCCCTCGGTGACTGGCCAAAAATCAACTCTTCTATTTCATCATGCAAATGGACGAGACGCCTTTCTTCATCATAGTAGGGGAAATAGACATTCTCATCAGCACCCGGGGAAACGATGTTAAACTTCGGATCAAAAACATCAACCCCGTTCACAACCCGATAAAGCCCGGGCATGGTAAAAGAAGAATAACTTTCATACTGGCCAACAATGGTGTCGCTGCCGGCTATCTCCTGGAAGGTGCTGGTAATGATGAAATCTGCCGTGTTCATGGCGATAAGGTCCGCAGTAAACTGACAGGAGAAGTGGTACTTGTCCTCCATCTCCTTCCAATACAACGCCGAAAAGAGATATTTCGTTTTTTCCAGGGCATGGGCAATGTTGCACTGGGTCACTTCAAGTTTCTGGGAGAGCAGATAGGCCACAAGGTTGCCGTCAGAGTAGTTGCCGATAATAAGATCGGGACGGCAGCCAAGTTCTGACAGGATCTCTTCTTTGACCTCACTTGCAAAGTTTTCAAGGTATGGCCATATCTCGAAACGTGAAATCCATTGGGGAATTTCACTGCCATCCTCATGTCGGAAAGGGATGCGCAGTATCTGAACATTCTCCGTACCGTGAACCCCTTCCAACCTTTGATTACATGTTGTTTCACCGGCGTCAGGGATAAGACGGGTGACAATCAGAATACGTGGATCTATTTCCAGCCCCTGGTCAAAGATACGTTTTCTCATCTCTTGTTCCAGGGCGCGGACCTGATCGAGAATATAAACCACCTGGCCGCCTGTATCCGGGAGACCCAGTACATTCTCCTGCCCGAAAAAACCGTGGGGGGAGAGAATAACGATATTAAATATCATGGGAATGCGGCTTAGAAATTTCTCCAGCGCCCGGAAATCAGGGGCCTCTAGAATATCAGCAAGCAAACTGAAATTTTCCCTGATTAACTTTACGGTTCTCCCCCAGCCCGGCTGAAAGCCAAGCTGCTGCAATTCGCCGGCAACGTCATTCCAAAGCAAGTCATCAGGCTTAAAGGCCAACTTTTCCATTCCAACCCGCAGGGCCTGCTGCAACGATTTAACGTCTCTAATTTTCTTGCTGACCATGAAGGGGGTGCCGCGATAACTATGCAACCGGAGAAAGGAAAGAAGCAGCTCGTCTCCCTTGGCCAGATCATGGGACAACCTGCCGCTGAGTCTGCGGTTGAGATATTCCACCCCCCTTCCTATGGAACGGCTCTGAGTCATCTTGGGAAAATCGCGTTCAAAAGGTCCAAGATCTATTTCCAGGGGCCACTCCCCGCCATCAAAACCGATGAGCCCCTCTTTCAATTTCAGAAATTCAGAGATGGAAATCTCATGAACCTCCAGCGTCTCAACATGAATAAGAAGATAATGCCAATGTGCCAGTCTGGGGCGCACATCCAGACAGAACCAGGGATGCATCAGGGTGGCTTCCTGGGTTTTGTGGATAACTGCGGCAAGTTGCGAAGAATACAGATCAACATCGCCCCTCTCATCAGCAAAAAGCTTGAATTCATCCCAGAGTACGGAGCGAAGAAACAGAGTTTGTTCGCAACGCTGGTACCTGGACAACAGATCGGAAACAGTTTCCCTGTTTTGATCGACAAATTGAATAAATTCTTTTACAGACATACTTCTCCTTGCTTTCCCTCGTGTCATGTCAAGCTTCAATTGTCATGCAGGTCGCCATACCCATGGCGACTCTTCAGTGTCGGGAAGGGCTTCCCGACCTACAGCATGCCTCAAAAGGCATTTGACATGACACTAGTGAAATTCTATCTTAAACTCGGTACCTTCGCCCCTTTCACTCTCCACGGAAATGACACCATTATGACTCTCTATAATATTTTTTACAATGGCGAGTCCCAAGCCTGTTCCCCGGTTTTTGCTTGTAAAAAACGGGTTAAAAATCTGGGAAATGATCTCCGGGGCCATTCCCTCTCCATTATCAGCAATTTCAAGCACCACTCCGCTCTTGCCGACTACACGCGTGCGGATATAAATTGAGCCGCCTTTTTCCATGGCCTGCATGGCATTGACCAGAATATTCATGCAGGCCCTGTAGAGCATATCAAAATCACCCGGGATCATGGGAAGATCAGGTGCCAGGCTGCTCATGACACTGATCTTTCGCCGGGCAAACTCCGGCCCCATAAACACTTTTACCTTTTCCACAACTACATTTAAAGATATATCAGTTAATTTTGGCTGCTGTGGCCGGGCAAAGTCAAGAAATTCCCTGACAATTCCATCCAGACGTGTTGTTTCGGCAACTATTATCTCCGCAAGATGACTATTCTCAGGAGCTATCTTGGCAAGTCTTTTTTTAAGAATCTCAGCGGTGCTTCTGACTATACCCAGGGGATTTTTTATTTCATGGGAAACCGATGCCACCATTTTACCAAGCGATGCAAGCCGTTCGGCATGGTTCAGTTTTATCTCCAGTCTCCTTCTTTCAGCCGCCCTGGCTTCAATGATTCGATCTGCCCTGGCAACAATAAATCTCAAGGCCAGAAAAAGACCGCTCATGACGGCCAGTGAAGTAAAAATAATCCAGGACTGGAGATGAATAAGCGCCTCAAGATCATCAGAAAGGTCCTGGACAATTTCGATTACCCCCATCACATCGCGGGTGGGACTGAAAGGCTTTTCCATGCGCAGAGGAATAAATGTGTGCAACTGGCAGGATATTTCCCTGCTCCCGGGAAGAAGATTGAGAAGAGTACCATCAAGGTTCCGTATGGAGACGCTTTCCCCTTGAAGCGCTCTTTCATATTCCTTTTCGCCCACATCCTTTCGTCCCACAAGTTCACTGATAGTACTGTAGGCAACCTGATTTTCCTTTTTGGAATAAATGGTAACAGAATGGATATTCAAACCTGCGGTAGCGCTTCGCACCACCTTATCCAATTGTTTAAACTGCCTGGGATCTTCCACGGCAATCGGCCTATTCTGCAAGGCAAGCGGCAAAACAAACTCCTGGAAAACCTGATGCCCGACTTTTTCCGCCAAGACAAAGAGGTAGGCCTCGTTGCGCTCAAGGACCACATCCTTCGTATAATTTGATATGATAAGAGAGAGGGCAATCGACGTTATCAAAATAACGGCAAGGCTGGTAAAGGAGAAAAACTTGACCAGCCTGAAAGGCTTCAGGTTTACAATATCTTCGACTACTTTCTTTTCCATGTCATCTATATGCTCAGCAGGACTCTGGTTGTATCAGCGCACACACCGCAACGTTTGCAGCTTTGCGTATCACAAGCCTCTGTTTTCTTTTCTTTAAGGGCACGCTGATATTCAGCCCATAGATAGTTCCGCTTCATTCCGTGGTCCACTATATCCCAGGGAAACATCTCATCCTTATCGCGTTTTCTGACATATTCCGCCGGCTCAACGCCATTCTGTCTAAAGAGCTGTCGCCAGTTCTGCCCTGAAACAGATAATGCATAAAGCATCTCTCCAACTCTTCTATCCCCTCTGGCCAGGACTGCCTGAAAAAAAGCATTGTCCGGCTTATCCACGTTTAATTTTATATTTGCCTGGCCTGCAAACTGTTTTCGCAAAAATTTAATCTTCCCCTTCAACTCTTTTACACCGGCAAAAGCACAGTACTGAAAAGGTGTCCAGGCCTTTGGCACAAAAGAATTCAGACTGATGGTAATTGAGGACAGCCTGCCTCTTTTTCTTCCCACCACTGCAATCTTCTCCCTGACCTTAAAAGTAAGATCAACTAATTCCAGCAGATCTTCATCTGTTTCCGTGGGCAGGCCAATCATAAAGTAAAGTTTCAGATTCGTCACCCCCGCCTCCACCAATGCCTCGGCGGCCTGCAGCACATCTTCTTCTGATATGTTTTTGTTAATAACGCGCCGCAGACGCTCTGACCCTCCATCAGGCGCGATTGCCGCTGTTTTCAAGCCACTGCTCTTCAAAAGCTCAAGCAGTTCAGCACTGATTGCATCTGCCCGCAAGGAAGAAAAGGAAAGCTGGCATTGGGTGGCAAGGAGATTCTCGGCAACTTTGGCAAGATCATCAACCCTGGCCATTTCCATACCGAGCAGCCCGACCCGCTTTATGTATTCCGGCTTTTCTGCCAGGGCACGGATAATTGCCTCAGCAGGCCAGAGTCGGGGGGGGCGGTAAACAAAACCAGCTGCACAGAAACGGCAGCCCCGACTGCAGCCGCGACCGAGCTCGGCAAGATAAAGATCCGAAAATTCCGTTTCAGCTGTCAAGAGCTCGGAACTGCCGGCAATATGGACACTCCCCAGGGTTGCCTTGCGCACAGGAAAGGGAACATCGGCAGTAGTGTCTACAGAAACAAGACGCTGCCCTTCATAGGTGACCGTGTAAAACTCAGGGACATAACATCCTTCCACCTCTTGTGCCATTTCAAGCAACAAACTCTGACGGGAAGGGAAACCATGGGCATGATAGTGCTGAAGTCTTCTAAGCAGATCCGGCAATATCAACTCAGCCTCCCCGAGCAGAAATGCATCCACATAGGGAGCAAGGGGCTCTGGATTTATAAATGTCGCCACGCCTCCCGCCATGACAAGTGGGGAGTCTTGGTCAACTCGGTCGCCCTTGCCGCGTTCTTCAGAGAAAACGTCTATTCCACCGGAATCAAGCAGTCGAATCAGATTGACGAAATCCTGTTCAAAACTTACGGCACAGAGAAGGACGGAAAAATCGCAAAGAGGACGTGAGGATTCTACAGAACGCGGCTGGGGCTGGGAAGATGAGTCCGGCAGAAAAACCCGTTCACAGACAATATCAGGATTTGCATTGGCCAGAGCGTAGACAATCTGCATGCCCAGATTGGACATAGCGAGGCGGTAGACGTTGGGAAAGAGCAGAGCAACAGGAAGCTTTCCGGTCCACTTCTTACGAATGGTCCCGGATTCGGAAGGTTTTCGTTGTGCTATTCGTTTCGTTGGTTTAATGGAATTATGCGTTTGCCTTTGCAGTGTTGATCATGTCGGTTGCGCCATTTTCTGTTCACACTGCATGATCAACAAATCGCTCCTCGTTTTGATGATTGCAAAAAACCGGCTGCCGGCAACCAAGCTCCCTTTAATTTGCAAGGGTGGATGCTGCGCAATCGACTTTTTACGACGTTATCAGTTTTCATTTCTCCTGATGAAAGTTGGCTCATCAAGTTCATCTTCATTAAAAAAATTAATTGAATAAGGCCTGCGCCGCGACGTATTATTGCCTGGATCGCTATCGTTTGCGGCTTTCTGTACCTTTTCCTCGCCAAAGGGCAATGTCGGACTGGCAGTTGAAGTTTCAGGTTGTTTTTTCATGATGGGAGTCACCTTCTCAGGCAGGGGTTCCATTTCTTCTTCAACCCTGATACCGGTTGCTACAACAGTCACCCGCAGTTCCTCGCCCAGTGAATCATCAAAAATAACGCCCAGAATGATATTTGCGTCATCATGCACTTCTTCGTAAATTTTACTGGTAGCCTCGGTAACTTCAGCCATGGTCAGCGTATCTTCTCTTGCCGAGATATTGACCAGCACACCCTTGGCGCCATCGATACTGATATCCTGGAGAAGCGGACTTGCAATGGCCATATTAACGGCTTCAGTGGCTCTGTTTTCACCCACGCTGAAACCTGCTCCCATTAAGGCCGGGCCCATCTCGTTCATAACCGTGCGCACATCCGCAAAATCAGGGTTAATGTAACCCGGCAGATTAATCAGATCAGTGATTCCCTTGACCGCCTGGACAAGAACGTTGTCCGCCATCTTCATGCCGTCAAGAAACTTGGTGTTTTTCTGGGTCAGGGACAGGATTCGATCATTGGGGATAGTAATAATCGTATCTGCATGCTTTTTAAGCTGTTCCCAACCGTTTTCGGCATTCTTCATACGTGCCTTGCCCTCAAAGACAAAAGGCTTTGTGACGACAGCCACGGTGAGTGCGCCGAGTTCCTTGCTTACCTTGGCGACAATGGGCGCAGCGCCTGTTCCTGTTCCGCCGCCGAGACCTGCGGTCACAAACACCATGTCACTTCCCTTCAGGCATTCACGTATCGCGTCCAGGCTCTCCTCAGCGGATTCCCGGCCCCGCTCAGGGTTTGCCCCTGCCCCAAGTCCTTTACTGATGCCTGGCCCCAATTGCAGTTTCACATCAGCTTTGGAATGATCCAAAGCCTGCAAATCTGTATTTGCCGCAATAAATTCGACACCAAGGAGCCTGTTCTCGACCATGGTATTGACTGCATTTCCGCCGCCGCCACCGACACCAAACACTTTGATGTTAGCTCGTGATGAGTCTTCTGCCATTTTGAACTCCATATATACCCCCTATCCAGATGCGCCAGGCCACTTTCCGGCCTGACTCAAACTACCTTCTATAGTACAACTAAACCTGCATCAGCTCTACATAATTTTTCCAAACAAGCCCTTAATTTTCCTGGCCAGTCCGCCAATTCCGCCATCACTGCGCTGGTGGAAACTTCGTCCTCCCTCGCTTTTCATTCCATAGATGACCAGACCGACTCCAGTGGCACATTGCGGGGTGTTGACAATGTCTGTCACGCCCCCGATATTCCTTGGGTAGCCTATGCGAACCGGAAGATCAAAAATCTGCTCACTCAGATCAAGCATATTGGCAAGCATCGAGGTTCCCCCAGTCATGACAATACCGGCATTCACTATTGATTTTACGCCGGAATTAACCAACTCATGGTTAATCAGAGAGAGCATCTCTTCAACCCTGGGTTCGAGTATCTCCCCCATAACTCGCTGGGAAAGTCGCCTCGATTTCCTACCGCCCACGCTTGGCACCTCAATTGCCTGATCCTTGTTAATCATTGCGGAAATTGCGCAGCCATATTTTTCCTTGAGCCGTTCAGCCTCTTTCATGGGTGTCCTGAGACCGATGGACAGATCATTAGTCAGATTATGCCCGCCAATACCCAGCACATAGGTGCGCTGAATGCAGTTCTCCGAAAACACGGCAAGATCAGAGGTTCCACCGCCGATATCAATCAAAGCGACACCAAGCTCCATTTCTTCGGGAGTCAACACGGCTTCGGCAGAGGCAATGGGCTCAAGAACCACATCATCCACTTCAAGTCCGGCCCTGTTACAACACTTAATAATGTTATGCACTGCTGTCACGGAACCTGTGACAATATGCACCTCCGCCTCAAGACGGACACCTGTCATGCCGAGAGGATCCTGGATACCGCCCTGCCCATCCACTCTGAACTGCTGGGGCAACACATGAATGACTTCCTGATCCTGTCCAAGGGGAACGGCTTTGGCATTTTCAACAACTTTTTCAATATCGTCCTGCCGAATTTCCCTGTTCTTAATGGCAATGACTCCATCACTGTTCTGGCCGCTTACGTGACTTCCGGCAATACCGACATACACTGACGATATATCGCAGCCAGCCATCATCTCCGCTTCGGCTATTGCATTTTTTATCGAATTGACAGTACTCTCAATATTGACAACAACACCTTTCCGCATACCGATGGAAGGATGAGCGCCAACACCGATGATGTCAACGCGGTTTTCAAATACTTCTCCCACTACGGCACAGATTTTTGTTGTTCCGATATCAAGGCCTACTACCAATTTGCCCCTTTCCTGATGAGCCATACTCTCCCTCAATGTAACCCGATACTACTCAAGCCGGCTTTACCGCCGGAATTCCGTCTTTCGCCTGAACCAGCCTGGGCCTGGCTGAATATTTTCCATTGTTCAGCAGCCTGTTAAAATCGAACCATAACCATGCTGCTCTTGTCTGCAACAGTTTCATGGCCTGCCATATAATTCATATCAATAGATGTCGCAGCTTCAAATTTTTCTTTCCTGTAAAGCCAGGAAAGAACCTTGCTCAACATATGGTACTTTTTTCTGACCTCTCCCCGACCCATGGAAATCGGCACCGGATGGTCCGCCATGAACACTGTCAAATCGCCATTTTCGGCAAGATGTATTTCCGATACATTCTGTTTTGGTGCAGCAGCAGATCCATCTCCGGCAAACCTGATGAAAGCCAAGGCCTCCTCCATCATCTCAGTCGTCTCCTTCTCTGCCTGCTCCTGTCCCACCGTGATAATCGGATAGTCATGATCATCAGTCGCCAGTACCTCTGCAAAAACAACTCCCTTCCTGTCAACAAAAAAGAGACCCTGCTCCTTACTTAGAATTGCCACGGCTTTTCTCTCTCGAATCCTGATGGCAACCCTGTTTGGCCAGTTTTTGTCAATTTCAGCCCGGGCAATCCAGGGATCAGCCTCAAGTTTTTCTTTGAGCCTGCCTGTACGGATCGTCCATAAATTTGTCTGAATATCCAATCCGCTCCAGGCCAGAATTTCCGCTGGAGTCGTGCGTTTACACCCTTTAATATCTACTTTTTCGATCTGGAAGAAAACCGAACGACTTAACCCCTGGTAGCTTATAAAAAGTACCAGCAAGACTGAAAAAAAAACAGCAAGACCCATTGTCCCCATTTTCAGAAGATGATCCCCAAACCAACTCTCTTTTCTGGTCTGGAAGACACGCATGCTTTTTTGTTTTTTTTTCACGCTCCTCCCAGAATTTTCACTTCAGGTTCCAGCCCAACACCGAATTTTTTCTGTACTTTCTCCTGCACCACATGCATTAACTCTATAATATCCCTGGCTGTCGCTTTTCCTGTGTTTACTATAAAATTTGCATGTATCGGCGACACCATGGCCCCGCCGACTTTTAAACCCTTCAAGCCGGCATCTTCAATCAATTTTCCAGCCGGCTCGCTGTCTTTAGGATTTTTAAAGAAAGATCCGGCACTTGCCATCTTGTACGGCTGCCGTTCCTTGCGAAGCCTGATATATTCCTTGCATCTTTCGCTCACCCTGCCCGGATCATCCTTTTTGAGCTGAAAAACTCCTTCCACAGCAACCTTCCCTCTGCCCTGCCCCCAGGATCTGTACGTAAAATCCATATCTTTCGCTTTGGTAGCGCGAAAACATCCCCTGACATCCATAATGGTAACCTGGGACAGGACATCCTTCATTTCCCGCTGCCAGGCTCCGGCATTCATGACAATTGCACCGCCTACGGTCCCGGGTATGCCTGACGCGAACTCAAGGCCTGACAGACCGTGCTTTGTGGCCCATTTAACCAGGCTCGCCAGACTGCACCCTGCTTCCACTCTGACACTCACAGAATCATTGTTGCTTTTTATTCTTTCTATTTCAGCAAAATTCCGGCCGAGAACAATAACCACCCCTCTGATTCCTTCATCCGGAACAAGAACATTGCTTCCTTTGCCGAGGATGATCCAGGTGACATTAATCTTGCGCACTCCCTGGATCAGAAGTGACAGTTCATTTCTGCCCATCGGAAAAACTATGGCATCAGCATTTCCACCCACCTTGAGGGTCGTATACTCTGCCATGCAGCCATTCCAGACAACTTCACCACTCCAGAAATCAGCCATTTCATCATTGAACACCCCAGCCCAATGAGGCAGATTATCAGATGAACTTCCTATCGGTGTCATTATTTGACGGTACTGTCTGGTAAACTGCATCCCTCCATGCATTTTCTCAACCTCCAGTTTTTCTCTCCGACAACTTTACCAATAACTGCTCTCCGGCTCTCCATATATTCCCGGCCCCCAAGGTCAGAACAATGTCGTCTTTTTCCAGCATCGGCAACACCTCGTCAACCAGGTCTTCTATTTTCTCCACAACAAAAACCTGCCGCTGCCCATGTTCTTTTATCCCTGCTGCTAAATTTTCAGCCGTTACCCCGGGAATTGGAGATTCACTGGCAGGATAAATCTCGGTCAGCATCAGGATATCCGCATCATGAAATGCGGTACAAAACTCATTAAACAGGCCCTGTGTGCGGGTATAGCGGTGGGGCTGAAAGAGAACAACGAGCCGCCTGCTCGGCCAGGCATCACGCAAGGCGGAAAGTGTTGCTCTGATTTCCGTTGGGTGATGCCCGTAATCGTCAATAATAGTTATATTGTCAGTTTCACCTTTTATCTGCAGACGCCGCTGAACCCCTTCAAATTTTGCAAGCGCCCGGGCAATGACAGGAAAAGGGATTTCGAGCTCCAGCCCGACGGCTATCGAGGCCAGACTGTTCAGCACATTATGCCTTCCTGGAGAAGTTAATGTGATTTCACCAAGAACGTTGCCCCCAAAACAGACTTCAAACTTACTCTCCAGCCCGCTGGTGGACAATTGCCTGCCAGACAGATCGGCCTGGGCTGACAGGCCATAGGTGATCACTCTTTTTTTAATGTGCGGCAAAAGAGATGCAATATTTGCATCATCAAGGCAGACAACAGCGGCCCCGTAAAATGGTATCTTGTTGATGAATTCAAGAAAGACATCTTTTATTGCATCAATATCATTATAATAATCAAGATGCTCCAGATCTATATTAGTGACCACTTCAACCACCGGAGACAATTGCAGAAAGGAACCGTCGCTTTCATCCGCCTCGGCCACCAGGAATTCCCCTTCTCCCAGTTTGGCATTACTGCCCAGACTGTTGACCTTGCCGCCGATGACCACTGTTGGATCAAGACCTGCCTCGGCAAGAATACTTCCAACAAGGGAGGTGGTAGATGTCTTGCCGTGGCTGCCGGCAACGGCAATGCCATATTTTTTTAACCGCATCAGCTCGGCCAGCATCTCAGCCCGCGGAATTACGGGGATAAACGATTCCCGAGCAGCAATGATTTCAGGGTTGTCATCTTTTATTGCCGACGATATGACAACCACATCGGCTTCACCGATGCAGGTATCCTTATGCCCCTGACAGACAATGGCCCCCAGGCTCTCAAGTCTTTTCGTCGTCTCAGTGGACCGCAGATCAGACCCGCTTACCGCATAGCCGAGGTTAAGCAGGAGTTCAGCTATGCCGCTCATACCTATGCCGCCTATACCGACGAAATGTATTTGTTTTGTTTTTTTATACATTTTTCACTTTATTCGCCTTGAAATATCGCTCAACACTTTCTTTCTCGGCCTGCTTGCCGTTAATCTGCCAGACTCTCCATAAAACTCAAAGAATGCTTTTGCCTATGAGTTTTCCACACTCTTTCAATATTTCCATGGTGGCATTCGGCCTTGCCAGTTCCGCAGCAGCTAGCGCCATCTCCCGGCGTTTCTTCTTATCACTCATCAAATTTAAAATTTCTTCAGCCAGCTGCTCGCCGTCCAGCTCCTTTTCTCTGATCATTCTTGCAGCACCGCCCCGGACCAGATACTCCCCGTTTTTCTGTTGGTGATCATCGGCAGCATACGGAAACGGAATGAGAATCATCGGCAGACCAAAAACAGTCATCTCGGCAAGGGATGTGGCACCTGCTCTCGACACTACGATATCAGCCTTCTTATACAAATCTGCCATATTTTCAAAAAAAGCGCTCACCTCAGCCATGATCCCCAGTTCTTCATAGCCGTTTCTCACAAACTGCTCATCAGCCGCTCCGGTCTGATGAATTACCTTGAAATCCGGTGGCGGATTTTCCAAGACAGCCATTGCTTCAAGTATCAAGGTATTCACCCGATGTGCCCCAAGACTTCCGCCAATGACAAGCAGGGTGAGTCCTGTTTGCGGCTCTTTGCTTTTTCCTGCAGCAGCGACAATTTCCTTCCGTACTGGATTGCCTGTCAACACGCATTTTTTTTCAGAAAAATACTTCTCACTGCCCGGCAAAGACAGAAAAACCCGGTCAACAAAACTGCCCAGTTTCCTGTTTGCCATTCCCGGTACCGAATTCTGTTCGTGAATACAGGTCGGCACCCTTAATATTTTTGCAGCGAGCAGGACCGGCCCTGTAACATAGCCGCCGACACCCATAACAAGATCCGGCTTAAATTCCCTGATCAATCGAGCTGAGGCAACAACTGCCAGAGGCAACTGTATGAGACTTCTTATCTTCTCAATCAATGTCTTGCCCATTAATCCCTGGCAGTTCACTGTCGCCCGCTTGAAGTCCCTATGCGCCAGAACGTGTTTATCAGTATGCCTGTCTGTGCCGACAAAAAGCACTTTGCTGTCCGGCCTGGTCTCAAGAAGCGCTTCGGCCACCGCAATGCCGGGGAAGAGATGCCCTCCGGTTCCTCCTCCGCTGACCATGAGTTTGATTATTCTCTGCCCCATACAGGTTCAGTTTCAAACTCGTAACTCAGCGGCCTTTCGGTAACGATGTTTCGTCGCTATTTTTATTTCCGCCAATGTCTCCTGATAACACTGAGGACAGAAGCCGTATGAAAAATCTTTATAATCACCTTCTTCTACAGGAACCCATTTGCCTTCTTTTTCGTTTTTCATGCAACGACAACATACCTTTTCCATTTTTTTTATCTCAATTGGTCATTTTTTTATCTGAATAAAAAAAACATTCCTCAGTTACAAACTCTCTATCAACACACACTCTTCAAACTCAAAACCGCTTTCTGAAACCTATTTCCGCGCTCCTCATAGCTTTTAAACATATCAAAACTGGCACACGCTGGAGACAGGAGAACAACATCTCCGCTTTCTGCAGTCTGGGCTGCTTTTGTCACTGCCTCTTCAAGACTTTCAACTTTCTCTACTTCAGTTACCTGCCCAAGGGCAGAGGCCATTTTTTCACTTGCCTCACCGATAAGCAGCATTTTCTTGACCTGCCGGCCAACACTCTTTTTCAATATGGCGTAATCGCCACCTTTATCCCTTCCGCCGGCTATGAGTACAACGGGTTTCTCCATGCCGTTTAACGCTGATATTACTGCCCCGATATTTGTTGCTTTTGAATCATCGTAATACGTTACCCCATCGACTTCCGCTACTTTGGTCAGTCTGTGAGGAAGCCTGTGAAAAGAGGCAAGCCCTGTTTCTAATTTTTTTGGCGGGCAGCCCACCAGTCTGGCAGCAAGGAGTGCGGCCATGGCGTTTTCACAATTAGGCGAATCTTTCAAGTCATCAGGCAATCGGTACACCTCTTTTTCCCTGCCTATTCCCAGAATCTCCACTTTTTTATCGATAATCTTTGCTCCGGCAACCCCTTCATCCTTACATCCGAAAAAACATTTTCTCGCCGCCACTCTCGCACCTGACAGACGCTTCATAGTTTCCACGTCATTACAGTTCAAGATGGCTGCATCCTCGCCATCCTGGTTGGCAAATATTGCCATTTTCGAATCTGCGTAGGCGGCGTATGATGGATACCGGTCAAGATGGTCCGGACTGATATTTAACAGCAGTGCCACTCGCGGTTTAAACTGTCTCCCGGTATCAAGCTGATAACTGCTCACCTCAAGCACTGCTATTTCAGCTTTTTCGTCACCTAAAAGATACTCGGCAAGCGGTGTTCCTATGTTGCCCCCGACAAAAACTTTTCTTCCTGAAGCCTTTATCAGCGTGCCGATCAATTCCGTTACCGTTGTTTTGCCGTTGGTTCCGGTTACGGCGACAACCGGGATATCCAGAAAAAAAGCGGCAAGTCCCATCTCCCCGATTATCGTAACTCCTTGCTTGCCGGCAGAGTCCAAAACGTTCAGATCAAGAGGAACCCCCGGACTGACCACAATCAAATCAGCATCCAGAAATTTCCTTTCACCATGACCGCCTGTTTCATACGGCACCTTGTTTGTTTCGAGCCATGCCAAAAACTCCGGCCTCAACGTTGACTTATCCGCTTTGTCACTTAAAAAAACAGGGCTGCCCATTCGGTGCAGCAACTTCAACGCTGCAAAACCTGACTTTCCCGACCCCACAACAACTGTTTTGCAGGAGGACGGATCATGCTTTAAGAGATCCAGGCCGTTCATTGCCGAATTATCTCAGCTTCAATGTAGCCAGAGCCATAAGCCCCAGGATTATCGATACAATCCAGAAACGAACAACAACTTTCGGTTCTTCCCATCCTTTCTTCTCAAAGTGATGATGAAAGGGGGCCATGAGAAATATTCTTTTGCCACCGGAAACCTTGAAATACCCCACCTGCAATATGACGGACAGTGCTTCCATGACAAAAACTCCACCCACCAGGACCAGCAGTATCTCCTGCTTTATTATGACTGCGACAACGCCAAGGGCTCCTCCTATGGCAAGGGATCCCACGTCACCCATGAAGACCTGGGCTGGAAAGGTATTAAACCAGAGGAAACCAAGGCTTGCCCCGGCTAAAGCTCCGCAGAAAACAGTCACTTCCCCGGCGCCGGGCACATACGGAATCTGTAAATATGCTGCCAGCCCGGCATGCCCGGCCAGATAGGAAAAGAGAATATAAACTCCACTGGTGACAACCGTGGGACCGGTTGCCAGACCGTCCAGACCATCCGTCAGGTTCACGGCATTGGAGGCTCCTGCAACAACAAGCACCATAAACAAAATGTAATAAACGCCAAGCTCGGGTTTAACGTCCTTTAAAAATGGAAAACTCAGCGTGGTATCAAAACCAGGCTGATTCAGTAAAATCCCACCGACAACTGCTACTCCGGCAATCTGCAGCGCCATCTTTCCTCTGGCACTGAGACCTTTCGAGTTTTTCTTTTTTATTTTCCAGTAATCATCAATACTTCCTATTCCAGCATACCAGAGGGTGATCGCCAGAATCAGCCAGACAAATATATTTGTCAGATCGACCCAGAGCAGCGTTGAAAAGGTCACTGTTGATATAATGAGCACCCCTCCCATTGTCGGCACGCCTCGCTTGCTGAAATGGGATTCCGGCCCATCTTCTCTTACCACCTGCCCCAGTTGATGGCGCTGCATGAACCGAATAAATTTCGGCCCAAGAATAACAGCCAGCAGAAACCCTGTTACAATGGCCCCGATACACCGGAATGTGATGTACCTGAATACATTAAACCCGCCAAACAGGTTGTGGAGTGGATAGAGAAAATGGTAGAGCATGTTCGCCGGTTACAGAGCGCTTTTCAGCTGTTCAATTATTGTTTCCATGCGCATGCCCCGCGACCCTTTTACCAGTAAAAAATCACCCGCCTTTAATTCTCCAAGCCCGACTAGTTTGACAATTTCTTCAACTATTTTTTCTTTTACCTCAACCTGCCGGGCCTGCTTTATTGACATCTTTGCGTCAAGAGCACCCTCCACTACCTTTCTTGAAAATTCGCCATAGGCAAAAAGATAGTCAAATTCCTTGCAGGCCACTGTTTCTCCAAGTCGACGATGGGCTTTACAACTCTCATCTCCCAGCTCAAGCATATCCCCCAGGATTGCCACGGACTTATGTATTTTTTTCATGGCGCTCACCGTATCAAGGGCGGCGAACATGGAACAAGGATTAGCGTTGTAACTGTCATTAACGATCTTGAACCCCTTCACATCCTCAATCTGCATCCTTTTATCAAATGGTGAAAATCGAATAAGTCCTCTGGCTATCTGCTCAATCTTCACACCGACAGCAACGGCCATTGCCGCGGCAGCAAGTGAATTTGTGACATTATGTTCTCCAAAACTGCGTATCTGAATACGCACTTTTTCCCGTCCGACATGCAGAGTAAAAAGCATCCCCTCTTCCCCGAGATTGCGGATATGGGTCGCCCTTACAAAGGCATTTTTGCTGCGGCCAAAACTAATTTGCCCCTGGCTGAATTTACGGGCCAGAGCCCGTACCCTTTTATCATCAACATTGACACAGATTTTTGACCAGGATTTCAGTCCTTTAAAAAGTTCGCCTTTGGCTTTTGCCACTCCATCGACGGAATTAAGCCCGGCAAGATGGGCTCCCTGAATATTGACGATACAGGCAATATCAGGATCTGCAATTTCCGCCATTCTGGCTATCTCGCCGGCACGATTCATTCCCATTTCGAGTACTGCTACATCGTGCCGGGAATCAACCTTGAGCAACGACAGGGGCATGCCGATAAGATTATTAAAATTTCCTTCTGTTTTTAAAACGTTATATTCTTCCGCCAAAATGGCGCTGCACATTTCCTTGACCGTGGTTTTTCCCGAACTACCGGTTATGGCAATGAGCTGCAGGTTATCCATCAAGCCTCTGCGGTACGCAGCCAGATCGCCAAGTGCATGCAGGGGATCTTCTACAAGAATGACCGGCAACGGCAGATCGGCTTCCAGCATTTCACCGATGATCAGTCCGGCAGCTCCTTTTTCGATAGCTTCTTCAACAAACTGCTGCCCGTCAAAGCGGTCACCGGACAGGGCAAGAAAAAGATCACCCGGCTCCAGGGTGCGTGTATCGGTTGAGATTGTCCTGAACTTTGCCTCTGTCTTACCTGAAATCAAGCGACCCCCTGTAGCAAGCAAAACCTGACTGAGTGTCCATACGGGATCCTGTATCGTGTTAAAACCGTAACCGAAATCGTTAGCCGTTCGACCATTCATCGGCCTGTACTCGTCACTTCGTGTACATTGTATTAACTGCATGATCCTTTCTCCTATCCGGCCTCGCCGGAACATAGATCGCAAAATGCAATGCCGGTCGGAGCCGTTACCAGCATTGTTTTCTGCTCTTCACATTGTACCTGCCGTCTTTTGCACTCTCCATTCTTCAAGAGCAGGTCTTTCATTCTTTTTTCAAGCTGCTTTCTTGCCTGATCGCGATCATCAAAAAACTCTTTCTTCGAACCGGCAATCTGATAGGTTTCATGACCTTTGCCACTGATCAGCACCACATCACCGGGTTGAGCATGCCTAATCGCAATCCTGATTGCTTCCGCCCTGTCCGCAACAATATCGTAGCCGTTCTGGTCCGGGCTCTCCATGAGTTGCTCCCCCGCGACTTTAGCAAGATTGGCCTTCTTCACCCCTTGCTCAATTTCCGCAAGGATTTTCACGGGAGACTCTGTTCTTGAATTGTCCGTGGTCAGAATAACAACATCCGCCAGTCGTGCTGCGACCTCTCCCATGAGGCTGCGCTTACCCTGGTCACGGTCGCCGCCGCAGCCGAAGACCACAACAAGCCGCACCGGATTCAATTCCTTCAAGGTGCGCAACACATTTTCCAGGGCGTCAGGAGTATGGGCGTAATCCACAAAAACATCCACGTCAGCTTCGCTCTTCCCATCATTTTTCTGTAAAAAAATCCTTTCCATTCGACCGGGAACACCATCTGCCCGGCGCAAGCCCCGACAGATGGTGTCCAGATCCAGACCCAGCGCCTCTGCACAACCAATTGTCCCCAACAGATTCTTAAGATTAAATCTGCCAACCAGTTTGCTTGTTAAATGACACTGTTCCTCAGGAGTAATGATGTCTGCCTTTATGCCGCCCAAATCCGACTTGAAATTTCTGGCCTGGACCAATCCCTTGCCGATTCCACAGGTCCAGAAACGGCGATTATTTTTTGTCAGCAATTGAACCAGTCTTTGGCTCCATTCGACATTTGCTTCACCCTGGCTGTCATTCTGACTCAAAACAATCACTCCCTTGCCCTTTTCTTTCAGGTGCAAGGAAAAAAGTTTTTCTTTCTGTGCAAAATAGCGTTCCATTGTGCCATGATAATCAAGGTGATCACGGCTCAGGTTTGTAAAAAGAACCACATCAAACCAGATCCCATTGACCCTCTGCTGCTCAAGGGCATGGGATGACACCTCCATAACCACATGAGTCACCCCGCTCTCACACATCTTACGCAAAATCCTCTGCAATTCGACGGGCTGGGGAGTTGTCAGAGAGGCGAATGTTTCATGTCCCATGTAGCGAACAGAAACCGTCCCTATTACCCCCGGTTTCCCTCCAGTGTGTTGAATCACCTCTTCGAGCAGATAGCTGCTGGTTGTTTTGCCATTGGTGCCCGTGATTCCAATCATTCTCAACTGCCTACAGGGATGATCATAAAAAGCCCCGGCCACAAAACCGAGCATTGCCGCAGTATCATCCGCCCTGACAACTGGAACGTCAACCGTCACATCGGCCTCGCGGCACGCCATCACTGCGGGACATCCTTTTTGCACAGCCTCAGCAATGAAGCGATGCCCATCAACTGTCTGCCCGGCAACAGCCACAAACAGCATGCCCGGCTGAACCTGCCGTGAATCAGCAGTCACACCGCAAACTTCTATGTCTCCCGTGTTCTCGTCGCAAGACACGTCAAGTCCCGTGAGCAGACTATTGAGACTTTTTTTTCTTCGGCACCCCATGAATTACTTCACCACTTCGGCCTTTAAAACGACCACAGTATCTTTTGCCAGCTTGCTTCCAGGTGCAGGGTATTGACTCTTCACCCTGCCGGAACCCTCTATCATCACTTTCACATCGTTTTGTTCCAGTATCTGCAGAGCCTTACGCAGACTCAAGCCTCTTACATCCTGCATGCGGCCATTGGCTTTTTTTATGTTTTTCCCACTTCCAGGCAACTGTTCCCGCTCAAACAGCCAGTTTCGGTAATCCTCCACTGTGTATTTATGCTTTGTCCTGCTGCTGCTCTTTTGCCGATGCAACCGGATTGCTTTTTTCAGGAATTCTTCACTTTTCGCTTTGAACGGCGAAGGATTTTCCAGGTCAACCCGGCCATGCTCCACATTGAGAACCATGGCAAGCTCCGGATTTTTTACTGGTGCTGCGGCAAGAACAATAACTCTGCAATTGTCCATGACCTGGTTGGCCTTTTCCTCGTCCTGGGCCCCTTGATTCTCGGGATTTTCTTCTTCCTGAAACAGTCCTGTTCCCAGTGGAACGATAACCTCTCCAACCATCACCGAACTTGTCCCGCCCACGGCTTCCTGCAAAAAACGAACAAATTTCCGGCTTGCCTCCGGCTCAACAATTTTTTTTTCCTGCGCAGGCCATTTCCGTTCTTCCAGCTTGTTATCTTCCGTGTAAAAGCCTTTTAGAAAATGAGGCTTGACACTTTTTCCCCCATTAACAAGCGCTGTTATGCCGCACAGCAAGCCAAGTCCTGTATCTCCCCCTCCATTTTTGCCCGGCAGATCGACACTGCATGACACACCCTGATCGATAAAATCCTGCACAGAAAAATCTTTACTTTGCTCATCAAGGGCTTCCTCGTCCATTGCCGGAAGAGCATGAGCCAACCAGGGCGAGGTGTAGCTGCCTTCACCTGCCTCCACCCACTGGACCAACTTTTGTTTCTTGACAATCTTTTTCAAATGACGAGGGTAGATCCATTTCACCTCACCCGGCAGATCCTCTTCTCCGGAAATGACTGCCTCCCCTCTGTTATAGGCATCCGCCACTTTAAAAAGCAGGCTCAGTCTGCCCGGATCCACGGGCATTGTCAGCAATGATTCCCGTCCCGCGTTTTCACCCTTGACTCCCAATCCGCCATGCCCCGCTGATGGATACTGCACATAGGCCAGTATTTCGCCACTTGTCACATCCATCACCAGGGCATTAATCACAGTCTGATCTCCAAAAACAAAACCATTATCATCGGTTTCTATCACCTTGTGCAGATTTCCCATCTGCTTTGCCAGAAGGCCCTGAATTTCCATGTCCAGAGTCAGAACCAGTCCTTTGTCGATTTCCCCTTCACTATCGCTCTTTTTTACCGCGTCATAGCGAAGAAAGGAGTCATAATAGGCCTCAATACCCGAAAGCCCTTGCTCATCCTTTACTTCGCCAATGATATTGGCCACCCTGGCCCCCTCTGGGTAAAACCGACTATGCTGCTCATAAAAATAAACACCGGACAGACTTAAATCAGCTATTTCGCGAACTTTTTCTTCCTGAATATTTTCGGCAAGCCACTTGAAACTCCTCTGAGCCTTTAACTCTTCCAACAAGGATTTCTCGTCAAGCCCCAGCACTTCAGCCAGGAGACTTACGGTTTTTTCTATGTTGTCGAACTCAAGAGGCTTGACATAAACTGAACTAAGCTTGAAACTGACTGCAAGCTCACGCATATCGCGGTCATAAATTTTTTTGCGTTTCCCCTCATTACTGACTTGCCGCGGCGCCTTCTGCTCCTTTACTTCCTCATTTCCGACCTCAACTTTTCCTGTCGGCCTGAAAAAAAAGGGTGCCAGGAAGAAGTAAGCCCCCCCCATGACAAGGACAGCAAGAATGGTCAGATATATTTTTCTTTTTTTCTTTTTCTGCTCTTTTTTATATTCTTTGTGAACTGACCAGTCCCTGATCATGGCTTCGGAACCCTGACGGTTATGCCTCCTCCGATATACTTTTGTGACGGCACATACAATTCCAGCTCTGCCGCAGCAACTTTCTCGATACGTTTCTGATCAAAAAGCCTTTTTTCATCTTCCTGCAAAGTCATACTTATCTGCTGCAGGCTCTTGCGCCTCTCCTGCTCCCGAGACAAATCATCCAGGCCAGTTCTTATTTTCCAGGAAAACCAGAAGCTTCCGGCCAAGCCAATCAGCGTTGTGCAGATCACGAGCACCCCTGACAATTTCCAGAATACTTCACCGATTGTCATTTTCTGCCCAGGACCGCGTTTGCCCGGCATTCTTTTTGGAGAGTCCTTAAAACGAGGTGAATAATCGGTAATCATTGTTTCCCCCGGACTGATGCTACGCGCATCCTTGCACTTCTTGCGCGTGGATTGATTTGCAGCTCTCTACTGGCCGCCTGTACCGGCTTTGTGGTTAGAACGTCAAGGAATTGATTATCACGAAAAGCCCGTTTCACGAGACGGTCCTCCAAGGAGTGGAAGGAAATGATACATATACGCCCACCCGGCTTGACGATATCAGCAGCGCAGGCAAGAACGGTTTCCAAATTCTCAAGTTCACGATTAACGGCGATGCGGAGCGCCTGAAAAACTTTTGTGGCGACATGGATCTTTTTGGGCCTGAAGCGACGGGGCACTGCCTCCTCCACCACTTTTACCAACTGATCCGTTGTCACAAAAGGCGTCTGTTTCCTGGCAGCAACAAGACGGGAGGCAATACGCCTGGCCTGCCGCTCCTCGCCGTAATAGTAGAAAATATCGGCTAAATCCTCTTGACTTGCCCTATTCAGAAGCTCTGCCGCAGTTTCGTGACCCCTGATATCCATGCGCATGTCAAGGGGCTCAGCTCCCTGAAAAGAAAATCCGCGGCCACTGGTATCAAGCTGCAGAGAAGAAAGACCGAGATCAAGAAGCATACCGTCAACACCAGAAACCCCCATTTCATCCAGCACTTCATTGATCTCGGCAAAATTTCGCCTGACAAACTCGATGCGGCCTTTATATTTCTCCAGGTTATGTCTGGCCTGACCTATTGCCTCTTCATCCCAGTCAAAACCAATAACCTTGCCGCCCGGACTGCTTGCCTCCAGTATGGCCCCACTGTGTCCGCCGAGTCCCAAATTCCCATCCACGTAAAGCCCGCCATCCTGAGGAGCAAGAAACTGAATAACTTCTTGCAACAGAACCGGGAGATGAACCGGTTTCACAGCGACCACCTAGTAAAGACCTAAATCATTGAAAGTCGTCTCAAAATCCTTGAAATCCTCTTCAGTGACAATGCTTTCCTTCTCCCAGGCTTCCTTGCTCCAGATTTCAAAAAAGGTGAGCATACCGTTCATGACCACTTCTTTTTTCAAATCCAGTTGATTGCGAAGCTGGACAGGAAGAAGAATTCGACCATTTTTATCCACCTGGCATTCAACGGATCCGCCGACAAGATAACGGATCATCCTCTGAACCTTCGGTGTCTTCTGCTCCATTCCCAGAAGTGACGACTCCTGCTTCTCCCATTCAGGCAGAGGATATATGCGCAGACAGTTTGGCCAGGGAGGAGTGATAATCAGCCTGTCGTCATATTCACGCAGCAGGACATCGCGGAACCGTGACGGCACATTGAGCCTTCCTTTGCCGTCCAGAGCATGCTCGGACCTGCCCCTGAAACGACTTGGCTGATTTTTTTTATATGTGTCACCCATCCCTCGACGACCCCTTTACACCTTTTAAGCCCACTTTACACCATATTAAGCATTTATACGAAGCAATGAAGGATAGTGTCAAGGAAAAATATTTCGGAGTTACAGCATAAAAAAACAGGGACAGGAACAAAATAACAATATATTGAGTGCCACAAAACCAAAAGCACAACATATAGCAAAAGTCGGCATAAAATTCAAAAAATAGAAGAAAAATTATTTCTCAGGCAGGTGGGTACAAAGTGGGGGAGAGGAGAAAACCGCCACATCAGATAATGACAGTTCTCTTCAAATACTGAACAATTTCATCCGCACTGTCCATGATCTGAAATATATCAAGATCCTCCTCATTGATATTACCGGCGGCAACCATGCTCTTGCGAATCCAGTCAATCATACCTCCCCAGTAATCGCTGCCCACCAGGACAATGGGGAAGGGTTTGATGCGTCTCGTCTGGATCAGTGTAACAGCTTCAAAAAGCTCATCAAGGGTGCCGAATCCGCCGGGCATGGCGACAAAGGCCATTGCGTATTTGACGAGCATGACCTTCCGAACAAAAAAATATTTAAAATGCAGGGGAAGATTTGCATACTTATTGCCTTCCTGCTCAAAAGGCAAAGTAATGTTGAGCCCGATTGAAGGAGCCCCAACCTCGGCGGCGCCACGGTTGCCGGCCTCCATGATTCCAGGCCCGCCTCCGGTCATAACGGCGTAACCAGCCTCGGCAAGTCGCCGGCTCACCTCGACCGCCAGTTTGTAAAAGGGATTATCCTCTTTGGTCCGAGCCGATCCGAAGATAGAGACAACCGGCCTGTTAACGGCAGCAAGAGAATCAAACCCGTCAACAAACTCCGACATAATCCGAAACAAACGCCACGAATCTCCAACCTTAAAAGTATCCAACCAATACTGCTGTTTTTCATCAACCGGACCAGAATTAAAACCCATCTCAACCCCTTTTTCTCTTTCCAGAGACAAGAACCCCTGTCAAGCAGGTCCCTCGTCCCTCATAAATCAACTTAATCCTTCAGCTCAGCCAGACGCCTCATCGCTTCAGCATGAAAGGAATCATTTTTCTTTAACTTTTTAAACATGTTACCGGCAAGACGATTCTTTCCCCGGGCCTGGTAAATTGCCCCAAGCAGGAAAAGAAAATCGTTGTTTTTACTGTCAAGCGCCAAACCCTGCCGAACGGCCTCCCGGGCTGCATCATAATCGCCCAGCTCCAGATTGACAAATGCAAAACGAAACCAGTGCCGCCAATTGAGGGCTTCAAGCTCTACGGCTTGCCTGCAGAGCGACAGGGCGACCTCACTCCCCTGCCCCTCCCGGCAGTAGAGTTCCCCTAAAAGACTTAAGGATTCGGCATCGCGGGGATTGTGTCGAACCGCCCGCTGCAGACAGCTCATGGCCTTGCCGTTTTCGCCCAGCCCCCTGTGGGCCTCTCCAAGATATCGATAAACCGCACCGTGGCTGATATCCCGCACTCCGACAGGCCCGACCTGCTCCCCCCTGCCCAGAACATCGACAGCATCCTGATACCGTCCTGCCTTGCAGTAGAGCTTGCCGAGCTGCAGGAGAAGATCAAAATTCTCCGCCTGCGCCTTGAGAGCCTTTTCGAAATTACCCAGGGCCTTTGCCTCTTCCCCGCTTGCCAGCCAGGCAAAACCAAGGTTAAAAAGGGCCATAAAGTTGTTTGCATCTAAAACCAATGCTTCCTCAAAAAGAGGAATCGCCTTTTTATACTGGTTCATCTGGGCAAAGGTAACCCCCAGACTGTTGAGCAGGTTGATATTTTTCCCGTCAAGCTGAAGCCCCAGTCGATATTCCTGAACTGCCCGGGCCAGATCACCCTCATTATAAAAAATATCACCGCTGATGTTCAAACTGACCGCATCAAAAAACGTCATACTTCCCGGCCCGAAAAAACCGGTATGCAGCAAGGCTTTTCGGCAATTTGCCGGAATCTCCGACTTCTTAAAGGAATGCTCGGGAAAAAACGCCGCGCCGATAGAAAAACTGCTCTTTTCACCGGCCACTCTGGACAGAAAAGACCGGCACCACTCCTCAACCTGACTGCGATCAGCATGAGCCAGAAAAACAAAGGCTTCCTGATCATCTATTACAACCAGATGATCCTCCACAAGATCCGACCAGGAGACGCCCCCATCATTTTCACTATGATCGGAATGAAGGAGGACAAGGGCAAAATTGTCTGCACTCTTCCACAACTTTGCCAGTCGCCTCAGAACACTGCCTGGCGGCGGACAAAGGGGATGGGCCTCGGGGTTGCTCACCGCAAGATACGAACAAAGGGCAAACGGCCCACGTTTTCTGGCAATACCCAAGGCCTCCCAGGCCTGATCAAAAAGGCCGGCGCAGGTGATGTCTTCTTCAGTCCGGCAAAATGAACGTATGCCGATCTGACTCTTGAAAACCCCCTCACGCTTCAGCCAACGCAGGAGCATGTCGGCCATTTTCAGGGCCTGCTCCTCATCAACACCTTCCCAGAGAAGCCCGAAAATGCCGTTGCCAAGGTGACATGGGGTAAAAAGATGACCGATAAGGGAATCCAGAAATGCCGCACTCCTGCCGATTGCCCCGAGAGCCTGCTCTCCGTCCCTTGCTCTTGGATAAATCTCAAGCAGGGCAAGGGAAAAGAACTCATTGCCATTGCTTTGGCCAAAGTCGAGAAAACGCTGCAGGCGGCTATTCAACACCATGCCGCTGGGCAGCCCCGTGACTGCATCCACGGCATACTGTTTAATTCGCTTCATTTCAACCGAAATCACTCTGCTTTTTTCCAAAAGCCAGACAGAAGAACAATTTTCATAGGTCCCGGCCGCACTGTGGATAACAGCAACCCCGACCAAGGCATCAGCCGCCCAGAGCGGCAGATAGAGATGCTCCTCCTTGCCGGCATCGACAACAGGTTTCTGCTCGCTGCGCACCATTTCAACCCCGGCCTTCCACAGGGACGGCAAATCGCCGCCCGAACTGGGACCGGCAAAATGGACATCCAGGCAGGGCAGAAAAAGCCTTACGGTTTCGGCAAATTCGGAAATAAAAAGGTCAAAGTCAACCTCCTGCAACCCCTGCTCACTCCAATCAAACGGAAATGTCATACGTCTTCCACCTCAAAAACAGTGAGCAGCGCCTGGGAAAGCTGAACAACTTCATCTTCTGCAACGGTGCGCATATCAAGGAGAAGCGCCTCGTCCTCGATGCGACCGATGACCGGCAGAGAATTGTCGCGCAATCGTTTTTCAAGTTCATTTAATCTCATCATACGGGGACGCAGGGCAACCGCTCTGCTTGGCAGATCCTGCTCAGGCATGGCACCGCCCCCAACCCGGGACATGGTGTCCACTGTTGCCACATCGCATTTGTCGCCAAGGGCTTTTTTCACTCTTCTGACCAGCTTGAGCGCCCTTTTATTGACCATCTCAGGAGACATGGCCATCATGGCAAGGGTGGGGATATGTTTTTCAGCGAGCTCCTCATCAACATAGAGGCGCAGAATAGACTCAAGACCGGCCAGGGTGAATTTATCAATCCTGAGCGCCCGGTTCAGGGGATTTTTCTTAATGCGTCCAATGATTTCTTTTTTGCCGAGAATAAGACCCGCCTGGGGTCCGCCCAGCAATTTATCCCCGCTGAAAGTCACCACATCAACACCAGCCTTTATGGTTTCACCCACTGTGGGTTCTTTTTCCAGCCCAAATCGGCTGAGATCGATAAAACTGCCGCTGCCCAGATCCTCCACAACCGGCAAAGCATGTTTTTTGCCCAGGGCAACAAGATCAGGCAGGCTCACCTCCGAGGTAAACCCGATAATCCGGTAATTACTCATGTGCACCTTGAGCAGCAGGGCTGTTTGCTCATTGATTGCCTCTTCGTAATCCTTGACATGGGTCCTGTTTGTGGCGCCCACCTCCCGCAGAAAAGCACCGCTTTTTTCCATCACGGCAGGGATACGGAATGAACCGCCGATTTCAACAAGCTGCCCCCTGGAAACAACAACCTCCCGACCCTTGGCCAGGGTATCGAGCACAAGCAGAACGGCGGCAGCATTATTGTTGACCACAAGCCCTGCCTCTGCCCCGGTGATTTCACAGAGCAGCTCCTCAACAAGACTGTAGCGGCTTCCCCGCTTGCCTGTGGACAGATCAAACTCAAGGTTTGAATAGTGGCTGCCGACCTTCACCAGATTATCCATGGCCTCAACCGGCAAAAGGGAACGGCCCATATTTGTATGAACGATAACGCCTGTAGCGTTTATCACCGTTCGAAAACTCGGTGTCAATTTAGCCTGCAGTCGTTTCTCAAACTTTGCAACAAGCGTTTCCCTGCCAAGATCCGCAAGATCCTTCAACTTACCGCCCAGGATAAATTCCCGCTCAGCATTAATCACTTCCCGCACGCAACCCTTGACAAAACGGACCGGAGCCTGGATATGGTCAACCCATCCCAGAAATTCATCCACTTTGGGGATTGCCCGTAAAAGCTCCTTCATTGAAGATTCATGCGACTTCTTTTTGTCGCTGTCAGCCATATTCCCTCCGAAAATGTTCAAATTTTTCCAGCATCAAAAAAAGACATAGTCGCAAAAAATCCTGGAGCTGACCATCCGCCAACGCAATATCAACAAGTTACACGACTTCCGGCGGCGGTCGAGGGTGTTTTTACGAGACCGTCAAAAAACAATTTAACCGCAAAAAAGCAGCAGAGGCAAAACAAATTCATAATTTTATCATCATTTTTGCTGTTTTTCAGACATGTTAAGAAATACAGAGCACCTATTTTACTTCGCCAGCATAAAGAAGGATTTAGCATTTGACAGAATATAAATGTCAGGTTAGAAGCAATGTAGAGTATCGTTTTTGCAAAGGGCATGGCCAGAGACCCACAAGATCTCATGGAAGAGGTTGGACCGAATTAACATATCGATTTTATAAGGATAAATCTTAAATTTTCTATGTTTTTTGAGTTTAGCGGAGCTTTTTTTGGACAAAAAAAGAGTTTTCAAAGGCGAACATTATGCCAAGAGCGAATCGATATTTCATTCCAGGTCAATTGTGGCACATCACCCATCGTTGCCATCAGAAAAAATTTCTACTCCGGTTTGCCCGTGATCGGCAGGTTTTGATCCGGTGACTTTTGGAGGCGAAAAAAAGATACGACCTTGAATTGCTGAATTTTACGATTACTTCCAACCATATCCATCTTTTTTTATTTGGAGGTGAAGATCGAGAATCCATTTTCAAGTCAATGCAACTGGTTGCCGAAATGACTGCCCAAGAGTACAATCGTCGCATCCAACGCAAAGGTGCATTTTGGGAAGACAGATATCATGCCACAGCAGTGGATACAGATAATCATCTTGCGCGATGTCTTGTCTATATAGATCTGAACATGGTGCGGGCTGGAGTAGTGCATCATCCGGAGGGTATAATGAAATTCATAATCCCCCACCAGATACCGGCTCATCGCAAGAAATCGACTCAAAGATTTGGTGTCCTTCGATGAAGAAGCGTTTTGCGTTGTGTACTCAGGTTGGGTCGAAGAAGCATTAAAGGTTGAGACTCGCCGAGAACCTGCATGGAGCGAGAGCGTAGCTGTTGGCGGCAAAAAGTATGTTGAGAGAATCAAAGAAGAACTTGGATTCCGGGCAATAGGGATAAAGATTCACAAAGGACTGAAAATGGCTTATTCTGGAACATATTTCCTGAATAATCAGATAGTTAATTCGGCCCGGCCCTCCTCGTATTTCCTAGTCGTATTCTAGTCAAAAAAATTGTAGAGTGGATTTATTGTTGAAATAATTCAAACCACCCATGATTAATATGGAAAGAGTATTGATAATTTGTTTCTCGGCTGTCTTTGGCTCCGCGTTCTACTATTGGTTTTCCCGGATGATTCGGAGGAAGTCGATGCATGAATTTATATTTTCGCATCAGTGGCTGCTCCATCCAAATTCAATATGTTACTGGCGCACGGTGATGGCGATTGGTGCCTTTTTTTTCTATTTTTTTACCAGGTTTCAAGCTGTTGCCATATTTATCTTCACATTTGCTGCAATACTTGATGGTGTTGACGGTGTTGTAGCCAGGAACTGTAATCTTGTTTCCAGATTCGGTGAATGGCTTGATCCGATGTGCGACAAGTTAACCTACCTTCCTCCTCTGCTGGGTTTTGCCTATATCGGCATACTCGATGTGCATCTTATATGGATTCTTGTCGTCGTGGAACTTTTCGGGCAGTTTTTTGCCAGAAAAATTCTTTCTTTTTTCAAAATATCCGGAGCTGCCAATAATTTCGGTAAAATCAAGGCCATCATCTGTTTCGCTCTTGTTATATTCTGTTCTCTGCTTGAAGAAAATCCAGGTGTCATAGACATCGGCGATGAAATTCTTCTTGCCTGTATTATACTGGCAACCGCTTCTGTGGTTTTCAAGTTTGTGCCCACCAGGCTTTATGCAGACATACTTTCAACACTCAATTTCATCTGTGGTGTGTCAAGCCTGATTCTGACCTATAACGGTTATTTGGCCAGGGCAATAATCGTAATAATCGCAGGACAGCTCTTTGATCTTTTCGATGGAAGGATGGCGGAGAAACACGGTGGGACAAAATATGGTCCATACCTCGATGATATAGCGGATTTTATCAGCTTTGGTCTTGCTCCCGCCTATGTTATGATACGAATTGGTTCTTCGATAGCCTGGTTCTTCGCATTGGTGTTTGTCGGGGGGGTGGCGTATCGGCTTGTTCGTTTTGTAATAGTTGATAAAAAGAGAACTGATCTACCCAAAGGTGTATTCAACGGGCTGCCGAGTCCGGCGGGAGCTCTTGTCGTACTCGGTACCGCCCTGGTATTTTCTCCCCCGTTTCTTTATGCGATTTCACTGTTGACCGTATTTTTTATGGTCAGCCGAATACATTTTGCTCATTTCGGCAGGTTGATTTTGAAACAGGTGCCAAAACCGTTATTTTTCCTGGCATCGGCAATGATAATCGTCCTAATCGCCTTTGTTCTCAAAACAAAAAACGTGAATTTGTTCGGCTATATCATTCTCGCCGCAACACTTTTTTATATGGTGATCGGCAGAAAACTGCTCCCGGGGAAAAACGCATGATTAGATTTGAGCTTTAATCCCATTCTGGGCAAAAAAAGCCCTAAAATGTAAAATTAAAAACATCTAAATTATGATTTACTCTCTCCACAAACAAGAACTCAAGGTAGGCATGTATGTAATCATGCCTGCAAAATGGAAGCATCATCCATTTTTACGCAGCAAATTTTTGATCACATCCGAAAAACACCTTGAGGCAATTCTTGAGAGCAGTATTGAGACGGTCCAGGTAGATTCTACAAAATCTCAGGCTTCACAAGATTTTCAGTCAATTACCCATCCTCAAAAAACAACTAAAACGGATGAGCGGAAAGAAAATTCCTTTCGATCTCCCCCTGAGGACTGGAACCCAGAAAAGATGATGACCAAAGAGTTACGAGAAGTTATCCACAATGACTCTCTATCTCCTCAGAAAAAGGCAATAGCTGTCTATAAGCAATCGATCACGATTCTTGATAATGTGTTTAAAAATCCTACAACCGCGGTCATCAATGAATGCAAAGGAGCAATTGCCGAAGTTACTGATTTGATCCTTCATGATGAAGAGACCAGTCAAAATTTACTCCGTATCACATCCCATGATTTCTACACGTATACTCATTCGGTAAATGTGGGCATTTTATCTATTTACCTGGCCAAACGCTTATACCACAACACAAGAGACCACAACCTGCATGAGCTTGGCGCAGGCTTTTTTCTGCATGATTTAGGAAAAATACGGGTGGCGCCTGAAATTTTAAATAAACCGGCCAGGTTGACGGAAACGGAAATGAAACACATGCGGATACATCCGTTTCAGAGTTTTAAGATCCTTGAAGAAACAAATAATCTTTCGAAAGAATGTCGAGTAATTTGTATGCAACACCATGAGCGTGAAGACGGCCACGGATATCCCAGAAGGTTAAAGGGAAACGACATACATGATTATGCTCGGATCTGTTCTATTGCCGACGTATTCGATGCGCTCACCGCAGAGCGTTCTTATAAACGTTCACTGTCACCATTTAAAGCTCTCTCCATAATGAAGGAAGAGATGTTGGGCTTTTTCCACAAAGAAATTTTCGAGAACTTTGTTTTGCTCTTTACACAGAATCAACTCCATTGACCTTAAAAATATGGGTCGCCTTGAAATGTGCGATTTAATGGCCTGGTTCGATTAAAGTTATTATTTTTCAAGACGCGGACCAATTCACTACGGAGTCATCCCAGTTTATAATATATCCATCGCACTTCGCCATTGCAGCGATGCACGACCATGTCAAAGTTAATTGCAACGGCCTAATAAATCGACATTACAACAGAAACACAAAGACACAGAGACACAAAGTTTTTATAAATACTGATTAATAATTTTTCGCATAAAAACAGAACGTTATGCCTTTGCACCCTGAGGGGCATAAATGCCTTGAGTGAAGCGGGTGGTTAACCAATGTGAAGCGGTTGGTTAATCAATATTTCCCGGCTTACTTTGACGTTACCGGGGGCGACGATGTAATTGGTTTGAATAGAAACAAGGATATTGATATGATTACAGGCTGACAAACATTTCCAGACAAAGTAAAACAGCGGCCCGGAGTTACCACCCGGTTAGCAGGTCTGGCAACGGGGCCGTTCGAAATGCAACTCCTGACTGTTTATCAAAAAAACCTATAGTGACAGGAAAAAAGATGGGAAGCCGATATAAATTTGATCGCCTGGAATTGGCAGGGGCATTCGGTGACTTGGGGACACTCCTCCCCCTGTCCATAGGATTAATTATGATCAATGGCCTCAGCCCATCCGGCCTGTTTTTTTCTATAGGTCTCTTTTATATTCTATCCGGGATGTATTATGGAATAACGGTTCCAGTCCAGCCCATGAAGGTCATTGGCTCCTATGCCATTGCCATGGCATTGAGCGCCTCTCAGATCGCGGCTTCAGGACTCTTGGTCGCCCTGTTTCTTTTGATTATCGGAGGGACAGGAACAATCACGCTCCTGGGGGAATATATACCAAAATCAGTAGTCAGAGGGGTTCAGATGGCCACAGGAACCCTGTTGATGACCCAAGGCGTCAAATTTGTGATGGGCACCTCAAAATATCAACTCCTTCAAGGGACGGCTGAACCGTACTTGTCCATCCAGAGTGTTGGACCAATTCCAATAGGCATCATCATCGGGTCCGTTGGCGGCGTAATTACCCTCCTGCTCCTGGATAACAAAAAATTCCCGGCAGGGCTCCTGGTTGTCCTCTGCGGCTTACTCTTTGGATTGATCTGGGGCACCCATGATGGGTTTAACAGTCTCAGCTTTGGTATCTATCTACCTCAAATTCTGCCGTTTGGTTTTCCGACGAGTGCGGATTTCTCCTTTGCTCTCATGGTTCTTGTCCTTCCGCAATTGCCCATGACAATAGGAAATGCCGTTATTGCCAACGCTGATCTGTCAAAGCAATATTTTGATGAGGACTCCAAAAAAGTAACGTACAAGGCAATGTGTTTCAGCATGAGCTTCGCCAATTTCTTGAGCTTTCTCATGGGAGGCATGCCTTTATGCCACGGGGCAGGAGGATTGGCGGCTCATTATCGTTTCGGTGCTCGCACCGCCGGATCCAATCTCATGATTGGCTTGATCTTTATCGTATCGGCCATCTTTCTGGGAATCCATAGCCTTGCGATTGTAAACCTCATCCCTTTTGCGGTGCTGGGAGTACTCTTAATTTTCGCCGGCAGCCAGCTCGCCCTGACTATACTTGACATGAAAAAGCGAAAGGAGTTGTTTGTGATTTTCATCATGCTGGGTATCACTCTGGCATCAAACCTTGCCATCGGTTTTGGGGTGGGTATCGTCATAGCATATACTTTAAAATCTGAAAAGCTGACCGTTTAGTTTCGCACAATGCATCTTTTAAAGGTGCAAACCATGGAATTTCACATGAGGCCGGTGCCACTCCGGCGCTGGTAAAAATAACCGATATGAACATCCCCCTTTCCACCCTACTGATTAATGCGCTGCCTGGCGCACACTCTATCCCCTGCTGACTCCGGCTTCCTTCAAACGATCCCCCGCGAAATCGCCCTTGCCATTAGCTATTATTTTCGATAGTCTTTTTTTAATAGGAACAGAGTATACATAGAGGGAACGTACACCCCCACAAGATAACGCCCATGCCGGTGTACACAATGCGTTCAACGCCGACCCGCGAGCACGTGCGAATCCCTTAAACGAGTCAAGCATTTACAACATTCAAAAATAATCGCCAAACAGATCGACGGGCAAATTAACTCTTGATGTTGGTTTATCAAATGCCAAGCAAATGGCACGAAAAAAAAATACTGAATGACCACAGGATTGCCGCGTGAATGATCATATGAATGACGAAACGGTTCGACGAGCATATCCTTTCATATTTTCATTTTGAAACCAAAACCTTTCTATCGTGGGGACTGAAACATGTTTGACAGACTCAAAAAGATGAAGATCAATCAACGGCTTCTGGTGCCCAATTTACTTTACATCGCACTGTTGGGAATTGTTGTCTTTTTCTTTTTCAATTCCGGAGAGTTGATGAAAAATCTTTCCAGGGATCAAAACGACAACAATCAGATGTTAACGTCGTTTCGAAATACACTGCTGCAGACAAAAGACTATCTGGCCAAGGCAGCGGGATACGATGAGACCCGAAAACAGTATGAATCCGTCTCTAATCAACTGGTCACAGCAGAATTGAAATCCGTGATCAGCCATGCCGGGGAAAACCTGAAAAAAATCGAATCACTGAGAACGGAAAACACAAAAATTGAAACCCGCATCCATGAGCTTACCGAGCTTTCCATGTCCCAATCCAACGGTTATATCAAAGAAGTGGCTCAAAATCTGGCGGATGAGAAAAAGCGAAATGAAGTGACCACACTTGAACGAATGGTCATTATCGGTGCCAGCATCAATACCATTTCCAACTACGAAATCCGGATTCTTTTTTCAAAACTAGCGACAAACCTGGAGTCGAAAGATACGTTTTTTGCATTTATTCAAACACTTGTAAGTAACACTAAAAAGGATATCGAATCGCTGAAAGGAACACCGTTTCAGGGAATGGCCGAAGCCGCCCTGCAGGCTAATCTCGAAGTGAAAGCATTGGCAAACGATTTCGTAAAAAATACCGAACAGACACATATGCTTCAGTCGGAGGTGCTCGCAAGCCTGAAAAAGGCCATGGGAGATATCGATGCACTCATGAACCAACAGACCAATAATTTTTTTGCCAGGATGAAAGGCTATTTCTCTAATATCCTGATTCTTCTCCTGATAGCCATAATTGCAGGAATCGGCGCGAGCATCCTTATTTCCAGATCCATTTCAAACCACCTGAAACGTTCCATTTCCGGGCTATCCGATGCTTCCGAACAAATTTCCGCCGCCTCCGGGCAGGTGGCTTCCGCCAGCCAGCATCTTTCTGAAGGAGCCCTGCATCAGGCAGCATCCGTCGAGGAAACATCCTCCTCCCTTGAAGAGATGTCTTCCATGACCAAACGGAACTCGGAAAATGCCGGGCAGGCGGATATCCTGATGCAGGAAGTCAACCGGGTGATCGTGGACGCCGGCACATCGATGGACAGTCTTACAAAATCCATGAAAGCAACTTCCAAAGCCAGTGAAGACACCTATAAAATCATCACGACCATTGATGAAATTGCCTTCCAGACCAATTTGTTGGCCTTGAACGCAGCCGTGGAAGCGGCACGAGCCGGTGAAGCCGGTGCCGGATTTGCCGTGGTGGCCGATGAAGTGCGAAATCTGGCCATGCGGGCAGCCGACGCCGCGAAAGACACCTCCCTGCTCATCGAGGACACGACAAAGCTGATAAAGGAAGGAGAAGGCCTGGTGGAAACTACAGGCAAGTCTTTTGAGGAGATCTCTGTGAGCACGGAGAAGGTTACCGCTCTTTTCTCGGAAATATCATCGGCATCCGGGGAGCAGGCGCAGGGAATATCCCAGATCAACGATGCCGTCAATCAAATGAACACAACTTCCCAGAATAACGCCGCCGGCGCGGAAGAATGTGCAGCATCTGCGGAAGAAATGAGTGCACAGGCAGAAGAGCTGAATCGGATGATCGCAGATCTGGAAACTCTCACCGGCGTGGCCACAAAAATACAGATATCCGGCAACAAGAAATCTTTTCACCGTAATGTCCCCCAAAATGAGATGGCCGGAGAACCGGAGAAAAAAGATTCAGGACCCAACCATGCCATTAACGGGATTCGTGGCGCGGGCCGCCATGTCCGCCCTCTTGATGAAGATGATTTCGAGAATTTTTAACCGGATTTCATGTGGCGGCAGGGTTGGAGCACGACCTACAGCTGACCTAAGGGCATTTTATCCACAAAACCCGCTTGTTTTCTGCCTATTTCGTCGTTTTCTGGCATCAAAAAGAGCACTATGCAAACCAAACGGCAAAAATCGCCGAGAACAAGGCATTAAATACGGAACAACGGAGGGTCGCTTTTGGCTGTTACTCTTTACCGAGTATACCGTGGTTTCAATCCACTCCGAGCTGCTCTGCTTACTTTACGATTTCGCCATATGAATAAAAAGATTATTCAGCCAACTCCTTTCGGATCTGTGGGGATCGTTTGGTCGGATATTAATGACTCTGCCAAGATCGTCCGGGTTCTCCTTTCAAAATCCGGCCTTTCTGCAGGAGATCAGGTAGACAGACTCTATCCAGGTTGCCAAATGGACTCGTGTATGGAAATCGATGCTGTCTCCACCTCGATCAAAGCGCTGCTTGACGGAGAAGACATTGCTTTTTCATTGGATGTTGCTGACTTAAACGTATGCAGCGCATTTCAAGAGTCGGTTCTTCGCGCTGAGCACGCAATCCCAAGAGGCAGCATCAGCACCTACAAACTCATTGCCGCTTATTTGGGCAAACCCAACGGGGCTCGCTCCGTAGGCAATGCCCTTGCCAACAACCCTTTCCCTCTCATAGTACCATGTCACCGTGCCATACGTTCAGATCGTCTTCTCGGCGGCTATCAGGGTGGGCTTGAAATGAAGCGGGCTTTGCTTGAACAAGAGGGTATTACCTTTGACAAATCAGGGCGTGTAGAATGCCTCCGTTTTCATTACGAATAATAACGTTGAACAACCTGCTGCAAGGTAATTCCCCTGTCCCAGAATAAAAAAGAAGACGGTGTTCGAAAACACGGACATTGACCAAATGCTCAAATTGAGCCGGAGCCGCATTTCAAACTGCACATTATTCGTATCCTGGCGCGGCTCATGCTTTTTTTCAGAGGCATAAAGGACAGCGGAACTCCAACCGCCAACTGAAAAGCCGACAACACCGCAGTATGGCCGCATGAACAGCAAGATGAACCGATGAGCAGGAGAGTGGCATTCGCGAATATTTTGTGATACTTTGCCGTTCTTGTTTTGCAATCTGTGATAATAAATTCGAAAAGAGATCAAAATCATTATGACCACCCCTCAGAAAAATGAGCCTGAAGCCTGCCCGACGAGTGACACAAACGGATGGCTGTTGAGAGTAAAACTGCTTTTTGAGCGTTCCGTGCTTGCCTGCTCCCAGATTATCGATTTTAACAAGTCACTTTTAGATTCGGAAGAATATTCCGCAGCGGAGCAATATCGTTTCAACATGATGCCGACTGAAATGATCGTTGCCATGAACAACCTCCGGGTGGGAATGGAAGAGGCACTCCTCGGTCTCGCTTCATTCGGCCTGCCAACTGACTTGAAAAAAAAGGGCAGCACTCTCTTCATCAAAAAGAAGGATGATGAAAAGGAAAGCACAGACCTCAACCAGCTCTTTCAACATGTTGTTGAGGAAGGAGGCCCGGAAGGATTTCTGCCGGTCGCCAATGCAGAGATCCCTTCTGATTTCAGTGTCAGCACAGAGGAATATCAAGGCTCTCTTGCTTTCTTAAAAGAGATGGCCGACAAATATCAATACTATGATTTTGAAAACGTCCCAAAAGCCATGGAGGCTGCCTGCCGAAAGAGAAACACGGTCTGTAACCCCTTTTCAAACACTGGTAACCAGGGAGAGTGCGGCCACTTGCAAAATCCGGAGCCAGCCGGCAAAGAAGGCATTGATCCCGAAGAATTAAGAAAATACCAGCTGATGTGTGCAGAATTGATTGAGGACGCCAATACCATCTACGGACAATTCTGCGCAGTCGGATCTATTTATCAGGCCCTCGTACAGGAATGAGAGTTTCCCCTAAGGAATTATCGGTTTTGCCCAAGTACAGAAAATATTGCTTTCTTTAATTGAAGCAAAATACAAGGTGAACGGATTCCCACACAATGAAAATAGCACTCTTCAGCGATACCCATGCATCACATGGGCGAATCAAAATCCCGGATGCAGATATTTTAATTTTTGCCGGTGACATGACCCATTGCAGAACCGCGCGGGATGTTTCTGATTTCAACAGGTTTCTCGGACGTCTTCCCCATACGTATAAGATAGTGGTTGGCGGCAACCACGACCACAGGCTTGCGCGTGATACGGAAAAAGCAAAGGCTCTTTTCTCGGAAGCTCTGTATCTTCTGGATGACTTTGTTGTCATTTCCGGCATAACTATCTATGGAGCACCCTGGCAGCCGTTATTTAATGACCGTGCCTGTGATGCTTTTGCACTGCCAAGGGGAAAAGCGCTAAAAGAAAAGTGGGATATGATCCCGCCTGGCGTCGATATTTTAGTAACGCACACTCCTCCGGCAGGCATTCTCGACCAGGACGGTCCCGTCTCTCATGGTTGCTCGGACCTCACAGCCGCTGTGGCTGCCCTCAAGCCCAGGTATCATATTTTCGGCCATATTCACAGCCATCACGGAATGGTTAAGATTGGCCCCACAAGCTATATAAATTGCAATGTACAAGGGAAAAACGGGGCATTGAGACCCGCAGTCCTGCTTGACTACAACTCAGGGGAACTCCTGGAGAACAGCAGTTCATAATGGCAGCCAACAGACTCAAACAACAACAAAAACTTCAAGACACCGGGGAATAATATGAACAAAGACACTTCAGCAGGCCTTTTCTTTCTTGGTTTTTTCCTGGCAGCGGGCTTGGCCCTTGGCGGTTACTTTGTCGGCCAAACCATGTATAACGCCAAAGTTGCCCTCAATACGGCAGAAGCAAAAGGACTGGCCGAACGGCTGGTAATGGCGGATCATGCCAATTGGGAAATAGTCTACAGGGTAACCGGAGCAAGCAGGGAGGAAATTCCTGGCCTGTATGAAACTGCTGAGCAGAATCAGAAAACCATTGTTGCCCTGTTAAAAGATAATGGATTTGATGACGGAGAAATACAGGTAGGGGTGTTGAACTACAATTACCAGGAATTTCGCGATGACAAACAAATTCTGGTCGATCAACTGCACACATTAGTGGGCCAAATAAGTGTGGAAACGAATAAAGTTGAATTGATCGGCAAGGTACGAACCAGTGTCAGCAAGCTTATCGCGCTCGGCATTGACATCGAAAACAGGGAACCCGCTTACCGTTTCACAAAATTAAACGATATCAAACCGGACATGTTACGGGAAGCCACCCAGAATGCCCGGATTGCCGCAAATGAATTTGCAGAAAATGCCGGCGTCAGGGTCGGGGGGATTCGCAGTGCCCGGCAGGGGAGCTTTTTCATACGCGATGCAGGGGAAGAGTACGGCGATACAGCCAAAATTGAAAAAAGGGTCCGAGTTGTGACAACTATTACCTTCTACCTGACAGAATAGAAACCCCTGACGTATGTATTCGGCAAGGGCTCGAAATGGGCCTCAACTCCAGGCCGTAACTATTCAGATGTGCCTTAGATTTGGACAAGCAGGCCTGCGAGGCTATAGCCCGTCTATGTGAGCAGGCCTGATCGTTCAAAGATGAGGTGCAGCTGAATAGTTACGCCCTGACCTTTCTTTCTGCGAGCAAAGAAATTTCAGTCAAAGCCTTGCAACTCTACCAGATATCCACTGTGCTTACGCACATTGAAAACACGACCTGAGTCAAAGAGCAGATACTGCCCCTTGATTCCCAGCAGTTTGCCGGAAAACGCATTTACCTTATCAAGTCCTATGCTCTTTACCTTAACAGGATACTCAAGAACAGGATAGCGTATCGTAGTTATTTCATCATCAGCCGACTGATATTGCCTCATTTCTTCGGGCAGAAGGGACAGTGCTTTTGTCTTTTCCTGCTGAAGATCTGCTTGTAAGACTTCATTTTTCAGCATCCTGACCCAACTCGTTTTATCGGTAAAATGCTGTTTCAATTCGACCTCAATAAGCCCTGCCAGATACCGGTTCGGTGTTTGAGCAAGCTTAATGGCGTAGCTGGCTCCCTGGTCGATCCAGCGCCCGGGAATCTGTTCAGCCCGGGTAACACCGACTTTTACCGAACTTGCCACAGCGAGATAAACAATATGGGGCTGCACATGATTGGCTGACTCCCATTCGACATCCCTGCCCTCACCCATATGTCCTCTGCACAGTTCGGGTTTAATGATACATTCCGAGGCCTGCGGCGCATTCTTAAAACAGGGATAGCAAAATCCCTGCTGAAACGACTTCTTTGTTTCTCTGCCGCACTTTTTACAATGAATCACCCCTTCAAAGCGGATTGAAATCCGTTGGCCTATCAAGTCATTGACGAGCAGCCTGTCTTCACCAAGAATCAGTTCATACCTGACCTCTTCAGACACTGAGGTGGACATCTTGTGTAAATTCCCTGAATATTTCACCAGTTTACCATGCTCAAAGTTTATTCATAATGCAGAGCCATCCCCTTGACTCCTGCGCCTTTCATGCTAGACTGGAAGGCAATGACAACAACACTTGAACTTATCGTTACAAAACACTGCACCCTGCGCGGAGTCCCTGCCGACCTTCTGACCATATTGAAGAAAAAACTCACTCTGGTCAATCCAAAATACAGGGATGCAGTAAAGTATGGGCGCTGGGTTGGCAAAAAACTCAAAAAAGAACTTGTCTTCTATTCTGTTCAAGGGGATAAAATCATCTTTCCCCGTGGATTTGCCAACGAGTGCGTCCTCATATGCAGAAGTAAAGGGTTCGAACTGTCCATAAAGGATAGGCGACGGCAGCTTGATCCCATCGATGTTAGCTTTTCAGGGACATTACGACCATATCAGCAAGAAGCCTGCTCTGCCATTCTGCAACGGGATTTCGGAGTACTTGAGGCGGCCACCGGCAGCGGCAAAACAGTGATGGCCCTCTCCATACTGGCCGGGCGCCGCCAACCGACCCTTATCCTTATCCACACCAAGGAACTTCTGTACCAGTGGCGGGACCGTGTCCTCAGTTTCCTCGATGTCGAGCCCGGACTGATTGGCGACGGATCTTTTGAGATTGCTCCGGTCACCGTGGGGCTCATTCATACTGTGAGAAAACATCTCAAAGAACTTCCCCCCCATTTCGGACATATCATTGTTGACGAAGCGCACCGTACGCCAAGCTCAATGTTTACAGAAATCATCAAGGAATTTGACTGCCGGTTCATGCTTGGACTGACCGCGACGCCCTTTCGACGGGACGGCCTGACCGAACTCATCCATTGGCATATCGGCGATCTCGTCCACAGGGTATCTGCCCAGGAGCTCGATGAACTGGGTGCTGTTTTAAAACCTCTTATCATGCTGAAAGAGACCTCTTTTACCTTTCGCTACAGGAGAAACTATCATGACCTGATGAGCGCTCTTACCGCTGACCCAAACCGGAACCTGCAGATTATTGGCGATATTGCAAAAGAGGTGGAGGAAACAACTGGAACGGCCCTTGTTGTTTCCGACAGGGTCGCCCACTGTGAGGCTCTTTGCCGGCTTCTTGTCGAGCGAGGCATTGAACCGGTTCTACTCACCGGCCGTGTTGCAGGAGAACTACGCAATGAAATTGTCAAAAACGTGCAGGATGGGCAGGTCAAGGTACTGGTAGCGACCATACAACTGATCGGTGAGGGATTTGACTGTCCCGGCCTCAGCAGCTTGTTTCTCTGCACTCCGATTAAGTTTGAAGGCAGGCTTACCCAGGTTATCGGTCGGATATTGCGGCCGGCACAGGGGAAAATCCCCAAGGTATATGACTATGTTGACCAGGTAGGCGTACTCAAAGCTTCGGCCCGCACGCGCCAGCAGATTTACAATCAGGAATTACGCTGAAACACCCTGTACTTTCTTACTGAAAACAGAATGGAAACCATGTATAGATTTCAATCTTGACGGTCTCGTAAAAACCCTCTCGACCGCCGCCGGAACGTGTGTAACTTGTTGATATTTCGTTGGCGGATGGTCAGCTTCAGAGCTTTTTGCGATATTGTCTTTTTTCATTGAAACTCTTTCCATTTTTGTCCTTTTCAGGCTAACATTATAAGATGAGTAAAAGGTAAATATTTTTGCACCTGACCTCTTCACCGAAAACCTGACAACCACTTTGCTCGAAACAACAAGATGGAAATAATTTTTAGAATGCCCATTTTTATGCATAACGAGGCCCTTAGATGAAAGATTTCTTTTCAAATTTCAACAAACTGTTTTTTCTAATCTGTATTTCTCTCTTTGTTTTCTTTCTTTTCGGATGCGAAAAACAGGAACCAGAAAAATCTCCGAAACCACGTTCCTATCAACAAACAATCCGCATCGGCCTTATCCCTGAACAGAACCTCTTTGCCCAGAAAAAACGCTATGAGCCACTTGCCCAGTATCTCTCGGACAAAATCGGTGTTAACATTGAACTAAAAATCCTTTCGCGCTATGGCAATATCATTGACAACTTTCTGAACAAAGAACTGGATGGCGCATTTTTCGGCAGCTTTACCGGTGCCCTGGCCTGCAAAAAGTTAAATGTTGAACCTCTGGCAAGACCGGAAAACTCGGATGCCAAATCCACTTATTATGGTCTCATTTTTACCAGGATTGACAGTGGCATATTGTCAGGCGCCGACATGAAAGGAAAGCGCTTTGCCTTTGTCGACAGGGCAACTACCGCGGGCTGGCTTCTACCGCTTCATTACTTTCAGGAGCAGGGCATTACCGACCACGCACAGTGGTTCAACGAGACCTACTTTACCGGTACCCATGAGGACGCAATCCGTGATGTCTTAAACAAGAAAGCAGACATCGGCGCCGCCAAAAACACGGTATTCGACAGAATGAAGAATGAGAACCCAAGAATAGAGAAAGAACTCCGGATACTGGCCCTCTCCCCGGAAGTACCGGCCAACAGTCTGCTTGTCAGCAAAGACCTGAACAACAACTTGATCGTCAGATTGAAAGAAGCCCTTCTGGATATGGATATGGACATCAAGGGCAGAGATATTTTAAAAAAATTCGGAGCATCCCGATTCATTGAAACCAAAATGCAGGATTACCGTCCTGTTTTTGATTATGCCGACCATATCGGCCTTGATCTTGCTGCCTACGACTATCTTAACAACTAATGAAAAAGAAAATTTTCATATCGCTTCTTATTCTCACCATCGGCTTTATTGCCGGAGGTATTTCCATTTACCGGTCAATGGAAAAGGGGAATGCACAGCTTGAGGACATTATCACCCTGCAGCACATAGGTATGCTGCGGGAAAAAGCGCTGCACAACCTCAAAGTCGTCCAGGCTGACCTTCTTCTCAAGGGCTCGCCTTTTTCCACAAATCTAGATAATTTTATTGAACATGTGGAAGAAATGGATTCCACAATCTCCACATGCTTCGAATGCCACCACGAACCAGACGTCCAGGAACGCCTGGAAATTTTTGCAAAAAAAGTGGCCCGCTACAAAAAAAATCTGAGCAGGGTGTACACCATACGGTCCAATGAGGAAAGATTGAATCAGGAACGCCAGATTGCCCACTCGCAGGGAACCGAAATTGTCGCTGAGATGACGGACATGATAGCCTTCGCATCAGGAAGATTCACCAAAAAACTCAAACTGGCCCGCAGAGAAATTGTCAACACGAAGATGCTGCTCGCCCTTCTCCTGACCCTTGGCCCACTCATAGTTCTGGGCATCACTCTCTTTTTCTTCAGAGACTTCACGGCCTCTTTGTCTGCCCTTACCAAGGCAACAAGCAGCCTGAAGAACGGCAACCTGAACTATAGAATTGAAGAACAACTCAAAGATGAATTTAAAGAACTTTCCACCGATTTTAATGACATGGCAATGTCGATAAAGGATCAATATGCACGAATGCAAAATGCAGAACGCCTGGCGGTTGTCGGCGAAATTGCGGCAGGACTGGCCCATGAAGTTAGAAACCCCCTGGCCGGCATAAGATTGACAATTCAGTTTCTTGACGGCAAACTTGAGCTTACCAATGTCAGCAAAACTCTTTTCAAGGAAATGACCACTGAGCTTGACCGTGTTGAAAATCTCCTTGAAAGTCTGCTTCGTTACGCCAGACCGCCTCAACCGGAACTGACCAGTGTTAATATTAACACGGTGCTTGAAAATGCCCTGCAAAGCATGCAATACTCGCTCAAGGGAGCAGAAAAAAACCGGAGAAATAAAGAAATTAACATAATCTCAAGACTCGATGAAAACCTGCCGGAAATAAACGCAGATCCCTCCCAGCTGCTTCAGGTATTTTTGAACCTGCTTCTCAACGCGGTTGATGCCATACCTCAAAGCGGTACCATACGCGCCAAGACATCGAAGCTGCCGTCCGGGCATGTGGAGGTAGAGATTTCAGACACCGGCGAGGGAATTCCCGAGGAACAAATCTCCAGCATCTTTGAACCTTTTTTTACCACAAAAACAAAAGGAACAGGGCTGGGCCTGGCAATATGCAAACGACTGATCGATCAGCAGTCAGGCACTGTTTCTGTTGCCAACAACAGTAAGGGCGGAGTGACCTTCACCATAAAATTTCCGGTTAAAACGGAAACACATCCCGGTCAATTAAACTAGCAGGTTATTGAAAAACTACTGCGCTCGAAGTCTCACTTTGTTCGCTATCTGCTGATACTGCGTCAAAATTCGGCTCAAAATGCTCATTTACTCCATGTAAACTGCGCTTTTTCGCCTCATTTTCACCCTGAAGGGCATAAATCCTTGTCTCCGCTACGCTCGCTACATTTTTCAACAGCCTGCTAGTGTCATATCAAATGCCTTTTGACACATGCTGTAGAGGTCGGAAGATAGCGAACAAGGAGAGACTTCGCCCCCTTTCCGACACTGAAGAGTCGCCATGGGCATGGCGACCTGCACGACAATTGAAGCTTGACATGACACTCGTGCCCGTCCACAAATGATCCTCTCGCAGGCTCGCTTCCCTGCCCGATATCCGCCTGACACCTTTGGTCCTCCCAAGGTCCCTGAAAAACTACCCCTCTTTCTAACTTTCTTTTAATGATTTCTTAACAGTTCTTTCATAGTTTCACGTTACTGTTTGTCTCAATTTGAATCATTATTGGCAACCAAACAGTGGAGGATGGAAATGAAAAAAAGTATAACCGTTTGCGCTTTGGGCATCTTGCTGTCTGCAAGTTGTCTCTTTTCCGGTGTCAGTTTATGCTATGCCCAGAAAAAGGAGATAACACTTCAAAGAATCGGCTCCTACCGGACCGGCATCTTCGCTGGCAGTGCAGCCGAGATACCGGCCTACGACGCAAAATCAAAAAGGATATTTGTCACCAATGCCGCCACCGGAAACATCGATGTGCTGGATATCATGGATCCTGAAAATCCAATACTCGTAAATTCAATAAATCTGAGCGACTTTGGCAAAGCGGCAAACAGTGTTGCAGCCCAAAAAGGCATCATTGCTGCTGCAGTTGAAAACAATGACAAACAGGCCCCCGGCACAGTTGCCTTTTTCGATGCAAACGGCTCTTTCTTAAACAAAGTAACAGTGGGTGCCCTGCCGGACATGCTGACTTTCACGCCAAACGGCAGACACCTGCTTGTCGCCAACGAAGGCGAACCGGATGACTCCTATCAGAATGATCCAGAAGGCACTGTCAGTATCATTGACCTTTGCATAGACAATGACTCCTACCCGGGCCGTCACCTGAAAACAGAAAGAAAAAGGCACGAATCCCTGGCAGAGTGCGTTACTCATCTCACCCAGGATCAAGTACGGACGGTATCATTTACCAGGTTCAATGGTACGGCACTGGATGAATCGATTCGAGTTTTCGGTCCCAATGCCACTGTTGCCCAGGACCTGGAGCCTGAATACATCACCGTGTCACGAGATTCGAAAACAGCCTGGGTCTCTTTGCAGGAAAATAACGCCCTGGCTGAAATCGACATTGATGAGGGGGCTGTAAAACAACTTGTCGGCCTCGGCTTTAAAGATCATTCGCTGCCAAATAACGGTCTCGATGCCAGCAACAAAGACGATATAATCAATATCACCAACTGGCCGGTTTACGGAATGTATCAGCCGGATGCCATTGCCTCTTATTTTTATCGGGGCAAAACCTTCATTGTGACGGCAAATGAAGGAGATTCCAGGGATTATGACGCTTTCAGCGAAGAGGCAAGGATCAAGGATATATCCCTTGATCCGTACACCTTTCCCAATGCGGAAGAACTGCAGCAAAGCGAGAATGTTGGACGCCTTAAGATCACCAACACGAAAGGCGATATTGATGATGACGGAGATTTTGATCGCCTGTATTCATATGGAGCACGCTCATTCTCCATTTTCAATGACAAAGGGGAAATGGTATTTGACAGCGGTGATGCCATTGAAAAAATCACAGCAGATTCCCTTCCGGCCGATTTTAATTCTACTGACGATGAAAATGATTCATTTGATAACCGAAGCGACGACAAGGGGCCTGAGCCTGAAGGGATCGCCCTGGGGCATATCGGCCGCAGAACATACGCTTTTATCGGCCTTGAAAGAGTTGGCGGCATCATGGTTTATGATATTACCAATCCCTATGCTCCGCAATTTATTGAATACAAGAACACCAGAGATTTCGGCGGCGATCCTTCCTTAGACACGGCAGGCGATCTGGCCCCGGAAGGTCTTCTTTTTATCAGCAGGGACAGAAGTCCTGTTCATAAACCACTGCTTGTGGTCGCCAACGAAGTCAGCGGATCGACAACCATATTTGAAATCAAGGAAGCAAAGGGGGACTGCCAGGAAGATTGAGATGTGTAAAGCCTGAAAAAACGACTGCACCCAGATCAAAATCACCAAAAAGAAAGGCAGCACCCTTTCTTATGGATTGAACGTTCCGATGCGCGGTCACCGTGGTTCATTTATACGAAGAACGTCGAACACGCTACTCCGAATCAACGAGCAAATGCTTTTCCCCGGGCACGACATAAGCATCCTCCGCCTTTGAGGCGTTGTTTTGGTTTTGCACGTTCTCCGTCCTCTTTGGGGGGGCATTCTTATCATGATCTCCGACCAGAACAACGAGTTGGTCCGAATAGAGTTGCATCTCCTCAGCCTGGGCATTCAGTTCTTCGGCGGCAGAAGCAGACTGTTCCGCTGCCGCGGCATTTTCGTGAATGACCTTCTGCATCTCATCCATGGTCGAGGTGAGGCCTTTAATTCCTTCGGCCTGTCCTGAAGTTGCCTTGGCAATTTCTTCAATGATCATATGCACTGAGGTATTGCCATCCGCCACGTTTTCAAAGGTGACCTTGAATTCTGAGACCATGTCTGAGCCTTTATGCACCTTTGAGGCGGTATTCTCAATAAGAGCCGACGTGGTTCTCGCCGCTTCAGCCGAGCGCATGGCAAGATTTCGTACCTCATCGGCAACAACGGCGAATCCGGCACCCGCCTCCCCGGCTCTGGCAGCTTCCACGGCAGCATTCAAAGCCAGAATGTTGGTCTGAAAGGCAATTTCATCTATTGTTTTGATGATGCGCGATGTTTCTTCACTGGCGCGGTAAATCTCTTCCATGGACAAGGTCAGGTGGGAAATCTTCTCACTAGCCTCATTAACAGATTCATGATTCTGACGAACAACTTCATTGGCCTGATTTGCGCTGTCTGCATTATGCTCCGTATGGCTTGACATCTCCTTCAGGGAAAGAACCGCATCTTCCAGTGCAGCAGCCTGCTGCGTGGCGCTGGAGGCCAGATGATAGCTTGAGGTGGCGACATGATTTGAGGCCGCCATGACCTCGGCCGAGGAGGTGGTAACCCCGGAAATAACGGTGTGAAGTGACTTGTGTGCACTTTGAATAGTTATCATACCGATAAAAAGAAGAAGTATGATGCCTCCGGAAAAAATGGAAATTCCAAGGATTCTGCTGGCCTTAGTGGTCTGGGCAATGGATCTCTCGGAAAGAGTAACGATACTGCGACACAGCTCCTGAATATCATTGCCGTTTTTCTCAAGCACCCCATTCAGCTCTTGATTCGCCGACAATTTGGCGACAATACCATCTTCCTTAACCATAACCTGAGGCCAGATATCCATAGCCTCCTGCCACTTGGCACTGTATACCTCTTTATTTATAAGGTTAACCAAATTCGTCATGCCGACGATGTCATGCTTGGCCCTTTCTTCAAGGGCATCTCTTCCGGAATGAAATTCATCAAAATCACGATGCATATGAAGGGCCTGCAGGCCAATGAGCCGCTTGTCCATTCTTCCCTGAAAACCTATGACCTGGTCACGCAGAGCTGATTCATCAGCGGTCAACACCTCGCCCTCCATGGACAGAAAGGACTCCTCCTCGCTGATGGCTCCGACTATTCCGGTCATGTTATCATTAAGCTTCTCCAAGACATCGTTATAGGCTGCTATCTCCTCCCTGATTTGCGGAAGAACCGTTTTAATCTGCTGAAATACATCACGTCTGGCCTTATCTTTTGACAGGATTCTCTCGATGATACCCTTCTCCTGACCGGCATCGGCGGTACTGCCGAGACTTGCCAGCACCTGAGCCATTTTGCCCCGTGTATCCTCAATTTTTTTTAGAATTTCGGTGTGATTAAGCTTGATATACTGCTCTTCGAGCATCATACTTTCGGCAACATTCACGGCCAATTCCCGGCTGAGAGAGGCGATGGCGTTTTTTCCGCTCTTTGACTTGTCGATATAGGCACTCGTCATCCCCAGAAGAGTGAGTATCACAACACTGACGATAACGAGAAGAGCAATTTTTGAGCGGATACTGGCAAACATACAATACACCTCCTGGCAGGAGAATCAGACTTTCAGCAATCAGTTGCAGGACTTGAACACCTTAAGGCGGTTAAACAACGCTCTTGGACATCTTTCCATTGATGGAGATTTACATGACAGCTTCAGCCTCAGCCTTGGTAACGTCATAAATACCAGCCCCAATTGCAAGTTCATGACCAGGAACTTTCATAATATAGGTGGCCTTGACGGCAATCTCTCGCACATTAGGCTTGGCCCACTTGTATTCCGTCCACCCTTTGCCTGGAGCACTTTCGGCAATGGCGACAAAATCCTGGGCAAATTTTCGGTTGGTTCCCGGTTCCTTAAGGGAAAGCAGACTTTTACCCACCATGCCCTTTTTCAAATGGGCTGTAAGCACCCCTTTATTTTCCGCACGCAAAGAAAAAACGAACACGTACAATGATCCATTGACAAATTCCCCATCAGGATCTGTCAATTTTCCATAGGCTGCTTCTCCTTCACTCCCCACCAGGGCAGCAGCTTTTTCGACCTTGTCAACCACATTTTTTATCTCGTCAGGTGTGGCGCCAAAAGCAGACTCGGCCAGAAAAAGACTAATGCACGCCAACAAAATAATAAAAATACGACCTGGTGCTTTCATAAAAGTTCTCTCCTTTTATTTGGTGGGAAAATTGAGTTAGGGGCGTAAACATCATTTTGAAATCTGGTTATTTTACTCAATTGATTTTATATTGGGGGCATTCAAGAATTCAAGTGCGTTTTTTATTTTTTTGTCAGGAGATGCAAATAATGGAGGAGAGGAATGACAGATAAATTGGAATCATCCACTCAATTCCTCATGCCCAGACTCTTTGTTAAAAGACACTTTGGCTAACATGACGGCAAGAGCAACCAACAGAAAGCTGAAATCCGTAACCGAAGCCTGGTGCAATGTTTGAAATATTTCAGTTGCGGTTGCTGCAGGACCACCGCCTTGTGCCTCAATAATCTTCGGAGTAAAATAGCTGGTGAAGAGTAACCCTGTAACTGTCACCACACAGGCAGAAAGGACCAGAAAGTAATCTCGCTTTTTAAAAACAAAAAATTTCATGCATTCCCACACCAGAATACTGCCCACCGTTATATTAAGCAGGGTACAGTATCTTTTAAAAATTTCTGTCATTATCAGCCCTTCTTGATAATGATCAAGAAGCTCAGCTCCTAGAATGATCCCTGAGTTAAAAATCGAGGGGGCTACAAAAGCTCCCAATGCGAAAGATGCCCCAATGGTTGTCCCAAGAAGAAGAGTATAACAAACATTGATAATTCGATGAAAGACTAGCATAGGTTATGTGCCTCATTTGGGGGCTGGAACCACCAGCCCCTCAGGATAAAGGAAACCCTTACAGGTATATGATTATAATACCGGAACAGGGGTTTTATCAGTTGGTTTCGGCAGAACAGGATATGCAACTTGCGGTTGATTGCCTGTTGTTGCTTTTAAAAATGCAACAATGAAATCCACTTCCCTGTCATCAAGCGTTGCTCCTAACTGTGAGGAGCCCATAACCGCAACTGCCTCCGGCAGGCTCCAGATCCTGCCGGAATGAAAGTATGGGGCTGTGAGTTCAATATTCCGGAGTGATGGCGACTTGAAAACATGTTCATCATCCTTGAGGTGGGTTACCTGGTAGCGGCCTTTGTCCCCGGCCATGATTTCCTGGGCAGGTGCCTTTTCCACTCCAAAAGAATAGTAATCGTCGCCACCCATATTCACACCGCCGTGACAGGAATGGCAGTCTTTTTCCATAAATACCTCTAACCCCTTGCGGGCCTCTGAGCTCAAGGCATTTTTTTCACCCCGCAAAAAACGGTCAAAAGGCGAGTGAGGTGTATTGAGCGTTGCTTCAAAAACCTCGATGGCTTTTGCCATATTATCAAAGCTGACCGGGTCTTTCTCCCCTGGAAATGCTTTTGTGAAAAGCTCGACATATTCCGGCATGCTATTCAGCGTTTCAACAACATGTTCCGGCGTATTGTTCATCTCAACCCCAGCCTGTACCGGCCCTTTCGCCTGCTCAGCCAGATCCTTTGCCCTTCCGTCCCAGAACTGGGCAACGTTATAGACGGAATTCAAAACTGTAGGCGCATTACGTGGTCCTTTCTGCCAGCCATGGCCGGTGGATGTTTCCTGAAAATCAGCCCCGCCCATGCCGACATTATGACATGTGTTACAGCTGATTAAAGCGCTTTTTGACAGCCGGGGATCAAAAAACAGCTTTTTGCCGAGATCCTCTTTTGCCGGAGTCTGAGGATTTGCCTTGAGCTCAGGCGGACCCAGCGGAATCGGTTCAAACACCTCTGAAGCCTGTGTTCTTAAAGAATCAGCGGCCATGACCGGTGAACAAAACAAAAAAAAAGCCCCTGCAGCAAGCAACATCTTCCACTTCATAATTCAATACCTCCTCTCATAAAAATTACCTTAGTTAAAATAAAGTTAACCCTTTTTTGATAATTATTACTATCAACTCTCAGTCAATCAGTCAACTCTTTTTTTGGGAAATTTGAATTTCCCGTTTTGAACAAAAACACCTTCTTTCCGCCTTCCATAAGTGAGTAAATGTGAAACCTGCAATCTTTGGTAAAATCCTAAAAAAATTGATTTTTCAAGGTTCATGATTCCGAAGTTGGAAACTGAACGTATTGCCCCGGCTCATTTTGAAACTTATTGCCCTGAATGACATAAATCCGAGACCGTCAAAATTGATCGTCTTTCAAAAAACAGGAGCCAAACATGCTGAAAAATCTTGACCTTGCCTTGCAAATATTGTCCAACCATGGACATTATGTAAAAAACTGCCGGTGAATAATTTTCATTTATGGCCTGAAGACGGATTGATATGCTCTGATCTTCGCTTTTTGACAGGGAATTTTTTTTGACTATGCAACACTCTCTCCCGTCCCGGAAGTTGAGGGATCAAGGATGATATTTTTTATGGCACAGCTTGATGATAATGAAAAAATTCGAAGGACTGTCGGAGCAGTTCTGCTTGTTGTTGGTTCGCTCTGCGCTATTTGGGGAGACCAGACAAATAATCCCTCTCTCCTCAAATTTGGCAAAACTACTGCTGTTGTTGGCATTGTTCTCTATTTCCTGAGAAGAATAGCAAACGTGCTCCGGAGAAATTAGCTCGCGCCTGTTCGAAATATGGCCTTTGATTCTTTTTTGTTCCTGAGATCTCTTGCCTGTGTCTCCTGCTGGAGAATGACGTTATCCTTGGAGCCTCTGAAGGGCACAGCCTTATCAGGCATGAACCACCTTAAAATCACCCTAACAATGTGAAAAATGAATCAATATCATAAAATCATAGCCCAGGAAATGCATCTTCGGGACCAGCAGGTCTCCGCTGTTGCCGCTTTGCTCGAAGAAGGCGCAACCGTGCCGTTTATTGCCAGGTACAGAAAAGAAGCAACCGGCGCCCTTGAAGATACAGCAATCGCGGCCATAAGGGACAGGTTTGACAAACTTGCCGAACTTGACAAACGGAGACAGGCCATACTCGTTTCTCTTTCCGAACGGGAATTACTCACAGAAAAACTGAATAACACAATCAACAAGGCCGAAGATCTTGCAACATTAGAAGATATCTACCTGCCATACAGGCAAAAACGCCGAACCAGGGCGACCATTGCCAAAGAGAAAGGCCTTGAGCCGCTAGCCAGAAATATTTTCGCCCAGGACGGCAGAAAAATTGACGCGAGCCCCTTTGTTGATCCGACAAAAGGCTGCGAAAGCGAGGATGATGCCTTGGCAGGCAGCAGGGATATTATTGCCGAATGGGTCAGCGAAGACGCCGAGGTACGTACGGCGTTGCGGCAACTTTTTGCCCGCGAAAGCACCATCCAGTCAAAGCTTGTTAAAAAAAATGAGGAGAATGGGACGAAGTTTAAGGATTATTTTGACTGGCAGGAAGCGGCGGACAAAGTACCGAGTCACCGCCTGCTTGCCATGCTGCGTGGAGAGCGTGAAAAGATTCTCACCCTGACAATTCGTCCTCATGAGGAGAAAGGGGTCCGATACTTACACAGAAAATTCGTGAAACAAAACGACTTTGCCGGCAAGAATGTAACACTGGCAGTGGAAGACAGTTATAAACGACTTCTCACGCCATCGCTGGAAAATGAACTGCGCAACAACCTGAAAGCACAGGCAGACAAGGAAGCAATAGCCGTTTTTGCTGAAAATTTACGGGAACTGCTCCTGGCCCCACCCCTCGGCCAAAAACGCCTGATGGCCCTTGATCCCGGTTTCCGGACCGGCGCCAAACTGGTCTGCCTTGATGGCCAGGGCAAACTCCTTCACCACACAACCATATACCCGACCCATGGCGGAGAAAAGCAACGTCAGGCTGCTGATATCATACGCCGGCTCTGTAAGACCCACGAACTCGAAGCCATTGCCATCGGCAGCGGCACCGCAGGCCGTGAAACCGAAGCCTTTGTGCGCGGCCTGAACATTTCTCCTGACATCATTATTACCATGGTAAACGAAAGCGGCGCTTCCATCTACTCGGCCTCGGAGGCGGCACGCGAGGAATTCCCGGAGCTTGATATAACGGTGCGCGGCTCTCTATCCATTGGCCGCCGTCTGCAGGACCCGCTGGCGGAACTGGTGAAAATTGATCCGAAATCCATAGGCGTGGGGCAGTACCAGCATGATGTGGATCAGTCTGAACTGAAAAAGAGTCTTGAGGATGTTGTCATCAGCTGCGTCAACAGCGTCGGTGTGGAAGTAAATACGGCAAGCGCCCAACTCCTTACTTTTGTTTCCGGACTTGGCCCGACCCTGGCTCAAAACATTGTAGCATACCGGCAGGAAAACGGTCCTTTTCTCCAACGGAAACAACTTAAAAAAGTCGCGCGTCTCGGCCCCAAGGCTTATGAGCAATGCGCGGGGTTTCTGCGCGTCAGGGGCTCCAAAAATCCTCTCGACTCAAGCGGCGTTCACCCGGAGCGTTACGCCCTTGTCGAGCAGATGGCAAAAGATATGAAATGCTCGGTTTCTGAGCTCGTTGCCAATAAGAATGTCAGGGAAAAAATTGACCTGAAAAAATACATCTCCGAATCGGTCGGCTTTCCGACCTTAAACGACATCATGGCGGAACTGGCAAAGCCTGGTCGCGATCCGAGAGAGGCGTTTACAGTGTTTCAGTTCGCCGAAGGCGTCAATAGCATTGAGGATCTTTACCCTGAGATGCAGCTCCCCGGCGTTGTCACCAACGTCACCCGTTTCGGCGCCTTTGTTGACATCGGTGTTCATCAGGATGGCCTTATCCACATCAGTCAACTGGCAGATCGTTTTGTCAAGGACCCGGCGGAAATCGTTAAAATAGGCCAACAGCTTAAAGTCCGCGTTGTGGAAATTGATATCCCGAGAAAGCGCATTGCTCTGTCATTGAAAAAAATGCAGAACTAAATCCGTTCTCCGGACTTATACAACGAAAAAGCCAATGGCTTTCAAGGTCCATTGGCTCTTCATCATTTATCGCATAACTGCTTATGCTTATTTAATTTTTTATGAATATTGCTTAAGCAGGCTGTTGCATCATGCTTTCATGATCTTTACCCGTGTACTGCTGAAATCAGGTATACCGCCAACAAGGTCCACCATGGGTGTATTACTCAGGTTTTCGTCAAGCCGCGTTACCATATTGGGATTGATGCCGGCACCAAGCTTTGCATCCGGAATCATAAAGTCTCCGTCCATGACACTATCTCCACCCAGGAATACTTTTTTGCCTCCTGCTATGTGAAGCCGCGATGCACCGAGCTGCGTATGCCCATAATGGAAAGAAACACCGACGCATCCAGGCCGGACAAGTTTGCTTACCTGTGCTGTTCCTATGATTCCCGTCTTATTGCTCTGAGAGAGTAATTTTACCCTGTCACCGGATTTTACCTCTAAATCTTTAGCATCACTTTCATTGATGACCACAAAATTTTCTGGAAATATTTCCATTGCCCAGCGATGGACATTGGTGCGGGACTGGGTATGCACATTCATTTTGTGTGTGATGACGTAATAAGGATATTCCTTGTCTTTTTCTTCAATGATATTGCCGGCACTGTCCATTGGCGGCAGGTACTTTAATGTGCCATGAAATCGTTGTCCGGACAGGGTATTTGTCGCGGCGGCAAGGTCTTCATTGTACAAAACCACTCTTTTGACGCCTCGCTTGAATTCGAGACCATCAAAAACATCCTCGTACTTTTTGAAGAATCCCCCTCGAGCCAGCACATAACTAGTTTTTCCCCACTCGCTTTTGGTGAGTATGTCCTTATAACGGGAAACAAGATAGTTTTGATCAACAAATTTTTGTTCTTCACTTGAGGCCTCGGCAACCTTGGCGTTTTCAGCAATGTTGGCAAACCCACGAAGGTAGAAATCCTCCGCACGGTTCAGCGGATATACTTTGCCATCTTTGCCGGGTATGGCTTTCTCTCCAAAACCTGGAAGCTCCATTGTTTTGGCAAGATCTATCAAAAATGTTTCCAGGCAGAAAGGAAGTCCCTCTTTTGTTTTCCCTGTCAGGGGTTCAATGGCCGGTGTCCGCACCCCCGTAAACCTCAAAGCAGGTGCATGGGGACTGAGCCACCCGTAATGTCCTTCAAGATATGTTACATCCGGAACAATATAGTCGGCATAAAGGTTTGACTCATTAATGCCGGTATCGATGGAAACATGAAGAGGCACTTTATCCGTGCTCTGAAGTGTGTCCTGGTAGCGATAGCCGCCCGGGGTGGAATAGACCGGATTATAGAAGTAGGTGAACAGCACCTTGCATTGATAGGGGTATTTTTCGTCAATACCGCTCAGGCTTTCAACGCTGAGCCCTCCTTTGGTAAACTTGAACCAAGGCCGCTTGGATGGATAGCCGGATCCTGTTCTGTCCTTTTTGTTTTTGTATTCAGTGCTTTTTTCATAAGTTGCCTTTTCCCGCGAAATCTTGACTCCGTGCCCCTTTCGTTTGCCGGGGAATTTCTTCATATCATAGATTCCCCGGTCCCATTTGGCTGCACCGCCTCCTGAAGTCATGTAACCGCCCCTGCCTTCAACGCTGCCAACCATGGCATTCAAAGCGGCTATTGCATAGGCAGCATAGGTGCCGCTTACGTAGTTGCCTGCTCCATGGTACTGGCATACCGCAGCCTTGCGGCCATATGAGGAAAAATTTCTGGCGATCTTCTCAATAGTTTTCCTGGGAACGTCTGCAAAGCGGGCATAGTCATCCAGACTATGTTCCATAACGCTTTCTTTCATCAGCCTGAAAGCTGTTTTCACCCTGATTTCATTACCGAACCTATCTTTTACAATCGCAGCACGATCAAGAATTGCCGCATCAACGCGATCATAGGCAACCGGAGAACCATCCTTTGCTGACAATACAATGAATGTCTCCCCGGCTTTTTCATCCTCACCCAAAACCAGATCCGCTAAACGCAGAAACTTTCCGTTATTGGTATGGCTGGGATCATCAATAACAAGATGTGTGGCATTCACATAACAGGCATATTCTTTTGCTGAAGCGGCTTCAGGACTCGGAGCCATAAGATACTCGCTGTTGTATGCCTTGTTTTCAATAATCCAGCGCATCATTCCCATGGCAAAGGCGCCATCCTGTCCCGGCTTAACAGGCACCCAGTCCTCGGCATGGGTAGAGGCATTCTGGGCCCGGGGGTCAACTATGGCAAATTTGACCTTACCTTCAGAACTCCTCTTGGCCACGGCAGCGCCATATGTGTTTATTCCGGGCTGCAAGGCCTCATAAATATTGGCGCCAAAAACCAGAATATACTCAGCTCCCCACGGATCTGCCTTGAGCTCCACCTGCTTCTTATCCGTAAAGGCATAATTTCCCATGCGGAAACCGAGACCGCAGATATCGGTATGCCCTATGCGGTTAACAGACCCCATGGAAGTCTTAACAAAACGATCTATAAATGCTTTGCGACCGGTTTGCAGGCGCCCGGTCATGAGGACAAAACCATTTCTTCTGGGGCCCAGTTCCGGGGCAGCGGGATCGATTGGCTCATCACTATCCAGCGCTTTCAATCCTTCGATTTCACGTTTTTCTCCAAGATGAGCAAAAAGTCTGCCTCCCTGGCTCACTTCTCTGATCAACTGCTCCCATTCGATCGGCTCAAATTTACCCTCACCCCTTTTTCCCGCTCTTTTTAACGGCTTCAATAAACGATAAGGGTTATAGGCATAATTTGGAGCATCAATGGCCTTAGCGCACACAGGGCTGGAAATTCCCAAGGTTGTGTTAACCGGAGTGGTATATTCAACCGGATTTCCGTGAGTATTATAGGGGTTATATGGATTTCCGGATATGTTTTCAAGCATGCCGTCTTTGACGACAATCCTGTTGCCGCACCTGGCATTGCAACCGAGACATACGGAATGGGTCACACGAATCCCTTCGTCGAGTTGCGACAAGGCCCCTTTCTGCAAACTGCGCGGATTTTTCCAGTCCCTATTGGTGTCAGCCTCAGACTTTTTGCTTCCTAATGCTGCAATACCAGCCGTTGCCGCTACCGCTCCCTTTAAAAAGAAACGTCTGGAGGTAGAATCCTGGACGCTGTTTTTCTGTGTATGTTTTTCTTCTTTCATATAATCCCCTCCTGATCATGCCGTGATGGGAGATAATGAACCTGCGGTCCGGTTTGCAGATCAGCCTTGCGTTCTGTTAACTTTGTTTTATTGAGATAGGTAGCAAACTCCCCCTGCGGATTATTCATATTGCCAAATATCCTGGCCTTTGATGGACACAACTCCACACAAGCAGGCTCCAAACCTATTTGAAGCCGATCAAGGCAGAAGTCGCATTTGTCTGCTTTGTTTTGATGCCGGGGATCCTGAAATCTCGCCCCATACGGACAGGCGCTGACACAGTCACCTTTTGACTGACATTTATTCCAATCGGTCACAACAATGCCATTTGCCAGTTTAAAAGTAGCCCCTGCAGGACAAGCCTCCACACAGGGAGGAGTGTCGCATTGATTACATTGAACAGGGGTATAAACGAGTCGAGCAGACGGATAGTCGCCACTTTCAACGGACAGGATTTTTGTGTTAAATTGTCCTTGGCCACTCTTGCTCTGATTTTTACAGGCTACCACGCATGACTGGCATCCAGTGCAGCGATTCAGATCAATAATCATAGCCCATTTTTCCGGACTTTCTTTTGCCAGAAGCGACTCACTGTGAGCTACAGCAACAGCACCTATAACGAGAAGCCCGCTTTTTTTGATAAATTTTCTTCTATTTTCCATAAATCTTGTCCTCAGCATAAAAAAAAAGCGAGCTACCCAATGGAGCTCGCTTTAATGCCATATTTCCTATTTTTATCTGGAAGTATGAGTAATTTTGTACGTGAAGGTTTTGGGATCGAGCCAGTCGAGAGTCTCTTCACCAATCTGGGCAAAGGGGTACATAAGATAGTTTACAGTTCCGCCATGCTGCGGCGGGGTCAAGTTAAGGTCACGACCTATTCCTAATTTTACCCGATAAGGGTCAGCTCCGCCCCAGAAATACTGGCGATACTCTGTGGTCTTGGCGTCTTCAAGGGAGAGCTTTTCTTTCAGCATCATTTTGCGGACATCACCCGGGTCAACGACAACCCAGCCATATCCAGGCAGGTAAAACTCGGCCCAGCAATGCTCCCAGGTAGTAACATCGGTATCACCCTTCTTACCCTGCCGAATACCGAAAACTTCCCGGGATGGAACACCTGCAGCCCTGGCCAGGGCAACGAAAACCGAGTGGATGTCAGCGCATTTCCCGCCCCTGGTCAGAAGAAGTGAGCAGACATCTCCACTGCCGCAGCCATTTGTTTCCGGGTCGCGAAACATATTTTCACAAATCCAGTCATAAATCGCCCTTGCTTTGGCCTGAACCGTCCCCTTACCAGCAGTGATTTCATCAGCAAGAGCCTTAACAGGGCCGTCTATCGGCGCAAGAGTTGTCGCCGTAAGGTAGGGGGCATAATCCGCGGGATCCCACTGGGTTTCCCAAGGCGGCAGGTCTTTGTCCAACCGTTCCTGCCGTGTAATATCACAGGAAAAATTAAGCTTGCGGCTTTTTGCTGATTTTTTCCAGCGGGCATAAATCATGGGGGTTTTGAAAACTTTGTCCGTATAGATTGCCGCTTCTACGTAATCGCCAGATAAGTGGACATTGGAAATATCCTGATATTTATCTGAAACTGGATACGGAATCCATAACCGGGCTTCCTTTCCGTTGGCATGATTGGAGAGATCAAACTCCATTTTCATGGTACCAGAGTGTGAGCCGGAGAGTGCAAACGCAGGGTTTGCCATCAATATTGCCAGCCAGATTACAAATAGAATTTTTTTCATCTTTTCTCCTTTCCCCTAAAATGAAATAATTTACAAAGTTAAATTTCTCTTAATTTTCAAATAGCTGGCCACGACAATTAAACAATAAATACTATTTGTCAATTCGGTAATTACGATACCAGGAAACGAATCGATAGGTTTAGGAATTATTTCTACTTTATTTCTGGGGGGGAGGAAGGTATGAGACGAGAAAGGTGTACACTGAATCTTTTCAGCGGTTGAATACAAAGATAAATGTTTTTTGGGCAGACACGACCGGAAGTGATGGAAGTTACCCGTATACCAAAAAACCAATATTAAAATATGTTTATAAACAATTCTCAGTTAAAATTGCCACTTTCCTGTCGCCAATTTTCCAATACTGGATTCCCGCCTCCGCGGGAATGACATAACCAAGCCCGCCGGCACTCCCGCGGAGGCGGGAGTCTAGAGGTTGACTACTGAGAATTGTATAGAGGCAAATACAAAAAAAAGGTGCTGACGGGAACCTCAACTCCAATGTTTAACCAGCATAAACAATCTTATTTCGCCCTGTCTGTTTAGCCTTGTAGAGGGCTTCATCGGCTGTTTCAAGCAGGGTTTCAATACTCCAGGATTGGTCCACACCACTCCCGACAGCCACGCCGCCGCTGATTGTTATGCGAATATTCTTATAAGTATCACTGCGGCCGCAACAAAACTCAAACGCCTCAACACTCTGCCGTATTCTCTCCAGGGCAATGGCGGCTTGCTCTTTATTGGTATCGGGCATAATGAGAGTAAATTCCTCCCCTCCGTAACGGGCCACGAAATCGCAACTCCTGAACTCCTGGCGCAGGAGAATCGCCACTTCACGCAACACCATGTCTCCGGCGGCATGGCCATAGGTATCGTTGACCTTTTTGAAAAAATCGATATCAACCATGGCGACAGACAGATTTTCCCTGGCACGTCGCGCCCGCCCGGCCTCCTCATTGAGACGGCTGAGTAACAGAGTCCTGTTAGCCAGCCCTGTCAGGGAGTCATGCAGGGAGAGATGTTTGACCTGCTCATAAAGGCGGGCATTTTCAACCGCCACTGCCAATTGATTGGCAATGGTTTTCAACATTTTCACCTGTCCTTCAGTGGCTTCTTGACCAACTGAAAGGTAAAGAAAGAGAACACCGATCACCTTTCCCTTTGTCATCAGTGGCAAAATAATATGACCATGGGGCAGCATACCGTCATATCGGGTATGATGCCTGTTGTCAGTGTAACAATCATCTGATGTGACAATTTTTCCACTCTCGGCCGCAAGTCCGCACAGACAATGACCAAAGGCAATGCTCGTTTCCTTCTCAGCAATCTCAGGGTCAAGACCTCTATGACAAACCATATCGAGCTGACCGGTTGCCTCATTGACGAGAAAAACTCCACACTTGGCCTGGACATTTAAAATTTCCTGGGCAAGTAATGTGTCCAATGCATTATCCAGAATTGCATGAACATTCATATCGCCGCTGATAGCTTTTGAAACAGAGTGTACGGCAATCAGTTCATTCAGATTTCTCTCCATTTCATTGCGGATCTTGGAAAAATCATTGTTAACCTGAAAAATTCGTAAAAGAATTCCTATTGTTTCACCTGCATAGCGAAGAAACAAACGTTCATCTTTATTGACTGCCTGATGTGTTGAATCGACAATGGCGATATAGCCGATATCTTTGTTATCACAATAAATCGGAGCAACAATGCAGGGACCTCCCTGGTCCTGCTTGCCAAGAGCACTGGCAATGGGGCGGTAAGTGTCGACAACTATGACATCTCTGTCCAGCGATTTTACCTCCTTGAGGTAAACATAAAACTCCTCTAATTCCGGACAATCGGCGGCAAGGCAGAATTTTTTCCCTTCAGGTCCACGGATATAAAGAAAGGGGTCAGTATGTGCATCCATGACCTTTTTAATCACCTGAAGCGCCTGCAATACAAAGGCATCTTCACCCTCCACCTCGCCGATGGTGCAGGCAATTTCCTTTAAGGCCTTCAACTGCTTGTTCTTCAACTCAAGCAGTTTATCCAACTGCAAAACCGAATCAGAAAGAATTTCCGCTGTATCAAACATAATTTCTCATTTGCTGGGATTAATAAGATTTATGGCAATTCTACCAGCTTCTATCATTTACTTACATCACTCACTTATTTTACACTTACCTCTCCCTCTTCATCAAACACTGATGACAATCAGTCGAAAAGGTTATGTTAATGCAATTGATTCCATATGCATTAAATTCTCACCACTCTGTTTTCTGTGAGAAGGGAACTGATACTTCTTTTTGGTAAAAAGCTCTACACAGGCACCGACAGCCTCACTGTCATACCTGATGGCAGAGTTATCAGTTATTTCCTCCAACGCACGTTCTACCCCGCGAGCCGGTCGATAGGGCCGGTGTGAAGACATTGCCTCCACCACATCGGCAACTGCCAGAATCTTTGCCTCAATAAGGATCTGATCTGCTTGGAGGCACTGCGGATATCCGCTGCCATCAAGACGTTCATGGTGTTGCAGCACTATCCTGGCTATGGGCCAGGGAAATTCAATGCCTTTTAAAATATCATACCCGACTGTTGGATGCGGGGCAATGATGGCAAATTCCGCCTGAGAAAGTCTACCGGGCAGGCAGAGTATATCCGAAGGGACGCGGATCTTGCCTATATCATGTATAACTCCTGCCATATATACACCCTGAACCTTTTCATCGCTCAGTGCAAGTTCCATGGCTATATGCGAGGCCAAATCGGCCACCCTGCGCTGATGCCCGGAGGTGTAGGGGTCACGCATCTCAACGGTCATGGCCATGGCCTCAACTGCCCCGTGCATGGCCTTGGACAGCTCTGCTGTGCGCTCCGCAACACGCTGTTCCAGATGTTCATGTGCCTTTTTGAGCTCTTCCTCTGCCTCTTTCTGCTTGGTAACGTCACTGATCATCAAAAAAAAGCCCTGTAACACGCCGGCATAATCCCGTATGCCGGATGCACTGGCATTAATATACTGTTTCTCTGCTCCCCGGAAACGCTCAATAACAAAAGAAACCTGCTCACCGTTACGGATCTCTCCGAGAACCTCTTCCACCTTGCGAAGCAGGCAGTGATCATTGCCGTGTACGTGACGGAGATCCTTCCCCAGTACTCTCTCGGCTTTTATTCCGAGAATATTTTCAGCTCCTGGGTTGCAATAGGTTACATAGTTATCGAGATCCATGGCTAAAATGCCGTTATCAATTGAAGATTGAAGGATATTATCGAGATAAACACTCTTTTCAGCCAGATCTTTCGAGGTACGCTGGATGATGCTGTCTTTTTCCCGGATTATATCGCTTAAGGCCTGTATATATTTTCCTTCCAGGCCTTTCACAATATCGGATTGGGTTGCCAGGCCTTCGATATTTCCTTCAGTACCAACAACCACAAGCCGACGCAACCTTTGCCTTTTCATTATTTCAACAGCCGAGGTTAAGGGAGTGTCCATGTTTACCATCTGAAGGGAACGGGTCATGACATCACCCACCTTAAAACGCGACAGGTCAAGATCTTCTGCAAGGAGATGAGAGATGTCCCGCTCAGTAATGATGCCAAGAGGTTTTTTACCATCCACGGCAATAATACAACTCATGGACTTACGAGACATCTCAATAAGGGCGTCCTTGAGTTCGATCTCAGGGTCTACAGTAAAGACAATTTTTGTCATTACCTGGGACACCCGTTTTATTTCAACAAATGATTCAAAAGTGAGGTGTTCAATAATGTTGGATAAAGTAATCACCCCTGAGGGTTCATCTCCATCCATCACCACAAGATGCCGCAATCCTTTGCTAAAAAGGACATTATAGGCCTCAAATATATCCATTCCACCTTCAATGGAAACAAGAGGAGAACTCATCACCTCTCGCACTTCCTGATCGCGGATCACTCCCCATTGTTTAGCGACCAGCCTGACCATATTCCTTTCAGTGACGATACCGATGGGATGATTTCCTTCCATCACCACAACGCAGCTGATATTCTTGCTGGTCATAAGCTGCAGGGTTTCGGATATTGATGCCTCCGGCGCAATTCCGACGACATCGGGAGTCAGGATATCTGATATTTTTTGTATATCCATATTCAAAGCCTGTTGAAGTCGTATTTATATCCTTAGAGGGGAAAAGTAATTACTCCAATAAATAGAAATGACATTCTGAATAACTTGAAATAAATAAAAAAATGAAGGCTGATACTACCAAACAATTTAAGCAGCAACAAGACGCAAATTCATTGCAAAAGAGAATTTCCTCATTCAGCGCATAAAAACGCAACCTGCACGATGGCTTCTCATCGCATGTGCCACAATTCAAGAGAAAATGACTCGACATTACGTGACATAAAAAAACACAACACGCGAACAAACCATCAGTATTTAACTAACTAATAAAACGATACGCTTTTTCAACAACGTCCCAAAACCAACCTTTACTTTCATTTTCTTGCGCTCCTCTCTCCCCTGGTCCATGAGTCGCATAAGCCATACACAAAACAAGGCTGCAATCATCATCTGAACAGGAAGAAAGACAACAACAAAAATACCTTCTGATTGCAAGGAGTGCGTCAACTTGCCATACTTTACCTATAACTTGCTTTTTTTTACATCACGGGCAACGTAAACCGCTGCCATTAATCCAACAAAAGGGTGTAAATACGAAACCGCCAATTTCCGCGTTTTACATAAGGATTTCTTGAGAAGAGCCAAAAGCGGTGGTAAGGATAGGTGATGAAATTTAAACTGCCTCAATTGCCCATTCAGGATGTCCTGCACAAACTGCGGGAAGAATTTGCAAACAATCGATCCGTTGTCCTTAACGCAGAGCCGGGCTCAGGCAAAACCACAGTTGTCCCCCTGGCCCTGCTCAAAGAGCCGTGGCTTGCCGAAAAAAAAATCGTCATGCTGGAACCCAGGCGCCTTGCGGCCCGCATGGCGGCAAAACGCATGACTGATATTACAGGCGACACCCTGGGGGGACTTATCGGCTATCGTATCCGTTTTGACCAGAAAATCAGCCCAAGAACACGGATTGAAGTTGTGACCGAGGGAGTTTTCATCCGAATGATCCAGCAGGACCCGGAACTTAACGGGGTGGGAATGGTCGTATTTGATGAATTCCACGAGCGTACCCTCATGGCCGACCTGGCCCTGGCCTTCTGCCTGGATGCCCAGGAACTGCGGGATGATTTGAAAATAATGATTATGTCCGCCACCATGGATACGGCACGAGTGGCGCACATTCTCGGCGGCGCTCCGGTTGTCTGCGGAGAGGGCCGCTGTTTTCCGGTAACCACACACTATCTCCCCCGACCAACCACTGACTCCCTTGTAAAAAGAACGGCGAATGCCATCCATCGTGCCCTTGCAGAAGAGGAAGGTGATATCCTCGTATTTCTGCCGGGCGCAGGCGAGATCAAAGCCTTACAGAGTCAGATCAGAGGAGACGCTATACTCACCCTGCCCCTCTACGGCAACCTGCCACAGAAAAAACAGGATCAGGTTTTTATGCCGGCAGACAAAAAAAGGCTGATCCTCTCCACTCCCATAGCTGAAACAAGTCTCACCATTGAAGGCGTGTCCGTTGTCATTGACTCCGGGCTTGTAAAGATCCCCTCCTTTTCTCCGGCAACCGGACTGACCACACTGAAAACGGTTGCCATCTCTAAAGCCTCTGCGGACCAGCGGGCCGGTCGAGCCGGCAGACTGGGACCTGGAACATGTTACCGTTTATGGACCATGGCAGAACATTATTCAAAAGCGGATTTTCTGCCCCCCGAGATTGTGGGCGCCGATCTTGCCCCTTTACTTCTTGAAGTCCTGAAGTGGGGAGTCGCCAACCCAGGAGAACTGACCTGGCTTGACCCGCCCCGAACCGGCCAGGTCAAAAAGGCCCGTGAACTCCTTGGCCAACTCGGAGCGCTTGATAAAAAGGGAAGTTTGACTTCCCGTGGCAGACAGATCGGCTCTCTCCCCCTGCATCCCCGACTGGCACTCATGCTGCTGCAAGGGTGCCGACTGCAAATTGGCCCGCTTGCCTGTCGGCTGGCTGCCCTGCTCCAGAATCGAGATCCCTTTCGCGGCAGTGATGGCGATAGAAGTGTTGATATTGAGGACCGCCTGGATATCCTCCGCCTGTTTGAGCAAGGAAAAACCGACATGGTTCGGGCACGGGGCGCTGACCCGTCACTTTGCCGACAAATTCTCCAGGAATCCCATCAGTATCAACGCCTGCTTGGCGTTGATGGAGAGATGCATAATTTTCAGGAATCAGGCAGCCTCCTTGCCCTGGCCTATCCGGATCGCATAGCCCTGAAAAAAACTGGCGCGGGTCAGCATCTGCTGTCCTCAGGGCGCGGTGCGATCCTCCCTGTCGGCGACCATCTGCATGAATCTGATCTTCTGGTGGCAGCGCATCTTGACGGCGGCAAACACCAGGGACGCATTTTTCTGGGTGCAGCTCTGTCCCGTAAGGAAATTCTTGAGAATCATGCCCATTTATTGATCAGGGAGGAGAAGGTGGAATGGAATAATGCCAGAGTTGAGGCGGTCTCGGTCTTGTCGCTGGGCAGCCTGGAACTGGAAAGAGAGCCTTTACAAAACCCTGATCCGGAAAAAACTCGTCGCTGCCTTATTGAAGGAATTAAACAGGCTGGAATAGATTGCCTGGGCTGGCACAAAAAAAGTCGCGAACTGCAGGCCAGAATGCAGTGCGCCCATATCTGGAATTCTGAAAGGTGGCCGGATGTATCGGATAAAGCACTGCTGAGCAATCTTGCCTGGATCGAACCCTATCTTGACAACACTGCCTCCTTAAAGCAGCTAAAAAACATTGACCTGTACCCTGTCCTTCTTTCTCTCCTGTCCTGGCAGGACCAGCAGGAACTCGACAGGTTGGTGCCCACCCATTTCACGGTGCCAAGCGGATCGAAGATAAAACTTCTGTACCAGCCCGGAGAATCGCCGGTTCTTGCCGTCCGTCTTCAGGAGATGTTCGGTGCCACAGTCACTCCAACCGTTTTTGGCGGAAAAATTCCCATCCTCACCCATCTGTTGTCACCTGCCGGCAGACCCATCCAGGTGACCCGGGACCTGGGCAATTTCTGGCACACAACCTACCATGAGGTAAAAAAGGAACTCAAGGGCCGTTATCCCAAACACCACTGGCCGGATAATCCCTTTGAGGCAGCCCCAACCAGACGAACGAAAAAACAAGACAAAAAGCGCAGATGATTTGCCCTGGCAAACAGATAGGAAATTGGTTAAATCAATAAAAACGCAGCCGGAACAGACAGGTCCTGAAACAGACCATCCGCCAACACATACCACCAAGTTACCCGCGTTGCGGCGGTGGGCGCGTGATTTTTTTTACAAGACCTTCATACTGGCCAGGGAGTGAAAATAACCGCAACTTTTTTTGTGGAGGATATGATCAGATGATTGAAAATTATTCTTTTGGAAAAATGACGATTTCCGGCAAAACCTTTTCAAGTGACCTAAAGATAATAGCAGGCAAAATCATACCCGACTGGTGGAGAAAATCCGGGCATCTAGTCGAAGAGAGTGACATCCACGACATCCTGGCAGCCGCGCCCGACTATCTGGTCATAGGCAAAGGCAACCCTGGCATCATGAAGGTTGGGGTAAAATTAAGCAAGCAGCTGGCTGCAAGCGGAATAAGTCTTATTGAGGAACCAACGGCCAGGGCTATCACAACCTTTAACCGTTTGACAGGTGAAGGGAAAAATGTTGCTGCCGGTTTCCATCTTACCTGCTGATTCCGTAACTATTCAGCTGCACTTCATATGGGCGCGATCAGTCTGTCTTACATAGCACAATATTCCGAGGATAATTTTTTAAGCATGACGCAGATATCAGGCAAAAGGGCCATTTATGGACAGGCACTCGTTACCTGATTCCATCTTGACTGACTCTTCCTACAGGGTCACATCAAAGTTTAGCACTGCATCGGGCAGCAAAAATACGGGCCGCAAAACCTTGACTTGCACCGTGTTCCCGTGCTCTTTGTAGAGGAGCTCTATTTTGATATCCTCGACACTTTTAACCTCTTTGCCGCCAATGGCCAGAATGATGTCATCCTCGTCAAGTCCTGCATTCTTGGCGCTGCCCTGGGGAGAAAGGGCGGTAATAGTCGGTCCGTCATCCTTCTCCTCAAGCATGACGCCAAGCTTCGGGGAAGGCGGCAAATTTACCGGAGCTGAAAAAAAGACGTAATCCGCTTCCTCCGGGGCTAGCTCATTTTCCCGGACATTGACCACCACAGACTGCTCCGCGTCAAGTCGACGCGCCACCCGCGGCGGGATGGCATTTTCTTTGACCACATGGCCGGAGCCGGCAATGACAATCATTTTTCTTTCCGGGTTTTCCTGCAGGAAATCAACAATCTGCTGGGCCATGGTTTCATCCCACAGAACCTGGGCCTGGACAAAGGTCACCAGTTTCTGCTCATTAAAATGGGGGCCGCTGTGCCCCTGAAAGACCATGGACAGCCTTTCCCTGTAACCGGGCATATCAAGATTTCTTTCCTGGGGCAATGTTTCCTTCACCTCGTCTTCAAGCCCTGCTATGCCGCCGTTTTTAAAGGTGTTGCTAACGATCTCCTTATCAAGATTCAAGGCTATGACCGGCAACGAGTAGCGTCTGGCAAACTGCAGAATATCGCGGTAAAAACGGTAGTCATATCCCCAGTTCTTATAATACTCTGATTTTTTAAGAAACTCGCGCTCGCCAATCTCTCCGGCAATATAAGCATCAAGGGCCTCCTGGCTGTTTTTGTTAAACATCTCCATGCCGATGGCAAGTTCAGGATACCTGTCATGGATGGCCTTCAGAACCCTGTACTGCAAAATATGATCGGCCTGGTTGACATGGGTTTCTCCCACATAAACAATCCTGCTGCGCGCTATTTTTTCTATTATGTCATTGAATTCCAGGCTTTTTTCCACAGCAGCTCCCCTGGGCTGCTGATCAAGCAGATAGATTTGCCCGGTATCGGATTCAGGGATATTCTTCTCCTCTATCTTGCCCTTTGCAAAATGCAGATAGCCGTATTTTCCATAGTGCCGCAGCTTATGGACTGCAGCCTCGACTTCTCCCGCATTTTGCGCTTCAACAAGCACTGCAACCTTTCCGGGAGCAAGAGGGTTTTCCCTCACCTCCACCGTAAATCCAGCATCAGGCAGTTGCGGCCTTGCAAACATGCCCCGACTTGCTTTTGAACCAGTACCGAGCAGCAGCACGTCCTTTTCCGCCAGAAGTGCATCGTCCAGTTCTTCATCCGTGACCACGGAGCAATCCAACTCCTCAAGCACGGGGAAAAATGGAGCAAAGGCGTCTTTTCTGGCTTCATCCACCACGGCAATTTTAGCCGCCGATCCACGGAAACGCGACCAGACGGCAGGAACCTCATCCGGAGAAAGGGCACGCATAAGGTCATAATCCGGATCAAGGGATAATCTGGTCGGGAAAGAGGTCAAAGGGATAGTCACAGGTGTTGCAGCGCCTGCCACTTGGACATCTTGTTTTATCTGGCCCTGCCCGCTGTCAACCACAATGGCAACGGATAATTCATAGGGAGAATCGTTTTGCTGCACAATTTTAAAACTAAGCTCAGGCTCTCCGTCTTTAAAATCAAGCCGCAATCCCTTGACTCCAAGTGAAGGCACATCGGCACGGGAAAGCCACTGCTCGAAAAAAGGGCCGAGTTTCTTCTCGCTTACCCGCTCAAAACTTGCCTTGATATCATCCCAGGAGGCAGATTGAAATTTGTTCTGTTCATAAAAATCCCTGAGCCCAGCAATAAAGTTTTCCTCGCCAAGTTCCATGCGAAGCATGTGAAAAATCATGCTGACCTTGTTGTAGCCCACAGCCCGCGATGCCTGGCTTGCTATACTATGATCGCCTGCTCCCTTAAAATCGGCAACCGTCATCGTGTTGTCCGAAGCAACATGGCTCCTGTATTTCACCAGCTGCCCCTTGCGGAAAGCAACATCTTCTCCCTTATCCGCGGCATAGGCCTGGTCGGCCAGATAGGTTGTCAGACCCTCGCACCAGTTTCCCTGACCGTAGTCAACATCAACGGCATTACCAAACCAGGAGTGCAGCACCTCATGACCCAGGGATGTTTCGGTTATAAAGGGCAGGCGCACCACGCTTTGCCCGAGAAGAGTGAATGTGGGCATGGCAAAACCGGTGGGCAGCCTGTTTTCAACAACGGAAAACCGTTTATACGGGTACGGTCCGATCAGCTTTTCATAGCGGGCCAGATACTCTTTTGTCTTTGCGGCATAGCTATCGGCATACGACTGATCCTCAGGGAAAAAATAGGTGGCAAGAAGAGTTCCTCCTGGCAGGATTTCCTCTTTAACCTGGTAAGGACCTGCCACAAAATGCACATAAGGAACAGAATGGGGAAATGTAAAAGAAACTTTTTTCCCCTGAGACTGCGGTTTATAAACAATATCGTCGGCTTCGGAGACCGCGTAGAAATCGTCGGGGATAAGAGCGCTGAGACGCACCGGCATATCTTTGTCCGGCACAGGATACCAGAGGTCAAGAAGGACAATGCCATCCTTGCCGATTAATGTGCGGGCCTGCTCTTCCGGGGAGATCTCCTTGTGAAAGGCTATATCGACCTCACGGCTTTGGGTTGCTGCCGTAAAATGGAGCAGGCCTCCACTTGACTCAAACACCGCCTCTTTGCCATTGACCAGAACCGCTTTGACATCAAGCCCGTTACTGTGAATTGAAAGCTCCTGTCCCGCGTCAAGATGCAACCTGGAAATACCGCTGACAGTATGCGCCTCAAGGTCAAATAAGACTTCTACCTCCTGGCTTGCAAAAACTGCGGAACACAGGAAGGAAGACATCAGAAAAGAGGAGACAAGGAATGCGGAAAACAAAGAAAAAATATTTTTCATCATAATAGCCTTAGTTGGAGTCAGGATAAATGCGCACATTATATCTATTTTCTGCCGCTGTCCAGAGAGACAGCCGCTCACCTATTCAGGTACAGGGCCCTGTTTCAAAGGAGCAAGAGTAATTTTTCATACGAAGATCACGACATAACCGGAGCAAAAAAATATTTTTCCCCGTGGCTGAAGGATTTTCTTTGTGTTCTCCGTGTTTATTACTTCATATGCCTCTTGAAACAGGCGCAACGTCCCGCTAGGTTCACTGAACAGTTACGTTGATTTATGATATTGATATGATTATTTTCATTTTGGTTCCAAATTGATTGGCATGAAGGCATATACCAAACGCAATTCTTCTGCGTGGAAACAGTCATGCTGTGTAAAAACACAAAAAAACATACAACAAGGGAAAAAAATGAGCGATTTCAAAAAAATATGGGATCTTGAAATGGCCATGGCCGTTCTTGAGAATAAAACCGTGGACAGCAAAACATGGGCCGATGCGGTGGAATGGCTCCTGCTCTACGGACCGCCCGAGATAAAAGAAATCCTGGGTCAGGCATCAAGCATTGCGACAAACAGCTGCTTTCCGGAAATCAGGCAAACAGGGTACACCCCGGACGGACAACCCTGCTACGACATCGAAAGCATTGCCGACTCGCTTGGAGTTTCCAAAGAGGAGGCCATTGAAAAAATAAACCAAAAAGAAATGACCCACGGTGTGCGTCAGCTTTTCATCGATGAGGAAACGGACACAATTCACTGAATTTTGTGGTTGAGCAGTGAAGTGTGAGGAGTGAGGCGATATCCCCTTACTCCTTGCGCCTTAGCAGGTTGTTGAAAAACTACTGCGCTTGCTGATACTGCGTCAAAATTCGGCTCAAAATGCTCATTTACTCCATGTAAACTGCGCTTTTTCGCCTCATTTTCACCCTGAAGGGCATAAATCCTTGTCTCCGCTTCGCTCGCTACATTTTTCAACAGCCTGTTAGGCGCTTATTACGTTTTTTCGACAACATAAATCGCCCCTACAGGGGTTCTCTGCTTCGAGATCACCCGTCCATCCGCATAGGCAATGACCCTGTCCATCTTGCCTGCCTGCTCAAGTGCGCAGATAAAACTGAAACGCATGCCCATAGAGCTGTTCTTCAGACGCAACCTAACGTCTTTAAATCCTTTTCAACAATCGCCGCGATAGTCTGTCCTGTCCATTACCCTCTACCGAGTTTTTTCTGCCAGCCAAGGCGTAAGGACCTCTCCTTACAGTTTTCCACACATTCACCGCAATTCCAGCAGTGCATTGACAAACCTTCACCATGAGCAGGATCAAGCCCAATGGGGCAGGCTCGTGCGCACAAACCACAGGATGAACAGGATTCAGGCTCATGGCTGATCACAAGCTTCCTCTTTCCTCCCAGGAAAGCAAGCAAGGCGCCCAGAGGACAGAAATAACGGCAGAACAGGCGGCGTGTTACAAAATTTGCCGCAAGTACGGCCACCACGATGAGTGCTTCCCAGGCCAATGTATGAAAAAAAACAACACGCATTATTTCACGCCCCACAAGCCCGGGCGGGGAAAGAAAGACAAAAAGCGGTGCTCCCAGTACCATAGTCAGAACAAGTTCAACAATCAAGACAAACCACAGCAGAGAACGGGGAAGAATCAGAAAATCCTTTGGATTTTTTTTCCGAATAAACAGCCGCACTGCGCGGTCCGAAAGATCGGAAAGAAAGTGGATGGGACACACCCAACCGCAGAATACCCGGCCAAGAAAGAGGGCAATGATGATGGGAAAAAGCATGCCGATCAACAACGGCAGATAGATAATTTTAGCGACAAGCAGGCTTTCCAATCCCTCAAGGGGCGAAACAATCCAGAACTTGCCGATACCCAGTGATTGAAACCAGCCCTGGACGAAATTTACCTGAAAATGACAATTAAGCAGAGGCGTGATAATGAGAAGGAGAAATGCACCGGTCTGAACCAGTAAGCGCCAACGCCGGATATGCTGTTTTGGTGTCCTGTCAGCAGTTTTTTGCATCCCCTACCACCTCACGGTTTCATTTGCGTAAAGGGACTCAATATTAACCGCCTTTTGCCCATCATCCGCCGTTACCGGGCAGGCATGGGTGCAGATACCGCAACCAGTGCAGTAATCGTCATGGATAAGGGGTTTCAGTTCATGCAGGGAAATTGCTTTTTCCTTGAAAGGACAAACGTCATAGCAGGTGCGGCAAAGGGTCATTTCCTGCCAGTTGTAGCAGAGATGCCGATTGATAACGGCAAGCCCCATCCGCGTTTCTTCCTGACCAATTTTTTGCAGGGTGCCGGTGGGGCAGACCTTAACGCACTTCATGCACAGGTAGCAAGGCACCTTTTCCGCCAGCACCAGCGGCGTGCCGGCATACACCCCGCTTCTTATGTCAAGGGGAATGATCGACTTATAGGGACAGACTTCAACGCAGCGGCCGCAGCGAATGCATTTACCGGCAAAAATTTCTTCAGAAACAGCGCCGGGAGGGCGCAGACGGTTTCGGGCAAGGGGCGAGGAAAAAAATTTTCCCGCTTTGGCAGGACAGGGCAAAAATAGGAGGCCGGACAGTCCGGCCACTGCCTTCAAAAAAACACGTCGTTTCACCCCGCACTCCCTGACGCGGGTCCTCCATGGAAAATGCCTGTTACATCTGCGCCAGCTGGAATCGTATCCGCCTCATCTTCCACATTCAGATAGGTAAGCCCAACGGTTAAGACGCTGGCACAGTCGTTTATTTTTTTAACAACCCTCTGCATGTGTTCACTGTCCGGCGCGTCAATCACTAAAACTATATTGCCACCCTTGTCATGACCATGAATTTCCACTTCCGGAATTGCCGTCAAAAAAGCCACAGCAACTTCCAGATCTTCAGGTACGGCATTTACAATAAATCCGCCAATGGGCATATGGTATCTCCTTTATTCATGAGGGGTAAAGGCGTGAGATGCGGAGAAGGGACACCTCACGCCTTACGCCTCACATCTTTCTTAAACGATATAGGGCTTTAATGGTTTTGGTCCGGAGATCCTTTTGACCCGGCAGGCGCAGATCTTGAACTCCGGCTCTTTTGATCCGGGATCATAGCCGTCCTTGGTCACCATATTAATGAGACGATCCGGATGCTGATCATGCCAGTAAACAAAGACCATTCCTTCGGTTGGTCCTTCATAGACCTTTGCCGGCAGAAAATTTTTGCCACGGCGAGACTCAACCTCGACCATATCGCCCGGCTTTATTCCCAGTTTGGCAGCATCCCTGGGATTGACCTCGACAAAGGCATAGGGATTGGCTCGCAGCAATTCAGGAATTCGTCCCGTCATACTCATGGTATGCCAGTGGTCGACGATGCGGCCGGTGGAAAGATAGAAGGGATAGTCCTTATCTGGAATCTCTTCCGGGTCAGCCTGTTCCCGCAGCCACAGCCAGAGTTTTCCATCATCATGGGCATGACCGTAAAACTGATAGGGTTTGTCATCTTTGGCATGGGTATCAGCCAGGGGGTCCATGCCGCGTACAAACTTTTTCACCGTGCCGCCGGTCAGGGCATAAGCCTCAGTAGGGGCAGGCCACTGCACGCCATCCGGCATCTTTTGCAAGACAGTGTAAGTTGCGCCGCGCAGATCGTTATCACGTCCACTTGTCAGCTTCTGGCTGTATTCATCCCATATGGCCTTTGGTAAGGCAAAATCAGGCTCCAGCCCTTCAAAGGGCTCCACGCATTTACTGATAACGGGATCATCCATCTTTTCGGCCAGTTTTTTGGCCCATTCCCGCACAATCCAGACTTCCGGCATGGCCCCGTCAGGTGCGTTCACCGCCTTCAGAGTCAGTTGGGAACGTCGCTCCGTGCATCCGTAAACTCCGGTTTTTTCAAAATGAAATGCCGCAGGCAGAACCAGATTTGCCGCTTCGGTGGTCAAGGTTGGAAAAATGTCCGAACATATCATGAAGACATCTTCCCGCCTCATACCCTTGGAATACAGGTCAACATTTGGTAGGCTCTGCATGGGGCTTGTGCAGTTGACCCAGAGTGCCTTTATTTTGCCCTCGTTTACTGCTGAGAAAAGCGCCATTGTATGATATCCGGGCTTAGGGGGGATGCGCCCATGGGGAATCCCCCAGGCATCCTCCACCTGATTACGCAGTTTCTCCTTGGCCACAAGACGATGACCCGGCAGTATATGACAGAGTCCGCCACCCTCGCGCACACCGCCGCAGGCATTGGGCTGGCCGGTCAACGACAGGCTGTCCGCTCCAGGCGTCAACAGCTGCCCGGTCAGGATATGCAGATTGTGTATCAGATTGTTGGCCCAGACACCCCTTTTTCGCTGATTAATGCCCATGGTCCACAGACTGAGTGTTCCCTTTGATCCTGCAAACCAGCGGGCTGTCTGCCTGATCTTGTCCGGAGTCATGTTTCCTCTACAGATGGCAGCCGCTTTTTCCGGCGTATAATCGGCCACGAATTTTTTAAATTCCTCAAAGCTGACGGTTTCCTTTTTCCCTTTTTTACAGGTCACGTAACTTTCAAGAAATTTTTCGTCATAGAGCTTTTCTTCAATAATAACATTGGCCATGGCATTCAGCAGCGCCAGGTCCGTTCCCGGATCAAACTGCAGATGCAGATCGGCAATTCGCGATGTCTGGGAGATCCTGGGATCGGCATTGATTATCTTGACATCCTTGTTATCGAGCTTGCGCCGCATTATCCTCCTGAAAAGTACAGGATGGGCCTCGGCCGTGTTGCTTCCGATGATAAAGAAGCAATGGGCCTTCTCAATGTCCGCATAGCCACCGATCGGTTCATCCGCCCCGAAAGAGGTCAGATAGCCTCCCACGGCACTTGCCATGCACAGACGCGGGTTCCCTTCCACGTTATTGGTTTGCAAGCCTCCTCTGAACACCTTCTGAAAAAGATAGGTTTCTTCGGTGAGCGCCTGTCCGGAGCCGTAATAGGCCACAGAATCATTGCCATATTTTTTAACGGAATCGGCAAATTTTTCTGCAGCAATATCCAGTGCCTTTTCCCAGCTGATTTCCCGGAATTTGTCTTTTTTACTCTCACGGTAAAGAGGCGTGCGAAGCCGGTCAGGGTGCCCCATACATTTCCAGAAATGCATGCCCTTCATACAGAGATAGCCAAAATTGGTACGCGCGTCTTTGACACCGCGCAAGGCAACAGCCTTGCCGTTTTTTACGCCCAGCTCAACCCGGCAGCCGGTTCCGCAAAGCCGGCACGATCCCCGATGCCAGGAATCAGCATCTGCTGCCAGGGCAGCATTTTGTTTCCGGTAAGGAAGATTCATACCGATATATGAAGCCGCACTGAGGGCAGCCGTTCTTTTCAGAAATTCTCTTCTTGATTGCGCCATGTTTCCCATCCTCCTTTATTAATGTACTTTAAACGTGTGAGGTGTGTGACATTCCCAGCAGAGCTTGTCGGCAGGGCATTTTTCCATGGCCGCTGTATGGCAGACTGCACAGTCGCTTTTTTGCGGGACAACCGCCATATTTTCAAAAGTTCCATGACACTGATAACATTTCACCATGCCTATTCCATGCAGGGATTGATACCACTCATCATAAATGTCGGGTGTTTCCGATTTATGGCATTCCGAACAGGCAATGAGTTTTTGCTGATCCGTTAATTCAGGATGACCGCCTGAATTCATGCCTTCCTGCGCATGGGGCTGACGCGCTGAGCAGCTCGCCATACCGGCTACCGCTGCCAGAAGAATGGAGATGATAATTTTCCGTTTCACAAGAACCTCCTTTTCATTTTTTTATCCATCAATATGCAACCGGCATCGGTAGGACTGCGGTCGATTTTTCTGTCAGCAGCTGGATGCTGCTCCATCTGAATATCTCAAAAAAAAGTGAAACGAAGAGTGAAGAAATTGACCTCGACCAGGACAAGGAGAGAGACAAGACCTGAAAACGTCACTCTTCGTTTGACGGTTTCGCATTTATGTCCCTTGGGGAAGGGGTGAAAAAATACTCTCCCGCCGCCGACACATCCGCACATTGGTACAGTAATGATTGCGGCTGGTCAGCTTCGCAATTTTTTGCAAATTTCTCTTCGTTCCACTTGCTGCATATTTAATTTTGCAACAACTATTCCAGAAAAATCACAGGAAGCTTTTTCCCTTTCAAGACGCCACAACATGCCGGACATTAAGGATAAATTAAATAAAAGGCGGGAAAAATTGAATAACCAGAAAACAAAACAGGAGAACAAGAGTTACCGGGAGGTAACACATACAACTAAAGAAACGTAACCACAGCGTAACAAAGGATCGGAAGGCAGGGGCAAATTACAGCTTATATGTTTTTAGTTTTTCCCAGAGATTTTTACGACTGATGCCAAGAAGTGCCGAGGCCTCGGTTTTATTGCCTTCCGTACGGCGTAATGCTTTGACAATACAGGCCTTCTCTGCATTGGCAACGGCAACCGAAAGCGTCATTGTTTCATCCGTATCCGGTTCAAAGCTGCCGCTGATATCAGGAGGCAGGTTCCAGGCTTCAATAACAGGCGAGGTGGCAAGCACAGATACGCGCTCGATGATGTTTTTCAATTCACGCACGTTTCCTGGATAATCGTAGGACTGCAGAATACCCAGAGCCTCGTCGGACAGCTGAAATTCCATGCCGCGCTCCCGGCTGAACTCGGCCAGAAAACTTTGGCACAGATCTCCGATATCCTCCTTGCGGTCTCTGAGCGGAGGCACCTCAACAGGAATGACCTGCAGACGGTAGAAGAGATCCTCACGAAATTTTCCGGCCTCCACCTCCTGAGCCAGTTTCTTAGCAGTAGCGCATATGACTCGAGCATCTATGGGAACAGGGCCTGCCCCGCCAACACGTTCAATTTCATGCTCCTGCAGAACACGGAGAAGCTTGGCCTGCAGCTCAAGCGGCATATCTCCGATTTCATCAAGCAGAATGGTGCCCCGGTTTGCCAGTTCAAATTTGCCGATCTTGCGGGACGTTGCTCCGGTAAAGGCTCCTTTTTCATGTCCGAAAAGCTCTGATTCCATGAGTCCTTCGGGAATGGCAGCGCAATTAATACGGATATAGGGTCCTTCAGCACGTTTACTGCCAAAATGAATTGCCGCGGCCACCAGCTCCTTGCCCGTGCCGCTTTCCCCTGACACCAGAACAGTGGCATCGGACAGAGCGACCTGGCTGATGAGCTTCAACATGGCCTGCACAGGTCCGGATTTGCCGACTATGGGCTTTCGCTTGCCCTGGCAGTTCTCTTCAAGGGAAGAACACTTTACCTTGATTTCCTGAATTTCCAGAAGTCGCTTGATACGAATGAGTAAATCATCCATATCAAACGGTTTCAGAATATAATCGGCTGCACCCAATTTCAAACAGGCAACGGCATCTTCCGTGCCTCCATAGGCTGTCATCAAAATGACATCGGTACCCGGTGCAAGGTCTTTAATTTTTGTAAGGAGCTGCTGTCCGTCAAGCCCAGGCATGCGGATATCGGAAAGCACAAGCTTATATGTGTTCTTTTTTATGAAAGAGAGCGCCTCCTTGCCATCACTTGCCTCATCAACAATCCAGCCGTTTTTTTTCAGGCTGTCACTTAAAGTGATACGCAGAATCTCATCATCTTCAGCAAGGAGTATTCTTGCCCCATGAGCAGTATTCACAGAAGTCATTTTGCCTCCTCCCCTCCATTTGTACACATTTCCACAGGCAACTCCAGGGAAAAGCAGGCCCCCTTGCCTTCTTCGCTGACCACTTTAATATCTCCGCCCATCCTTTTAACAAGAGTAAAAGTGACGGAAAGTCCCAGTCCTGTCCCTTCGCCCACCTCTTTTGTCGTAAAAAAGGGATCAAAAATTTTCTTCTGGTTTTCCGGACTGATGCCGATACCGGTATCAACAAAATCAAGTAAAATTGTACTCTCCTGCTGTCTGCTTGAAACAGTGAGCGTGCCTCCGTCAGGCATGGCATGTATGGCATTAATGCCGATATTCATGACGATTTGCTTTAAGGCTTCGACGTCCACACAAAAAGGTGTGTTAAGCTTCAAATCAAGTTGCAGATCAATATTTTTCAGGCCATAGCTCAGCAGTTCAAAACACTCCCTGATCAATCCGTCAATATCCACGCTCTGGGGGTGAAGAGCAGCACGTCGACCATAATTGAGCAATTGCCGCACAGTATGCTTGATGCGATCAAGTCCCTTAACAAGTAAAGGCAGATAACGCCTAGTCTGCTCTAGATCATCTGGAGACTCCTGCATGCTTTTCACGCAATTCAGCATGCCCGCCAGAGGATTATTGATTTCATGCCCTACTCCGGCAACGAGGCGCCCCAGGGCTGCCAGTTTTTCATTCTGAAAAACCTGTTCCTGGGAGAGTTCCAGTTCCTGCTTTGAAATATCAAGACGCTGACACAGTTCACGAAAATTCTGACTCAAATGACCGACTTCATCCAGCCCCACAGGGAGTCTTTCCAGCTCACTACGGTCAATATTATCCGGATATCTATCCATTACATCAGCCAGCGAACGAACTCTCCGGACAATCAGCGAATCCACCAATCGAAAAAGAATAATTGACACAACACAGATAGTTGTCACTGCGATAAACAGCAGCATGAGATTATTTTTCTTTATCTCAGAGTATGCCCAGTCAATGGGAATTGAAACACTGAGACCCCCGCGGATATCGCCGACATGATAGCCCTGTTCTTCATGGCACTCAAGGCAGGACATCTCCGTGACAAGCGGGGCGATATAACGCAGACGTTTGACACCGGCAACGTTCTCGATTTCAAGCATTTCCTCAAGACCGTTTTTAAAACCAAGAAGACTTTCTCTCTCAAACTCGTCAGGCGTATTTAGAGGATTGATAGGATTAAGGCTGGTTACTCGAAATTGACCAAAACCCTCCCTGGCTGCATATTCAGACAATTCCCGGGTCACCATGGCGGGATTCCGCTTTACGAGCAATGTGCCGTCTCTGGCTGCAAGTTCGCTGTCCACAAGAAATGGGCTGCTGGCCACGCCTTCACTTTTAACAAGGAAAAGGCCATTATGATCAGCGACCCATTGCCGCGTCAGACGAATCTGCCTGTAAAGCATACGTGCCTGGCTGGCGGCCTGGGCCACCACAAGATCTTCCTGAAAATTGGAGGTGCGGTAAAACGTAATTCCGTAAGACAGGGTAACAACCGCACTGATATAGATGATGAATTTGGTTTTTATCTGCATACTGAAGAGCATATTACCTGAAAGGGATGGGAACAGTCATGGATCGAAAATCGATCCACCTTTATGCCTTCCCGGATTGAGACGATTCAATCTCTGCTCCGGCTTCCTGCAATGCCTTTTGCAACGTCTTTATTTCAACAGCTAAGTGTTCATTCCTGGTTATCTCTTCCTTCAGTCGGTTATTGATATTCGTTATCTCCTGTGCCCGTTCCGCCACAAGTCGTTCAAGTTCTTGCTGGTGGCTTATAATCTGCATTTCGATAATTTTACGTCTGGTAATATCATTAATTATGGCAACCACAAATTGATGCTTTTCCTCAACAACACCGACCAGATTCAACCTCACATGTTTATCATTAAGAATAACAGGCGTGTCTTCACCAACCGACAGACTGTTATCTTCCAGACCGGCGAGAAGAGATAGAATCTGCATCTGATAGTCTGGACTAAAAAAATCAACAAAACTCGCAGAGAGAAGTTTCTCTTCGGCAAGTCCAAGCAGCCTGCAGGCCGCGGGATTTGCATACACTACCTTTCCTTCACGGGTCAATTCCAGGAAGGCATCTGATATATGATTCAGAGCCACCTCGTAATGTCTTTTGGTCGAAAGAAGTTCCTTGGTGATTTCCCGCTCAAAGATATTTTCCATTCCGACAATTGACCTGGACTTTCTCTCTGAGGGATTTTCGTTTTTTGCATGGTTCAGCACATCTGCCACATGGGCCTGCATCTCTTTAAACGGTCCTTTTGCAATGCAGGCGTTTGCCCCAAACGTCGTGAAATCGAGCTTTTCTTCAGCAGCAATTGCCGAAAGAATAACAATAAAAACATTATCCATCTCAGGCATTGTCCGCAGAATACGGCAGAGCTTCTCTCCGTTAATTTTAGGCATGACCAGATCGACAAAAATGACATCCGGCTGATAATTGGTCAGAACCTCAAGGGCATTCAAACCATCAACCGCTGTCCGCACCTCGTACTCATCTTCAGCTAATATATGACCCATCAAATGTAAAATGACCTGATTGTTATCTACAACCAAAATTTTTTTTACCATACGTCGTCCAACCTCAACTCTGGAAAAAACTTTTTAACTTATTGCAATGATAGTGCTTTCAAAGCTTATTTTTTACCAACTATCAGGAAACAGGCAGGCCTCCTCCCTCACTATTTCCCCCACATCCTCTTTTCTTGTACTTTTTTCTCCCTCTTTCTGGTGTACATAGCCTCATCCCCCCTGGAGATAAATTCCTCAAGAGAGGAACATTCTTCCGGGACATAGGGGACAATTCCCACACTTATTGAAAGCGCGTACTTTCTGTTCGGTTTTTTATTTCTTTGGGCAATCTCATCCTCTATCCTTTTGAGCACCGGATGGTCGCAACCCTCTGCCTGCAGATCACTGAACATGAGCACTGCATATTCGTCTCCACCAAGTCTGCCGATGCCGATTACGTCCGCTTTCCGAAAGGTGCTCACCAGAACATCCGACGCTTCTTTTAATGCTTCGTCGCCGATGCTGTGCCCCAGATTATCATTTATCCACTTCATGTTGTCTATATCAGCGTACAGAAGATACATCTGTTTTTCGAGTCTGTCGGCAAGTTCAAGCTGTTTGGCAGCTATTGACAGAAAACCGCGCCGATTAAGCAAGCCTGTGAGTTCGTCGGTGATGGAGATTTCACGCAATCTGTCTTCCATCTTCTTTTGATTGGAAATATCCCTGAATTCTTCTACAATCCCTATTAATCCCCCATCAGGATCGTAGTAAGGAAACGTGGTGACTTGACAGGGAATGCTTCTGCCGTCATGGGTTTCCAGATAGACTTCCCTGTCGATCCGCGTCTCTCCCTCAAGAATTCTTTTAATTGAACATTTTTCGGTCCCGCAAGCCTGCTGCTGGACAAATGCCTGATCGCAACGCAAGCCAACAAGCTCATCCTCGCTCAGCCCTGCCATTTGCGCATATGTCTGATTGACCCGACGGATAATAAAATCAAGCCCGACCACATGTATGCCATCAGCAGAACTATTCAGAATCTGCATAAGTTCAGTATTGGATTTAGCCAGATCCTTGGATATCTTCTCCCGTTCAGCTGCTTCCGTGACAAGGTTGCTCAACGCCTTTTTCAGATCCACGGTTCGCTGCTCCACTTTGATTTCCAGATCATCTCTTGCTTCACGCAGCTTATGCTGGCTGCGCTGTAATTGAGAGATAATTTTCCTGGCAAGATGAATAAAACGAAAAACAAAGATAGCACCGCCCAGAAAAACAATTCCTGAGAGAAACTCCATGTGAAGCTTGAGCTTTTCCAACTGGATGATGATAAATGTTATATAGCCTCCAAAGAAAAAAACCATGAGGCCCGCGAGAATCTTCCATCTCTGCCTGAATCGAAGCGGCACACTCGCTAAAGCATTCAAACTGACAACGATTGAGGCCAGCATAAATCCCGCACCAAAAATTACGAGAATGATTGACAGTATCTGGAGAGCGTCCATAAAGAAAAATCGTTTTAAGTCTATAAAGGGAAAATCTTATGCAAAAAACCACTCAACCGCAGCCGGCTCGCTTGTAACATGCCGACATTCCCGCGGCGGATGGTCATTTTTAGAGTTTTTTTGGCAACGCCTTCAATATTGAGCTGTTTTTTTTAGCTTCAAGAGACTTACGCGCCAGACCGGCAAAGTGTAGAGTATATAAAATTTTCTTTGAATATTACAGCAATAATGCAGCGTGGCACGGATAGATAAAATGAAGACACAGATTCCGTGCGGTTCGGAATCAACCAATGACATGATTTTTTTTGACTGAGAAAACGCTATCCCAAGCTCCCCTTGACAGCTAAGGCGACAAGTGCATAGCGGATGAATTTACCGCAGAACACCAACACGGAGAACAGGATGAAATTCAGTCGCAAAGCTCCACCGACAAGACAGAGAGGGTCGCCTATAATCGGAAGCCAGGAAAGCAGCAGGGACCACGAACCATATTTATGGTACAGCATCTTCGCCCTATCGACAAGACAGGAGTCAATCCTGAAAACTTTCTGGGCAAGATACAAAGAGCCCCATAAACCGACCATGTATGTTGTACAGGCCCCTAGATAATTGCCAAGGGTCGCCACAGCAACAACATGTTCAATCTGAAATTCCTTTATCAGAAGGGCAACAAGCAGCCATTCCGAGCCAATTGGCAGCACCGTTGCAGCCAGAAAACTTAATCCGAAAAGGGCGGTCAGACCGTTTGCTATAAGATAAGATTCCACCGTATTTTTTCAGCAATATCCGGTTAAAATTTTTCCCACTTTAAAGGAATGCGCTTCCGGTTTCCACGTGGTCATTAGGCGTTTAGGAGTTATTTTCGTGTTATTTGTGGCAAAAAATTCAAAAAAATATCTAGAATTAACAAGTTGCCTCTGCTGTTAAGGGACTTATACCCCTCAACGGGGTACTGAAAAGAGTCCTGAAAATTTTGATATTTTATTCCACTTGAGTGGGTTGGGGGAGGGCCGATACGCCAGGGGCGACAGTATAATTAAATCCACCTCTACGTATCATGGTATGAACAAAAAAAGAAGAGAAAAAGGCATGAAAGAGGGGCAGGCTTCCCTTGTTACAACGCCACGTCAGGAGACATGCTTAATGATACCGCACTCCTCTATTTCCTCAATGGTTTGCAGATAGCAGTCCGGGCAGTAGCCATGGGATATGACTCTATCCTCAGGAATATGACTGTGCATCCAGCCTCGCTCTGATCGTATTTTTTTGCATTTGCAGCACATAATAATCATCTAAAAGACCTCACAGGTTGTTATCCGGCAAAACTTGTCATGGTTGGAAAGCCTGTAACTTCGGGAAATATCTCCTTGGCTACAATTTCTTTCTTAAATAACGTATCGGCATTAATTCAAAATTTTTGAATTAAAAAAACCAGACAGGACTGACAATTTTTTTTTAGCATTTTGTTTGTCATGACGTTTTGGTTCGCCTTTTTTTTCAATTTTTTTTCAACAGCCCACACAACACGAAATCACGATTCCCAAATCCATCGTTTGCCACGTTCTCCTTTTTTCCCCAAAGAAATAAAATGGCACGATACTTGTAGTTACTTTTTGACAACCACAAAGAGGTCACGTGAACTCTACAATTAATAAAGAAAGGAGAATTTTTCATGAAAGCATTTAAATCCCTTGTTTTTGCAGGTATCTTTGCAGGACTTAGTGCTAACCTTGCCTATGCTGATGACATCGAAGATGTTGTCCTGGCTACAGAAAATACCGTGGAAGTCACCGGCACCCTGACCGGCTGCGCCGAACGCCTCATGACCTCTGAGACTATCTGCGAAGACAACCTCTGCACCGTAAACCTTTATGCCGACCCCATGGCAGCTGAAGAGGAATCATGCCTGGATCAGACAAATGAATTTTACCAGGAAATTACTCTTCCGGAAGACACTCTGGCGACAGACTTTCTGGTCCAACTCTTTTCTGGTGTTGATGAAAATGAAGAACCAGTTCTCAAAGATTTTTTTGAAGTTTTCAGTGAAGAAATCTGCCTGGATGACTGTGCAGCTGCCCTTGAAGTATGTGAAGAGGAATGCGCAATTGACACGACCTGCACGGATGAGTGCGCAGAGGGCGACACCGCATGTATCGAAGCCTGCGCTGCCCAGTGTTCTGCTGACTGTCAAGCAGCTGATGAAGAATGCACCGCTGATTGTCTGGAACCCCAAACAACCATTATCTGTACTCCGGAAACCCTTAATCTCAAATCAAATGGCAGATGGATTACCTGCCTGGTGCAATCCGAGACCATTATGGCTGTTGAAGATGTGGATGTTGAGTCAATCCTGCTGAATGAAACTATTCCTGCAGAAAAAGCGTGCATGCAGGAAGAAGACTTACTGATGCTCAAATTCAGCCGTGCAGCGCTTATTGAATCACTTCTTCCCGGAGATGAAGAGGTCGTATTCCCAATGGAAACGGAACTGAATGTTACTGGAACTTTAAGCGACGGCAGTTCATTTGAAGCAACAGACAGTATCAATGTCATCTTTCCTCAGCCTAAAGAAAAACAGGTAAAGGCCCAGAAAAAAGTACAGACCAAAGCGAAAAAGAAAGGGAGAAAATAATCCCCTCCTTTATTTCTTTTCCTGCTCAACTTAAAACCTCCTGCTACAGACAGCCTCAGCCTGTAGCAGGAGGTTTTTTTAATTGATGCGCTGCAGAAACATAGGATTGCCAAGCAGCAATTTTGCCCATCAATAATATGACACGAATATCTGAGAGCAATCGCTCCTTTTTTTTGGGTCAACCAGTGATGTTGAAATTATCGATTCATGTAATTTTTTTTCATAACCCGCCCCCAAGTGTTGCCCCATGGCGACACAAATAATCTTTTCCCAGGAGGAAGATTGCGAATTGATATTTTTTTCTCTTTGCTCATTTTAATTTGAATTTTTTTTAAAAAAAAATATCCACACCTGAAAGAGGGAAAAAATCACCCTGCCTGGGTGATATCACCACTTTTACCTCTTTTCTTAACAGGGTCAAATCCCCCCCAGACAACCAATAAACTTTTTTTACAAACCGCAACACACTGAAACAAAAGACAAAACAAAACAAAACAACATCGCGGCAGCCAAAAACCACACATCGTGGTATCGTTTTTGCTCTTACAACTTAATAAATATTTAATCACTACCAGAGGAAAATACCAACAGACGAAATGGAGCAAACACGAGGGATTTGTCATGACAGCAAGGGATGCGATAAAAATTTTAATCTTAAGTCCGGTTTATTTCCGCCTCGATTTGAAGGCCCGCAAAAATTTAGTACAGGAATTTTTAGAACTGCATGGTGAATGTTTTCAGCAATCACTCTCCTTTGACAGCAAGTAATAGGTCAGCTGTAAAATGAGAAAACTTTACATATAGGGTATCGCCCCCTTGCAGCATGCGTATTCCTCGTCCCAGGCCCTGATCTTCTCCCCTCCTCCGAGATCAGGGCCTTTTTTTATTTTCCCAAAGGTACAAAAGCCTGAATAAACTGTGCTCGAAATGATATTCTGAAAGAGGTGCACCTTTTCCTTTATTCAAGAATGCCTCATTAAGAATCCTCCTCAACTCATTTACGAAAAAACGCTCTATAATCTTCAGGGTAGAATGTATCCGAATATACTGTTTCCAGTTTTCTCACCGGCACAGCCGGCTCATCGGTCGTTTGGATATATGTTTCAAAGTAATCGCGGGAAACAGACTTAAACCCTTGCTCAACGAGCTTCTTGTAGTCTGCGGAGATAACTGTTTTGTTGGCTCTCAAGCCTTGTACAAATCTTTTTTCCGCTTCTTTCTTCCCTATAAAAACATACGCTTTTCCAGAAACGGAAATATTAAGGCGGTCTGATATTTCAAGCAGATCATAATTTCTTTCCCGCTTTTGCATCCTTGCTAATTCGTTTTTCGTAACCCGGAAAAGAACACCGTTTATAAAATCATTTTTCCGGGATTCATAAATATTAAGAAAAGCGACTCGCAGATCTGGTCTTTTTTGGCTGTCGGTATCTCGGAACCATTTATACCCAGGGATATCATGGCTGTTATCCATTGCAATATTCCATGCTCTTCTGAACCCCACGAGATTACAATAGCGATAATCGCTCTGACTGATCTTCTTTTTCCCGAGAAAGGCAGAGAGGGATTGCAGATGAACGATGGATCCGTAGCCAAATACAAGGCAGGCGTTGTCGCCTCCATTAGAATGATTCCAGATTTTTTCCAGATGAGTTGAATCATAAATCAATTGATTACGCGCCCCATTTTTAATTCTCCGGCAAGAGTAAAATGTCCGCCCACAGTAAACAAACACCATGATTGTTCTTATCTCCCCGGGCTTATTTCATTTCTCCCCTCATTTCAGTCTGGTGCCGGATATCTTATCTTTAAAGTTGTAAACTTGCATCATTGACAGAAAAAAATTGACTTTGTTAAGATATAAACGAATCACTTCATCCGCTCTATGCTTTCCCCGTTTCAAATCTCCGGAAATCATTACAGGACTTGGCCCTATCACCACAAAATCACACACATTTTCATTGACATTTCACAAGGCATTCACTAGCCTGAGACTAGTTACTAAATATTACCAAGAATGACCTCTTGATGACATTTTCAAACAAACTTTGGCAAAATCGAAACAAATACGATTCCATCGGCTAGGCGCTTCTTAACTTGTTGATTTAAAGTGTTGCTCCGGCTCAATCAGAGACTTTTTACAAGACCATCAGCGTCAGGTGTTGAGCATGATAAAATCATACTACGGTACATATCTTTCACCCATATGACTTTTCATGACAGGAAAGTGGGTAAGCCTCACTTACTGAGACATAAAGGACAGTTCTCCATCAGGTTTATTGTCCTGCTCTTTTTGGCCACACTACTCTGCGGCACGAGCAAGGCAGGGAAAAACGAAGTCCTGGTGGTGGGCGACACACGCCTCAAACCCGTGGTGCAGATAATTGAAGGCATTGAAGATGCCATGGATAGGCACGTCCCTGTTTTCAGTCCCCAAAAGGCCAAGGGCAAACTTGCCAATCTTGTCAAGCAGCATGGGGCCAGAACCGTTATTGCCCTTGGCCGCCAGTCAATCGATGAGGCCCTGACTTTACCCTCTTCAATCACTGTTCTTTATGACCTTGTCATCCTGCCACTCAGCATAGACAGACCTAACACTGCGGGCCTGTATATGGGAACCCCAATCAAAGAATACCTCAAGCTGGTTAAAGCGTACCTGCCGGATCTTAAAAAAATCTGCGTCATTGCAAGTCCACAGGTGCTCAGTGTCCTGGATGACAGTGCTGTTCCACAAATTACCATCTACAGAGTGACCAACACTTTTGATTTTGTGAACACGATCAAAAATCTGCAGGAAGTCGATGCACTCTTGCTGCTTCCCGACATTTCACTGCTTACCCAAAAAGCGCTTGAAGAAATCTATCTTTTTTCCTTTCGGAAAAAAGTCCCCCTACTCGGAATATCAAAAAAACACGTCCGCCAGGGAGCACTTTTCGCTCTGGAGTTCGAGCCGGAATCATCTGGCCGCAGCCTCGGCATAATGGCGGAGAACTCCCTGAAAAGGGATAACTTTATTAAATCGGAGGCATTGCCGCCGCAGCATTTCAACCTCTACATTAATCGGAATACAGCGAAAAAAATGGATATCGCCATTCCAGAGGAAATGCTTGAAATGGCCAGTGCCGTTTACCCCTAGCATGTCAGGATAGAGAAAAAAGGAAAATATTTTTTTAATGCGTTTATCCTTTAAGACAAAAGCACTCCTGCTTTTCTGCCCGATCATAATTGCAATATCCATTGCATACTCCCTGACATCCATTCGGGCAGAGCAAAAACTCCTGCGCGAAGAGATTATCAAGAGGGGCGAAATACTGTCAACTGTTGCCGCAAAGGCTGCGGAACTTCCCCTGCTCTCCGAGAACCCGGAATTCGTCTACAATGCCGCCGCTTCTTTAAATGAAATAAAAAACGTTCCTTTTGTCACTTTTTACAACCAGAAATTCGAAATGATCGTCCATGAAGGAGTGGCAAATACACCGCAACCTCCCACAGCACTCACCCCTGGAAACTCTGTCTTTGTTCGTGAACATGCCGGTTATTTTGAATTTTACGACCCTGTTTATTCTGTTCGTGCGGACAAAGATATCGATATGTTCGCCGAGCAGACCCACGACGCAACGGTCAAGGAACATATCGGCTGGGTCAGAATCGGCTTGTCCAAAGGCATCATGCAAAAAACCACGAAAAGAATTATCGTTAACGGTACCCTTTTCGCCATTGTGCTGGTGGCCATTGCTATTATCCTTGTAAACGTCCTGCTCACTGTCGCCTTGAAACCCTTAAACGTCCTCTTTTCTGCGGTAAAAGACCTGCAGGAGGGAGAATATCCCCAAGTGCCAGACACGGACACAGGTGGAGAGATTGGCCAGCTCACAGCTGAATTCAATAAAATGAGTTACGCCATCAAGGACCGCGAGCAAAAACTCAAACTTTCACAAAAAAAGATCCGTGAACTGTTTGAACGGGTGGAACATGCCCTTTTTACGCTGGACATCGATTTCAACATCACCGAAGGCAACAGAATGCTTGGAGAACTTTGTAATCTGGGCATCGATTTTTTCAGTTTACTGCCGGAAAAGGACAGGGAAAGGTTCATGGAGATTGCCATAGCCGGGAAACTGATTGGTGTTGAAACCCTCATAAGTGGACGAGACGACGCTGAGCACACCATTATTCTCTCCCTTTACCCGGAATATGATGTAGACGGTGTTATCAGCGGATTTAGCGGCCACTTTATAGATATTACTGAAAAGAAAAAACTTAAAATCGCCCTGAACCAGACCCAGAAACTTGAGAGCCTTGGACTGCTGGCTGGCGGTGTGGCCCATGATTTCAACAATATATTGACAGTCATTCTCGGTTACAGTGAAGTTATCATGATGGGCTTACCAGAAGAGGACCCTCTGCGTCCACGCATCAAGGTCATTGCCGATTCTGCAAGCCGGGCGGCAAATCTCACCAGGCAGTTGCTGGCTTTCAGTCGTAAACAGGTCATGGAAATGCAGGTCTTCAACCTGAACCACCTGATCAATAACATGTCTAAAATGCTTGGCAGACTTATCGGTGAAGATATAACGACAGATCTGAACCTGAGAAAAACAGCCGGCAATATCAAGGCAGATCCGGGTCAGGTTGAACAGATAATCATGAACCTGGCAGTCAACGCCAGAGATGCAATGCCTGAGGGGGGGACCCTGACTCTTGAAACGGACACCGTTGAGTTTGATGAAGAGTACTGCCGTACTCATGCAGAAGCTTCGCCCGGCTCTTATGTCATGCTTGTCGTCACGGACACCGGGCATGGCTTGAAAAAAGACATCATTGAGAAAATTTTCGACCCTTTTTTCACCACCAAGGCAAAAGGTGAAGGAACCGGCCTGGGCCTCTCCACTGTCTACGGAATAATGAAACAGCTTAAAGGTCATATTTTTGTTTACAGTGAACCCGGTTCAGGTACGACCTTCAAAATCTATTTCCCTGAAATCAAAATGGGAGTTGAAGCCACAAGCATCCAGGAAATACAAGAAATGCCTCGTGGCACGGAAAAGGTGTTGGTTGTTGATGATGAACCCTCTATTCTGGAAATGGTCTATGATACGTTGCAGCCTTTGGGCTATACTGTATTTAAAGCCTCCTGCGGCGAAGAGGCGGTAGAAATCAGCCAATCCGTGAAAAATATCGATTTCTTGCTCACTGATGTCATTATGCCCGGCATGTCCTGCAAAAAATTAGCTGAGATCATGAAAGACACACACCCTCACATAAAAATTCTTTTTATGTCGGGCTATACCGATAATATCATAGCCCGCAAAGGTGTCCTTGAGCCGGATATTCTTTTTATCAATAAGCCTTTAATTCCCAGCCTGCTGATCAGGAAAATTCGTGAAATACTTGACAGTGAAAATAAGGAAAAATGAAGAACACAGAACATGCCAAAATCCTGATAGTTGATGACAGACAGGATAACATCTTTGCCATGGAGCAACTTCTGAGTGATATGGAGATTGATATTTTCACTGCCCAATCCGGCAATGAAGCTCTTAAGCTCATGCTTACCACTGAATTTGCCCTGGTTCTTCTTGATGTACAGATGCCGGAAATGGATGGTTTCGAGACAGCCACTCTGATGCGCGAGAACGATCAGACAAAAGGTATCCCGATTATTTTTGTCACAGCTATCAGCAAGGAAGACAGGCATGTCTTCAAAGGTTATGACTCTGGAGCCGTTGATTACCTGTTCAAGCCTGTTAACCCTGAAATTCTGCGCAGCAAAGTCCGTGTATTCTGTCAACTTTACCTCTCAAAACTTGAATGCAGAAAGATGGAACGGGAGTTACAGCAGAGCAGAAACCTTGATGCCATTGGTGAACTGGCCAGCGGCATTGCCCATGATTTCAATAACCTGCTGACATCAATCATGGGGTCCATCGAACTCGTCTCCATGATGATGCCCCAAGAAAAGGTCCAGAAGTTACTTGGCAGGGCAATGCGTTCATCGCTCCAGGCGGAGGAACTGGCTCGGCGGCTCATCTCCTTTTCCAAAGGGGGTGTCTTGAACCTCCGGGAGATTGCCGTCGGTAAAGTAATCAGAGACACAGCGGATACCGTTCTGGCCGGATCGCCCATCAGCTTTAACTATTCCTCCATTCCAGACGACCTGCCCCATCTCAAGGTGGACGAAAGCCAGATTACCCGTCTTTTTTATAATCTGTTTCTTAATGCCCGTGAAGCCATGCCCAAAGGCGGAACCCTCTCCGTTACTGCCAAGTATTTCGAATCCATGACAGCTTCATCAGAGAAAGGCCAGCTGGAACCGTATGTAAAAATATCGGTTGAAGACAATGGTACGGGCATTACAAAGGAAAACCTTCCACGTATCTTTGAACCGTATTTCACGACAAAACAGAAAGGAAAGCAGAAGGGATTGGGGTTGGGACTTGCTATATGTTATTCCATTGCCAAGAAACATGGAGGATCTTTAACCGTTCAATCCAGAATAGGCAAAGGAACAGTGTTTCAAATTTCCTTACCGCTTTCTCCTGAAATTTCTTCAAAAAAATCAATAGAGAAAGAAGAGGAAGCAGTCAACAAGGTGAGGATTCTTGTCTATGATGCAGATGAATTGATTCGATATCTTGCGGCAGACCTGCTGGGTGCCCTCGGATACAATGTGGAGCTTGCGGCTTCTGTCCATGAAACGCTAGAAAAATATGAACAAAGCAAGGCAGCCGGTTCGCTTTTTGACGCTGTTTTTCTTGGGGTATCAAGCCATGATACAGAGAAAGGATTCAACACTCTGAATCGTCTGCTTGCTGTAGACTCGCAGGCCCGGGTAGTTGCTTCCATAGACAGCACTGGAAATTCGCCAATGATCGACTTCAAGAAGAGCGGTTTCAGCGCGGTAATTACGAAACCATACGGCATGGGCGATTTAGCCAACACCATGCACAACCTGTTGCCCCCGCTGAATTTCAACAACGGTTTTTATGATCCATCTTAATATATGTGAGCCCCAGAAATACTCCCGCAGGGTTGGAATCTATAACCGATATCCTCCCCGCTCTTTACCAGTATGTCTCCTCATTTTTTCGAGGCATCTCTCTTCCCGCCTGCCACAATTTTAAGGAAATCATATGCGACTTATGCCTCATTTCAGAAAATCAGGAATTGCCTCCCGTCTGGTCTTGTATTTATCTGTGATCGCTCTGTTGCCCCTGCTGATTATATCCTTTCTGTTTCTCCATCAGGCCGAAACAGCTATTGAAGAAGAAGTGCTGAGCAAGCTGTCCACGGTGACTGAGAATAAAACAGCGCAGATTGAAGAAATTTTTAAAGATCACAAGAAATATGTCTCCATACTGGCCGGAGATCCAATTATCAACGATGCCACTGTCGCCCTGCAGGAAGCCTTTGCCCGGGGAGGCATTCAGTCCGGCTACTACCAGGAGGAAGCTGAGAAATTTAACGAAATCATCCGTTATTATCAGCAGAGTTACGGAGTCTATGATATTTTTCTCATTGCACCGAATGGGGATATCATCTTTTCAGTGAAAAAAGAGGATGACTTAGGAGCAAATATCACCACAGGCAGCTTAAAGGATACGCAACTGGCCAAAATTTTCATACAGTCCCAGGTTCACGACCAGATCAAGATGTCTCTTTTCGAGTATTATGAACCTTCCGGCGAGCCGGCTGCCTTTATAGCTGCCCCCATCAAGCAGCAGAAAGCTGTTATCGGTACCGTTGCTATACAGCTTGACAGCCTGAAACTGACGGAACACAGCATCGATTATGCAAATCTGGGGGAAACAGGAGAAATAGTTGTGGCTGTGCGCAGCCAGGATGACGCAGAGTTTATTGTTCCTCTCAGGTTCGATGCAGGAGCCGCCTTCCAACGCAGGGTCCCCCTTGGTTCTTCTGATGCGCTGCCCATCCAGTATGCAGTGCAGGGCCAGAGCGGACAAGGTTATTCCATTGACTATCGGGGGGAAGATATCCTGGCCATGTGGAAGTATATCCCTTCAATGGGACTCGGCGTTGTAGTCAAGATCGACAAAGACGAAGCGTTTAACCGCATATCGCATCTGGAAAACTGGGCTTTATTGGCGTTTATTGTAACACTCCTGATTGTGGTCAGCATGGCTGTCTGGCTGGCTAACATGATTTCCATCCCCATTGTTTCACTGACCCGGGCCGCAAGTATTATTGCCGAAGGTGATTTGTCCGTGGGCCTGAACATAGAGGCCAGGGACGAAATTGTCCTTCTGACAGAGTCGTTCAAAAAGATGGTACAGATGGAAAAGACAGTGGCTGACCAGGCCAATCTTATTGTCCAGGGGGATTATTCCGGCACCATCGCCCCACGAAGCGACAGGGATGAACTTGGCATTGCCCTGCGCGAAGTGACTGAAACATTGCGGGAAGTTGTCAAGGTAACCAATGCCGTCAGCCAGGGCGACTACTCAAAAAACATCACCCTCAAAGGCCCCAATGATCAACTGGGGGCCACCATAAATACCATGACCCAGGCCCTTTTCCGCGTCACCGAGGAAAATAGAAAACAGGACTGGATCAAAACAAGGCAGAATGATCTGAATCATCGCATGCTCGGCGAATTTGATGTTGCCACCCTGGCTCATAACATTATTTCATTTCTGGCTGAACATCTTCAGGCCCAGATCGGCGCCATTTACATTCTTGATGAAGGACGCGGAGACCTGCAACTTGCCGGCAGCTATGCCTTTACCAATGAAAAAGATTTTATGCCCCGCATCAAAATTGGTGAAGGTCTGGCTGGCCAGGCCGCCTTTGAGAAAAAAATGATTTCCGCTGGAGATTTGCCGGATGATTATACGCGTATCGCTTCTGCTATTGGCGATGCCTTGCCCCGCTATGTACTTGTCGCGCCTTTCCTGCATGACAAAGAAGTGCAGGGGGTCATTGAGCTCGGCTCTTTCCAGGAATTTAACGATACGGAGATAGAACTGCTCAAGGTGGTGGCAGATAACATTGCAACTGCTTTTTTCTCTGTCAGAACGCGCTCAAAAATGAGAGAGCTTCTTGAACAGACACAACGACAGGCCGAGAACCTGCAGACCCAGCAGGAAGAATTACGTGCAACCAACGAGGAACTGGAGGAGCAGACAAGCTCATTATTGGAAAGCGAAAAACGCCTGCAGATGCAGCAGGAAGAGCTGCGGGCCTCCAATGAGGAGCTGGAAGAGAAAACAGAATCGCTTCAAAAACAGAGCCTGGAGATACGCAACAAAAACGAGGAACTGGAAGCAAGCCGACTCAGTCTGCAGAAGCAGGCCGAACAGTTGGCCCTGGCCAGCAAATACAAATCGGAATTTCTTTCCAACATGTCCCATGAACTGCGTACTCCTTTAAACAGTCTACTGTTGCTTTCACGCAGTCTGGAGGAAAACAGAGAGGGCAATCTCAGCGACGCACAAATCAAATCAGCAGGGATTATTCACAGCTGCGGCAAGGATCTGCTCGATATCATAAACGACATCCTTGATCTCTCCAAGATTGAGGCAGGACGAATGAAACTCGAACTTGAGAAGGTAGAGCTGAAAGAGTTGGCCATGAGCCTTAAATCAGGTTTCAATCACATGGCTCAAGATAAAGCAATCAGTTTTGAGGTCACCGTTGCTCCCGACACACCTGAGTTTATCGTCACGGATAGACAACGGACAAGTCAGATTATTAAAAACCTGGTGTCAAACGCCATTAAATTCACCCATAAGGGCAGAGTGACTGTACAGTTGTCAGCGTCATCCGGTGACTGGCAGAGCGAGTCAAACAATCTCACTCCCGAAGAGAGTATCTCCATCGCCGTATCCGATACCGGCATTGGCATCGCACCCGACAAGCAGCAGTCAATTTTCGAGGCCTTCCAGCAGGCGGAGGGAGGCATTTCCAGGCAATACGGCGGAACCGGATTAGGCCTATCCATCTCCCGCAAACTTGCCAGATTGCTGGGCGGGGAGATTCAACTCGTCAGTACTGAGGGTAAAGGTTCAATCTTTACCTTGTTTCTGCCCCTCAAACTCCAGGCTGCAGATGCGGCGCAAAGCGCAACATCTGCCCAGGCCACTCCTCTGACACCCATTCAGGATGCCATTGTTAAGCCTCCAGTCAGCAAAGAGACGTCTGAAAAGATGGATACACCAGCCTTACCCTTTAACGATGACCGCAAAAATCTGCACAAAGGAGATTGTGTTGTTTTAATCATTGAGGATGATATTCGTTTTGCCGAAATACTGCTGGACCTGTGCCGCCGGAAGAATTTCAAATGCCTGGTTGCGCTCAGTGGGGAAGAGGGATTGAAACTTGTCAACAAGTACCAGCCGGCCGGCATTATACTTGACTTGAAATTACCGGGAATAAATGGCTGGAGCGTCCTTGACAGATTAAAGGCCGACCCGTCCATCCGCCATATTCCTGTTCATATCGTATCTGGGGAGGAAGCGAATGTTGATGCTTTTCGCAAAGGGGTCATCGGCTTTCTAACCAAGCCGGCAACAGGCGAACAGTTAGACAAAGCCCTGGCCAAACTGCAGCAAACCATTGAACGCCAGATACAGGAATTGCTGGTAGCGGAAGACGATTCGACTCTCCGCCAGGAGATCGTTGAACTCATCGGCAACGGAGATGTGCATACCACCCAGGCTGCTTCCGGGCAGGAAGCCCTGGAGCTGCTCAAGGCAAAAAAATTTGACTGTATGGTGCTCGACCTTGGGCTGCCTGACATGAGCGGCTTTGCCCTGCTCGAACTGCTGGAAAAAGAGTCAACAGTGGAAATGCCGCCTGTTATTGTCTATACCGGCCGCGAACTCACCAAAAAAGAGGATTTAGCGCTGCATCATTATGCGAGTTCCATTATCATCAAAGGGGTGAAATCGTCTGAAAGACTTCTGGACGAGACATCCCTCTTTCTGCACCGGGTTGTGGGCAATCTGCCTGAAAATAAAAAACAGATGATTATCAGTCTCCATGACCAGGATAACATGTTTGAGGGTAAAAAAATTCTCCTGGTCGATGATGATATGCGTAACGTCTTTGCCCTTTCAAAAATTCTCAAAGAAAAGGGCCTGGAGATACGCATTGCGGCTGACGGCCAGAGCGCTCTCGACATTATGGAGAAAGAGAAAAATGTGGATCTGGTCTTTATGGATATTATGATGCCTGTTATGGACGGCTACGAGACAATTCGCCGAATACGTAAAATGGAAGAGTTTTCGTCCCTGCCGATCATTGCTCTGACCGCCAAGGCCATGAAAGAAGACAGGGAAAAATGCATTTCTGCGGGTGCCAGTGATTATCTTGCCAAACCGGTGGAACTGGATCGCATGTTTTCAATGATGCGGGTGTGGCTCTATCAGTGAACGAGCGTGAGATTGAAACAATAGAGATAAATCTCCTGCTGGAAGCTATCTACCAGCGCTACGGCTATGATTTCCGCCGTTATGCCAGGGCCTCAATTAAAAGAAGAATTCTCAACTTCTTAAACAAATCAGGCCTGCCGCATATAAGTGACATGACCAGGGTACTGCTCAGGGATGAAGCATTTTTCAAAGAAATTCTCAAAAATTTCACCATTTCGGTCACTGAAATGTTTCGGGATCCTGATTTTTATCAGGCGATCAGTCACGAAATCATTCCCTATCTTAAAACCTATCCTTTTATCAAAATATGGCATGCAGGCTGCGCTACAGGAGAAGAAGTCTATTCCCTGGCTATTCTACTCAAAGAAGAGGGGCTCTACGACAGGGCAACAATCTTTGCCACAGACATCTATGACGAGGTTCTGTCCAGGGCCAAGGAAGGGATCTATTCCCTGGCCCAGATGCAAAAGTACACGGTAAACTATCAGAAGGCAGGCGGCCATCGCTCCTTTTCCGACTACTACCACGCTCAGTATGATTCGGCCATTATAGATACGTCTCTTGCCAAAAACATTACCTTTGCCAAGCATAATCTGGTTACAGACAGTGTCTTCGGTGAGATGCATCTGATCATGTGCCGTAATGTCCTTATTTATTTTAACTCCTCTCTTCAGGAGCAGGTCCTGCATCTCTTTTATGACAGCTTGCCCCATGGAGGCTTTCTCTGCCTGGGGAGCAAGGAAACCTTGCGTTTTACTAAGGTCAACAGACACTTCAAAGAGGTTGACGGACAAGCGAAACTCTATCAGAAAATAAGCTGATGAAGACAAGAACGGAAAAATATGAAATGATTGTCATAGGCGTCTCCGCAGGCGGCACAGAGGCCCTGGGGAAGATACTGCCGGAATTGCCGGAGAACTTCCCCCTGCCTGTTACTGTGGTGCAGCACATGCACCCCAGTCAGGATGCGTTTCTATCCAGATATCTGAATGAAAGATGTGCGGTCACCGTCAAAGAAGCTTCTGACAAAGAACCTGTCCAGCCTGCCCATGTCTATTTTGCCCCGGCCAATTATCATTTACTTATAGAAGAGAACAGAACCTTCTCCCTGTCCGTGGATGAGAAGGTTCATTTTTCTCGCCCCTCCATTGATGTCCTGTTTGAAAGTGCGGTGGATGCCTATGGCTCATGCCTTGTCGGAATTATTCTGACCGGGGCGAACCGTGACGGGGCAAGTGGCTTGAAATTAATCAAACAGAGTGGCGGAATGGCCATTATCCAGGACCCGGCCACGGCCTCCTCGTGCTATATGCCCAAGTCAGCCGTTGATGCTGTTGATGCCGATTATATTCTGCCTCTGGATGACATAGGACCTTTCCTGCGTGAAAAATTCTCTCCCGTTTCCCGCCAGGCAACACGCTGATATAAAAATGAGACTTTGAGTGCAGTAGTTTTTCAAAAGCCTCCAAGGAACTTTTTGCACGTTTATCAACGAAGGAGTCCTGTATTCTTAGTTTTGTTTTTCAGTTATCGGGGTTAGGCAATTTTGCGTTGACCGAAACACTGAAACCATGTAGAATTTTAATCCTTCACATGCTACAAAGTGGCAAATCCATATGAGCATTACTGTTGCCGACAAAAAGAAAAGTAACCAGGCAACCCAATGAATTTATCACTTTTTTAAATTGAAAAGATCCTAACCCAGCAGTTAATTGACAAGTAAAAAGGAAAGGCCATGGCAAGATTCATGATGGTTGCAGGCAAAGAACAACCAAAAACAGATGACATTTTAACCCCTGAAGATTTTAAAGAGCAAATAAAAAAATATGCCGCCCGGGGTTGGACTTTTGACAAAATATCCACCGGCAGAGTTGACAAATCCATCGGAGATAAACAGATCTGGCTTATTTTCAGAAAAGAATCTGCCCAATGATGTCCTAAAAAGTTAAGCTACAGATCTTCCGCCCATGAGACTGACAATGTCGCACACGCATCACCCTGCTTTGCGCGTTTTTCAGAAAAATGCAATCCCTTCTCTTGTGCTGCCCAGACCCACTAAAGTGGAATAAAATATTAAAATTTTCAGGATAAGTCCCTTAACAACAAAGGAAAATTGTTTATTTTAAAATTTTTTTTGAATTTCTTGCCACAAATCCTTTGAGTCCTGATATTTGAAGTACGATTATGGTAAAAAAAATTGTTTCAGGGGGACAGACAGGGGCGGACCAGGCTGCTCTTGATGTGGCCATCAGGCGTCATATCCAGCACGGGGGCTGGATACCACAAGGAAGATTGACTGAAGAGGGACCGCTTTCAGTCAAATACCTTTTAAGGGAGATGCCGACCAGAAGTTATCCCAAACGGACTGAAAAGAATGTTATAAATTCTGAAGGGACGTTAATCATATCCCACGGGAAATTGACAGGGGGATCCGATTTGACCAGGGAAATGGCGAAAAAGCATTTACGACCCTGGCTGCATCTGGATCTGGAAACCATGTCTCAGGCAGACGCCGCACGACGAGTCAATTCATGGCTCAAGGAATATGAAATTGAAGTCTTGAATGTAGCAGGAGCGCGAGCCAGTAACGATCCCAAAATTTATAAGGCAACCAGTGAATTACTGGAAACGGCCCTTGACACCTTTCATGCAGGATAACCGGTCACACTGCCTTCGACTTATTACCGGACAACACTTCTCAAGCTGCTTTCTCCTGACGCGATTTTTCCACATAGTACGAATAATCTCCTTCATAGACCCGCATTTCTCCATGGTCTATTTCAAAAACTCGTCCAACCAGGCAGCGCAGGAAATGCCGGTCATGGCTGACAAGCACAACTGTGCCGGCAAATTTCTGCAGGGCATGAAGCAGAGTCTCGCGGGACTGGATATCAAGATGGTTTGTCGGCTCATCAAGGATAAGCAGATTCAAGGGTTTGGCCAGCAGTGTGGCCAGAACCACCCTGCTCTTCTCACCACCGGACAGATTGGCTATGCGCTTGTCAACGTCGTCTCCCGGAAAAAGAAAAGCCGCGCAGAGATTGCGGACAACCCCTATTGTGGATTGGGGCACGGCTTCCTGAACCGTCTCAAATACGGTTTTACCTGGATCAAGGATATCCATGGAGTGCTGACTGAAATATCCTATGGCTACATTTGCACCGATTGTTACACTCCCAGCGCTCGGTTCCGTCTGTTCGGCGAGCACCTTCAAAAAGGTTGACTTGCCTGCGCCATTGACGCCAACCACGGCAATCTTGTCCTGCCGCCTGACGAGTCCGCTGATGCCGCCAAAAACTGATTTTTGCGCACCATCAGCCGTGGTCCAGGTTTTACCGATCTGTTTCAAGCGCACCACATCGTCACCACTGCGAGGGGGCTCTGTAAATTCAAAGTTTATTTTTCTCTGCTCCGGAGGAAGGACGATGCGTTCTATTTTTTCCAGCTTCTTTACGCGCGACTGTACCTGGGCTGCATGGGATGGCCTGGCGGCAAAACGGGCAATAAATTCCTCTTCCTTGGCCAGCATCTCCTGCTGACGCCGATAACTGGCCAGTAGCTGCTTTCTTCGAATCTCTCTTTCCTCCAGATAGAAGTCATAATTGCCACTGTATGTGGTGGCCGTCATATTGCCGACCTCAATTATCCGGGAAACAATCCGATTCATGAAATCCCTGTCGTGACACGTCATAAGCAGCGCGCCCTTAAATTCGCCTGTGAGCCATTCCTCCAGCCAGATAATAGATTCAACATCAAGATGATTTGTCGGCTCGTCAAGAAGAAGCACATCGGGATTTATGGTCAGAATCTTAGCCAGCTCAATGCGCATCTTCCAGCCGCCGCTGAAGGTTTCAACCGGCCGGTTATAATCATCAGGCCCAATCCCCAGACCTGTCAAAAGTGCCTGGGCACGCGACTCCAGGTCGTATCCCCCCCGGTGTTCAAACTCCTCCACTGCGTTTCCGTACCGTTCGAGCAGAGCTGCCATGGCATCATCATCCATGGGTTCAGCCATGGATGACTCCATCTCTTTCATCTGCTCACCAAGCTGCAGCACCTCGCCGGATGCGGACATGACCTCTTCAAGGGCCGTGCAGCCTGACATTTCACCGACATCCTGAGAGAAATAGCCTATTACCGTTTTTTTTGAACAGGAAATATCGCCCTTGTCAGCCACTTCTTCTCCGGTGATCAGCCGAAAGACAGTTGATTTACCTGCCCCATTGGGGCCGACCAGTCCTGTCCTGCTTCCGGGCAGGATCTGAAAGCTGGCATTCTGAAAAAGGACCTGTGTGCCATGCTGTTTTGAAATATCCGTAAGATGTATCATCAATAAACTCCATAAAAAGGCATGGAACTTAGCAGAATGATACAGGTGGCGCAACAACTATGATTTGTCATTGCCCGAAAGACTGATCACGATTTTTGAGACTCTTCCATCTTCCCCCAGAATAGGGATCATGATTGATCTAACGACTTTGTGAGTTGCATTTTCCACATTCACATACTCAACTCCTTTTCAAGGACGGCATCCTTGAAAAGATTATACTTGCCAATCACTTCCTCCCTGGTGGCGCCAAAAAACTCAAAAAAGGCAGGATTAGCTCTGATCGCGGTACCTTCTTCATCCGAAATCCATGTACTTAGAGCTGAATTCTCTATTAACCTGTCCAGAAAATTTGTTTTATTTTTCAGTTCCAATCCCGCCGGCTTTCGGTCAGTTATATCCTGAACTGTCCCCACAAGCTCTACAACAATGAAGTCTTCGTTAAATCAAGACAGTGAGCCAAAATATCTTGAAGGGTTTCATGCCCAACCGCCTTGAAAATCAAGCGACCGGCATTTTGCCCGAATAGGTCGCTCTGCTCTGGAAAGTACTGCTTTCTTTATCTGTGACTTTTCAGACATGAGGCCTTCCCGTTTTCTATTTCATGAAGACATCCGATAAACGGGAGACTGAGGTGGTCACTTTTTCGCCCCCATTTTCACAACCACTCTTATTGATGCTCGCATGAAACATCCAATCCTGTCGAGAAAAGAGAAAGGAGACAAAATGAGAATGGAAAAGTACCTTGTATGCTATTGGCGGCAAGGGAAAGAGAAGAGAGTGTCCGCAGAAAAGGTAAAAGCCCCATGCCGCTGGAGAACAAATGAAGACGTTGTATGAAAACGCTTTAACGCGTTTTGCCCTGCAGGTTAATAGTCTCCTGCCGCATTTTTCTGAACCTGGTCAAGCAGTTCCTGGCGAAAATCCTCATCCTCCACCAGACGACGGGCAATCACCTCACAGAGTCCTGCCGCCAAACCCACCTGACCTTCGTAGGCCATGTCTACCTGAATTCCGTCTTCTGTCGCGCCGAGCAATAAAGCGGCCTGCTGGTCTTCCAAAATAATTTTTGCCATTTTCCTCTCCTGTTGTTTTTCTATTATGGTGGGCTCGCACCCTTTTTCTCTACCTCAAAATGTACAGACGAAAATCAATGTACCAGTAACACACATCAACTCGATACTGTTGTTTACTTCGGCAGGAATGCTGGATCTGGTGAATTAAAAAAAGACGAGAATTGAGAGAACTTCAAACCTTTTTCCATTTCCAGATGATCAATAATCGGTATCGTAATGTAATATATCCAGTTTTTTATCGTATATTGCTGTATTCACTTCCATCAATCCAAGGACGGTGTGAAAGAGGTTATCCTGGGAAAAATGCCTGGACGCTTTGTCCCGAAGCGCCTTCCTGTCAACCTTAAAACTGTCGCCAAACCAGAGGAAGGCAGCAATATGCTTCTGAAAATCAGGCGCCATTGAATAGGGCAAGCCATGCAGATAGAGGCCGTATTCGCCTAGTGATTCGCCATGGTCACTCATGTACAACATCGCTGTTTCAAACTCTGCTGAATTTTTTTTAAGTAATTTTATAACCTGGTCAAGAAAATAATCAGTATAGAGAAGGGCATTGTCATAAGCATTGCCGATTTCCTCTTTAGTACACTCATCAAACTGATTTGATTTGCAAACCGGGGTAAATTTTTCAAATGCTTCAGGGTATCTTTTATAGTAAGCCGGACCGTGATTTCCCATCTGATGGAGAACAATGAGGATATCGCCATCCTGCTGCGTATCTATGTAGTCCTGCAGACCAACCAGCATCCCTTCATCTCTACATTCCTCATCACAGACAGGATTAACCTGCGGATGCTTGTAGTCCTGATACGGCACTCTGCGAGCCACTCCTTTTGAATCGGAATTGTTGTCCCGCCACAGCACATGAACACCGGCATGATGCAGCACATCCAGGAGATTTTCAGTGGACTTCCCCTTGCTGTCGCTGTATTCCTTTCGAGGGAAAATGGAAAACATACAGGGCACGGAATAGGCGGTTGACGTTCCACAGGAATACATATTCGCAAAAGAAAGAACATCCTCCTTGCTGAGAAGCGGATTTGTCTCTCTAGCATAGCCATTCAGGGAGAACCTGTCAGCCCGAGCCGCTTCACCAACAACCAGAATGATCAGTTCCCTGTCAACGTCTTCTATTGGAATCCGGGCATCGCTGCCCAGAGAGTGAGCCATCACGGTACTACTTCGCAAGGTGCTGTTGATGTATTTCCCGGCTGAGTAGATAAAGTAAGTTGGGTTGGTGTAATAGCGCAGGTGTTTATGTTCCCTGAAAAACGATGTATAAAATCTGCTTGAGACAAGCACGAGTCCGAAGATAACCAACAGGCACACACATACATCTCGCAATTTGACGACAGCAGACCTTTTCCAGGATACGGGCTCAAATTTGATCATGTAAACGACCAAGGATGGCAGAAAACCAAGCAGCAGAAAATACGTAACCAGCTTGAGGTTAAAGAGATCAATGGTTTCATTCAGGTTCGTCTGCACGATATTCCGGATCATGTTGTGGTCAATGACCACATTGAAATTATCCATGAAATAAGCGGCAGAAGAAGATAACAGCAGAAAAAGGATTAAAACCGGTTTGGTCATGTATCTCGACCTCACCAGAGTGATTAATAATACGATAAATGCTGTAAGAACTGCAGCTAATGAAGCAAGAAACCCTATATTCTTCAGACTGACGGGATATACCTCCACAACATTTCGAAAAAACGCCAGGTTGTCAAAAAGCACGAAAAAAAGAGCCGTGCACAGAATAAGTTTTGTATGGGTAGTCTGTATAACCTTCATTTTGTTCGAAAGTAAAAGATGAGGGGGTCATCTCCACCGGGTTTACTGCGCAGAAGTGGTCAGCGATTAAAAGGGAGATCGATTTCTGTTCGCTCAGCCGTCCTTCACGACAGCAGAGCCTTTATTCTTACAATGCACCTCTTTGTTGGTGGGCGCTATATCAAATAAAACAAGGGATAAGGATAAAACAGTAAGAAGCCAATAATACATATAACACATGGAAAGTCTTTTTTGTTCCCAGAAAAAGGGAAATGAAGGGCAGGATGAAGCACTAATAAGAACAAAAAAAAGCCCTTAACTCAAGAAGAGCTAAAGGCTGACTATCTGGCGCGCCTGGCAGGATTCGAACCTGCTACCCTCGGATTCGTAGTCCGATACTCTATCCAGATGAGCTACAGGCGCACATGTTTTTGGAATGAAGAAGATTCTATACCCTATCTTGGGTGATTCTTCAAGACAAATATTTTTCATCCCTTACCAGACAGCACGCATTCCCTGTTTTTTTCTGACCTGATCAAGCCTTCTTTCCAGATCAACACGCCAGTCCGCATGAATCCTGGCCCCGGACGGACCAATCATCTCAGGGAGACCATAAACCAACCTGTCAGCCGCCCTGCTCGCTTCAATAACCGCCTCTATCGAACGCGCGCCGAACTTGTACTGGGCGATGAGCAGACGAAGAAGCAATCCGGATGTCTTGCGCGCCGCTTTCTTCCAATGGGTGTCCATCTGGTGTGCAATAATAAAGGCCCGTTTAAGCAGTATGCGGCGAAGCTCTTCCAGTTCATCCCGTGAGGCTGAGTCCCGCAGTAACTCTTCGGGAATATCAATGCCGTCAATATCCAGCACCACCCGCAAGCGGCTCATGAAATCAGGAATCTTCAAGGTCTTTGCCAGTTGGAGATCCTGCGGATCGCCCTTGGTCAATATTTCTTCCATGCCCTGCCAGCTCGTCTTGACCCCTCCGGCAAAAACAAATATGGATCGCCCTATGTAATGGGGAATACCATGGACATAGGTGACTCCATCCTGCATCGAGGGCAGAAAATAGCGCAGGTAGCCGAACTCATGTCCGTCATACCGGCAGTCAAACTCATCCCAGAAGGTAATCGGCACCTTTCCTTTGGCAACCGAGGCCCGGACAAGATCAATTGCCGAATTAATCTCATCAGGTTCAGCAAACTGGGTCAGATTGAATTCAAAAAAATCAAATGGATCGCCATCGAATTTTGTGCCGATTACCTTGGCAACCTCTTTGACGGCAAAGGATTTTCCTGATCCGGGCGGGCCGAAGACACCGATACAGAGCGGTCTCTGATAACTCTCCTTGGTCACATATGAATCCATAACAGATTGAAGAGTAAGCACAGGCCCGATTTCAGCCGGATCAGTGGTTCGGAGGTGACCAATATTAAATATTCGCAGATTGTGGAACCCACTCTTGCGGCTGACCTCCTCTTTCAGATAATGCAACACCTCGAGAATAACATCCATATAACCCGGTGCCGACCCAGCATGGGCATGTAAGGGCGTGGCACCATTCTGAGTCGATTGCGAAAAAAATTTCCTGAGAGCGGCCTGTTTGCTCGGAGCCCACTCCTGGGCGGAAACAATCTCCAGGCTTTTGTCAAATTCAGCTGAAAAGACCGGCAGCTCAATGAAAAAAGGGTCGTCGTTGTAAAGAAATGAGCAGGGTGCGCCATTCGGAAAGGTGCTGGTAAAATCGAGATTCGGCAGTTCAAGAGATTCATTGAAATAATAGCCATTGTCATTAAGAAGCTCCCAGTGCAACAGGGTCCTTTTTGAGAAATCACAGAAAAAATTCCGGCCGTATTCAAGCTTTCCCAAACGGATGAAATCCATGGCAAGCATGGAGGTAACCAGGGTGTCATAGGCTGGCACGGATCCTTTCTGCCGAGGTGCGCTTTTTTCGGGCAGACTGCCTTCCCGGTGCCGGAAAAAAACATTCTCCGGACTCACATACAAAATTCCGTGGGGAAACATCTCAATGAGAACATGGCATCGAAAACGCCCCTTTCCACTGTCCCAGATCCCAACCTCAGGAGAACGCAGGGCTCGTAGCGCCATGGCGACAATTGACTCCCAGACAACGGAACTGTCCATTTCCATGCGGGTTGTTTCCAGATCGGACAGGCGACCAAACAGGACAAAATTCTCCCTGAAACTCTCAGCCCAATCCGCCCAATGAGCCACACTGATACCCATGGCAATGACCCAGGCTTCAGGATTAAGCTTTTTCAATTCCGGCGCAATACGAGGAGGCCGTCCTCCATCATCAACGACCATGATCCCGTCATTACCGGTTACATCCTGCCGGTTTTGATCCGTTATGACAAAGGCCTTCTCTTCAGTCCCCCGACCCGCAAAGGGCAAGATCTGATGCACCATAAACCAGCCATGGTCTTTATCTATTTCAGGCCGCTGCCTCTTCCGGAAAACCTGAAAAATATCTTTTTGCTGGCCATAGGAAAAGGTTGTTATCTGGGGGCTCATATTTGCTGCAGTCAGGTAAGAGGCAAGCCAGGTAAGACACTGCTCGAGTCTCCCGTTTTCCACGGCCACGTCTCCGGCCAGCAACTCGACAAAGTCCCCGGGGTTATAGCCATACGAGGGAAGACTCCCCTCCTCAATAAGGCTCACTTCTTTAATAGGCAAATTTCTGATTTTCACCTTTGAACCAAGGAAAAGAATTTTTTGCTGTTTCTGCTCTCTGCTCATTTCTTGAACGATCCCTCTTTTTTTGAAAGATTTGAAATTATGATTTGTCAGCAAGAAGTTGCGGGATGTTTACGCTTAATAAAAAAAACAACTCCACACCTCTATCAATGTTTTACGACCGTTGATATAAAAACGATCATGGGTAAATGGAATCGTACAGCCTTTGATAATGATTATCAATTACTTTTTTATTATTCCCTTTATTACATTCCATTCTGCAAGGTGGAGTCAAGCAAGGATTTAAATTCTTCCATGGCGCTTTCATTTGACATGATGTGGTACTTTTTTATATAAATTAATTGTAACTATTCAGCTGCACCTCATCTTTGAACGATCAGGCCTGCTCACA
>JAHLLM010000047.1 GCA_020444175.1 Desulfobulbaceae bacterium | reverse complement strand
TTTTTCCTTTTGGAACAACTATAAGTTACGGCCTGGAGTTGAGGCCCATTTCGAGCCCTCGCTGAATAGATACAAAATAATTTCAAAGACGGGGATAGCCCAGAGCGAGATAAGCCATATTAAAAACGAAATCCAAAACTGATTTCCATTTCATACTGACTCATTTCAAGACTGATGGTTTCCGAACCTGTATTGGGATTAGTCCCTTTAATATTTCTTTGCGGCGCATACATAAACGCCAGGTTTATTTCAACATTGTCAATAACCTTGGTGAGTCCAAACGTGTAGTGCTCCCGCACTGCGGCAGGTGCCACAATATTAAAGAGCACCTGATCCTCCGGGATAACCTGGTTGCTGATGCTGTACCCGGCTCGCAAGGTCAGATCCGGCTTGTATTGCCACTGCAGACCAAATTTGCCCACCGAAATATTTTCCCAGCCAAAGCCGAGCCCGTCGTCCGTCCCCAGAATAACAGCGCCAGGAGAACAGAGCAGGTCAGAACGGTTGGAAATTGCGGCTATTTCCTCAAAAAGGATACGTTGAACATCAGCAACAAATGTCAGCTTCGGGGTCATTTTCCAGGACAAGCCGGCCACAAAGTTCGGAGGTATATCAAAGTCACCCTGCTCAGCGAAAAGACCTCTATAATCATCAAAACTCGACATATAGAGTCTGCTCTGATATGAAAATCCTACTGAAAAAGTGTCAGACAGTTGACTTAACCAGCCAACTCTTACCCCACCGCCATAAGAATAATCATATCCATTATTGGAAACATGGTCAGGAGAATCTGAAAATGCCCGAAAAGGTTCAAGTCCCGTCACTTTGATCTGTTGGCCTACAATCACCGGCGTAATTCCGAATGAATGATTTTTAAGGAATTTACGCGAATAGGTCAGACCTACAAAAAGCTGCTGCACATCTATCCCTGTCGGGGAGCTTGCCGTACCGGCAGGATTGTTGAATGCAGAAAAAACAGCGCTGTCAAATTCCGTATTAATGCCTCCATGCGCCCCTACGCTGACGCCAAAAGACGATTTTGAGTCCAGCATCCAGTTTCGGGCAAAATGCGGTATGAAAAAAACACTGTTCCTGCTGTCGTAATGACCGGTATTCAACTCGGCAAAACCGTTTGCCGGAGAATCATTATGGGCACTGAATCCGCGACTGGGTACAAATGCCGAAACCCCGGCGTCAAGACGATCACCAAGATAAACCATTGTTGCAGGATTGGATGCTGCGTCCATGCCGTCCAAAGGAAGAGCGGAGCCTGCGCCGGCCAGGGAATGACTTTTAGCGCCATACCCATGTGTAATATAACCATTTGTGGCATATACGGAAAAGGGAGATATTCCTTGAAAACACGTAAGGAAAAAGAGACATACACTGCTTAAAATTTTTATTGATTGATTATCTGGATGCATTACTCTTTAATACTACTTGAAAAAAATAAAAAATGGTAAAATTTCCTAAAAAGGGAAACAAATGTGGTGAAATCGTTAGCATCTGATCGGAAATCCAAGGCGCCCTTGGCGTGCGGCATGTTGGCCAAGGGTCTGCAATAATCAAAAAAACATCGATCTTCACCTGTGAAATAGGGTAATATAAAATTATAGCACACGAACACCAGTAAATGCGAGGAACACCATGATCAAAGACAAAAAGTGTTGTTGCCTGTTTGCTTCAGCATGTGCATTCATTGCCATACTCATCATTACGTATGTTTCGGGTTACAGCATGGGTAACTGGACAATGACCACCTGGTTTGCGGTATTTGTCATTCTTTCCACGGCAGCCTTCTGTTTACGATGCCGCCAGAAAGAGGATGAAGGGCAGGACTGAAAGCGTACCGGAGACAGATCTTCTTTAAGGAGGAAGAATCAGTCTGGTTATATAAATTCATTTATTTCATCATTTTAGCTTTTTTTCTACCTCTTCCCCTTCACCGTACCTCAAATTGCATTCAAGAGAGACCGTGGCCCCTGGTTGTAACACTAAATCATGAATTTATTTCATTTTTAAAGATGATACACTCCGGATAGTGTATATAGAAAGAAATCATCTTGTAAAATAAAAATCAACATCCCTCGTAAATACACCTCATAAAGGCAATCAAATAATACCTGGCGAATATGGCAAATACAACAGCACGACCCCACCAAAAACAGAATAAGCAGACCGACAATGACCCGAGTTCTACATATATTGTTCACGGAGCAATATTTGGCCTTGATGTTGTAAAGGTAAAAAAAGAAAAACGTGTCCCTGCCCGCAAAAAGAAGCAAAAACCGATAATCAAAGAAAAGGTAATCGACACATCTCCCTGGGATATTGCCGAATTCGATGTGCCGCAAGTTGAAGGACGGGTACGGTTTCATGATTTCGATATCCCGGCAACTATTATGCGCGGCATCGCAGATCTTGCTTTTAAATACTGCACGCCAATCCAGTCGGCAATCCTTGAGCACACATTAAAGGGCGGTGACGCAACCGGCAAGGCCCAGACAGGTACAGGCAAAACCGCAGCCTTTCTCATCACATTACTGACAAGGCTGATGAAAAATGAACGGAAATCACACAAGAGTGCCAGCCCCAGAGCTCTTATCATCGGACCGACAAGAGAGCTTGTTATCCAGATAGCCGAGGACTGCGAAGCCTTATCCAGATATACCGGACTGAATACCGTGGCTGTTTATGGAGGAATGGACTATCAGAAGCAACTTGATTTGCTGCTTGAAAGGCAGGTGGATATTGTTGTTGCCACCCCGGGAAGGCTTCTCGACTTTCAGAGGCAGCAGGTTGTCCATCTCGGACAGGTTGAAATTTTTGTAATCGATGAAGCTGACCGTATGCTTGATATGGGCTTTATTCCCGATGTCAGACATATCGTCTACAGCCTTCCTGCCAAAAAGAAGAGACAGACTCTTCTTTTCAGTGCCACCCTTACCCCGGAAGTCACCCATCTTGCGTCTCAATGGACTGAGAACCCTGAGATCGTTGAAATAGAACCGGAACAGGTTACGGTTGAGGCGATTAAGGAGATCATCTATCTGATCACGGTTGAACAGAAATATGCCCTTTTGTATAATCTCATAACAAGACAGAACCTCAAACGGGTAATTATCTTTTGCAACAGGCGTGACGAAACACGAAAACTCACAGAGGTACTTCGTTTTTGTAAAATAAGCTGTGACCAGCTTTCTGGTGATGTGGCCCAGAAAAAGAGAATGGACACCCTGGACAAATTCAAATCAGGGAAAATCCAGGTCCTTGTCGCCACGGACGTGGCTGGTCGGGGTATTCATGTCGATTGTGTCAGCCACGTTATAAATTTCACCCTTCCCTACGATGCGGAAGATTATGTCCATCGTATCGGCAGGACTGGAAGAGCGGGGCAAAGCGGCATATCAATCAGTTTTGCGAGCGAAGAGGATTCTTTTTATATTCCGGATATCGAGGAGTATATCGGGCACAAACTTCACTGCCAGTACCCTGATGATGAGTGGTTGAAGCTCCCCGAAAGCATCGATCTGAAAAAACTGAAAACCTCGCCCAGAAAAAAACAGGGGTTTAATAAATCTCGATCCCACAGAAGAAAATAGGGTTTTTGGTGTTATGGAAGAGACAGCCAACACCCTTGAGATAAAAGAACAACTCAAAGAACTCATCAGAAAACGCGCTTATAAAAAAAACAGCCATTTTAAAACACCGTCCGGCATTGTCAGCGAATTTTTTGATTTTCTTGAGATTTCCCTGAAACACAGAGGGGTTGAACTGGCCGGAGAGGTTGTGTTTAATGAAATTAAGGATCTCGACATCCTGGCTGTCGGCGGCCCGGCTCACAGCGTTGCCTCCATATTGTGCAGGGCGGCCTTTTTAAAAAAAATCGGCGTATTTTATATCCGGGACACCATAAAGAAAGAGGGCAACATCAATGACCCTAAATGGATTGAATCACGGATAAAGGGTGGCGACAGGGTTGCCATAGTCGGGGATGTCGTGTCATCCGGCAGCCAGATAATCCGTTCTATTCAGCAGGTAATTCAGCTTGGTGGTGAAATTGTCAAAATCATCATCATCATTGACAGTCAGGATGGGAAAGGCATTGAGAAGATAAAGAAATTTCTCCACACCAACATGCTTTCCGTGCCGATTCAGGTCATTTTTACCAGAAAAGATTTACTGTAAGTCCGCCCCTACCATTTCTCCCCTGCACTTTTTTTTATTTGATTACCACTCATCTTCAGCCTTTTTATACGTCATTCCCGCGAAAGCGGGAATCTAGGCGGACTAGCCAGCTACTCTGGATTCCCGCTTTCGCGGGAATGACTTTTGTGTAGACAGTATTTTTTGAATTATTAATGCATTACAGTACCTGCTGCAAGACTGGCTGAGTTTCAGTGGTAATCACATTTTTTTACGAGTTCTTCAGCACCTAGCTTTGGTGGACGAGTATCAAGTTTTGCAAGATGCGCTACCAGAGTCTGGACATTAAAGAAATCAGGGATGTCTTTGGGGAACTTGACAAGAGTATCAACCGCCTTGGCAGCCATTTTTTTCGCTCCCCCAGGTCTTCCATATTGGAGATGCACATATGTTCCCGCTGCCCTGATTAATGCCTGCAGGACCATTTTTTCAGCTCCCTGAGACGTGAGCCATTTCTGTTCAAGCCATTCGTGAACCTCGAAAAACAGCCCCTGATCCCACAACAGAAGAGCAATTTCAAATACATTGTCTGGCTTGAAATTTGCCGCATTTATCTGATCAATGATAACCTCGTATCTTGTAATTCGATCATTTATGTATTCTTTTATGACTGGGAATATGCCGGGGTAACTGTATTTTCCGGCTACTTCAAGACACGGAGCGATTTTTTTACGACAAATTGCATCCATTAAATTTTCTGAAAGATCGTTTCTCACGTCCCTGCACAAACGACTCTGGAAGGGATCAAAACGCTCTACTTTCTTTGCAGATACAAATGAATCCATAGGTATAACCTGTTAAAATACAAAAAAAATTCTTTAAAGCTCTGTGTATTTCATCATCTTCCAGTAAGACACCGCCCTCTCTGTTATCCCTGAAATACTTGTCTCGAAAAGTTTACATTAAGCATCAAGAAAAGGGGAGACAAGTATCTGCGTTTTTTTGAGGAGAAGTCCCGGAGGCAGAACAGAGGATGGCGTTGATTATTTTACGTAGGGAAGCACCACGTCAAGAAGTTGAGATATGAAGACTGGTTTGGCCAGGAAGCCGTCCATTCCCGCACTGGTGCAATCCTTTTCAGGGTCAGAGGTGGCTACACCAGACAGGGCGATAATAGGGGTATAATTTCGTTTTTCCTCTTTTTCCCGTTTGCGGATGAGTCTGGTTGCCTGCAGGCCATCCATCTTGGGCATCTGGATATCCATGAGAATAGCAGAATAATTTCCGGTTTCCCATTTGAAAACAGCCTCTTCACCATTCTCCGCTTCTTCGGTAATAATGTCATAGCGGCTGAAGAGTTCCTTGAGAAACTCCCTGATTAAATTCTGATCATCAACGATGAGGAATCTATTTTCATTCACATTTTCGGACTGTGCCATTGGTCACCGTCTTTTTCAGGCAGAAAAACAATTTCTCGCACCTATTACAATACGATCAATTTTTCTTTTTTTTGCACTGTCATCCATGGATTTTTTTGTTATTGCAATGAGCAGACTCGGCCTTGCCAGCTGGTATGCAGGAATTTCATCGCTGCAATCGGAAACAAAGTCGTCCAATTCCTCAAGTTCAATTTCCTGGAGCATATCGAATTGCTCTACAAAATCATGTATATCTTCATACTTGGCAAAAGACTCATTCTCAGAATTATCCAACCGCATAACAGCGTTAAGAAATCGCGAATTTAACTGTTTTTCATCAACGAACATTACTCTTCCCCTCCATAAAGGACATTGCAATACTAAAAGAGAAAATTTTCTTTCCAAACCGTTTTATTAAGGAAAACACCAGTTGTAAGAGTACACTCGTCATTTTATGAATTTGATTATGGAATAATCATGCCAGAAGCTCTTGTTCGTCGATTTATTTAACGAATTATGCTGGAAGGGTGCTGAAATTGACTTTTGTTTTAATTTTCTTTTTTACATGGGGTATAAATAATTAATTACCCCTGCAGGAAAAATTGACGCTATCTTGTGCAAAAGTACTTTATTCAGCGAGAAGCCTTGAAGAATAAGGATTTAACATGGAGAGAAAGTTTTTATGATAATGCAGTTTTTCCTGCGGGGATGAAATTGCCCATGCTGGAGATTTGTGGATGATCAGGGAACAACAATCTTATGATTACTCATAAACTGACTGAGAGACTGGCGGGAAAGACCAATAAGACGTGCCGCAAGGCTGATATTTCCCCCGGAACGACTGAGTGCTTCCTTGACCAGAAGGAGTCGAACTTCTTTTACCGATGGAAGTTGTTGCCCAAAAGATACATTGCTGTGTTTTTCCTGTTTGCCAGGCTTCATGGATATCTGAGCAGATCCAAGGTGTTCCCGAAATGAGTCCAGCCCAAGGGTATTCCCCTTCTGGCGACTCACAGCATCGAATATCATGGCTTTTAGCTCTCTGATATTCCCCGGGAAAGTGTAATTTTCGAGGAATGGGTAGAGTTCCTTGGGAACTCGGAGTTCCTTTTTACCGAAATCCCTGGACGCAAGCCTTACAAAATGAGGAACAAGAAGAGGCAGATCGTCGAACCGTCGACGCAGGGGAGGCAGGGCAACATGATGGGCGTAAAGCCGGAAATAGAGGTCTTTCCGGAAACAATTTTCCTTCACCTGCTCAGCAAGGTCCTGATTGGTAGCGACAATAATACGGGCATCGCTTTTCTGGGGTGTATCAGCTCCCAGGGGCAGGTATTCTTTTTCCTGCAGGAGACGTAAGAGTTTAACCTGGGATTTCATGCTTAAATCCCCTATCTCATCAAGGAATAACGTCCCTGCCGCAGCCTTTTTCACCTGACCGTCCCTGGAGTTGCCCGCTCCGGTATAGGCGCCTCGGGTGTGTCCGAACAGGGTGTCACTGAACACCTCATCGTCAAGGCCGGCAACGTTGACGGCAACCAGGGAACCATGCCTGCCGCTCGCCTTGTGAATTGATCGGGACGCCAGCTCCTTGCCCACTCCTGTTTCTCCGCTTATCAAAACCGGTTGACTGCTTGGGGCTATTGTTTCGATATAGTGGAAAACATTGAACATTTCCCTGTTCTGGCTAATGGTTTCCCGGAAAAATTCGGGATGCATTAGCGGGCCGTTCAACTCCTTTGCACGCAGTGCATCATTTTCCCGACGCAGCTCCCGAACATCCAGCGCCTTCTGGATGGATGCCAGTAAAAGGCCGGTGCTCAATGGCTTGGTAATATAGTCAAAAGCCCCTTTCTTCATGCAGCCAACGACCATTTCAATGGAATCACTGGCAGTGGACATAATGACAGGCAGGTTGGGAAAATGAACAACAATCTCTTCTAAAAGTTTATCACCGCGAATATGGGGCATGGTGATATCAAGGAGCACCAAGGCAACCCTTTCCTCATTCAGTAGAGAAATCACCTTGCGGCTGTCATTTACGGAAAGAAAGTTGTTATAACCATTGACGCGCAATGTCCGCAAAACTGCATTGACAACATCTTTGTCGTCATCAACCAGAAGAATAGGGAGATCCGGATTCAAAACAGTTTTCATCATTAAAGTCTAACCTTGCGAAGTTGTCGCATTTTGTTGTTTTTATGTATTTTTGTCTATCTTAGCACAATATAGAAAAAGATAAATTCATCAGGATAACACGTTGAGTGGAGCACATCCCTTTTCCCTTTAATCGATTCTGTCCTCTTCTTCCACCGGGATCAGCAGTCTGAAAACAGAGCCCTCCCCCTCAACAGAATCAATCTCAAGACGGCAGTTTAATTCCTTCATAATCGCATGGCTCACGGATAAACCAAGGCCGGTGCCCTCCCCTACTTCCTTGGTCGTGAAAAATGGCTCAAGACAACGATTACGGACCGATTCCGACATACCGAGGCCATTATCGGCCACCTCAAAAGAAATAAACTGACATTCAGGTTGATCCGACTGGTTGAGTTGTTCTGAATTGTTCTGTTGTGAGACATTCTTACAGCTCAGCGTTACCGTTATTCTCTTTTTTAAATCGGGATTGATTTGGACCATTTTATCTACAGAGTAACGGGCATTTGAAAGAAGATTGACAATAATCTGTTCCAGTTTCTGGCTGTCTGTTTTGACAAGGGGCAGGTCGTCAAGAACAACTTCCTTATATTCGATCATGTGCTGCCGGAACTGTTCCCGAAAAAAAACAAGGGAGTCATGTAAAGGCCAGATAATATTTATTTTTTTCATTTTTCCTGAGGATACTCTGGAAAATGTCTGCATGCTTTTTATAATCTGGGTGATTTTTCTTACCTGGACACGCATTTCATCCGCTGCTTCAGCGGCAGGACTCTGCGGGTCGCAGCCCTCAAAATAGCTCTTGCAGGTCTCAGCTCCGAGATTAATAACGGTGAGTGGCTGATGAATTTCATGGCCGATCCCGGAAGCCATTTCACCAAGAGAGGTAAGCCTTCCGGCGTGGGCCAACTGGGCCTGCTGGGCAAGAATTTTTTTATCAAGCGCTTCCCGCTCGATGGCTGTACCCAAAAAACTGGCCGCGGTCTTCAGGACATCAAGTTCCGCCGCCTGCCAGGTCCTTTCACGGCTCAAATCGGAAAAAGAGATAAATCCCCAGCATTTTTTGTCAACCATGATAGGCACAATCACAAAGGAAACTATGCCAAATTGTTGCAACCATGGTTTTTCTTCGTCACTGAGATCATTCATGCCCCCATACACGGTTTCACCCTTTTGCAGCATCTCTTCAAAACGCCCCAGGTATGTCTCATCAGCGGAAAACTCCTGCAAGCGGGGATCATCAAGACAAGATTCAAGATCTATATTTGCCCACTCGAACTTGAGGTTGACCACATTAGCACCTTCCTGCCCAATGTGATACTGAAAAATCCTGACACGGCTTACCTCCATGACCATGCCCATTCTCTCCATCAGTTTGTCAACATATCTCTGCCAGTCCTTGTTTAATAACAGCAGGCTTGCCATGACGTTGATGGCGTCCAGAACCATATCGCGCTTAAGAAGTACGGCCTCGATGCGTCTTCTTTTGTCAATATCCGCCTCAAGCTCTTTGTTTTTTTCGTCAAGCTCCTGGAGGAGTTTTTTGTTTCGTTTTACAAGCTGGTAATTTTCTTTCGCATTGTTAAGAACCTGTACCAGATCGCTTTCAACCCATGGTTTGATGACGTATTGGTAAATATGTCCCTTATTAATGGAATCAATAATATCGACCGTATCAGTATAGGCTGTGAGGATAATCCTTATGACATCCGGATCAATATTTTTTATCTCAGCCAGCAGATCAACCCCTTTCATTACCGGCATGCGCTGATCGGCTACAACAATAGCGATGTCGATATTCTCTTTAAAAATATCCAAAGCAGCCTGCCCGTCTTCAGCCGTCAGTATCTGAAAATAACGCTTAAAGGCTATTTTGAAATTAGTCAGATTTGCCTTTTCGTCATCAACATAAAGAAGTTTTAGTTTATCCAATGAGTTTCCTCCATCATAAGGGCTTCTTGGGCAGAACCACTTCAAACTCAGCTCCTTTGCCCTCTTCACTTTCTACCTCGATATCGCCGCCATGTTTTTTAATTATGGTATAGGAAATACCAAGTCCGAGCCCCGTCCCTTTCCCCACTTCCTTATTGGTAAAAAATGGGTCAAATATCCGTGGCATGTTCTCCTTGCTTATACCGCATCCTGTATCAGCAAAACTGATATGGATATTGTCGTGGTCCTGCCAGGTCCTTATTTTCAACGTTCCTTTGCCATCCATGGCCTGGACGCTGTTGTTCATTAAATTGAGAAAAACCTGGCCGATTCGGTCGGGGATACAGTCGACCAAGGGAATATCTCCATACATCTTTTGAATTTCAACTTTGTTGCCTTTCTTATTATCCATAAACTTAATAGATGACTCGATAATTTCATGAAGGTCGACAGCCGATGTTTCTTCCTCCTCATCACGGGAGAAGGTCTTGAGATCCTTGACAATCCTGACAGTCCTGGACGTTCCTTCCTCAATATTGGCCAGGAGAAGATCAATGGTTTCGAAAAGTTCGTCATATTCAATTTCTTTTTTCAGATTCTCAATTTGTTCAATCCGCTTTTCACAGGACTCTTTGTCATGGCAGACATCAAATTTTCCATATTCTGTGATTATTTCCTTGGCATCATGAAGAGATCTTTTAAGCGACGGCAGCGCACCGGAAACAAAATTAATGGTATTGTTGATTTCATGTGCCACACCGGCCACAATCTGCCCGATGGCCGCCATTTTCTCACTCTGAACGATCTGTTTCTGGGCAGCATGTAAATCGTCAAGAGCTTCAAACAGCCTGTGGTTACTTTCTTCCAGAGACTTTTTATGTCTGGCAAGGTCTTTATTTGACAAGAGCAGTTCATGGGTTCGTTCAGCAACTTTATCTTCAAGATCTTCTTTGAACTCGTTGATCGTTTGAAAGGACTGATCAAGTTGTGCAATAATCGAATCAAAAGTAGTTTCCAACATATGAAAATCAGAGACACCTTCTGTTTCTGCAGACATCGTACTCACTTTAGCCAGTAACTGACGCAGAGGCCTTGTCATCCGGTTAATCAGCATCGAGATGAAAATAATACCAAAAATCAGAAAAAGTCCGACAATGACAACAGTACGGACTAGAATCCGGGCAATCTTGTTTTTAAAGCCCTCTTTAGAAAAAACAAGAGAGATATAGCCGATCAATTCCTGTTGCGTACTTGAAAGTTCCTCAAAATAAAGGGCATCCACCCCTTCAAATTCAAAGAAAACAGGAACCATGAATACAAAATTCTCTTCAGTCTGCCAGCTTTCATCTCCCTGATCAACCTGTTCAATGAGGCCTTTGATTTCTTTATTCACATAGAAGGAAGGACCGGAAGTATCATTTTTACCCCCCGTAATTCTCTTTCCCTCTGCATTAAATATAGCGATTTCTTTCACGTCCTTTTGCTTCAAGATAGCTTGCACAGGGCCTTGAAGCCCCTCCACATCTTCAGCGAACACTTCGAGTTTTACGGTATCAGCAACCATATTGACCAGGGACAGACCATTTTGCAGGATTTGTTCTTCATAGGATTTCTGTTGAACCCGAATCAGAATAAAATCAAAAAAAGCAGCCATGACAATCATGACAAGGGTCAATATGAGAATTATTGTAACCGAAAAATTCTTTCGTATTTGCGACAAAAGACCAATCATGCTTACTTCTGTGCTCCAGCAAGCGGAACGTTTAACTTATTGAAGATTTTATAATTTATATACGTCTTACTCTGAGTGGGAGCCAATGGTTTAATGGAACCCGCCTTTTCACCCTGCAGTATTCTCAAGGAAATGTCTGCAGCCTGTCTGCCCAGGCCGGACAGATCAAAGGTGACGGCAAGAGCTGCACCCTGCTGGAGGTATTTGCTGGAAAAAGTGAGAACAGGGACTTTTTGCTTAAACGAGAAGAGAAAATAGTTTTTCAAAGTTTTAGGATTGATAATAGTTGCATCGGGCAGCATCCAAAGAAGATCTATCTTCCCCTTAATGGAGTCGAGAAGCGCGGGAACATCTTTACTTGAAAGCGCCTCATTTTTGATAAAAGTGAAATGAGGACAGCATTGGCGCATCTGCATGACAAATTCCGCGCTGCGTCCAGGATTGTAGATAACCCCCACCCTTTTTACCTGGGGCAGAAGTTTCCTGACTTCTTTAAACTGGAGCTTCGGCGGGAGGAACAGGCTCACACCTGTGATATTATCGTGCCCGGCCATGATTTTTTCAGGTTGGGAGGCCAGGAGATAAATAACAGGAACATTCCGTATTCCCTGGACCGCGACAAGAGCCCTTTGGCCCAAGGCAAGGATAAGATCAGGCGAGAATCTCTTGATGCGACTTTCAATCTCCTGATCGGACATCTGTTGGTCAATAAAGATTTCAAGGTAAACATGGTCTTCTATGGACTTCAAGCCCCTGCCCGGGACAACGCGGGCAAACTCTGCAGTAAATGCCTCGGACACCTCTAAATAAGGTTTGATTTTTGCTCCATGAAGCACAACAACCTCATAGGCAAAAGCCGCCCGGCCCAGCCCCAGAAAGAGGAAGAGTGTTACGATGATTCTTATAATCATTTTGCTATTTTTCCACATTACTACTTAAAAAACAAATATTTATCATGTATTTCCAGAGAGTTGGGGAGAGAGGATCATTAATCCGAAGTCGTTACGTTTCGCCTTGATGCCATATCTGCTGTCATGATCAGGCTGCAAGGGCAGAGCAAAACCCAACAAAATGGCTCAATATAACAACAAAATATAACAAATTAATGCACTTATTATGCCGTTATTCATTGTAATTGAGAGAATTTTACTCTAAATTGTTTGCCAACTCTGTTTTTTTAACGTAAATTCAAGGCATTATACTCGTTTTTTGTGCTTCGCCTATCGCAACCCTTGAGAATAAAAAGAAAAAAGATGAAGAAGAAACTCCTTGCAGCCGGCGTCACAGTGCTGTTGTCCGGCTTTGCCCCCCCGCTGTCTGTCCTGGGTCAGGACATGACCATGGATATGGAAGATGAAACCCTGTCCATGTATTTTGACATGGACGAGGTGGCCGAGGCCCCAACCCATTCCTCCAAGCCATTAAGGCAGGTGGCGGAAAACGTCACCATCATTACGGCCTCTGAGATTGAACGCCAAAACGCCCATAACGTGGCAGATATACTTAACAGAGTCCCCGGTTTTTTTGTCAGTTTTAACGGCAGGGGGTTTAATCAGACGGAGTCATTACACATCCAGGATTCCGATTTTGAGCATGTCCTTGTTCTTGTTGACGGAGTGCGCTGGAACGATATCAGCGCCGGCATGGCGGTAACCAACTCCATCCCTGTGGCCATCATTGACCGCATTGAGGTCATCAAGGGCCCGGCCTCCTCAAGCTGGGGCTCGGCCCTGGGCGGGGTGGTGAATATCATCAGTAAAAAAACAGGCAGGAACAAACGGCCCAGCGGCACTGTCAGCGCCTCTTACGGAGAATACAACTCCCAGGAGTATCAGGCCACTGTTGCCGGCAAGGCCGGGCCAGTGGGTTATTTTGTGGCTGCGGGCAGCCAGAGTTCCGATGGTTTTCTGCACAACAGGTATTATGACCGGGAAGACATCTTTGGCAAGGCAAGCATTGATCTGCCCCATCAAACAACCCTTACCATACTGAGCGGCTACAGTGAGCCGGAGATGCGTTTTTTCGATTGGGTTGAAAATGATTACGGCGCGACAGGAACGGACCGCAACTTCTGGTCCACCGTCACGCTGGACACGCTCCTTAACGACGCAATCAGCTTTAATGTTAATGCTTACCGCTACCAACAGAAATACATCAGGGATTACTATTCACTGCCGGACCAGACCACGTTTTTTGATAGTTTTGATGATAATACAGCAAGCGGTGTCAGCAGCCACCTGACTGGCCGTTTTGGTTCCCATGTCCTTGTTGCAGGAGGAGAATTTGAACGGGCCTACCACGACAGTCCTACCGATAAAAGAGATTATGACGAAACCTGGGCACTCTTTGTCAACGACACAATCCCACTCGGCTCCCTTTCATTGACCCCGGGCGTGCGCTATGACCATCTCTCCCTGGCAGACAGCATTTTCAGCCCCAGTCTTGGCATCACCTGGCAGGCGGACGACCACACCCTCTTTCGTTTCCTTGCGTCACAGGGCTTTCGCAAACCCTATATGTTAACCGTCAAATATTCCGTCCCCGGCCTTGAATCAGAAAAAGTCACCTCCTATCAGGCGGGAGTGGAAACAACGTTTTTTTCTTCCTGCCGGCTGAAAACCACCCTGTTTGAGCACCATGTCAAAGATAGATGGCATTATGATTTTGACACCGACCTAACCTCAAATAGCGGTAAGGCCAAGCGGTACGGTTATGAATTGGAAGCTGAGACTGCCTCCTGGCACCACTTCACTTCTCTGGCGAGTTTTACCTACGTGTATACGGACAATCGTGGTTCAGAGGACAATACCTACAGTTACACAGCTAAAGTCAACTTGCTCTATGACAATCCGGAACTTTTTATTGCCGAACTTTTCGGCCAGTATATCTGGATGAATGAAGAACGAAAAACCTCCCTTGCCACCGCCACTCCGATCTGGGATCTGAGCCTGACTAAACCCTTGCTTCTCAGCAGTGACACCTCGGTTGATCTTTTTTTCACAGCCCACAATCTCTTTGACGGTCGCGATTACTGGCATTCAATTTACGATAATGCTCATCGATGGGTCGAAACCGGACTCCGTCTCCATTTTTGAAAGTAGGTTGGGTAGAGCGATACCCGGTTACCATGTCTTGTCGGATCTCGTTCTTCCCCCTGCCGCCCCATTCTCAGTAGGGGTAGGTTGGGTAGAGCGGATATTTTGCTCAAATATATATTGGGTTACGCGTTTGCCCCTTGGCGGTTCATTATGCTGCATGTAGTGAGATAAGCGAAACCCAACAATTTTAATCTACGTCTCCACTTTTAATGGTCAGGTAGGGCGTTGTCCGTCACAAAATTCTGTTGGGTTTCACTCTTGCCCATATGGCATTCCATCATCCCGGCATGAAAAGAGTGAAGCAAAAACCAACAAATTTGAGGTAGTTAATCCGTTCTACCCAACCTACAGTTGCTTCCCCCCTGCCGCTCCATTCTCAGCAGGGGTAGGTTGGGTAAAGCGGATATTTTGCTCAAATATCTATTGGGTTACGCGTTTGCCCCTTGGCGGTTCATTATGCTGCATGTAGTGAGATAAGCGAAACCCAACAATTTTAATCTACGTCTCCACTTTTAATGGTCGGGTAGAGCGTCGTCCGTCATAAAATTCTGTTGGGTTTCACTCTTACCAATGGCGTTCCATCATCCCGGCATGAAAAGAGTGAAGCAAAACCCAGCAAATTTGAGGTAGTTAATCCGTTCTACCCAACCTACGAAAAAACCAATAATGACGCATTATAACAATGCGTTGTATCAATATGTACCATTATGTGTTGAAATTAAAAGATGATTCCCCTATATTGTCCATGCATCATGCTTTTTCAACGTAAATTCAGGACATTACAAGCAACATTTTTTGCATGGTTGACTTTTTGTTTTATCGACCTTAACTGTTCAAAATAAATAGGAAAAAGATGAAGAAGAAACTCCTTGCCACCGCCGCCTTGCTCCTGCTCTGCCCTTTTGCTGTCCCCAACTCGGTTCTCTGCCAGGATTTGTCCATGAATATGGAAGATGAAACCCTTGCCATGTATTTTGACATGGACGAGGTGGTGGAAACGCCGACTAGTGTTGCCAAATCCATCAAACAGGTGGCGGAAAACGTCACCATTATCACGGCCCAGGACATTGAACGCATGAACGCCCATAGCGTAGCGGAGGTGTTGAATCGGGTGCCCGGTTTTTCCGTTGGTTTTAATGGTAGAGGCTTTAACCAGTCAACTGCATTTCATGTCCAGGATTCAGATTATGAGCATGTACTGGTTCTAGTTGACGGAGTACGCTGGAACGATATCAGTGCCGGCATGGCGGTGACCAATTCCATCCCGGTTGCCATCATTGACCGTATCGAGGTCATCAAGGGCCCGGCCTCGTCCACCTGGGGCTCGGCCCTGGGCGGAGTGGTCAATATCATCAGTAAAAAAACAGGCAAGAACACACGGCCGAGCGGCACCGTCAGCGCCTCATACGGAGAATACAACTCCCAGGAATATCAGGTTGACATTACCGGCAAGGCCGGACCTGTGGGTTATTTTGTGGCTGCGGGCAGCCAGAGTTCCGATGGCTTTCTGCACAACAGGTATTATGACCAGGAAGACATCTTTGGCAAGGCAAGCATTGATCTGCCCCATCAAACAACCCTTACCATCCTGAGCGGCTACAGTGAGCCGGAGATGCGTTTTTTCGATTGGGACAAATACAGTTATGGTGCAACAGGAACGGACCGCAACTTCTGGTCCACCGTCACAGTGGACACGCTGGTCTGCGACACGGTCAGCCTCAATGTTGGCGCCTTCCGCTACCAGCAAAAATACATCAGGGATTATTATACCCTTCCTGACAGAATGACCTATTTCGACGCTTTTGATGATAATACCGCTACCGGCTTTAACAGTCGCCTGACCAGCCTTTTTGATTCGCAAGTGCTTGTTCTGGGTGGAGAATTTGAGCGGGACCATCATGACGATGCCACCAGCCAAAGGGATTATGACGAAACCTGGGCACTCTTTTTAAACGATACAATCACCCTTGGCTCCTTCACCCTGACCCCAGGTGTGCGCTATGACCATTTTTCCCTGACCGACAGCATCACCAGTCCAAGCCTTGGCATCACCTGGCAGGCAGCCGACCACACCCTCTTTCGATTCCTCGCTTCACGTGGATTTCGAAAACCATACATGTCGACGGCAATAAACGCTGTTCCCGGCCTTGAAGCGGAAAAGGTCACCTCCTATCAGGCCGGAGTGGAAACAACACTTCTTCCAGCCTGCCGCCTGAAGGCCACCCTGTTTGAGCACCATGTCAAAGATGAATGGGACTATGACTATGCCACAGATCTCTATTACAATGGCGGCAAAGCCAAACGCTACGGCGTTGAAGTGGAAGTTGAAACTTTCCCCTGGCACGACTTCAGCGCTCTAGCTAGTTATACCTATGTTTATACGGGTACTTATGGTACGGAAGTCAATGACGACAGCTACAGCGCTAAACTCACCCTGCGCTATGACAATCCCGATTTTGTTATTGCCGATCTTTTCGGCCGCTACATGTGGTGGAATGAAAACCTCAAAAGTAACACGGGGATGACCGCTATGGTCTGGGACCTCAGTCTGACAAAGCCTCTGCAGCTCAATGAACGCTCTTCAATGGATCTTTTTTTCACAGCCCACAACCTCTTTGACGGCCGGGATTACTGGCATGAAATTTATGACAATGCCCATCGTTGGGTTGAGGCAGGCATAAAGTTTCATTTTTGATTTGACATGGATCACTCCTTTTCATAACATTCTAATATCAAATGTTTTTTCGTTTTTTTAACACGTAACTGCGTTAGTGGTAGGTTTGGTTGAGCAATTTATCAACTCAAAAAAAGTCGGGTGATGCTTTCTTTTTATTATGTTCCGTATTGAAAGGCCACGATCAGTGGGAAATCCAACAAATAGGGGAAGATAAATATGCACAAACCAACCTGCGAAACAAAAACAAGGAGAGATCCATGAAAAAAAGGAAAATCGTTGTTCTTACCCAAAAACTCAGCCTCAAACAGGTGGCAAATACCACAAATTGCTGTAAAACGGGATCACCTGCTCCGGTAGGTCCTGACGAGTAATAAAAACCAGGGGAGCTTCGGCTCCCCTTTCCTTTTGTATCAATTCATTCTTATTTGAACGAGTACATCCATGTTTCTTTCCCGCTACGCCCTTGTCTATCCCTGGCCAGACGATTCCGAACTGCGGCTCGTCTATTCCACTCTTAATGCAGCAAAAGCCCTGATTCCAGCGGCAATACTTGAGGATCTTCAGAAAGGCTGCCTTGATGAAGATGAAGAGAGCATGCTGCGCGAACAAGGCCTGGTGGTGGATGATCTTAAAAAAGAGAAGGAGGAAGCCTTCCAACTGGTTGAACGGATCAACAGCCGGCGCACGGCAATGAACGTCTCTGTTATTGTCAACCTGCAGTGCAACTTCCGCTGCCGCTACTGCTACGAGGGCAGCCAGAAGGGCAAAAGCGTCATGAGTAAGCAAACCGCAGATCAGCTTGCAGGCTTTATCAAAGAACGCTTCCAACCGGGCATGACCCGGCTGACCCTTGATTTCTACGGCGGCGAACCCCTCCTGGCAACGGCGCTAATCAAACATCTTGCCGCTTCTTTACAACCCTTTGTTGAAGAACTGGGCGCTCTTTTTGAAACAACCCTGGTCACCAACGGCTCCCTATTGACCCGGAAAACCGTTCAGAAATTGTTGCCGTTTGGGCTCAAACGGGCCAAGATCACCATTGACGGGCCTCCGGAAAACCATAATTTTTTCCGTCCCTATCAATCCGGCAAACCGAGCTTTGATGTTATTGTGGGTAATATAAGAGAGTGCGCGGATCTTCTGAAAATCGCCATTAACGGCAATTTTACCGAGGAAAACTACCGGGAATTTCCGCAACTCTTTGACCATCTGGAGCAACAAGGTTTAACTCCTGAAAATATTCATCAGCTTTCTTTTTCTCCTGTCATGCAGGTCCGTGACGATTTTTCCTCCGGCTTCTGCGGCGGCTGCGCCTCAAGTAATGAAAAATGGCTGGCCCAGGCGGCCCCTTTTTTGCGGGAAGAGATATTGAAACATGGCTATCCGGCAAATGAGATTACCCCGTCCCTGTGCATGGTGGATGTGGAAAACAGCTTTGTGGTCCATTATGACGGCAGGCTTTACCAGTGCGTGGCCATGATCGGCCATAAGGAATACAGTTGCGGGGACGTCTGGCAGGGCATGCGGGACTACCGGCAGCAGTACCATCTTGATCACTGGAAAAACGAAGAAAAATGCCTGGACTGCACCTATCTGCCCCTCTGCTTCGGAGGCTGCCGCTACATGGCCTATCAACGCGACGGCCACATGGCCAAGGTGGATTGCCAGAAGGATTTTCTCGACGCGACCCTGGAAGCATCCATTAAACAGGAAATAACCTATTTACCGTAGCCGTACCCGTAGGTTGGGTAGAGTGGGTTAATGGCTCATCATTGTTGGGTTTCGCGCAACTCTCCACATGCAGGGATGATGCAGCGCCAAGGGCAAGAGCAAAAACCAACATGATTTGGTAACAGGCAGTGCTCTACCCAACCTACCGCATTTTCGTCTCACGCCTTACACCTCACTCCTCACGTTCCACAAGCAACCGTAGGTTGGGTAGAGCGAGGTTTATGGCGCATCATTGTTGGGTTTCGCTAACCTTCTTTCACGCCGGGATGATGCAGCGCCAGGGGTAAGAGCGAAACCCAACATAATTTTGTAACAGGCAACGCTCTACCCAACCTACCGCTACCGCATTTTCGTCTCACGCCTTACACCTCACTCCTCACGCTTCAGCCATACGGGCAGCCGTAGGTTGGGTAGAGTGGGTTAATGGCTCATCATTGTTGGGTTTCGCGCAACTCTCCACATGCAGGGATGATGCAGCGCCAAGGGTAAGAGCGAAACCCAACATGATTTCACGACAGGCAACGCTCTTCCCAACCTACCGATAGCGCACATCATTTATTCCATGCCTATCTTTGGGGCGAGGATGATTTCTTTTTCCGCGGCCCAATTTAATTGATAAATTCCTTCACGCACGTAACGGTGAAAACTCGAATACGGCCATTCATGAGGCGAGGAAACAAGGCCGTGTTTGACAGGATTGTAATGGATATAGGCAACATGGCGGTCGAAATCGTCCTCATCCCGGATACAATGTTCCCAGAATCTGCGCTGCCAGACAGACTGCTCATTTTTATTTTTTCTTGATAAGGAGGGATTGGCTTTATATTTTGCACTACATTTTCTTGTGAAAGCACCTTTAATTAAACGCCAGCGTGTGGAAAAATTTTCATCCCCATCGGGTAGCGTCCAGATACAGTGCAGATGCTCCGGAAGCAGAACAAAGGCATCGATGACAAATGGATGCCTTGTCACCATTTCCTTGAAAATCCGGCGAAGCAAAATGATGTTATCTGGTTGGCACAGAATTTTTCTTCTGTTGTGCGTTACAACGGTAAAGAAAAAGGTTCCGCCTTTTGTCCGATCTCTGCGGTATTGCATTTTTTTGTCACACCGTAGGTTGGGTAGAGCGGGTGTAATGGCTGATCATTGTTGGGTTTCGCTTAGCTTTTCTTCATGCCGGGATGATGGAGTACAAAGTGCAGGAGCGAAACCCAACAAAATTTGGTGGCTTAGTTCAGCTCTACCCAACCTACCGCTTTTTCATCTCATCCCTCATATTTTACTTCGCTGACCGTAGGTTGGGTTAAGTGGATTTGGAGCTCATTATTGTTGGGTTTCGCTTTATTTTTTCCCATGCTGGATGGTGAAACGCCAGGGGCAAGAGCGCAACCCAACATGATTTTGTAACAGGCAACGCTCTACCCAACCTACCGCCTTCACACCTTACGCTTCACTTTTCAGCCATACGGGCAGGTTTTGACGTAATTTTGTGAAACGGGGATCGGAATCGATTTTTTTACTCATCTTGCGGTTGGCGATGAGGATGCCGCCCGGTGTTAATTTGTCTTCGATCATCCTTTCGAATCTGGTCTGCATATCCGCATTGGGAAAGGGGCGGAAGTAATAGATAACGTCGAAATTCTCGTAGCCCTCGAACTTCCAGATATCATCTTCACGCACTCTGTCTTCGCCCATTATTTTCTTGGCGATTTCACATGGGTAGGGGTCCTTTTCAAAGCCAAAAACATCAAAATCCATCTGCTCGGCAAAGAGCATGACGTTGCCGATGCCGCAACCCACATCAATAAAACTGAAATTTTTCTTTCCCGGCCTGTTCTGCTTCAGGTATCTGGCTGTAAAATAGAGCTGATCAAAGAGCTGCCTCGTATCCATGGGAACAAAGGGATACTCGTTTGCCGTGTCATTGGCGGACCGCTGAACTGATTCCCTGGTATGGAGTCCGATAAAGCGGTTGATAATGCCGAAAAAAATATCGCGGATTTCCTCTTCTTCACTTAATTGCTGGTATTTCATTATTTCTCCGTGCCGACACCTGTCATGTGTTGAAAAAACATGAGGTATCATGTATAAAACGTGTTAGCTGCAAATGCGTAAAAAAACACAAAAATGAAAGATTTTTTTGTGCCTTTGTCTCTTTGTGGTTATTTTTTATTTATTCCAGAAACTAATCAACTTTCAAATAAAACAAAAGGGTAAAATCATGAGTGAACTCGTCGCTAAAATGGATACTAGCAAAGGTATGATCAAGCTGAAACTTTTTGCAGACAAGGTGCCCCTGACAGTGGCAAGCTTTGTCAATCTTGTCCAGCGCGGTTTTTATGATGATTTGAATTTCCATCGTGTGATCAATGACTTTATGATCCAGGGCGGCTGCCCGCTGGGCACAGGGACAGGCGAGCCCGGATATCGTTTTGAAGATGAATTTGACCCGGAACTGGTCCATGACGCCCCTGGCAAACTTTCCATGGCCAACGCAGGCCCTGCCACCAACGGCAGCCAGTTCTTCATCACCCATGTCCCCTGCCCCTGGCTTGACGGCAAACACGCGGTTTTCGGCGAGGTAGCCGGTCAGGAAGATATGGATGTGGTCAATTCCATAAGCCAGGGAGATAAAATCAACACCGTCACCATTGAGGGCGACACAAGCGACCTCCTGGCCAGCCGGAAAGACCGGGTTGACGAATGGAACAAGGCCCTTGACCTGAACCATCCTCATTTGAAAAAAGCGTAACATGGCTGTCGGCATAACAAAACCTCTCAGCCAGACGAATTTTGACGAATTGCTGGAGGATTCCACCAGGATTCATGGCCACGTCTGCGCAGGTCAGGTGATCGGCGTTCGTATGTCCATGATCGGACTTCGTGAAATAGGCATTGACGATCCCAAAGGCAGCGAGCGCAAGAAACTGTACGTGCTGGTGGAAATTGATCGGTGCGCTACAGATGCCATCCAGACCGTTACCGGCTGCTGTCTCGGTAAACGCTCCCTGAAATGGCTCGATTACGGCATAATGGCAGCCACCTTCGTCAATCTGGAAACAGGCAAGGCTGTTCGCATTACTGCCCGAGAGGAAGCCAGGGAGCTTGCCAAAAAATACACCCCCGAAGTCGAAGGCAAATACAAACAGCAGCTCGAAGCCTACCGCGTCATGCCCGAGGATGAACTTTTTGCAATCGAGCAGGTGGCAATCACCATTCCGGATTGCGATATGCCGGGACGTCCCATGAAGCGGGTCCAGTGTCAGGGCTGCGGCGACTGGGTTCAGGATTGCCGCGAGATCGAAAAAGACGGCAAGATCCTCTGCAAAAGCTGCGCCTACGGCAGATACTATAAACCACTGTAAGTGAAGAGTAAGGGGTGAGGAGTGAGGGGATGTTGAAAAGCTTTTTTACACCTCACACCTCACACTTCACGCCTCACCATTATTACCGCCATGCCCACAAAAACCATACCCGTTGACCAGGCCGTTGGAATGGTCCTGCCCCATGATATTACTGAAATCAGACAGGCTTCGGATGATGACGCATCCTTCAAGGGGCCTGCCTTTAAAAAAGGGCATATTATAAAACCGGAGGATGTCGAACACCTGAGACGTCTCGGCAAAGAGCATATTTATATTCTCAGCCTGGATGAAGATGAGATCCATGAAAACAAGGCAGCCCTGCTCCTGGCTGGTGCCCTGGCCGGAAGCGGCGTCACTTGTGCCGGAAAACCGGACGAGGGAAAATTAAGCCTGCTGGCCGAACATGATGGACTGCTCAAGGTTAATTCCCAGGCGCTCTATGAATTCAACATGCTCGGCGAGGTGATGTGTGCCACTCTGCACGATAATACCCCTGTTAAAAAGGGCGAGCAGGTGGCAGCCACCAGGCTCATTCCCCTGACCTCAAAAAAAGAAGTGGTTGACAGGGCCGTTGCAATTGCCAAAAAGACGGAGGGTATTCTTCAGGTCAGGCAACTGAGAAGGGCCAAGGCGGGACTCGTTATTACAGGCAACGAGGTATATCACGGCAGGATAAAGGACGCCTTTGAACCCGTGCTGCGCGAAAAACTGGCAAAAATTGGCTCCAGGGTGAAAAAGGTGGCCTTTGCCCCTGATGATGCGAAGATTATTGCGGCAGAAATCAAGGCCTGCATTGCGGCAGGAGCCGACCTTATTGTGACAAGCGGCGGCATGTCGGTTGATCCTGATGATGTGACGCGAATGGGAATAGCCGAAGCCGGAGCAACCGATATTGTCTACGGCACGCCTGTTTTGCCGGGGGCCATGTTTCTGGTGGGAAGAATCGGAGAGATTCCGGTGTTGGGACTGCCCGCCTGCGGCATGTTCCATCGTATCACCATCTTTGATCTGATACTGCCTCGGGTGCTCAGCGGAGAAAAAATAACCCGACACGACCTGGCAAGCCTCGGTCACGGCGGGTTGTGCAGAAATTGCAAGAACTGTACGTACCCGATCTGCGGTTTTGGGAAATAATTTTCTTTAAAAGCTTCCCCGCCTTACACTTCCCCCCTTGCCCCTTATCCACAAGTGGCGTAGGTTGGGTAGAGTGATCTTCCACTCCGAATTTGTTGGGTTTCGCTTAACTGGTTTTCACGGAAGGACGATGAAGAGGCAGGGGCCGAACGAAACCCAACGAAACATATGGTGGTTTCAACCAGCTCTACCCAACCTACTGCTTTTCCGGTCTGATCAAAAGCCAGGTGCGCAGTGCCAGGCGTCCGGATTCCTTATCGCGGCCGCTTACCGTCACGCGGTTCAAATGACGCTGCAGGGGTTTGTCGCTGTCAAAATAGACAAAATTGCCATCCTGCTTGGCCCGATGCCAGCCAAGGCCGCTCACATAAATGCCCATGGTGCCCTTCTGATAACGCTCCGGATAGAGAAGACCGGCGCTGAACCGGCTGACCTTATCAGTTTTTAAAGGTTTTGACGGCGGTTCAACCAGGGTAACCGGCATGTCAATGCGGTTTAAAACCTCTTCAAAATGGGCCATGGTGCTCCATTCATTGCCGAGAATAGGCTCCCTGGGAATCGACCAGATATCTGTTTCGGCGCTTATTGAACCAGGGTCCTGGCTGCATATGGCCTCATAGCCCAGGGCCTTTGCCTCGTCAATCACCACGGAATTATATTCTCCATAGGGTATGGCCAGAATTGATGGACGCTCACCGAGTTTCTCAGCCAGAATCCGTGATCCTTTCTGCAAATCCTTACTGATCCAGGCCCGATATCCAGCCTCATCAAGACCCTCGGGGCGGTCGCCAAGATGAAAATGGGAATAGGAATGATCCTGGAAATCGACACCAGCCTCCTGCATTTCCCTTATCTGATCCCAGCTCATGTAGCCTCTGAAGTCCTTGTCAACCCCCTCGACATACAGGAAAACGGTAAATGGATACCCAAAAGACTTCAATACCGGCCAGGCAACATCATAGACACTGCGGTAACCGTCATCAATGGTTATAACCGCCGCCTTTTCAGGAAGAGGTGTATTATTCTTTATGGCCTGGATCATGTCTTTCAGGGCGATGACCTGATAATTATTCATCATCAGATGGGCAAGCTGTTCACGAAAGCGCTCGGCGGAAACATTGGTAGTAGGATACTTGTCCTCACCGAAACGGTGGTAGATGAAAACCGTGACTCCGGGGCCTTCGGCCATGACGGGTTTGGGGGATATCAGAACGGGAAGAGAAAAAACTAAAACGAGAAAAAGAATGAGGTTTGCGCTGCAACATCCTGGAAAAATGTACTTTTTACAACTTTGCATTATCTCCCCCTTCAAGAGAAACAAGTCGGAGTGAATCAGGCGAAACCCATTTATAATTTTCCGAGAGTTTAACGCTGTCAAATTTTTGCAACTCGTTGTTCTTTATCATGCGCTTCACATCTTTTATATATTCGCCACGGCGCTGGGAGTAGTAGAGAAGCCCATCGGCCAGAGCAAGGGAGCTGTCTGACTCGACGCGCAATTTTCTCAAACTCGCATAGGCCGGAAGACGGTTCAGTATAAGGAGATAGGCTCGCACCGATGCCAGCAGGGAGTCGTAAACAGCTATTTTATGGGTTGAGCCTTTTGCGCGCCTGGACGGCACAATTCCCTTTTTACCCCAGGTCCAGACACCGAAGAGATTGTTGCCCTTTGCCGCAAACCGTGAACTTCCCCAGGATGATTCTATTGCCCCCTGGGCAAGGATAAGGCTGACCGGCAGTACATTGATTCTGTCAAAAAGATCCGGAATGGAATTTGTCCGGTATTTTTCAGTCAACTGTTCAAGAAGCTTTATTTCTTTATCTGAAATACCATCCGGCCAGTCTGCGGTTTCACCGAAAGTGAGCTCATTATTGCCGAGATCAAATTTGGAGATGATAGCGCTCAGTTGCTCCCTTTCGTTTTCAACTTCAGACAGAGCAATGAGACTGATCGGCAGCATGGTATTGATAAAGGCCTTTTTGCGCGTCTCAACATCGAGTTTCTTCATGTCCTGGGGGAAATTGGCAAACAAAACCGGTTGCACGGTTTCTTCTGAGCCGATATCCCAGAGATCCCGATTCTGTAGATTTTCAAGCAGGTCTGCCGTTGATTTGACCTGCAGCGTATGGGCTCGCTCTTCCATTTTGGCCATAATGGCTGGGGCTGCAGTTGACTTTTCTGCCATTTCTTCAACAGATTGTCCCTGCGGGGTATGACGGGTGCTAAGAAGAATAAGAATCAGGCTGAGGCAGACAAAAGAAACAACGCCACTGACGGCTATTATCTTTTTTTCAGGAGGATCGTCCTCAGCAGGAACAAGAAATTTTATGACTCCCTGCAATGAAGTCGCTGGGGCAAGAAAACGGGATTTCATCAATTCATTTCCGTAAAGACTTATCTGTTGAGGGGTTACCTAAAACACTAACCATCGCCGACACGTAAAAATCCTGGACAGACACTCACTATTTACTGTTAAATAAAACAGTTATCGGCACTGGATGCAACATACCAGATAAACCGGCCGATCCAACTCTAACACACTATATATTGTGGCACCCTAAAAATCAAACCTATTCTCAGAGACAAGGTTACATCGCAGCAAAGCAAGGAAACGTTGTCAAAAAACTGTGAACCGGGTATGGAGAAAATGTCCATTTGCGGACAAGATATACCAATTTAATCACCTGGAGGAAAGATATGATTTATCGTTTGCTGGTTTTTTTTCTGTTGCTGAGCCAACCCGTTACTGTTTTTGCAGCTGATAGTGCGCCGCAAAATAAAGGAAACAACATTACAATGGAGACAACCCTCGGCACAATCACCATAGAACTTTTTGACGACAAGGCACCAATAACCTGCGCAAATTTCCGCACCTATGTCAAAGAAGGCTTTTTTAACGGCCTCATTTTCCATCGCGTCATCCCTGGTTTTGTTATACAGGGTGGCGGCTTTGAACCGGGCATGAAAAAAAGGCAGACGCACTCCCCCATAGTCAATGAAGCTGATAATGGCCTGAAAAACAAACGGGGCACACTTTCCATGGCTCGTACCCAGGATATCTACAGCGCCACCAGTCAGTTTTTTATCAATGTCGCTGCTAATGCCAGTCTTGATCATAGAGGAAAAACAAGCGCGGGCTTCGGCTACGCGGTTTTCGGCAAGGTTGTGGGCGGCATGGATGTGGTGGATAAAATAGTCGCCACCCCCACCGGCACCTCGGGTTACTACCGCGATGTTCCGAAAACGGATGTTGTTATGACCAAGGTGTACGAGAAAAAATAACCCCGGATAAAAAGGACTCCAGAGAATGTCAAGAGGACATGACCTCCATAAAGCCCGCCTGGATGCAGTGGCATCGCTCGGCAAAACTCTGGTGCGGCGTTCGGGTTCAAAATGTGAACTCTGCGAGGTGGCCGGGGAAAGCCTGAGACCGGTTGAAATTCCCCCTCTGCCGGAGGAACCGGATTCAGAACATGCCATCCTCGTCTGCAGCGAATGCCGCCATGGCGTTGAAGGGGGTCATCTTGACCAGCAGCGCTGGCGTTTCCTGGAGTCTATTATCTGGAGTGATGTTTCCCCTGTGCAGGTTGCGGCTGTCCGCCTCTGCCGGTCGTTGTCCGCAGAGGACTGCGAGTGGGCTTCCGCCCTTCTGGACAACCTCTATATCAGCCCCGAGATAGAGGAATGGGTTGGGAAAGGATAGTTCTGGGCACTGAGCACTGAGTTGAAATGAAGCATTCATGACCCTGAACTCAAAACCCAGAACGTTTGTTTTAAAACAATGGGACAACCTTCGGACCGTCTTCGTCCTCATCCTTCTTCTGTTCAGTAAGTTCATTGACCCTGCGCACAAACCTGGTTGAAACGCGTTTTCCCTTTGCCGCCGCATTTTTAATCAGAAAATCACTGAATTCAAAATCCTCGTAATTCTTTTTGGCCCTTTTGGACGGTCTGTAATAGACCCGTACTTTGCCCTCCTCACCCAGTGACAGGAACTGGATAAGTGACTTTTTGTGTTCAACGAAAAGCGGGTACTCTTTTTCCAGGATAAACTTGGGGCACTTGAAGCGTTTGAAATAGCTCATGCTCTCAGCGCCATCCCGGTAGATTACGTTGAAAATAAGCTTCTCGTCTATAGGGCCGACCCAGTAGATATCCGAACCCACAAAAACTTTATCAGCAACGTTAATGACCTTGTATTTGCCGGTATTGAATATGAGAAGGAGCTTATCGTACTCCGAACAGGCAAAAGACACGTCGCAATCCGTCTTGACCTGATACCCAAGGAAACCGTTCTCTTTCTGGTAGCCGACAGTGAGATTCGACAGAGCCACCTTACGGGCCTCCACTTCGGAAAAGGTCGTTATTTCCGTTCTTCTCGGATAAAGAGGTCCATATGTTTGAAGGAGACGGTCAAGATAGCGCAGGGTAAAAACGACCATATCCTTGAGGTCCTTTTCCACCTGCCGTGTCTTTTTCTTGATCTCCTTGATATCTTTCTGCTTCTTGGCAATATCATAGCGTGATATGCGACGGATACGGATTTCAAGAAGCCGCTCTATATCTTCTTTTGTTACATCCCGTAGCAGCTGGTCCCTGTAAGGCAGGAGGGAGTCTCTAACCGTATCAACGACAAGCTTATAGTTTGCACACTCTTCAATCTGTTTATAAAGACGCTCTTCTATGAATATCTGCTCCAGCAGATGGGCATGGAGTTTTTCCCGCAAACGGTCAAGCTCTATGAGCAGCTCTTTTTCAAGGTCGTCTTTAAGTTTTTTCGTGTTGTGGCGAAGTACATCGGAAACGGAAATGTTACAGGGGCTGTTGTCCTGGATAACCGTCAGGTTGGGACTGATGGAAACCTCGCAGTCTGAAAAGGCATACAGGGCGCTTATTGTTTCCTGGGCATAGATGCCCCGGGCCAGTTTGATCTCAATTTCAACCTCTTCGGCCGTATAGTCGTTGATGGAAACAATCTTTATCTTACCGGTTTTAGCCGCCTTTTCGATGCTGTCCATCACCGACTGGGTTGTCGTTGTATATGGAATTTCTTTAATATGGATGGTCTTGTCGTTTATCTCTTCAATCCTGGCCCGGCACTTGATCCTGCCGTTGCCGTCGTTATAACCGGAAACATCCATACGTCCGCCCTGGAAAAAATCAGGAAAGACTTCAAAGGGCTCATCTTGTAGTATTTTTTTCTGTGCCTCAAGCAGCTCGCAGAAATTATGGGGCAGGATCTTCGTGGCCATGCCCACAGCGATGCCGTCAGCACCCTGCATCAACAGCAGGGGCAGCTTGGCAGGCAGGACAACCGGTTCCTGCATGCGCCCGTCATAGGAATCGACAAACTCAGTGAGGTCTTTATTAAACAGGATTTCCCTGGCCAGGGGCGTTAAGCGGCATTCTATGTAGCGGGCGGCCGAGGCCCCGTCACCTGTGAAGATGTTGCCGAAGTTCCCCTGCCGATCAATGAGAAAACCCTTGTTGGCCAGATTGACAAGGGCCGCAAAAATTGACTGATCGCCGTGGGGGTGAAGCTTCATGGTCTCGCCCACAACGTTGGCAACTTTGTTATAGCGGCCGTCATCCATGTTAAAGAGGGTCTGCATGATACGGCGCTGCACGGGCTTGAGTCCGTCCGTGACGTCCGGAATTGCCCTCTCCTTGATAACATAGGACGTATAGTCCATGAAATTTTCATCAAAAAGCTGATGAAGGGAGCCGTAATCTGTCAGAGTATTCATATTCATAATCCACTCATCAGGTCAAATGGTTCATGATATATTCTTTGCGCATCGGCGTATTTTTCCCCATGTAAAAGGAAAGCAGCTTGGGAACGTCGCTCAACTTGTCGATACTGACCTGCTGGAGACGCATGCTCTTGCCGATAAACTGTTTGAACTCAGGGGGCGAAATCTCCCCGAGTCCCTTGAAACGTGTAATTTCAACATTTTTTGTTGCCTTGCCCCGCCCTTTAAGCGCTTTCTCGGCAGCAGACCGTTCCTTGTCCGTGTAGCAGTATACTGTTTCCTTTTTGTTCCTCACCCTGAAAAGGGGTGTCTCAAGGATATAGACATGTCCTCGCTTGACAAGGTTTTCAAAGTACGTCAGGAAAAAAGTCAGAAGCAGGTTGCGGATATGCAGGCCGTCAACGTCCGCATCGGTTGCCAGAATGACCTTGTCATAGCGCAAACCTCCCACGGATTCTTCAATATTCAGGGCCCGCATCATATTATACATTTCATCATTCTTATAGAGAAGCTGCATGGCATGGCCATAGACATTCATCGGTTTTCCCTTCAGGGAAAAAACAGCCTGGGTCATGGGATCACGGGCGCTGACAATGGAACCGGATGCTGACTGGCCCTCGGTGATAAACAGCATGTTTTCCCGACCGGAAGTGGATGGGCGCTCTTTGGAGGGATGATACTTGCAATCTTTGAGCTGGGGCACCCGTATTGCCACTTTTTTGGCCTTGGCCTTGGCCTCTTTGCGAACGTGCTGCAGTTCCTTGCGGACTTTTTCATTCTGCTGAATCTTATGAATAAGTGTTTCGGCAACGTCCTTTTCCTTATAAAGTAAATCGCAGACAAAGTCTTTTACACGATTAACGATAGTAGCCCTTATCTCCGTGTTCCCAAGCTTGTTTTTTGTCTGGGACTCAAAAATCGGGTCCTTTACTTTAAAGGCAATGGCGCCGACAACACCTTCACGCACATCGTTTCCCACAAATTTTTTGCCGGTGAATTCATTGACCCCTTTGAGGATTCCTTCCCTGAACGCGGAAAGATGGGTCCCTCCTTCATTTGTGTAGGTCCCGTTAACAAAAGAAAAATAATTTTCTCCGTAACCGTCAGTATGACAGAAGGTAAATTCCAGGATATCATTCTTGTAGTAAAGGGGCTTATACAGACGGCTTTCTTCTTCTATTTCATTATCAAGGAGATCAAGCAGTCCCTGGGAGGAATAAAAGCATTCATTGTCAAAGTTGAGTTTGAGGCCGGCATTGAGATAGGCATAACGCCATAGCCTTTTTCTGATAAAATCAAAATTAAAGCTGAAATCAGCAAAATGACGCTCATCGGGAAAAAATTCAACAAGGGTGCCGTTTTTTTCGGTTGTTTCTCCCTCATCCTGGTCTGAAAGAACACCATCGGCAAAAACAGCCCTGGCAAAACGTCCTTCCCTGAATGAGGTAACGGTAAATTCGCTGGAAAGGGCATTGACGGCTTTGGTTCCCACACCGTTCAGGCCAACCGAGAACTGAAAAACATCGGTGTTGTATTTTGCCCCTGTATTGATAACGGAAACGCATTCAACAAGTTTGCCAAGTGGAATGCCGCGACCAAAGTCGCGAACTTTTACCCGCCTTGAGTCATCTATGTTTATGTCCACTCTTTTGCCGGCACCCATGATGAACTCATCAACAGCGTTGTCGATGACTTCTTTGAGCAGTATATAAACACCATCATCCGGATGAGAACCATTACCAAGCCGGCCGATATACATACCGGGGCGCAGGCGGATATGTTCAAGGGAGCTGAGGGTTTTTATTTTTGATTCATCGTAGGAGGCTGTTGCTGACATAAAATCGTGTACTAAAGGTAAAGATTGATTGAAGCGACAAAAAAATTCCGGCCTTTCAGCCCGAACACTCTATCGTTCTTTACGAATGGCTGCAACACTATTTAAAAAGGAAGTTCTCTCTTTCAAAAAATTCTTTGCCTCTTCCACTAGTTGCGGTAATGTATTTTTTTGTAACTGCTTAACAGTACAACCAGAACCCAGAACATATTGCAAACAGCAAAAAATGTTTATTCACCACAAAGAGCACAGAGAACACGAAGCATTCTGATTTCGTATTTTATATTTGAAGACTCCGAAATAAAATAACAGATACTGATTTACCGGATGATCATCTCCATTTTTTACACCTTCGCGGTCTTTGTGAAAAAAACATAATCATCATAACAGATTAGCCCGACAGGAGTAATACATGTCTGACACTTTAAACGAACAACTCGGAACCTCCCCCGTAACCTGGAATCTGACGGATCTTTATGAGTCAATCCAAGACCCGCTCATTAAGGACGATATTGACTTTTGCCAGGAAGAAGCGGTTCTTCTCAAAGAATCTTTTGCCGGAAAACTCGACACCCTGTCGCCTGCAACCCTGGCCCGCACGGTCAGACGACTTGAAAGAATTTCCTCATTTATCGGCAGGATTGCCACCTTTGCCTTTTTAAACTTCACCACCCAGATCAAAAATGCCGAGGCAGGGGCTTTTCTCCAGGAAATCAAGGAGACAGCCAGCCGCATTTCCAGGGAAACCGTTTTTTTTGAACTGGAATGGAGCAAAATGGACAGCGATACTGCCGAGGCTATCCTGAGGGACAAGGAAGCCGACCATTTCCGCCACTATCTGCAGAACATACGCAAATATGCCCCCCATATGCTTTCCCAGGAAGAAGAAACCCTGCTCATTGAAATCTCTCCTGTGGGTTCCGGAAGCTGGACCAATCTTTTTGAGAAGGTTCTTGGCCATCTGCAGTTCGGTAAAGACAAACGAACTGAAGAAGAGGTTCTTTCAGATCTTTACAGCCCGGACAGGGAGGTGAGAAAGCAGGCTGCAGATGACCTGACCCAGGGACTGCAAAGTCAGCTTCATATCCTGACCCATATATTCAACACCCTGCTTGCCGACAAAATGATTGACGACCGCCTGCGTCATTATCCTTCATGGGTCAATTCCATGAACCTCTCCAATGAGCTGGAGGATGAAACCGTTGAGGTGCTGATTGAGGCAACAACCTCCCGTTACGATATCGTGCAGCGTTACTATCGGATCAAAAAAGAGCTGCTCGGTCTTGACAGCCTGAAGGATTACGACCGGTATGCTCCGCTGCCGAACCTGCCTTCCCAAGCGATTGACTGGGAAACCTGCCGGGATATGGTTCTCAACGGTTTCCGCAAGTTTTCACCCAAGATGGCGGAAATCGCCTCTTTCTTCTTTGATCGAAACTGGATACATGCTCCCGTCATGGACGGCAAGCGTGGCGGGGCCTTTGCCCATCCCTGCGTGCCGGAGGTGCATCCATATGTCATGGTAAATTACACGGGAAATGTCAGAGACGTCTCCACCGTGGCCCACGAACTGGGTCATGGCGTACATCAATTTCTGGCCTCCCAGCAAGGGTATTTCAACAGCAATACCCCACTTGTCCTGGCCGAAACTGCTTCTGTTTTTGCAGAACTCCTTATCTTCCATGATCAGCTTGAATCCATGCAGGATCCGGCCCAGCGCAAGGCCTTCACCTGCCAGAAGCTGGAATCCATCTTTGCCACTGTCTTCCGCCAGGTGTCCATGAACAGGTTTGAAAACCTTATTCACAATGCCAGAAGGGATACAGGTGAACTGTCGGATGAAAAAATGTCTGAACTGTGGATTTCCACCCAGGAAGAGATGTTTGACGATTCGGTGCAGCTCTCTGACAACTATAAGATATGGTGGTCCTATATCCCGCATTTCCTCCATTCCCCCGGATATGTTTACTCGTACGCCTTCGGGGAGCTGCTTGTCCTGGCCCTTTACAAGCTTTATAAGACAGAAGGAGATGATTTCGTCCCCAAATATATCAATCTCCTGACCCAGGGTGGCAGTCTTTCCCCTTATGAACTGCTCCAGCCCTTTGGAGTGGATTTAAATGACACATCCTTCTGGCAGGGAGGCCTGTCAATTATCGACGAAATGCTGACAAGTATTGAGTAATTCCAGGGCATGGTACGTCGGACAGTTAAAATACTCGTCCCGGTCCTGCTTGTTCTTGGTCTTCTCCTTTTCCTCTCACCACAACTCGTGGCCATTAAACAGGTACAGGAGAAATTTGTACAGGAGGCCGGTAAAACCCTGGGCGCGGATATTGTAACAGCTGAAATTCGCTGGCAATGGGCGCCCATTCCCCATCTGACTATTTTAGGCACCAGAATCATTCATCCTGACTTTGTGGTGAACATGCCCAAAGTCAGGATTTACCCCCAGTGGAAAGCCTTTTTTTCAGGGGATGTTGCTATAGGGCGCCTTTATTTTCGTTCACCGCACGTTACCCTGAAGTCTTCATTCTGGGATTCAGCCACGAGTTCACTGCCCCGGTTGCCCCATGCTCATATTACGGTTGATGACGCAATGTTGTCCCTTGATTCCTTTGAAAAGGACAATTTCCTTATCAAAAAAACATCTCTTTCGGAGATAAGTTTAAAAATACGTCAAAAAAAAGACCATGCTCTTTTTTCCGTTGCCGGCAAAGCTGATTTCGCCAAACACCTTGCCCTGAAAGGATCCTATTTTGCTGAATCGCACTCCTATTCGGCAACCCTTGATGCCGTCAAATTCGACCCAACCCGCTTTCTGAAACTACGCACTGACGTCATGAAGCTTCTTCGGTCAGAGGTTGATTTCAGCTTTGACATCATTGGCGATGGAATTGACAACACGCAGATTCTATTCAGCGGAGATGTCCCTGATTTTTCACTGCAACGTCTTGAAAAGGCCGAATTTTTTCACATCAAGGATGCAGATATGCTTCTTGAAAAAAACGGTCGAGATTTCACGGCAACGCTGTACGGTCTGCATCTGCTCGACCCGGCTGTTTCGTTTTCCGGTAAAATAAAACGCTATTTTGCGGATGATTCCGATCTGGCCCATTACAGACTCGATCTTGCCGCTGAAGATATAAACCTCGATGGCGTGCGCTCCAAACTTCTCGCGCTCATTGGCGACAACGCCATTACCAAAACAGTCTGTAATATTGTCCGTGGAGGGAAGGCAAAATCCGCCACCTATACATTTGACGCGCCGGTATCCGGGTTTAAAGAAATCAAGGAGATGGTCATTAACGTCAATGTTGACCATGCAAGCATTCATGTTCCCGAGGTTGATCTGAACCTGGAACGTGCCACCGGCCCTATCATAATCAAGGATGGTGAAATCCATGGACATCATCTCACCAGCTGGCTTGCAAACCATTACGGCTCCAACGGTTCTTTCAGCCTGGGCCTGTCGGAAGACAACTGGCTCTTTAAACTCGACCTGGATATTGACGCAGACCTCGCCACCCTGCCGGATATGCTTGATCATCTTATTGATGACGATGGTTTCAGAAAAGAACTGAAAAAATTCTCTTCCAAGGGACGGCAAAAAGGTCATCTGACCATTGGAGACCATTTGCGCGATTTCGATGTCGAAGTTTTTGTTCCGGACCTTAGCGGCACGGTACTCAATTACGACCGATTGAGCTGGCCGCTGGCCTTCAAGGGCGGGGCGCTTCATATTAAGGAGAATACGGTTTACTGGAAAGACATTGCCGCTGTCGTCGGTCCCCATGAAGTCCATAATCTTGCCGGTGATGCCTCATGGGGTGATGAGGCCCCTCCTTTTTCAATAACAAGCATGAATGCGGGGATTAATGCGGAAAAGCTTTTTTCAGAACTGAACCGCTATCCTCTTATCCGGGATTTTCTCCGGAGCAGCATCCGCGACATTGACGGCACATTTTCAATCTATAACGGCCATGTCAGCGGCCCCTTTTTCTCTCCCGCAGAATGGAAGTACCAGATTGATGCAACCTGTGAGAAGATGCATGTTTCGACTCCGCATCTTGACGACCCTCTCCTGGTCAGTAAAGGGACGCTGCGCTTCACAGATAATGAAATGATCCTTTCAAACGCTGATGTGACATTTCAGGGCAGCCCTTTATCTGTTTCAAGTCGCTTGAAACATGAAAATTTTTCTGGATTCAGCGGCTGGCTTGCTCTTAATGGCGACCTCCTGCCTGCCCAGGGAAACTGGCTTAAAGAACAAGACTGGATTCCGGACAGATTTTTTCCTACCATTCCAAATCACCTGAAAAATTTCAAAATCAGCTTTGCCGGGCAGGACATCGGCATCTACGGTACACTGCAGCACAGATCCATTGCAGGGGTGCCCGTTGAAGCTGTTGTTGATATTGCTATCCACCAAGGCCGGCATCAAAGGACAAGTCTCCATTTTTTTACTGACAAGGATGACGCCATTATCACAATTAGCGGCGATTCACGCCTGGCTATTCCGGAAATAAGCTTTAAAGGGACACTGGAAAAGAAAAACGTTGCAGCCATCCTCAGTAATCAAATGCTGCTAGACGGCGGGCTTGACGGTTATTTCCAGCTTTCATTTCCCAAGGATCAGCAACAGGGCGTGCTTTTCAAGGGCAATATCCAGGCCCATGATCTGCAATGGGTCTGGGGTGATTTTTTAAGACAGTTTTCCATCACCAGGCTCTCCCTGCAGGGCTCCGGAACAAAATTGACCATCCATGACCTTGAGTTCCTTTTTGAAAATGAAAGGGTCCACAGCCAGGGTGATCTTACCTTCAGCCCTGATTTTGTGGCAGCAGACCTGTCCCTTTTCTCCCCAAGCATTTCCCAGAATACGCTTACTCATTTTGTCGATGACTTCACCGGTTTTTTAAAGAAAATAAACAGGCTCGAAGAAGCTGAAAGCACCCTGTCCAAAAAAATTCGAGGATCAATCAGACTTGAAGCAGATGAACTGCTGTTTGCCGAAACTCTCAAAGAAGATAAAAAAGAGAGTTACAAGCTTACTGACCTGAAAGGTAAAATTGCTTTCAGTGGCGATGATTCCACCACCTTGACATTGACCGATTCTCTTTTCTGCGGTCTTGCCCTTGACGGAACACTTGACTGGATTGGGGATGAAAGCAGCAAACATTTTACACTGACCACCCCGGAAGGAACCGCGCCACGCTTTGAAGAGTTCTTTCCCTGTGCAGGGGTGGAGAAAAAAGTGATAACAGGGCCTTTTACAGTTTCCGCCTCATTAAATGATGAGAACGGTATCCTGTCATCCGGCAAGTTTAATTTCAAGGCGGAAAAGGGGGTTTTGGAAAAAATGACCCTGCTCCCCAAGATCTTCAAGCTTATCAATTTCACGGATCTTTACCAGGGCTTGTTTTCCCGCGGCTTTCATTATAAATTACTTGAGGTCTACGGCCATGTGGAAAATGACCACCTCATTCTTGATAAAGCCGTCATGGAAGGGGAAGGAATGGATGTTATGGCCCAAGGCAAAATTAACCTTCGCAATATGGAGGCAAATCTCACATTTTTTATCGTTCCTTTCAAGTCAATCGATAAAATTATAAATATCGTCCCTCTGGTCGGTCGCATTATAGGAGGGAAAAAACGTCACATTATGACCTATCCCGTCAAGGTATCCGGAAACTTGAAAGAACCGCAGATAAGTGTTCTTTCGCCCCTTGCAATCGGCAAGGCTGCAGTGGATTTTATCTTTGATACACTGACTTTTCCCCTGGATCTCTTGCCAGGATCAAAGAAAAAAGAGTATGATATTGACGATACAGAAGAATAAGAGGAATAATTACGAATTTAAAATGAAAACAGAGGAAAGAGCTGTAAAATGATTATTAAACTGATTGGTATCGGCTTTGTCGTTATCGGGACAATTGTTTCGCTGATATTCTGGATACCGGGGATCATAGACAAAAAACAGTTAAAACAGATCATGGGAAACCGCTATTCCCTGATATACTTCATCTACTTCACAAACGGCCCCCTGCTTCTCATCATTGGTGCCGTTATTCTTACCTACCTGATCCCGGAAGCCTGACCGGCAACGGCAACCCGTTTTTATAAATCTGCCCCGATAACTGCATCCCAGATTCTGTGGGCAGTCTCCTCCTTTGACAGGAGTGGCAGTTGGATCTCCCCTCCCTTTCTGTCAAGAATTATCACCCTGTTGGTGTCCACGGCAAAGCCGCTGTCCTCTGCGCTGATATCATTGATGACGATGAAATCGAGATTTTTCTTTTCAAGCTTCTGCCTGCCGTATTCCAGAATGTTTTCACTTTCTGCCGCAAAACCGACAAGAACAGGTGCTTTTGCTTTTTCCTTTTTTATTTCTCCCAGCTTCTGCAGAATATCACGATTTGCGTCAAGGGCAACGGTCAAATCAGCTTCTGTTTTTTTGACCTTCCGGGCATGACACTCTCTGGGCCTGAAATCGGAAACAGCAGCAGCCTTTACAATAATATCGGCAACATCAACGCTCCCGAGCACTTCGCGGTACATTTCTTCGGCGGTTCTGACTTTGACACACTCTATACCTGCCGGAGGGGCAATCTGAGTCGGACCACTGATTAAAATGACCTCAGCCCCCCTCTGTTTTGCGGCCTCGGCCAAAGCGTAGCCCATTTTCCCGGAAGAACGATTGCCGATAAAGCGAACTGGATCGATAGGCTCCTCAGTGGGTCCGGCTGTGACAACTACTGTCTTGCCGGCAAGCTCCTGCTCTGACAGGGAACGAATAAGCTCGCTCCGAACCCGCTCCCAATCAGGAAGTCTGCCCGGTCCTTCTTCTCCACACGCCATACTGCCGCATTCCGGCTCAATGACAGAGTAGCCGTACCTTTTCATTTTCTTGATATTTTCCTGGGTGGCGGCATGCAGGTACATCTTGCTGTTCATGGCCGGACAAACGATAATCGGTGCCTCACCGGCAAGAACAATGGTTGAAAGAAGGTCATCAGCCATGCCATGGGCAAGACGCGCAATGGTCTGGGCTGTGGCCGGGGCAATCAGGATAACATCATGGCAGCGGGCAAGGTTTATATGCGGAATCTTTTCTTCATCCTGAGCATCAAACATGGAGCAGTATGTTCTGTTACCGGTTAAGGCGCTGAACGTGAGTGGCGCTACAAACTTGGCAGCCGATTCAGTCATAACCACATTCACCTCGGCCCCGTCACGTTTTAGGGATCGCACCCAGTCACACGTTTTGTAAGCGGCGATAGAGCCGGTTACTCCGCAGAGAATATTCTTTCCCGATAATATTTGAGACATGATAGATGTATTGGTTCCCAAGGTTAAGTTGGCTTAACACGCGTGCAAGGGTTGCTTGACAGGTATTTAATATGTTCCTATTCCATGGACAGAGGCATGGATGAAATCGAATCCTGGTTGACTTCTTCGGATATATAGACGTTGACCTCTGTATTGATATTAAATTTACTTTCTGAAATGGTGATCATGCATGTCTTGCCAGGCTGGGTAAAAATAAGCAGGTTTTTTTGCGCCTTGACCGAACCGGACAGCTTCCAGCCTTTTTTGGACATGGAATTTTCAAAAAATTCCGTCAGTGAATTCACTTCAATACGACCTTCGAAGTTGAGAATACCACCGTTAAAGGAATTTGTTTTGACAAACATGGTATTTTCCCGATTCATGGTCAACCCATCGGGAATAAGAATTTCTTTAAAATCTTTCGGGTAGTAAGGCTGACTTTGGGGTACGGAGGAAGCCATTTCCTCCTCCGTATCATCTCCGCCGAAATAGGCACAGCCTGTTGCAAAAAACAAAAGGAGCAGACAGGAAAGAAAAAAACGTGAAATGACTGATTGTTTCGTGAAAAGCGACATTACTTCCTCCATTTAAATGGTCTTGTATCTATTCAGCGAGGGCTCGAAATGGGCCTCAACTCCAGGTCGTAACTATTCAGATGTGCCTTAGATTTGGACAAGCAGGCCTGCGAGGCAGGTAAGCGAGCTTGCGAGACTCCGATAGCCCGTCTATGTGAGCAGGCCTGATCGTTCGAAGATGAGGTGCAGCTGAATAGTTACAAAGTCTTTAGAACAAATTCATCCAGGTCTTTACGGGTAGACTGCTGATTATGATGCGCTGGATGACCAATGGCAAGTACAGCCATGAGATCATAGCCTGCTGCATCAATGTCGAGGATTGCATTGACCTGTTCCTTTTTCTTCAAAATCTGACCCAGCCAGACGGCTCCTAGCCCAAGGGCCTCAGTGGCAAGCAACATATTCTCAAGACATGCACCTGCGGCCTGATGATCCTTCACATCGTCGTACATGGCGTCTTTATCGAGATACACGGCGATCAAGGCCCTGGCCCCGAGAACAATATGACTGTAATGGGTTGTTGTACTGATCTCCTTTCTTTTTGTTTCATCAACAATAATAACAAAGCGCCAGGGCTGGTTATTCAGACCGGAAGGAGCCCAGATACCGGCCTTTATAATTTCCGTAAGATCTTTCATCGCCACTTCTTCTTCGGTAAACTCCCGTATACTTCTCCTCTGATAAATAGCATCAAGCACTGACAAAGACATATTCGCGTTCTCCTTATTTTAAATTTTGATTACCACCCATCTTCAGCCTTTTTATACGTCATTCCCGCGAAAGCGGGAATCTAGGCGGACTAGCCAGCTACTCTGGATTCCCGCTTTCGCGGGAATGACTTTTGTGTAGACAGTATTTTTTGAATTATTAATGCATTACAGTACCTGCTGCAAGACTGGCTGAGTTTCAGTGGTAATCAAATTTTAAATAGAATCCCTGTGTATGTTCATTACCCCTTTGTTGCATAAATTTCAATATGTTGTTAATGAATGGTCACCGTCATCAACAGAAGCTGTTCGTTGTTGAAAAAAATTTTTCCACCCACGAAGTAAATGGAGCTTTTTTCTCTTAACTTCGCGCTCTTCGTGTGTTTCGCAATTTAACTCCATAAAAAAATATTACAAATCTACCGTGTCGAAAAAGAAAATACCTCCCCTTCCCGTCCTGAATGACAACCTGTTCCTGGTTGACACGCACTGTCACCTGGATATGCTGGGCACTGATGAAGAGGCACAAGAGGCCGTTGACCGGGCTCTTGCCGCCGGAGTCAAAAATATCATTACCATCGGCATAGACATAAAAAGTTCAAAAAGAGCGGTTCAATTTGCCCAGGCCCATGACAACGTCTACGCAGCGGTCGGCATCCACCCCCACCATGCCGAAGAATTCACGCCCGAGGCAGGCACCACACTGCGGGAACTTGCTCACCGGAAACGCGTTATTGCCTACGGCGAGATCGGCATTGACACGGTGAAAAACTATGCCCCTCTTGACACACAGGAAAAGGCTTTTCAGGGACAGCTTCAACTGGCAAAAGAACTTGAACTTCCCGTCATCATCCATGACAGGGAAGCCCATGAACACATTTACAGGCTTCTCTGTGAATGCGGACCGTTTCCAAGCGGAGGAATCATCCACTGTTTTTCAGGTGATGCTGCAGTTGCCCGAAAATTTATTGATCTGGGATTTTTTATATCAATTCCCGGAGTTGTCACCTTTAACAAAGCCGATACCCTGCAGGATGCCGTTCGTTCAATTCCTCTATCCCGGCTTCTTGTGGAAACAGATGCTCCGTTTTTGGCTCCTGTTCCCCGTCGAGGCAAAAAAAACGAACCATGTTATACTCTTTACACTGCACAAAAGGTTGCCGAGTTAAAAGGGGTGGACATAAACGAAGTGGCCATGC
>JAHLLM010000046.1 GCA_020444175.1 Desulfobulbaceae bacterium | reverse complement strand
CGGCTGGATATAATCCAGTAATTTTAGCGCGTTAAGTCTTCTCAGAAAGTTGAGTCTAAAGCTTCTTTCCCTGCAGATTCAGGTTTTACTAAAAAGAAATTGTAGGAAAACGGCATTATATTATCTTGCCCGCTCACTTTACCTAGTGCCCATCCTGAAATATTTACGATTGGAATAAATAAAGGGAGCACGCATAGAAGAATGAGTCCAATAAAATTGTATGATTTGAGTAATTCTAGAGTGTTACGAACGGCAGCGATACAGGCAATGAGCGCTGCACTTTGACTTGGATTTCCCACTGCTATTTCTTTTTCTATGAAAAATCCGCAGTCTTCAGCCATTTTTTTTAAACCATGAGAAGTCCAGCGTTGAAAGTCGAATGGCGCATCATGAATGGGATAAAGAAAAGGTACGGATAGTATAGCTCTGCCTCTTGGTTTTAGTACTCGAAACGCTTCAGCAAGAGCTAAAGGTGCATCGGGTATATGCTCCAAAACATCCAACAAAGTAACGATATCAATACTGGCAGACAAAAAAGGTAAAGCTTGGGCATCTGCATATACCAGAGGCTTTGTTTTATAGAGCTTCGAAGCTGTTGTGAGGTAATCTATACCGATATAAGTTGCTTCAGGGGAAATAAAATTTTGAAGACTCTGGTCCGCACAGCCAATATCCAAATGGAAACCTTTGTCGACCTTTTTACCTATCTGCTTCTTTCCTAAAGGGTTCTCGACATTCATTAACCACTGGGGGTGTAGGGGTGTTTTACGAATATAGGAAGCAAATTTACGGAGTTTACTATAGAGCATTTAGTCTTTTTTAAGAATATACACATATGCTGTGCAGCTAGTTCCAAGCTTTTTTCAGGAGATTTTCAAACCATTTTTATGATAATTAATTGATGATTAAAAAAAGAATACTTTCTAAGATTGACGTGGTCCAGTAAAATTAAACACTTTTTGTCGGAATTGTATTTTGACAAACTGTTCCGAAAGGATACTACGATATTCTTTTTTTAAGTCTTCCTCAAACAGCACTATTGGGTATCCCTCGAAGGGAGACAGATGGATTTATAATACATTTACGCAAACCCCTTGTGGTACTCTGCTTTACGGGGTGACGTTCGCTTTGTCTAAAAAAGATGTAACTGTTGAAATGAATGCTACAAAAAAATTAGTAGGGGAACTGAGTCGCTACACAGTTGTTGGCGGAGTGGCGTTCATCGTTGATTTTTTCCTTTTATACTCTCTGACAGAGTGGGCAAGCCTGCACTATCTTTTGTCGGCAACACTATCCTTTCTGGTTGGTCTTTTTGTTAATTACTACCTGAGTATACAGTGGGTATTCAGATATAGATCATTTAAGAGTGCCCGTTCTGAATTTATGATTTTTCTTTTTGTGGGGTTGGGTGGACTTCTTCTGAATGATCTCATTTTGGCTGTTTTAACTCCAGTACTGAATGGACAATATATGATTGCAAAGATAGCAGCAGTTGTCTTTGTCTATCTGTGGAATTTTTTTGTTCGACGAAAACTGTTGTTTTCGAAACATAAAAAGAAAGTTTTGAATGACTGAAGCACATCGTCTGGATAAAAACGTAATTGTCATTGGCGGAGGCCCTTCAGGGCTCACCGCGTCGTATGATTGTGCCAAACGAAAAATTCCTGTTACCTGCTTTGAGGCGGATACCATGGTGGGAGGAATAAGTAGAACAATTGAGTATAAAGGTTTTCGTTTTGATATTGGCGGACATCGGTTTTTTACCAAGATCCCTGAAGTAAACGCCCTATGGGATGAGGTTCTTGGTGAAGATTTCCTAGTGCGTTCCCGCCTGTCGCGTATTTATTACAATGGGAAATTCTTCAATTATCCTCTCCAGGCAAAAAATGCTCTTTTGGGACTTGGTGTTTTCAATTCCATTCTGATTGGGACCAGTTATTTGAAGGCTCGGCTTTTTCCCGTTTGTCCGGAAGAAAGTTTTGAAGAATGGGTTTCAAATCGTTTCGGGTCAAGGCTGTACAGAATATTTTTCAAAACCTACACGGAAAAGGTTTGGGGGATTTCCTGTGAAGATATCAGGGCGGAATGGGCCGCACAGCGCATAAAAGGTCTTTCCCTGTGGAGCGCAGTGATGAATGCGCTCTTCAAGTCGAAGAAAGTTATTAAGACCCTTATAGATGAATTCCAATACCCACGCCTCGGGCCTGGTCAGATGTATGAAACCATGGCCACCGGAGCCCAGGAACATGGAGCCTCGGTCTTGCTGAAGCATCGAGTCAAGCAGATTATTCATGAGGGGGATTTGATCAAAGAAGTGGTTGTGGAGAATCCTGAAGGTGAAAGTCGGCAGAGTGCAACCGATTTTATCTCCACAATGCCGATCACCAAACTCATATTGAATATGCAGCCGGCTCCTCCTCAAGATGTTGTTGATGCAGCCAGGGCTCTCCGCTATCGCGCTTTATTGACGATAAATCTGCTGATCGACCAACCACAGAGTCTGCCGGACACCTGGATCTATATTCATGACTCCAAGGTGAAAATGGGGCGTATACAGTGTTTTGCCAACTGGAGTCCGGCAATGGTTCCCGATGATAAATACTCATCCCTGGGGCTGGAATATTTTTGTTGGGAAGGAGACGATCTTTGGTCTATGAGTGATGAAGATCTTCTTCAATTGGGCAAAGAGGAGATTGCCCACCTCGGCCTGCTCTCTCCGGAAAAGGTGTTTGACGGTTTTGTGGTCAGGATGCCGAAGTGCTATCCGGTTTACGACGAAAATTATGCCGGTCATATTGAGAAAATAAAAAAATATTTGCAGCAGTTTCGCAACCTGCAACTTTGCGGCCGTTACGGGTTGTTCAAGTACAATAATATGGATCATTCGATTCTAACAGCTTTGTATGCCGTGGAAAATATTCTTGGTGCCAAGCATGATGTCTGGTCGGTCAATGCGGATGATGAATATCATGAAGAAGAGAAACAGGAGAAGGGATAAGAGCACAAAAAAAAGGACTCAAGCTTGTACCAAGCTTGAGTCCTTGAAATAACCTTGGCTGGGAGACAGGGATTCGAACCCCGATAAGCAGAGTCAGAGTCTGCTGTCCTGCCATTAGACGATCTCCCATTACTGTGCAGTAGGAAAGGTTTTATTTAGAAAAAACAGCCGGAAAAGTCAAGTTAAATTTACGCTGTTTTGATTTCATGAGATCAAAACGCCGGCGTATCCCACCACATGATCCGTATCCCCGCTTACTTCACCAGAGTCGGTATATCGTATTAAATTCGATTTTGTTGCCCCTAGTTCCATAGCTGCGGCAAGGGCAATGGTGCTGGGCATGATGCCGCACATTGAAATACGTTTTTCAACAACCGTATTATAGAGTCCCTGTGGGTCAAGACTCTTGATGTGATCCAGGGCCAGATGGTCTTTTCGTGCGGCGGATTCCCGGGGTTCGTAGTGAGTCATGTCGGTGCTGGCGACTATCAGCACCGGTTTGGCGTACTCTTTAATCGCCAGTGCAAGAATTTTCCCTACAGCCACGCAGGTGGAATAGGGAATATGGGAGATGACCAAGGGGACAATAGATACATTTTTTCTGAGGTATTGCAGAAAGGGGACCTGTACTTCAAGGGAATGTTCAAAGCGGTGAGCCAGGTCATCGATTTCGACAGGAGGTTTTGCGATCAGTGCAGCCAACTCATTATTAATCTTCACATTGCCCAGTGGCGTTTGCCACTCGCCATCATTCATCAGAGCTATTGGCGCCCCCTGTCCATGATGATTAGGACCGAGAATAACAACGTCTTGCGGGATTTGTGAGTTGGCAAAAGTTTCCCCGGCAACTGATCCGGAGTAAATATAACCGGCATGGGGAGAGAGGACGGCTATTGCCGGTTTGGGCTCAGTCTGTTCCGGTATAAGGTCTTTAAGGGTATTTTCCAGAATGAGCGGATCGCCCGGGTAAAATTGGTTGGCTACTACAGGAGTCCGTATCATGGTTTGCCCTCCCTGTCAGGCTGTTAAAAAAAACTACTGCGCTCGCTACGCTTTTCAACAGCCTGCTGTTACTGCCTGCTCATATCTCAAACAGGCACTCACTCATATTAAATTTTTACTTGCCAGGTTGTGCCCTCGGAACTGTCTTTTATTTCTACATTATGGCATAAAAGTTGATCCCTGATTTCATCGGCCCTGGCCCAGTTTTTTTGTTCCCGGGCTTTATTTCTTTCTTGAAGCAAATTATCAATCTCTGCCTCGGTGATGTCAAGCCGGCTGATGATTTTATCCTGCTTTTCTTTAATATAAAGCAGAGGGTCTTTTTTGAGAAGCCCCATAATGGCGGCCAGTTCTCTAATCGTTTTGGCTCCGGAGTGCAGAAGCGTAAGGTCGGATTCAGCGGGGGAGGCGGGAAGCGCCTGTTTTATGGTGTTCAGTGCTTTGACAGCATCAAAAATATGACCCATTGCCTGGGCGCTGTTAAAGTCATTGTCCATGGCCTTGACAAAGCGTTCAGTGAGAGAAGTAATTTTTGTTATATTTTTTTTGCCGGCAGCGCTTTTTTGATCCGGATTACCTTCTTTGGGCAGTTGGGAAATTTCAGCAAGGCAGGTATTAAGCCGGTCAAGACCTGCCTCAGCATCTTTCATCGCTGTTTCAGAGAAATCAAGAGGTGTGCGATAATGGGTTGAAAAAACAAAAAAACGCAAAACTTCAGCAGGGTATTTTTCAAGAATTTCGCGGATGGTCAGGAAGTTGCCAAGAGATTTTGACATCTTTTCATCTTTAATGGTCACAAAGCCGTGATGAATCCAGGTGGCGGCAAACGGTTTGCCGGAAGCGGCTTCGCTTTGGGCTATTTCATTTTCATGATGCGGAAAGATTAGATCCTTTCCTCCGCCATGAATGTCAAAGGAGTCACCGAGATATTTACGGCTCATTGCCGAGCATTCAATGTGCCATCCTGGCCTGCCGCCTCCCCATGGGCTATCCCATACCGGCTCGCCTGGCTTGCTGCTTTTCCAAAGAGCAAAATCCATGGGGTTTTGTTTTTGCTCATTGATCGATATGCGCGCTCCGGCCATCATGTCGTCGAGATTTCTTCTGGAAAGTTTTCCGTACTCATCAAAGTTCGCAACCTTATAATAAACGTCACCATCAACTGCATAGGCAAAGCCGTTGGCAATCAAATCTTCAATCATCTTAATAATTTCAGGGATGTTCTCAGTTGCTTTGGGTTCAAGAGTCGGAGGAGTATTGCCAAGACTTTTCATATCTTCATGAAAAGCATCAATAAAACGGTTGGCAAGTTCTTCGGTTGTGGTATGTTGCTCGCGGGCTCGTTTAATGATTTTGTCATCTATATCCGTAAAATTGCGTACATAGGTGACCTTGTAGCCTTTGTACCGTAAATAGTTGACAATCATGTCGAAAACCAGAGTGGATCTGGCATGGCCGATATGGCAGAAATCGTAGGCCGTTATGCCGCAAACATAAAGCTTGATATGGCCCTTTTCTAGGGGAGAGAAAACTTCTTTTTTACCACTCTTTGTATTATAGATGGAAACGGTCATGTGAGCTCCGTACTAAGCTGATTATGTGCATATGTTATCGTTGAACAGAAAATACTTTATACCCTTTTCCCGAAACCGAATCAACCACCCATATACATTATGATAGAAAACAAACAATCCGCGCCCCTTCTTTCTTCAATGAATCTTGCAAACGGCATCCATGTTTCATTTTATAATCTGTCACGAAAAATAGCAGCAGATAGATGGCTCATAAAGGTCAAATGTGATGCTCTTCTTCCGCTCCGGGACGATTTTGCGGATTCAGTGGAAGATACTGAGTTTCGAATCTTTGTTAAGGACAGGTGTAAAAATGGACTTGTCTTCACTGTTGTGAAAGAACGGACCTTTATCGATGAGTCTGAAAAGGACGATCTGCTGAGCGAAATGCTTGCCCAGCTGGAAAAAAATTCACTTCAATACGTAGGGAGTGAACTTTTTCCGGAAAAATTTCTTGAACGAAAAATGGAAGATTTCAAGAATGAGTTCCGCGTGAGACAGGAAATGGCCAAGGTCAAGAAAAATGAGGAAGAAGATGAAGAGCCAGTGGACTTTTCGGCATGTTTTAAGGATTAAGCAGCTCTCATTGTTTGATCTTGACAAACTCCTTCAATAACATCATATTAAGCGTTTTCGTTTTTATATTGTGAGAGGCCGCAAAGGGAAAAAGTATCCAATTTTGACGAAGTCGCAACAAGTTCAGACGCTGACCTTACGCCTGCGTAATATCAACAGGTTGCATATTAGTTGGTGGCGGTTGAGTGGTTTTTACCCTCAAGGGCATAAATACGAAACCGTCAATCTTTTAAATCGCAGCTATTCGACTGTACCACTGACCGCTGACAAGCGATTTTGTGCGTGAAGATGAGGTACTCGGGAATGGTTACTTTGTTTTTTTTATAGAATATTTATTATAACTACAGTTTAGCTTTAGGATAAAGGAGCAGTCATGAAGGTACTTATTAGTGATAACTTAGCCCCGGTTGGAGCTCAAATTTTAAAGGATGCCGGACTTGAGGTTGATATCAACACAGGTTTACCTCCTGAAGAACTGAAGAAAATTATTTCTCAATATGATGGGCTTGTTATTCGAAGTGCCACCAAAGTTACCGAAGAAATTATCGAGGCTGCTGAAAATCTGAAAGTTGTTGGTCGAGCCGGAATCGGCCTTGACAATGTAAATATTCCAGAAGCCAGCAAGCGTGGCATCGTGGTCATGAATGCACCTGACGGGAACGCCACCACGGCTGCCGAGCATGCCATTTCCATGATGATGTCTCTTACGCGGAATATCCCCCAGGCAACGGCCAGAATGAAAGAAGGCGGCTGGGACAAGAAAAAATTTCAGGGACGGGAAGTTACCGGTAAAACACTGGGTATAGTCGGTATTGGTCGTATTGGCGCCATTGTTGCCAATCGTGCTCAGGGCCTGCACATGAAAGTCATTGCCTTTGATCCCCACATGCCGAAAGATCTTGTTGATAAGCTTGGCGTAGAGTTGGTCAGCCTTGAGGATTTGTGTAAGCGCGCTGATTATATTTCAGTTCATGTGCCTCTGACCAAGGAAACAAGTAAAATACTATCCACTAATGAATTTAAGAATATGAAGAAAAGCGCCATGTTCATCGATTGTGCCCGGGGAGGTGTAGTTGATGAGGAGGCGCTGTACGAGGCATTGAAAAATGGTGAAATCCGGGGCGCAGCTCTCGATGTTTTCGAGAAAGAACCTACATCTCTGGAGGGCACACCATTACTCGGTCTTGATAATTTTATCTGTACACCTCACTTGGGTGCCTCAACTTCCGAGGCCCAGGAAAATGTCGCTGTAACCATTGCGGAGCAAATGGCAGATTATCTTTTAACCGGTACGGTAACAAATGCAGTGAATGTGCCTTCGGTCAGTGCTGATGTTTTGTCAAAGGTTCGTCCTTATATTTCCCTTGCCGAGATGCTTGGTTCTTTTCATATGCAGATCGCCAAGGGGGGCGTTGAAGAGGTTAATATTGAATTTATCGGTGATCTTGCCGAGATGGAAACGAGTCCCATCACCGTAGCCTTTCTCAAAGGCCTCTTTACTCCGATTCTCAAAGATGCTGTAAACTTTGTTAATGCTCCCATGATAGCAAAAGACAGGGGAATACGCGTTACAGAATCTAAAACCAGTGACTCTGATGATTTTACAAACCTGGTATCCATAAAGGTGAAAACCTCTGAAGGTGAAAACGTCCTTGCCGGAACAGTGTTTGGAAAAAAAGAGCCCCGCCTTGTACGTGTGAATACTTTCCGTCTTGAGGCTTTGCCTGATGGCCCCATGCTTTTTGTTTACAATATCGATGTTCCGGGAGTCATCGGCTCTCTGGCCACGGTATTGGGGAACGCCAAAGTGAATATCTCCAGGATGACTGTTGGACGGGAGTCTGGAGAGGGAGACAAGACGCGTAATGTTATTCTTTTAAATACAGACACGTTGATTTCAAAGGAACAGCTTGAGTCCGTGAGAAAGCTTGACAATATCTCCAGTGCCATGGTTCTGGATCTTTCATAAAACAAGAAGAAAAAGGTAAGGGTGGGGTAAGGGAATGACTGATGAAAAAAAATGCCGGTGTGCCGGCGGCGAGATGGTTGATGGAAAATGCGTCATGCCTGAAGTTACGTTTTCCGCATTTATCATGTCACTCAACACCTCAGCCCTTTTTCTTTTAGGCGAGATTCCTGATCCTGAGACAGGTATGAAGAAACAGGATCTTACTCTTGCCAAACATACAATCGATACCTTGAATGTTTTAAAAGAGAAAACCAAAGGCAATCTTTCCGAAGACGAAAATAATATGCTGAATAAATTGCTCTATGATCTGCAGATGAGGTATGTGAAGGCAAAATCCTGAAATGGCGAGTGGCAAGACGCTTCACGTATCAGCTCCAGCAAAAGTAAATTTGTTTTTGCAGGTTTTGTCTCGCCGTGAGGACGGGTATCATGAGCTGCTAACCTGGATGCAGAAAGTCAGCCTGGCTGACACTCTGCAACTCAATCTCCGACCCTCGGGTATAACACTCCATTGTCCTGATTCGGATTTGCCGGAAGATGATACGAATTTGGCCTTTAAGGCTGCGGATATTTTCTTCAAGGAAACAGGTATTCTTGGGGGGATAGAGATAACCCTGAGGAAAAATATTCCTCTGGCCGCAGGTCTTGGCGGAGGCAGCAGCGATGCTGCGGCCGTTCTGAATGGTTTGAATGTGATTTATGATGCCGGCCTGAGTCATGACCGGCTCATGAGATTAGGGCTTGGTCTTGGTGCTGATGTTCCTTTTTTTGTGGCTGATTGTCAGGCCGCTCTTGCCGGAGGAGTTGGCGAGAAACTTCAAGTAAAGCAATCTCTTACCGATTGCAGTCTTGTTTTGGTCAACCCCGGTTTTCCAGTTTCGACAAAATGGGTTTTTGAGAACTTTGATTCAACGCAAATCGGTAAATTTGCGTTGACAATTGAAGGTAATCCTTATATCTTAGGCCCCTTCATAGAGAGAGCTTTGTTCAAAAAACTCTACAATGATCTGGAAAATGTTACGATAGAGCGTTATCCGGTAATCGGGGAGATTAAGGAAAAACTTAATGATTACGGGGCAATGGGGTCTTTGATGTCAGGGAGCGGTCCAACCGTTTTCGGTATTTTTGATCACCATGATTCGGCTTTATCTGCAGTAGAAGATTTAGATAAAGAATTTCCAGGAAAGGTTTTTTACACGCATCCTCTCTCGTCTGTCTGAAATAGTATCATAATAAAAATATATTTAAATAAAATTTCAGCTGGGGCGTCGTCAAGCGGTAAGACACAGGCCTTTGACGCCTGCATTCGTAGGTTCGAATCCTACCGCCCCAGCCATATTTATAATTAAAACAGGGAATGAAAGATTGCATCTCGCTTTCAGGGGTGCTGTCATAAGGAACGGACTTCGATATGGGTACGGTAAAGAAAGAAATGAAGATCTTCACTGGAAACGCCAACAGAGCACTTGCTGAAGATATATGTCGTCATCTTGACCTTAAACTCAGCAAAGCAGAAGTTCGAAAATTCAGCGATGGTGAAACTTATGTAGAGGTCGGCGAGAATGTCCGCGGCAAAGATGTTTTTGTTGTTCAGCCTACTTCTACACCTGTTAATGACCATTTGATGGAATTAATCCTGATGGCAGATGCCCTCAGGCGTGCATCTGCCCGACGTATTACCGCAGTTATTCCCTATTACGGATATGCGCGCCAGGACAGAAAAGTTGCACCGCGAGTGCCCATTTCCGCTAAAGCTGTTGCCGAAATGCTTATGGCGGTGGGAGTACGCAGGGTTTTGACCATGGATATTCATTCAGGTCAGATTCAGGGTTTTTTTAACATCCCGGTTGATAATCTCTATGCAGCGCCAGTTCTTTTGAAAGATATTTCTTCTTCATTTTCAGGGAAAAGCGTTGTTCTGGTTTCTCCGGATGCCGGTGGAGTTGTCCGCACCCGCGCTTTTGCCAAACGACTGGATGCTGATCTCGCTATTGTTGATAAAAGAAGAGCCCGGGCCAATGAAGCAGAAGCCATGAATGTTATTGGAGACGTTAAAGGAAAATATGCAATTCTTCTCGATGATATGGTTGATACAGCCGGAACACTTTGTTCGGCGGCTGATATTTTAATCAAATCCGGGGCTGAAGAGGTGCATGCCTATGCCACCCACGCGGTTTTGTCCGGACCGGCGATTGAAAGAGTTCAAAACTCACAACTTAAAAACCTTGTGGTAACGAATACCATTCCTTTGGCGGATGGGGCTAAAAATTGCGATAAAATAAAAGTGCTTTCAGTTTCAGAGTTGCTCGGAGACTCCATTCAGTGTATTCATTCTGAGGATTCAGTAAGCTCTCTGTTTGTCTAACTCTTTTATTTTTATCAGGATTTCTTTGTTAGTATTGTTTGATTTTTTTGTTTCTGTTTTATATGAAAATTTTAATAAATAATTGGCAGTCATGATTGCCAATGACCGATAAATCGGGTGAGGAGGTTGTCACAATGTTACAGGTAGATGTTACTGCCAAAGTTAGAACAAATTTCGGAAAAGGTGCTGCACGGACTTTACGTCGGTCCGGACAAACACCGGCTATCATGTATGGGCCTAAAAGTGACCCTATGCCATTAATCCTTGATACAAAAATCTTTACTAAAACCCTCTTGAATCTGCAGAGGCGTAATGCTGTTGTCAATCTTGATATTACAACAGACAGTGGTGAAGAAAAAAGGCATGTTCTCATTAAGGAAGTTCAGGTTGATCCGATTTACGATACCTTGAAACATGCTGATTTTTACGAAATCTCCCTTGATGCGCCCAGCTCTTTCATTGTTCCTGTTACCTATAAAGGAAAAGCCGCAGGTGTCGATCTTGGTGGAGATATGATCGTAAGTGCAAACACGGTTACCTTAAAAGGAAATCCCCTCGATATTCCTGATTCTATTGATATTGATGTTTCTCCTTTGAATATTAATGACAAAATTTCCTGTAAAGATTTAAGTATTCCTGATTCCGTGACATTACTTGATGATGCAGAAAAAGTTTGCGTTTCCGTTGTTTCGCCCCACGCAGAGCCTGCTGTTGCTGACGAGGAAGAAGCTACAGAATAATAAAGAAGTTTGAGTAGAAATCTACAATTGCATAGAAAAGCCGGAAAAGTATACCTTTTTCGGCTTTTTTATTGGCATTGACTGGTGATGAGACATGTTCCTTGTGGCTGGACTCGGAAATCCTGGTACAAAATACAACAAAACGCGTCATAATATTGGCTTTCTTTTTCTTGATTATCTGGCAAGGCAGTTGCGAGTTGAGTTGTCGGCCAGCAAATGGACGGCTGATGCAGCAAAAACTCTGATTGAAGGAGAACAAGCCCTGCTCCTCAAGCCACAGACTTTTATGAACCTGAGCGGTAAGTCAGTTGCCGCCGCTGCTTTGTATTATAAGATTCCCCCGGAAAACATAATTGTCATTCATGATGATCTTGATATGCCTGTTGGGAAACTGAAAATTGTTATTAATCGGGGCGCTGGCGGACACAACGGAATTCGCTCAATCATCTCCTTACTGGGCAGTAAAAATTTTATCCGAATTAAAGCCGGCATTGGCAGACCTGATGATATTATTCCGGTCGAGCGTTACGTTTTAACTAAAATGTCAAAGTCTGAAGAAGAGGTTGTAGAAACAGTAATGCCCCAAGTTTATGATGCCGTAGGACTGATTATCTCCAAAGGCATTGAACATGCCATGAATAAAATTAATGTTAGAAAAAATGTATCTATTCAGCGAGGGCTCTAAATGGGCCTCAACTCCAGGCCGTAACTATTCAGATGTGCCTTAGATTTGAACAGGTAAGCGCAACGAAGTGGAGACTCCGAGCAGGCCTGCGAGGGTATAGCCCGTCTATGTGAGCAGGCCTGATCGTTCAAAGATGAGGTGCAGCTGAATAGTTACGAAAAAATTAGATTGCTACCTGTCCAGAAGGCCATTCTCGGACAACCTTCTTGGTAGGAATCTGCCCATTCTTTTTGTAACTATTAGAATTATATTCTTAATAGAAAACAAGAATCGTATCCCGCACTGCTTGCTTCGCTCTTTATTTGGTAAATTGAGCACCACTTCTTTTTCATTCTCCAGATACTTTTGAACCTTCATTTGCGTAAATCGACAAATGGTGTTATTATGCAATTCATTTCTTGCCTCAAGGCGTGTGTTTTCTTTCCAAAATTCTGATAATGATCAGATTCTTTTTTCCATTAATGGGGCGAACAGAGGGGTATCCAGTGTTTAATAAAGGTGATATGGCAGTATATCCAGCTCATGGTGTAGGTCAGATTCAATCCATTGAAAAAAGAGTTGTCGGCGAATTTGAACAATCATTTTATGTCATGAAAATCATTGACTCAAGTATGGTTGTTATGATTCCGACAACTACCAGCGACAGTGTCGGATTGCGGGGAATTATTTCTTCAACTGAAGCGGACAAAGTTTTTGAGATTTTAAAAGACAGAGACGTAGAAATTGAAGCACAGCCCTGGAATCAGCGATACCGCCAGTACATGGAGAAAATTAAAACCGGTTCTGTGTTCAAAATCGCAGGAGTGCTACGCGACCTTTATCTTCTTAAAGAGGACAAGGATCTCTCTTTCGGAGAAAGAAAGATGCTTGATACCGCAAAGAGTCTTCTCATGAAGGAGATTGCCCTTGCAAATCATATCAAGGAAGATCAGGTTGAAGAAGATATAGAGAAAATTTTTAATAACTAGTTTCCATATCTTTTTGTTAACTGTAACGGTTTCGCAAAAAAAAAACACTCAGTCACCGTCGACTCGTGCATAATTTATGATATTACATTGGCGGATGGTCAGTTACAGGACTTTCTGCCAGTTTATTTTTTCTTATTACGGCCTTTTTCCTTGTCTTGAATAACCAGAATGCACATTTTGATCAGGAGATTGTGTGCCGGCTTATCGTATCTTCTGATTTCAACGGCAAACGTTTGGATCAGTACGTTGCTGATCTTGATCAGTTCTCCCATCTCACACGCACCCGCGTGCAGAGCCTTATTCGATCCGGAAATATTCTTGTTGACGATCAGTTAAAAAAAACCGGTTACCGGCTTAAAAGCGGGGAGAGTGTTCGTATACTTCTCCCCCCTGCGGAACCATCCGTCCTGATTCCGGAAAAACTTTCCATCCCCGTACTTCTTGAAGACGAGGATATTATTGTTTTATCCAAACCTCCAGGGCTCGTCGTGCATCCTTCACATGGTCATGACCATGGGACTCTTGTTCACGGCTTGCTTTACCAATGTCGAAATTTATCCGGGATAGGCGGGGAGCAGCGTCCCGGTATTGTGCACAGGCTCGATAAAGATACCTCAGGCATAATGATCGTCGCCAAAAATGATCAGGCCCATCAGAGTCTGGTTGATCAATTTAAATCCCGGAATGTAGAAAAATATTATCTTGCCATACTCGATGGTATTCCACGGGAAAAACGTGGAAAAGTAGATGCCCCTATTGGTCGGCATCCTGTTCACCGTAAGAAAATGTCTATCCTGCAGCAAGGTGGACGCCATGCTTTGACCCACTGGGAAATTTTGGAAGAGTTCCAGCGCTTCTGTTTGGTTAAACTGAAGCTTGAAACCGGCAGGACGCATCAGATTCGTGTACATATGTCTTCACTTGGCTGCCCGGTGGCTGGTGATATCATGTATGGCAGGAAAAAAAATAAGTTGCCGGGATTCAGTATTTCCCGTCAATGTCTTCATTCTCTTTCTTTATCCTTTAATCATCCGCGAACCGGCGAAAGGTTTACTTTAACTGCGCCTTTATGGGATGACATGGAAGATTTATTACACTATCTCCGTAATGAAAATTCGACAAGCTTCTAGGCTGAAGATGGTTGTGTGTTGCTATGATTACTCTGCAATTTCAAGGAAATCTTGTTGAGTTGCTGCCAAAAAAATTTCAACGTCTTGATTGTGTGCGGGTCGAGTTGTCCAGGAAATCCTCTGTCAAAGATGTGATCGAATCCTACGGTATTCCTCATCCTGAAGTTGAGAAAATTCTTGCCGATGGGCGGGACGTGGATTTTGAGTTTGCTATCTGTGGCAACGAGAAAATAGACGTTTTCCCTATATCAGCTGACAGCGATTTTTCAAAAACATCATTATTGCGCAATGAATCTATTGCAGAGCCTCGATTTTTGATTGATGTCAATGTCGGCAAACTCGCTTCCAAATTGCGATTTCTGGGCTTTGATACGTTTTTTGATCCAAACCTCGGCGATGAAACGCTCGCTGCCATTTCATCCTGTCAACGACGCATTCTTTTAACAAAAGACAGAAATCTTTTAAAACGAAAAATTGTTACCTTTGGTCATCTGGTAAGGGCCGGCAAACCGAAAGATCAATTGCTTGAGGTGGTCAGACTTTTCCGCTTAAAAGAAAAGATAAATCCGTTTACGCGTTGCCTTCAGTGCAACGGGCTTCTTGCTGCAGTCACTAAAAGAGAGATCCTGCATCTTCTCGAGCCGTTGACAAAGAAATATTTTGACGTTTTTTATCAATGCCCTTGCTGCCGTAAGATTTACTGGCCCGGTTCTCATCGGGACAGGATGGAGATTGAACTGCAGACCATTCTGGGCAGGGAAGAAAACCAGGAACAGGAAAATGATGATTGATAAGTCTGCAGTTATTCCCTTTGTTGTACAAAAAATAAAAAGTCTCCCGCTGGAATCATCTCTTCATTTATTGACCTACAAAAGGGATCGATCTATTCATATTACCAGGATGGGTGATGATGTGTTGCAGGTTCAGGAAAATGGTTTTGAAACAGCAACTTTTACTCTCAAGACTGACAAGATTCGCAAGCTTTTAAAAACACTTCTCAAAAAAGAATTTCCCAGAAGCAATAAGGTGCGCATTACCTTGCATTGAACCGGGAGTAGGGGAGGGCGCATGACACAGAGTCCGCCGTCCTCCCCCACAATGAGCTGCTACATCATCATATATTTAAAATGGAATTTCCTCTTCTTTCCATCACTGAGTTTGCTGCCGACCTCAAAGAGGTATTCGCCTGTCTCGTCAAGCGTCACATCTGCACCAAAGCTTCCGCTCATTGCCATTAATTTTATAGCCTTTGTCTTGACTCCCGAGGGAGCAGTAATCTTCACCGCGACGATTCCTGTATCAAGGGTTTTATTGCTGCTCTGATCAACGAACATGACCATGAAGTGATGGGTTGCCTTCATACCCATTTCAGCCATGGCTTTGCTGACGTCCCGCATATGCGCCGATGCTTTGATGCTGCCTTGGACATCATTATGGAGCATGATTAAGCCTCCATCCATGTCCATGCCGCTGCTATCATCATTCATGGTTGTTGATCCGTGGTCCATGGCGCCATGATCCATATCCATTGCTGCAACAGGCAGGGCAAGGAAAATTGAAAGACAAAAAAGTGCCGGGAAAAATTTTGTAATGAGATTTTTCATTGTTTTACTCCTTTATTGTTTGGGTTACAGTCGACTTTGCATCAGTGGGAAGGGAATTCTTGAGAGACCGCCCTCGCCAGAGATAATAAATAACAGGATACACCATCAGTTCCATGATTCCTGAGGTCACAACTCCGCCAACCATGGGGGCGGCAATGCGTTTCATGACATCCGCCCCGGCACCATGACTCCACATGATGGGCAGAAGGCCGGCGATAATGACGCAGATAGTCATCACCTTTGGTCGAATGCGTTTAACCGCTCCATGATGAATTGCCTCAGTCAGGTCCGCTCTGGTGGACATCTTATTTTTGTCCTTCCATTTTTGGTGCGAAATATCAAGATAGAGGAGCATGACAACACCGGTCTCGGCATCAAGTCCAGCCAGGGCAATGAGGCCGACCCAGACGGCAACGGAGGTATGGTAGCCGAGCAGGTAAAGAAACCAGAACGCACCAACAAGGGAAAAGGGGACGGCAAGAAAAACAATGGCCGTTTTAATCAATGATTTCGTGTTCAGATAGATGATGGTAAATATGACCAGAATGGTGAGCGGTATGATGACGATAAGCCGTTTTTTCGCCGCTTCCATATATTCAAACTGGCCGCTCCAGACTATCGAATAACCGGGCGGCAGCGCTATCTTTTCAGAGACTGCCTGTTGTGCCTGCTTGACGTATGTTCCGACGTCAATTCCTTTAATGTCGACATAGACCCAGGCGGTTCTTCTGGCGTTTTCGCTTTTGATACTTGGAGGCCCCTTGGTGATCTTTATTGTGGCTACCTGGGAAATGGGAATATGGGTTCCGTCCGCCAGGGGGATGAGAACGCGGTTCAGGGAGGGAAGGTCGTTGCGGTAATCTTGCTGATATCGAATATTAATCGGGTACCTTTCCAGGCCTTCAACTGTCTGGGAAACATTCATGCCGCCGATGGCTGACTGGATGATATCCTGAACATCTCCCACTGTCAGTCCGTAGCGGGCTGCCGCCGCACGATCAATGACGAAATCAAGATAATTTCCGCCAACAACCCTTTCCGAGTAGGCGCTTAATGTGCCGGGCAGAGGTTTGACAATGGCCTCGATTTCTTCTCCGAGCCTGTTTAAAATATTAAGGTCATCTCCCATTACCTTAATGCCAACCGGGGTCTTAATGCCCGTTGAAAGCATGTCTATCCGTGTCTTAATGGGCATGGTCCAGGCATTGGTAAGTCCTGGAAACTGTATTGCATTATTGAGCTCATCAATCAAGGCGTCCTGGCTTATTGGCTTTTCTTCCGGAAAGATGCGTTGCAGGATTTTTTGCGCCTGGCTCGTCCAGTCGGGCCAGTCACTGTAAAATCGGGAAATTGGAATCTTGCGCCACTCACTTTCAGGTTTAAGGGTAATGGTGGTTTCAAGCATTGAAAGCGGAGCCGGGTCCGTGGCTGTTTCCGCCCGGCCAATTTTACCGAAAACACGTTCAACTTCGGGAAAGGAGACAATAATACGATCGGTCTGTTGCAGAAGCTCTTTTGCCTTAGTAATGGATATGCCCGGCATGGTGGTCGGCATGTAGAGGAGATCTCCCTCATTTAAAGGAGGCATGAATTCCGAGCCCATTCTGCTTACCGGCCACGCTATGGAAAGGACCAGGGCAAAGGCAATAAGAAGAGTGATTTTTCTCCATTTGAGGACAAAGTCGACAACCGGGTGATAAAGCCTGATTAGAAGCCTGTTTACAGGGTTTGCCGTTTCCGGTTTTATCTTGCCGCGAATAAAGAAACCCATGAGAACCGGGACAAGGGTAACTGATAAAAAGGCCGCTGCCGCCATTGCGTATGTTTTGGTAAAGGCCAGCGGTTTAAAGAGGCGGCCAGATTGTTCCTGCAGGGTAAATATGGGCAGAAAGGAAATGGTGATGACCAGCAGAGAATAGAAAAGGGTGGGGCCGACCTCCTTTGCCGAGTCAAGAATAATATCCCAGTGGGGTTTTTTCCCTCTGTCGCGTTCAAAATGCTTATGGGCATTTTCAATCATAATGATGGCTGCATCAATCATGGCGCCGATGGCTATGGCAATTCCTCCGAGGCTCATGATGTTGGCGTTGATTCCTTGAATGTTCATGATGACAAAGGCGGCAAGTATCGCAATGGGAAGGGTGCATATGGCGACAAGTGCGCTGGGAAGGTGGAACAGGAAAAGAGCGGTAACCAGGGCGACGACAATGCTTTCCTCTATCAGTTTTTCCTTGAGTGTATTGACGGCACGTTCAATCAGTCCCGATCTGTCGTAGACCGTTTTAAATGTGACCCCTTCCGGTAGACCTGCTTTGAGGGATTCTATTTTTTTCTTTACGTTTTCAATGACCTCAAGAGCGTTTTCGCCATATCGCATGACAATAATGCCGCCCACGGTTTCCCCTGTACCATCAAGTTCTGCCGCCCCGCGACGAAGTTCCGGGCCGATGTTTACCTGGGCGATATCCTTGAGTAAAATCGGCGTGCCTTTTTTGTCCGTACCCACCACAACCTGCTCGATATCCTTTGTGGACTGAAAATAGCCGAGACCACGCACCATAAATTCTGTTTCTCCCATCTCAACCAGGCGACCGCCGACATCGTTGTTGCTTTTTTTAATAGCGTTTCTGATTTGAGGGAGAGTGATATGGTAGGCAAGCAACCGGTCCGGATCGATTGCTACCTGATATTGTTTAACAAAGCCGCCAATGCTTGCTACTTCGGCAACACCGTTTACTGCCGCCAGTTCATACCGTAAATACCAGTCCTGAATTGAACGAAGCTGCTGGAGATCATGGTGGTCGCTTTCAATGACGTATTCATAAACCCAACCCACACCGGTGGCGTCAGGACCAAGACTGGGCGAAACACCTCGGGGCAGTTTACCCGTTGCATAGTTGAGATATTCCAGAACCCGTGATCGTGCCCAGTATATATCAGTGCCATCTTCAAAAATGACATAGACAAATGAAAATCCGAAAAAAGAATAGCCGCGAACAACCTTTGAATGCGGCACGGCGAGCATCTGCGTGGTGAGGGGATAGGTGACCTGGTCTTCGACAACCTGGGGAGCCTGACCCGGGTACTCTGTGAAAATAATAACCTGCACATCGGAAAGATCGGGAATGGCGTCGATAGATGTCTGTCTGACAGCATGCAGCCCGGCGGCAATGAGAAAAATGGTCATGAGTATAACCATGAATTTGTTGCGGATGGACCAATGAATTATTTTTTCAAGCATGTCGGTTTCTCATTTATTCCTGTTAAACAGGATAATCGTCGGATCGATTGATTATTCAAATAACGTATCGAGGTCCTCATCCTCGCTCTCATCAAAAAGCGAATTTAAAGCATCATTATTTTTCTGAACAGGATTTTCGATTTTTTGATTGGGCATCATTTTTTTAATTGCCTCACGCAAAGTGCTCTCCGAATCAAAGAGGAACTGGGATGATGTCACGACACGCTCGTTTTCCAGTAGACCTTGCCGTATCTCAATATAGCCGTCTTCACTCTGCAAGCCTGGTTTTACAAGCCGGGGTTCAAATTTGCCATTACCCAAGGCCACGAATGCCGTTTGTTTATCGCCTGAATTGAGAACCGCTTCCACTGGAACCGTGAGGATATCTTTTACCGACTCTGTATTAAGCTCCACTTTGACATACATGTCCGGTTTCAAATCGAAGTCCTGATTTTCAAGATCAATACGTGCCTTTACTGTTCGAGTTTTTGGATCGACATAGGGATAGACTGTGCTCACAACACCATGGATGGGCTCTGACCTGTATGGTACGTGTATCTGTGCTTTCCCACCGACTTTGACCCAGGGAAGTTCGTTCTCATAAATATCCGCGTATACCCAGACACTTGATATGTCAGACAACTGGAAGAGTTCCATGCCTGTTTTTACAAACATGCCCTGGTAGGCTTTTTTCAACGTAATGACGCCATCATAGGGTGCATAAAGCATAAGTGTTTTGCTGGACTTACCGGTTTTTTCAAGCTGTTCTATCTGATTTTTGCTGATGTCCCAGTAGCGCAGACGTTTGCGGGAAGACTCAAGAAGTCGCTCTGCTCCGGCTGATATATCTGCCAGAACACTCCCCTTGAGTGCGTCTCGGTTGCGAAGGGCGAGCAGGAATTCTTCCTGGGCTGCCACGAGTTCCGGACTGTAGATTTCCAGGAGTGGTTGATTCTTTTTGACAAATTCACCTGTTTCATTGACATAGAGCCGCTCTATCCAGCCGTCGATTTTACTGTTCACCGAATATTGATGCGGCTCTTCATAGCCGACAATGCCAACAGTACTGACAGTGCGATGTATGTCACGCCTGGTGACTGTCGCCGTGCGAACTCCCATGTTCTGCTGGGTGACGGGATCGATGGTAATAACAGATCCGGTGGCTGCTTCATCTTCGTAAACAGGAACCAAATCCATTCCCATCGGCGATTTTCCGGGAGTTTCTCTGATATAGCTGGGATCCATAGGAGCAACCCAGTATTTGATCTTGCGTTCCCCGGATGGTTTTGTGGCTGACCCTGTTGAACCTGCTTTAACAGGAGTGAGATCCATGGCGCATATCGGGCATGTTCCCGGTCCATCCTGGATAATAAAGGGGTGCATTCCGCAGGTATACTGTTGCTCTGAGGCTGTTGCATTTGTCGGGCTTATTGCGTCTTCAACATGATCGTGACTCTGCTGTCTGTTGCCGAATTGATAAATTCCTGAGCCAACAAGAAGAATGATAAAAAGGATGGAGCATATTTTTTTTAAGGCGCTTTTTGTCATTTTTATACCTGATTCTTAAAATTAAAACGTACCTGACATCAGAGACCCATATCTTGCCTCATTGTCTGGCCTGTTTCTGCTTCTAAGCGAGCAATGTTCCTTTGCCCATCTGTCAATACTTTGTAGTATTCCATTTCATAGTTGTAGAGGGTCATGAAATTATCAAGAAGCGAGAAAAAGTTTACTTTTCCTACTTGATAGTTGCTGATGGAAGCTTCGAGGACCTGGCGTGCCTGGGGGATAATGCCGCTTTTGTAGAGTTGGGCCTGGGCAAAGTTTTTTTTCACCTGTGTATAGGCATCATGAATGTTGAAATGAACCTTGTTTTGAAAATCGTCGTACTGCTTTGAGGCCATGCGCAGACCCGAGTCTGCTTCAGCAACAGCAGCATCACGCTTTTTTTGAAAAATCGGAAGGTTCATGGAAAATTCAAGTCCGGCAAAATCCGTTCCCCCATCAGCAGGGTTGGATTCCCGAAAGCTATAAGCCAGACCAACCTTAAAATCCGGTTTGTAATCAAGACGAGCCAGCTTTTTTTCAGCTTTATAGCGGTTTATAAGCGAATCATAGGCCGCATACATTGGCCGGTTTATCTGGGAATCTTCCTGTAAATCGGCAAGACTTATTTTGATATCAACAGGTTCAAAATCATCCAGTTTTTCTATCTGTGTTGATGTCGGACGGTTGAGGAGCCGGTTCAGCTCGGCAAGATTCGAATCCCGTTGCTGGCTCAAATTAAAAAGCCGATCCGTCAATTTGGAATGCTCCACCTGAGCTTTCAGAACATCCTGTTGCAGACCCTTACCAACTTCGTAGTTCGTTTCAGTGAGGCGTGTAAAATCCTTTAAAAGCTGCAGATTTTTTTGGGTAATGGCAATGGACTTGTCGTAATAATAAAGCAGGTAATACGCATCTTTGACAAAACGTGTTAATTGAAGTCTTCCTTCATTCCATACCGCCTTGAACCATTTGCTCTGTTCAGTGGCGATTTCCCGGCGGGCAGAAAGTTTGCCGGGAAAAGGAAAACTTTGCGCAAGTTTTAAAATCTTGCCACTCATGGCAAACTCATTGCCCTGAAAGGTGTCAACCGGATAGTTGCTCAAAGAAAAGGAAAAGGTTGGATCACTCAGTGAACCGGCTGGAACGATTTTGTTTTCATAGACCTTCCAGCGGTCTTTTGCAGCATTTAATTCCGGATTGTTGGTGAGTGCTTCTTTAACAAGGTTGTCCAAAACGAAACTATCTTGATTTTCCGCTGCACAGAGCACTCCCTGGCTCAATAAGGTAAACGAAATAAAAGTAAGAACGAGATGTCCAAGATGTTTCACTGTTTCTCTCCTTATGAAAAGATTTCAAATACTACTGTGCAAAGTTGATGCCGAAACTTATAAATCCTGTGAAATCAAGTTGTTCCGTTGGAAAGTTTTGTTGGTGATACTTATGTTTTGAAGAATATTCTTCAACGACTAAAGAATAGTATTAAGTGAAAACCGTGTTTGAGAAGTGCTTCGTTTAATGGTTAATAAGGTTTAAATAGGATAGCAGAAAAAAACTGACCGTGGGTGAGAAAAAAACATTGATGCCTGAAACGCTGAAAGCAAATGGGAAAAATTTATAGGGAGCTTAATTGGCAGTGTAAAGTATCTTAGCGACGTTGCTACAGAAGTGAACGTCCGGTTAGTTAAAATCAACTATGACAAATAAAGGGGTAGTAGAGTCAATATGTCTGACAATTCATACTCCACTGGTTCAGGAGAAGATAAAAAAATATACAAGATAAAGTATGCCAATGATAAGTAAAAGGAGCAGGATAAAGAGCGCAGATGGGAAGGTGCGCCTTGAGGGGTGAGGTTGTTGCCTGATATAATGCAGAAATTATCCCGGATTCACATGAAAAGTGTTGTTGTTTTCTTTTTCAGGGGAGAGGGACTTTTTATGCTTTTGTTGATGAAGTGCTATATATGTCGGACAAGTGCACATTTGAAAATCAAAGGCAGTAACACGGTAGGGACAGGAAGGATTTTCTTCCTTGTTTTTCAGCGGAATAATAGTTTCACCAATAACGCCATCGAGAGATTCACAGTTACCGGGACATTTCTTGTTTTCTGTTTGGAGACATGAGAAGTTGTGTTGGCATTTGCTTGTCTTTAAAAGGACTGAAGAAGGTACGTGGTATATCATATTAATATTACGAGGTAATTAGAAGGTTGATTTTTGATGAAACCAAACAGAGTTATGTTGCTAATCTGCCAAGGTATTAAAAATAGACCAGTGTAAAAGGAAGCAGAACTTTTGTTACGTAATTTATATTTGATAATAAAAATAATACTATTTATTAGCATTGGGTAGATGGCAAATTGTCGCATGGATTTTTGTTTGTATCCCTTATAATCACACACTGCGGGAAGGACATCCCGGGTGGTCATGATGTAGATAAGATTCAGAGGACAGTTTTAAGGGAGGTCTTGAGAAGAGATATTAGGGCAATGTGTTGACACTATTGATGACACCTGACAGGCTGTTGAAAAACTACTGCGAGGGCATAAATCCTTGTCTCCGCATAGTTTATGCCCTTTAGGGTACTTGTTACATTTTTCAAAAGCCTGCTAAGTCTTTTGCATAGCTCAGACAAAAAAAGGGATTCAGGCTATCTGCCTGAATCCCTTATGTAAAAAAATGGGGTGAGCGATGGGACTTGAACCCAATTTTTAATAATTTCCTTACTTTTCCTCAAAAATCACTTTACTTCTTAATTGTCTGATATTACATTAAATTCATAACGTTTCGCGACATGAAAAAATCACTTTGTTTCCCTGTGTATCTCGAAATATGGGGGAAATATGGGGGAAAGGAGGTGGGTTATGAGTGGATGGGTAAAAACCCAATACGCAGATATCAGATACACTGAACATACCACTAGGCAACATAACGGCAAACCAGATAGAACCTTTTATATTCGTTATTGGCGTGATGGAAAAAAAATAGATGAGTCTGCCGGTAGGTGGTCTAGGGGGATGAATGCCTTAAAAGCTTCAAAAATAAGATCCGTCATTGTGGACAATATCAAGCTAGGGAAACGACCACAGTCTATCAAAGAAATGAGGCAAATGGAGCTTGAACGGCAGGAGCAAGAAAAGCAGCAACAGGAGTATGAAGAAAAAATTAATATCACATTCGGGACTGTTGCTGAAGAGTATTTTAAAACTGTCAAAGGCTCCACAAAAAAAAGCCACTTGAGCAGGTACAATAATCATTTGAAACCGGCTTTTGCTGATTTGCCGTTGAAAGACATTTCACCTCTTCATCTTGAAAGATTCAAAAGAGATCTGAGCAAAAAGGGATTATCTCCAAAAACTGTTCATCACTGTCTTACCCTGATTCGTTCCATTTTTAGAAAAGCTGTTGCGTGGGACCACTTCCAAGGGAACATTCCGACATCAAAAATTAGTTTCCCGAAAGTTAATAATAGAAGGTTGCGTTTTCTAAGTCACCAAGAAGCCTCTGAGCTTTTAAAAGAATTATCCGAGCGTTCCCCTCAAACCCATGATCAGGCATTACTGGCGCTTCAGTGTGGATTAAGGGCCGGGGAAATCCTTGACATGAAATGGGGGCATGTTGATTTCAAGCAGAACATCATTCATTTACCGGAAACAAAAGCCGGGGAGAGCCAGCAGGTTTTCATGACTGATAATGTGAAAGAAATGCTCTTGAATCGGATTCAGGATAACTCAAGTCTTGACGATTATGTTTTCCAGGGACAGGACGGGGGGAGGCAATACAAAGTTAGCGATACTTTCAAAAGAACAGTTTTTGACATGGGCCTGAATGACAATATCGATGCACAAGACCGCAGATACAGAGTTGTTTTTCATAGCTTGCGTCACACTTTCTGTTCATGGTTGGCAATTCAAGGAACTCCACTTTATACAATAAAAGAGCTTGCCCGGCATAAGACGATTACGCAGACAGAGCGATACAGCCATTTAATACCGGATCATAAGCAGGATGCAGTCAAGGCTATGGCAGCTACCTTCAACCAAAAAAGAGAGGAATTAGGTGAAGAAAAAATATGTTCATTTCCTGGATGAATGAAAAATAATTACATTTTGTAGACTGGAAGACGGGTTTTAACCGTTTCTAGTCGAATATAGTTTTAGTAATAAGTGCGCGATATCAACGGGTTGACCTTAATTGGTTGGCCCGTTTTTTTGTGCAAAATGTTATTGCACCTGAAATTTTGATCAAAGTGGGAGCTGGTTTTTTTAGAGTTAATTGAATTTATGGTATAGAATTAAATTTTTCTATTGAAATTAAATTTGTTGTGGTTATATTGAGATTAATGAATTAATTAAAACTATAGTGATGGTGTAAATTATGGCTGTTAAAAACTTTGGTATCAAAATGGATGAGGGTGCTTACGCTCTTTTAAAAGTACGAGCGAAGCAGTCGAATGTAATGATCGGAAAGATGATCGAAAATTTTCTCGGATCATTTGAAATCCGATTAGATAGGGCCTATAAACATGCAAATATTGAAAACCGTGATGCCGAGATTGATCGCCTGTTGACGAGGATCATTTTTAATGCTGACAAGGAACAATGGGATGAGAAAAAATTTATTGCCGAATGTGAGAACATAGGAATTGATGTTATCACAGATAAAGCAACTCGCACTCTCTGGACTCCAAAAATTGAACTTCCAGAAGACGACAATGACACCAAAAATTAAAAAAATAGTTGAAGCGATAACTAAGGCGATTGCTGACAAATTCACTGGCCAGATTCAACTTGAAATCAATATGAACCAAGGTGGGATAGGTCAGGTTTTCGTCAACACAAAGTCAAAACTCGAAGACTAAAAAAACGGGATACCTGCGAGACCGGCAACGGTTACCCAAAGGCCCCATTGATGGTACATCGCATTGCGTTGTTGTCCATCGGTGGGGCTTTTTTATTTTAACCAATTAAGGAACCAGAAATGGCACTCAAAACTAAAGTCACAAAGACTTTCTTGGAAAACATCTCGGAGAATTTGAAGCCCTTAAATTCTGCTGATGAACTTGTTGAACTTGGGCTTGCAGGTTCAACAAAGACCCTTGCCAATAAGAGATTTGAAGGAACCGGCCCTGATTTTATCAGGCTGAAGGGTGCCGGTATTCGATACCCAAAAGATGCAATTTTGGACTGGCTACAACGCGATGCAGTTTACGTCAAAAACCAAAAACGGATGGCATAACAATTTCCAGGTTATGAAGGCTTTCAAGAAAATATTGGCTAAAGCCAGTCTGCCCTTGGCAGCCTCAATTATTACACGCTTTCCATATACCAGAACAACAAGTTTGTTTCTTGATCGACTGACAATAATTTCAGAGAGTTGATTCATGGTTAAGCCTGATATTGTTGAAACTGCAAGGGTTTTAGGATGTTTACCTGAACAAAAGAATGGTAGTCGTTTTTATGGAGGCAATTGCCCAGCAGGTCATGATAGCAACGGTGGAACTTGTTTCAGCATTTTTTTTGAAGACCAGAATTTTTATTGCTTCAACTGCAAAGAACACGGTGATTCGTTCGACCTTATCAAGCTCTCTTTGGGTTGTGATTTCAAAACCGCTAAACAGTGGGCAATCGATCAAGGTTTGGTTGCTGACAACGAAAATACTCAGGTTACTACTCAGGCCCATAACAGCAAAATGAACATAATTAAAAGTTATGACTACGTTGATGAAGCTGGCAATTTGCTTTTTCAAGTATGCCGGACGGATAAGAAGCAATTTCCCCAAAGGCGGCCAGATGGTAATGGCGGCTGGAGGTGGAGTACTGCAGGGTTACGAAAGGTTCTTTTTGAACTGCCGAGGGTTATAAAAGCTCAAAAGATATTCATTGTTGAGGGTGAAAAAGATTCAATTAACTGCAACAACTTATATGGCTCAGATTCTTTTTGTGCAACCTGTAACCCAGGTGGCGCCGGAAAGTGGACTGATGAACTAAGCCATTTTTTGAAAGGAAAGGAAGTAATCGTTTTTCAAGACAATGACGAGCCTGGCAGAGAGCATACAAAGAAAGTGGCAGAAAGCGTTTCTAAAGTTGCCTCAATTGTCAAGGTTGTTGAGTTGCCGGACTTGCCCTCAAAAGGAGATATTTCAGATTTTATTAAGCGTTTCGACTCAGGAGAAAAGGCAAAAGAAGCCATACTTGATTGTATTAAAAATACTCCATTGTGGACCCCCCCACGCAGAATTATTCCTGCAATCGAGTTGCTGACCAAGAAATACTCTAAGCAAGATCAGGTTATTGAAAATGGCATATTGCCAGCCGGGGCCGGGATGATTCTTGCCGGTGAGTCCGGGGTTGGGAAAAGCACATTCAGGCTTGAACTTGCCCTTCATCTTGTTATGGGCTGGCCTTTTTTGGGAATGGATATTCCAAAGTCCAGAAGGGTATTTACTTTTCAATTCGAGAATCCTGAGCACACTGAAGCCATAAGACTGAAACGAATGGTCAAAGGCCTTGGAATAGAAAATTTTCCAGACCTTCTATCGTTCTCTGAACCGACTTTGCGAATTGACCTTGGAACTTCAAGAGGAAAAGAATTAGCCCTTGAGCTCATAAAAGAAAGCAATGCTGATGTGATTATCTGGGATCCTCTCACAAGCCTACACAGCGTCAATGAAAATGATAACGTCCAGATGAGGCGTATTCTTGATACCGTTACTGAGATAAGCCGGAAGACGAATACAACGTCCATAGTTGTTCATCATTTCGGCAAGCCAAGCGAGGGTGTAGCTACTGCCTACCGGACCAGGGGCGCGTCTTCTATCAAGGATTGGGCTGATACTCTCCTTGCTCTTACCCACAAGAAACATGAGCATAAGATCTTGAGAACCCTTGAATATGTGAAGGTTCGGAATGGTCCGGAGCCTAAACCACTACTTTTAGAAAGGGATAAAAATTTCCTTCATCGACTTACTGAAAGTGACGTGATGTGTCCCCCTGGAAGGGTGAGAGAAATCATTCTTGAGTTGGGGGGGAAGGTAGAAGGGCAGAAGCAATTGAAGGAAGCAATAATGCAGCAGTCTGGATGTTCGGACAAGACGGCAAGGCAATATATAACCGGAGCTATTCAGATGGGAACAATAAAAGAAATCCCTGATGCAACCCATTCACAAAGGAAAAACTACTATGCGTTTAAGGACTAAAAACCGAGGTAAGGTAACCGTGGTAGTTACCTGGTAAAGGGCAATTACCATAGTTTTTTTACTGTTAATTCAAGCAATTATAACCGTGGTAGTGGTAAACCGAGGTAAAGGCGAATTACCACAGTTTAAGTGTTTGAAATCATAGGATAAAAAAACCGTGGTAACCGTGTCCCCTATAGGGGGGGAAACTGTTTACCACAGTTCCCTGGTTTTAAACGGATTTTGGATCCGGTCAAAAGGCCAGAAACATACTCATAATCCATTAATAATGTTTCAGGGATATGAATTTAAAAAAGGCAGTGCTGAAAAAGGATGATTCAAAGAGAACCAGTTTGATGAAACGATACGCGCAACCATTCGCTTTGTTAATCACAGCCCCAGGCTTTCTTGATGAGGTTGAGAAGGATCTTCATGAGCCAAGCAAAGAATTTTATCTGAAGCACAAAGACCGTATCGCCTCGATTACTGACAATTGGCAAAAAAAAGATGTGCGAATTCTTGCAATGAAGCTCCAAGGCTTTTTGTTGGATGTTGTGTGGAGTGAGTAGGGGGGGCTCAGATTTTTGGAGCCCTACTAAACCTATACCGATTGGGCAACCTAATTTTTACGCGCATTAACCCGGTTTAATACGAATTTTGGAGAAACAATGAAAGTACCAAGAGCAGCAAGCCACCTTCAAAATGAGGGAAAAAGGTTTTGGCGGAAAGTTTTAAATGAGTTTCAGCTTGAAGATTCGCACCATTTAAAAATTTTACAAGTTGCGTGTGAATGCCTGGACAGGATAACAGAAGCCAGAGCAGAGGTAGAGAAGGAAGGAGCTTATATCAAGGACAGGTTCAATCAAACAAAAGAACATCCGGGGCAGAAGACTGAACGCGATAACAAAATACTATTTGCTCGGTTAATTCGAGAATTGCAGCTTGATATACCACCGGAAGATCCAAGGCCGCCACGTCAATATTGAGATAAAAAATGCCAAGAAAACCACGACAAATAAAACGCAGGAAACCGGATTATGAAATTGAGACGCATTATGTTTTTTTTCTCTCACATGGCCGTGAGCCGAGCCAAGAAGAGATTCCTCATGATGAATTTTCATTTCTCAGCTATCCAGGTTTCAAACACTGGTTGATCTGCAGGTATAAACTGTTGCGCGAATGGATAAAACACTTCCCAGGGTCAAGGCCTTGGGCGTGGTGGCAGTATGATTCACCAGGGTTAAGGAAACAGGTAGGCGGCCAGCGGCTTAAAAACATGAAAAAAGAGTATTGGCAGATTTCCAGTAAAGGAAACACAGATGGATTTGAAACGAAAATTCAATCTTCCTTCGGTATTCCTGAAATTCTGGATTTAGACAAGGGGAAAAACCTCATTTTTGAATCACAGGCGGCTTTTCTGGCGCGATATGGTCTTTTGAGTAAGTCTGAACAGAAACGGTTGAAACCAGCCGACTTTAGGCCTGAACTTACCAAAAAATAACCAATTAACCCATTTATGGATAAAAAACGTAAAAAAATAAACCCAGCACCACACCAATGTGACCATTGATAGGTAAGCGTGAACGCTTGAGGCTGGCTTGAAGAAAAAGGAAAAATATGGACGAAACGCAGAAAACAAAATGCCGGTTTAGGCTTGACCGGAAAAAAATAAATATAGAAACGCGCACAGTCCGAGCCACATTAAGCACAGAATTTCCAGTTGACCGTTACGACGGCCAGGAAGTTTTAGTGCACAGGCACGAAGCTATTGATCTGAGCCGTTCCCCTGTTCCGTTACTCTGCAGCCACAATGACAAAGATTTACCGATTGGCGTTGTGGAAAATATCACCCTTAAAGATAGCACGTTAAAGGGTGACTTGCGAGTTAGCAAAGGGGCGCGTGCTGACGAGATATGGCAAGACATTGTTGACGGTGTTTTGCAGCATGTCAGTGTTTCTTATCAAGTCCTAAAGCGGACATTTGAAGGCAATATTATGAGGGTTGCAAGATGGCAATTGCTAGAAGTTTCATTGGTGGCAATTCCAGCAGATCCCAATGCCAAAATTGGCCGATCTTACCAGAAAAAAAATGACCGAAGAGGTAAAGACATAATGAATAAAGACCAGAAGTTATTGAAACTATACAGAAGCATTTGCAGCCTTATCAGCAAAGACGAAAATGAAACCATAACCGATGAAGAAAAATTGCAGCTTCATGAGAAACAGCGTGCTTTTGACGAACTAGCGCCGGCAGTATTCGGAGATGACCTTGTCACCTTCCGTGATAATGGCCAAGTCGCAGTTGAAAAACGCATGAACGCGACCACAAACGGGCCTGTTCCTTTTGCCGACTCTATTGGAGATGAAGACGGAGATTCAGAGACAATTGAAACCCGTGGCGGTCCATGCGGTAAGGATCGCAGTTATCGGGCCATGTTTTATTTAGGCGAAAGTAGAGACCTTGATCGTGGTGGCTTTAAAAATGGTGAAGAGTTTTTAAATGTCATCCATTCAAGCCGCTATGATGACCGGCTCACTAGGGCAAGTATGGTTGAATCCGTTGCCACGGAGGGCGGCTTTTCTGTGCCTGAAGAATTTGCTGCAGAGTGGCTTGATTCATCTTTGGAAAATGAAATTGTTCGTCCCCGTGCGCAAGTGTGGCCAATGAGCTCTCTCACCCGGCATGTCCCCGGCTGGGACGGTAACGATAGAAGTGGAGGAACCACACACGGGGGCTTTGAAATGCAATGGTTGGCTGAACAAGGGACAGGCACACGCCAGACAGCCAAAATGCGAAAAATTGAACTGAAAGCCCAGAAGGGCGCAATCTATTGTCAGGTTTCAAACGAACTTGCTGCTGATGGGCTTGGCTTTGAAGATCAGTTGAAAAATGCTTTGGTTTCTTCAGTTGGCTTTGGCCTGGATGACAAGTTTTTCTTTGGTTCTGGCGCGGGATGCCCTCAAGGCGCATTGTCTTCTTCAAATCCGTCACTCATTACAGTTGCCAAAGAAACAGGGCAACTTGGATCCACTATCACCTATGGCAACCTTGCACAAATGTTTGCTAGGGTAGCGCCTCGTTGTCTCAAAAACGCAACCTGGCATGCAAATATGACTGCAATACCTCAACTCCTCCAGCTTTCAATTCCGGTTGGGACTGGTGGCTCTCATGTTCCTGTTTTGAAGGAAAGCAACGGCAAATTTTATATTTTTGGTGTTGAGGTAATTTTTACTGAGCATATGAAATCATTGGGAACAGTTGGCGATATTGCTCTTATTGATTGGACTCAGTACGCAGTAGGTCTGCGAAAAGAGGTTGCTATTGACAAGAGCAATGCTCCCGGTTGGATGGAAGATATGACCGATTATAGGGTAATTGTGCGCGTAGATGGTCAGGGAACTTGGAACAAGGCTATTACTCCGAAAAATGGTGATACTCTTTCTTGGGCTGTTACTTTGGCTGAAAGGTCATAGTGTCATGGTGTGGCGGCATGTTTTGACATGGGGGGCCGCCCGGGGCAATGGTGTCCTCAAACCCTCTTTGTCAATCTGATGGCGTGATAGGAACGGCGCTTTGTTCACGCAGGGCTTTTCGTAATTCGCCCGAGCACAGCAAAACGCAAATGGTCTGAACTCCTTTGCAGGCCTGGGAGCCCTTCTTGTGACGGTCACAGTGATTTTAAATCACTTCACAAGAGGGGCCTTTTTATTACAAATTTGTAGGGATTTTTGATTTTGACAATAGTGAGGTGTAACTATGATTATAAAAATATTTACCAACAATAATGATGGCGGTGATGATGTTTTTTGCGCTGGGCTAAATACCGATGATGCTAGCTCATACGATTATCTTTCATTTTTGGATGATTTTGTTTCAATTTGCATGAAAGACAGAAGTGCATTGGAGTTTGACGCAAAGAAAAAAAACCGGACCATAAACCACGACTTTAAAGGAATTGGGTCTATTCCCAAAAATCCTGAATGAAACGTGTTACATTTATTTTTGACGCTCTGCCCACATTTTTAATAACTTTATTTGCAATATCGTCAGGAAGCTCTTGGTTCCAGGTGTCAAAATTATCGTTTGGGAAGTCATTACTAAATGCCTGACGAACTGCATTTTCAGCATCTTCCATTCTCGATATCATGCTGGAGTTAACCAGACAGGATGCTATCATGGTGATTTTTTTCATAGATGGCTCCTTTTAAAATTTGAGTTTAATCTAACCTAAACCAACCATCCATTTACTTGTCAAGGACAAGACTTGAAGATAGTGAAAGAAAAGACCCTTGACCAAAACTATGAAAAAACACAATGGTGTTGATAATGAAACCGGCTACCTGATGGTGGCCGGTTTTTTTGGGGCTTAGGTGTCAGGGATGGCATAGGGGAATTTGTTTCTTAAAACAATAAAAGGACTTAAGGGGTAATAGGTGAAACGATAATTAAAAAGTGGGGGAAATGTGGGGGGAATAATAATGAAATAAAAAAGGGTTTCAAGCTAATTGCCTGAAACCCTTGGGTAAAAAATGGGGTGAGCGATGGGACTTGAACCCACGACCACCGGAGCCACAATCCGGAGCTACCACCAGCTGAGCTACGCTCACCACACAATTCAATATTTCGCGTAAGTTTGATGATGTTGAAGAAAAAAACAGCGATTATATCCGACGTCTTCTTAATAGTACAGTTGAGGCGTCAAAGATTGTTACGTGATTTTCGAGCAACTGTCAAAGTGTGATTTTTATAATAAATTAAACCGGTAATAGCAAGTCGAAAATAACCGGAATGAATGGTTTTTCACTGAGTAATTATTATAATCAGTATGTTACCCAAGCTCTTTATTGCAATGCATACATATTTTGGCCTGCTGTTTTATGATTTCAGCACAATAAGGGCATTCTTTTTTAAAATTTGCTTTTAACAGGGTGATAATAGCCATGTTCACTGCCTGTTCAACATCAGTGTTTTTGAACTCGTGGTTTCTTATTGAATCAATACAGTTAAGATCATTAACTTCAGCAAGAATTCTACAAGACCTCAATCGTCCTTCAAGACCTGCCTTTTCGTCAAGAATAAGGGCAAGAACGGGTTCGAGATTCTTTTCTTCGACACATGTTTCAAGCTGAGCAAGAGCTTTTTTTTCGTTTTGATAACGAACGTTTTGCTGTTTAAGTGCTTCAGGATCTATGATACTCCCTGTGAAAGCATCCGGGCTTCCCACCATGAGAAAATCGCCTTTTTTTTCGCCAGGTAAAAGCATGTAACGGTATGTTCCGTTGTGACCATATTGCAGGTCAATGTGCTCCCAGCCTTTCACATAAACAGGGCACTCATCATTTAAGCAGATAAACATGACATCACTTCCCCAGCCGAGTCCGTCGCCAATGTGAAAAGGTGGTGTTTCACAACAGGATAACCTGATGTTACAGTGAGGACAAAAATGTTTTTCTTGTGCATATTTAATGCATGTATCATAGCACAGCATATTGAAACTCCTTGAAAAAAAAGTAAAAGAATGTGTTTTATTTGGGCAATGGACAACTTGTCCCAGACTGGGATTGATTGAGGGGTGTCAGTCAGGAAGGTGATCGACCATCATTTATTGTATAACTAATAAACATCCAGCTCAATATGGCAATGATGATCAGAATTTTATTTGTCTGACTTTTTTTCATAATTACTATTTACCTTATTTGGTGTATAAAATCAATAAAGCAATGAATGGTCATTCATCGATCCTGTCAGCTTGTCAAGCAAAAAGGCCATCAGTATAACTTGTTGAAATAAATGGATATAAAATTATTTCTTATCGCCATCGTACTTTGTGGTTGCGATAAAACAGATTGACATTTCAGGCGCTGGAAAGTAAATAATTTATAATAATAAATTTCGTTTTTTTCTTTTTCAAATTAGAGCATCCAGCTCTTTTGGAAAATTATATAGGCTGGCTAACAGCCTTAACAGCAGCAAAGTAAATTCTCGACAGCGAGAACTTACTTTCAAAGACTTTAGGCGGTAAATAAAAGATGGATCAAACTCACAGTTCCAGATATGCCGAATCTGGTGTTGACATTGATAAAGCTAATGATTTTATTTCAAATATCAAGCCACTCGTTTCATCAACTTTCAGAAGAGGAGTTTTGACTGATATTGGTGGATTTGGTGGACTTTTTGCATTGGGTGGTGATCGATATAGCGATCCTGTGCTTGTCTCCTCGACAGATGGTGTTGGCACAAAGTTGAAAATTGCCAGTCTTTGCAATAAACATGACACAATCGGTATCGACCTGGTTGCAATGTGCGTCAACGATATTGTCGTTTCAGGCGCTCAACCTCTTTTTTTCCTTGATTATTTTTCCGTCGGCAAACTTGAAGTTGATGTGGCAACCGATGTTGTGAAAGGTATTGCAAAGGGATGCGAAATATCTAAATGTTCGCTCATCGGGGGAGAAACAGCCGAAATGCCGGGGCTCTACACCGGCGGAGATTATGATTTAGCGGGCTTTGTCGTCGGCATAGCAGAACGGGACAAAATTATTGACGGCTCGGAAATCAAAGTAGGTGACAAGTTAATCGGTCTTACTTCAAGCGGTATTCACAGTAATGGTTATTCCCTTGTGCGCAAGATTTGTTTTGAAGAACTTGGCTTGACGGTGGATGATCAGGTTCCTGAACTCGGTTGCACCTTGGGAGAAGAGCTGCTCAAGCCTACAAGAATATATGTCGAGACCTTACTGAATCTTTTTAAAAATTTTAAAGTAAGAGGCCTTACTCATATTACCGGAGGCGGCTTTACAGACAACATTCCGAGAGTTCTGCCAAAAGGCACCAAAGCAAATATCCAGAAGGGCAGCTGGCCCAATATGCCAATATTTGATTTTCTGCAGAGTAAAGGCAATATTTCCGAATTGGAGATGTACCGAACATTTAACTGCGGTATTGGTATGGTGCTGATTATTGACTCAAAGGCTGTTGATGACGTGACCCAGCAGCTTATTGCCCTCGGCGAGTCACCCCATGTGATTGGAGAAGTTGATGTAAGAAAAGAGGATGAGAGGGCTGTAGAATACGTTGAATAGCTTTTGCTGCGAACAACTAGCTTATATATAACAAACTAAAAAAGGTGTTTTAAGAGTTATCTTAAAACACCTTTTTTAGTTTGTTTGAGAGGTAAATTTATTTCGTTTTCAACTTGAAAATTTTTTCCTGATTGCCAGAATTCCAACCAGCCCTGAACCAAGAAGCCATGCTGCACCGGGGATGGGTACAGCTGATGTATCAGCGCCTGCATACGTATATACTCCGGCAGTAAAGTTATAGTATTGTCCTGCGTCTAAATCTTTTGAGAAATAGTATGTTGCGTTTCCAGGTGATGCCGAAGTTGAGTCTATCGTATCAGCTAGTGCATTATACATGTCGTGTAGTATTGGGTCACCGAATTGTCTCCATTGCCATACCCATTGTCCTGTAGCATTGTCTCCAACCCACTCCCAGGCACCAGTAAAGAATTGAAAATATATATATGAATATGCTGATGATGAGCCTGGCAAGAGTGTTGAACCCAGATTTTGGGAGAAAGAATAGTCGATTTGAAAATTGTATGTCCCCGTGTTGGAAACATCAAAAACTCCATTTCTCCATGAAGCAGCATCAGCAGTTAAAATTTCTCCAGGTAAAGTAGTCGTTACATCTACTGTGGCATTGAGCGAATCAGCAGTTGTGTATCCTGAAGCAGTGGCTGGAGGGAATGGTGTTGTTCGATCATGACTACCCCATCCTGAAATACCAATTTCAGGTGCAGAAGCTACTACATTTGTATCCATAAACCAATTATTTGCAATACGTGATTCAGCATATGTGGTTTTTCTGTTAGCAGCAGTTGAGTCATTTTCGTACCAAGTTATATTGGAATTAGTGAGTCCTGAAAAAGTATCCCAATAAAGTGCGCCCTGTGAATTAGACCAAGTACTTGCTGAGGCTGTTCCAGCTAACAGAAAACCGCCTAATAAGACAGTATTCATAATTTTGTAATTGAGATTTTTCATTTTTGGGCCTCATTTCATTATTTATCTGCGCAAACTTTCTCTTTTTTAAATTATATCAGAGCCGCTATTTATTCTATTTAGTTGCGCTCTTAAGGTTCTTTTAGCTTATCAAGCTACAGACATTCATTATTTTATCTCCACTTACAACGACGGTGGCCCACTTGGTGGCCCACTTGGTGGACCGCTTGGTGGGCCACTCGGTGGTCCACTGGGTATTGTTGTAGTCGACCCTCCAGGTGCAGTTGTTGGAGGTGCTACTGGAGGTGGTTGATTCGTCCCTGGGGGGACAATGGTCGGCGGCTCAGGCGGCGGCGGCACAGGCGGCGGAGGCACTGGCGGCGGCGGCACAGGTGGTGGCGGCTCAGGCGGCGGCGGCTCAGGTGGTGGCGTCGGCGGCGGTGGCTCAAGAGGCGGCGGCTCCACTGCCGGTGGCGCTGGCGGCGGCACAACCGCTGCCGCTACTGTCGGTGGTACAATAGGTACTGGCGTCGGTGGTGCTGTCGGAGCCACAACAGGTGGAGCAGGCACAGGTGCCGGCCCTGCAGCAGGTGCTGTCAATTGACTCCAATGACCCCATTTGTATGGTGACATCTGGTCATCAACTCCAGGTGCTGCAGAAACTCCGGAGCTTTGTCCCATAGCAATTCCGACACCAAGTAGCATGGTCAGTATATAGGATTTTTTTAATTTCATTTTATCACCTGATATTTTTATATAAGGTACGATGCTTTTCTCAATTAATGCTTCTTAAATACAGCAAAACATATGCCGCGTGATGTTAATATTTTAAATTCGTGTAATGTCAATAGGTTACTGATATTGCATAGAGAAGATTTGCAATTGAGAACGATTATTAGTTCAGTAAATTGTATTTAATTTCCGGAAAACTGGAAATTAATAGATTGAATTATATTTAAAATCTTCTGGTGAGGCTCACAGTTGTCACGGAACGACTGTAGTCATAGGCCGAAAGATTTGAATCTGTTGTGGTGTGAGTCGTTTCAATATTAAGGCTCCAGTCGCTGAGCATGCCAAAATTCTTGAAGGTATGGACCAAGCCGATTTTATACCTTCTTTCAATTTCATCCCTGGCTTCATCCCAGCCTGGGAGCGAACGGTCATAAGGTGTGTCATATCTGCTTTCAGTATGACTGTAGCCGGTATAAATTGAAGTATGCTCACGCATTTTCCAGGAGCCGTTGACATAAACATTAAAACCATCGTTGCTGTAAAAGTCGTCAGTGGCATTTTCATTTATGTACTGTATGCCGGATTGCAGGGCAATCTTCCCATCATAAAAGGTATAGCCCGCAGATAGACGGGGAGCCAGGTAAACACTGTCGCGCCCCTGGTAGCCTTCTTTCGAGTAGTCGCGTCTGGAAAGAAGTCCATCAATCGTCGTTTCCAGACCTGATTCTCCCCAGTGCCAGGTATACGCAGCCATGGCATGGCTGAACAGGGCATATTTGCTTCCCCCCCAGGCAATGATATCTTCCTGGAAGCTGAGATTAGCCCGCCAACTGCCGGTTGTTACAAATGTCGGCCCGGTTCTCACGCTGAGCACGGTAAGGTCGTACTGGTCTTCATCATTATATTGTCGGGTATAAAGATTTGTACCACTCTGCCAGAGCAGAGACGTCGGCTTTGAGCCCCAGTTGTAACGTTTGCGGGTGAGATAGGTATGCTCGGCGCCGACTGAAGCTATATAACCGGAATCGGATTGTTTCTCGGCGCCGGGCTGAAGACCTATGTCGGCAATGCTGTCAGGTCCGACGTTTACGTTTGTATCATATATATAACCTGCTTCAAAAGGGAACTTCCAGGTATGCTGTGACCCGCCAAGGCGCTCTGAATCCTGCTTAACCTGTGCCATGAAGGCAAGAATGGCAACCCTGACGTTCGGAGGAGTTTCCGGGTCATCAAGAACATACTGCGCCTCTTTTACAGCCTGTTCAAATCGATAGGTCTGGTAGAAGGCAACAGCCATTTCAAGCCTTGCCCTGTGGAGCTTGGGCTGATTGCTCAAGATGGTCTGGAAATCCTCGATTGAAGAATAAATATCACCGGAATCTCTTTTTTCCATGGCCTGGCGGAAAAGTTTCTCTGTTTCCTGACGCAACTGTTCATCTGTAAGGGGAGGAGGTGCTTCTTCCGCAAAAGCGGAAAATGATGGAAGAGCAAAACAAGATGAAAGTGATAAAGTTAATGCCAGTACCTTCAGTTTTTTCTTTGCAGCCAGTTTCAACAACATATCATCCCCCATGCAAGGTAAATTAAAATGATTCTTTTTCGTCTAGATAACAATTATTTGATAATGTTTATTACCCTATCACCACAAGGAGTCAAGGTGAAATAATTTATTCATGTTTTCTCACTCATTTTTGTGTTGTTGTTTCAAGAAACTCCTGTTCATTTTCAATTACATGAAAAAGAGCAGCTACAACCTGCCTGTCATATTTGTTTCCGGAAAGCGAAAGGAGTTGATCGATTGCTTCACGGTCCGATAAACGATCCCGGTAGGATCGAGGACTGGTCATTGCCACGAAAGAGTTGGCGGCAGCCAGGATACGGGCGGTGAGCAGTATAGCATCACCCTTTAGCTTTTTCGGATAACCGCTGCCGTCTATACATTCATGTTTCTGGCAGATTGTTTCGAGCACAGGTCCCTCAAATTCAATCTCAAAGAGGATTTCTGAAGCAAAATCCGTTTCTTTCCGTAAAATCTGCTGTTCATCTTTTGAAAGTTTTTCCGGTTTTAAAAGAATTTCTTTTGGTATGGATAATTTGCCAAGATTGCAGAGACTTGAGGCAATTTCAATGGTTGTAAGTTGTGACGTTGAAAGACCCATTGCTTTTGCAACGGCAACCGATATCTGACATGTTTTTGCTGAATGATTGGCTGAATAGGGATCGTGCAGATCAATGGCGTGCATGAGTGAACTGACGATTTGTTTCATAAGCCTGTCTTTTTTACTGCGTGCTTCCTCTAGCTGTGTGACATCACTTAAGGTGATGAGAAACGAAGCATGATCCTTGAAGGCGTATTCTACCTGAAGAGAGGTCGAAAAAAAGAGATGAGTCATACCATCAATATATAATGATATTTCGCTGCTGACCGGTTTTTTGATGCTGCATAGGTTCAGTGCTTCATAGAATTTTTTGGCGGCATCAGGACCAAAAATATTTCTGAGGCTTCTTCCTTTTAATTCCCCGTCCGTCATTCCCAGAAGATCATAGAGGGATTTATTGGCAAAAATAAGTTGAGACTGGTAGTCAACCAGCAGAATATTATCAGTCATGTTGTTATTGATAGCATTCAGCAGGTTGCTCTGAGACTCAAGTTCTCTGGTTTTTTGTACAAGTTCAGCAGCAGCTTTTTGTGATTTTATCGAACTTCCATACCACCATGCGGCAATTATCAATACTGCGCTGAGCAGTAGAGCCATTAAGAGAGTGGTGAGAAGAAATTGCTGATGCTGTTTTGATTCAGATAATGCTTCATCCAGGGAAATTTTCTGAATGAGAGTCATATTGAGTCCTGGAAGAAGTCGGCTGGTAAAGAGCGTTTTCCTGCCGCCATAATCGATTCCCTGGCTGAATTTGCCAGGATGAAGCAAGGCAAATGACGCTACAAGTTGATCCGTATCAGCTGATACGCTCCTGGTTAGCGGTGGGGTTCCATCTGCCAGGGGAGAAAGATAGGATATCAGATTTCCTTCCTGGCGGACAAGAATGGTTTCCGAAGTTTTTGTCACTAAATTTTTTCTATCTAAAAAGTGGTAAAAAGAAAGAGATGCGTCATTGAATCCATAGATGACTGCAATAGGTTTCTGGCTGTTTATCTGTTTCTGCAGAGCAAAAACAGGAACAAGATAGCCAGCAACTGGTTGGTTGTTCTCGTTCAGATTTATGCCTGAAAAAAGATGTTTTCCTGTGGAAAAAACTGTATCAACAGCACGATTCAGTGTCGCATCAAGGGAAGTGAGACCAGGGGTGGATGTGATGATTGTTTTATTCGAAGAAATGAGCGCCAGACCGTTGTCTGCATGAAAAGCAAAGTTTGCTCGTACCGTTGATGTGCTTTTGGATTCATCGTAAAATCCGCTGCGTTGAGCCGTGGTGATAATAAGATTTCTGAGATAGGAGAGTTGAACAGCCTCTGTCTCCTGTTTTTGAGGTGGTCTGTCGACAAGTTGCTGAGTATAGAGCTGCAAAGAGCCGTTTGCTGCAAGTTCGCGTAAAACAGAAAATCTGTCGTCCGTCCAATGGGTAAGGTTGGCGGAACGGTTGTCTGCCATAACCGAAAGGGTAAGTTGCCAATTATTCAGGTCCCTTTCAAGTTCGTAACGTGCCAGAGAAAAAACCGACCAGATACCTGCTGCTAAGACCACAACCAAAAGTGCACTGCTCAGCAAAAATGGTTTTTTCTTCGGGGTCTGCTTGCTCATAAAAAAACTCTCTTACAATTTTGGGAGATGAAGCCACCATTTTTTTTCATTAACTGAATACAGAGGCAGATAGTGGGCAATGGCACGGTGTGAGACGACTCGTTGGGTCTGGTTATCGAGAATCAGGATGTCATTCTTATAAGATACGGCAAGAATGGCATGGGGAATACGCAAGTTGGCATCCTGAAGGATAACGATTCGAAATGTCTCCTTGTCAAAACCGAGCCAGCGGAGAGAAAAGAATTTTGTGATGGCATAATCTTCACAATCTCCACCGTTATAGAAAAACTCTTTGGCTATGGCCCAATAATCTTCTTGGCCGTAGTTTGATATATCGAGAACATAATTTTTTTTGTTTGCATAGGCATTGACTGCTTGAATTTGTTCTTTTACAGGTTTGTTCCTGATGGATGATAAAAAAATATACCAGTTTTTTAAGTGGCAGCGGTTGAAAAGTGTGTCTGTGCAATTACCCTCAGGGACATCTTCTATAATATGCCTCTCAAGAACTGAAAGCCATTGAGGGAGATATTGCAGTCCGCTTTGCGGTTCATCCTTATAGCCGAAAAGGTTGGAAAAACCGGATGATGCCTGGGCCGCTGAGACAAAGAGCAGGAATATAAAAAAGGTATAAAAAATATGGGGTACGGCTTTGGTCAGGTTCAAGAAGTTTTTTCCCATACAGGTCGAGGTGCGGTTAAAATGTGGAAAATGCAGTTCGCTTGCTTGATTACAACGAATGAAGAATATTTTGTCAAGGAAAAATAGGGTGTTAGCGGGGGCGTTGTTTCCGGTCAGGGGCTAAAGTGTGTCGTGAGTGTCAACGTTGATAGAATTACCCAGAAAATATCAGGACAAGCTCAGGCAACAGCGCAGATAAAAAATTGTGATTACCACTGTAACTCAGCCAGTCTTGCAGCAGGTACTGTAATGCATTAATAATTCAAAAAATAC
>JAHLLM010000045.1 GCA_020444175.1 Desulfobulbaceae bacterium | reverse complement strand
ATCAACCTGTTAATGAGCCAATAATATATCATTGGTTGAAATTCGTTGGTAATCATAAAAAAAAATATGGCATCTGAAATTATAGAAAAAGAAATAATAAGTACCGGAAAGCAATGTGAAAGTTTGCCCGTAAAGAGCGATCTTGATCCCTGTGTCATCGTGATTTTCGGGGCATCGGGAGATTTGACGGTGCGTAAACTGATTCCTTCGCTGTTTCAGATGTTTTCAAATAACAGTCTTCCTGATCCTGTGACAATTGTCGGTTGCGCCCGCACTTCGTTTAGCCATGATTCTTTTCGAGACATGCTGAAGGAGGCGTGTCGATGTCAGGGGAAAAGTGATATCGGCCGCTGGAGTTCTTTTGCCTCCAACCTGTTTTATCAGCAGATTCAATACGATTCCGAACAAGCTTTTCAGGACCTTGCTTCATTTCTGCAAAAGCTTGATTTGGAACATGGAACAAAGGGGAACTACATATTTGATATGGCCTTGCCTCCGACTCTTTATGAGGTTGTGGCGGAAAATTTAGGCAAGGCCGGTCTGTCAAATCAGTTTATTGATGGAAAAGGCTGGTCCCGCATTGTTGTGGAGAAACCTTTTGGGAGTGATCTTGCTTCCGCCCTTGCCCTTGATCAGACACTGCGCAACCATTTTCAGGAAGAGCAGATATTCCGCATAGATCATTATCTAGCCAAGGAAACAGTGCAGAATATTTTGATGTTTCGGTTTGCCAACGCCATATTTGAACCAATCTGGAATAGGGGATTTATCGATTACGTTGGCATAATGGCCTCAGAAAAACTCGGGGTCGAGAACCGGGCCGGCTATTATGAACAGGCCGGAGTCATCCGGGATATGTTCCAGAACCATATGCTGCAGCTCATGTCTCTTATTGCCATGGAGCCGCCGTCGCATTTTGAGTCGGAACGCGTTCGCGATGAAAAAGTCAAGCTTTTCGGGGCAATACGTCCATTTCAAAGAAAAAATGATGAGGTCATTCTCGGCCAATACGGTCCAGGGGAGATCGATGGCCAAAAGGTTGCAGGCTACCTGCAGGAACCCAAGGTCGCTATAGGGTCGCTTATCCCAACCTTTGCCATGATGCGTTTTTATGTTGAAAACTGGCGCTGGCAGGGGGTTCCTTTTTATCTGATTTCAGGCAAACGAATGGCCCGCAAGGAAACCAGTATCGTCGTCCAGTTTAAACAGGTTCCCCACTCCATGTTCCGTGATGTGTTGGGCAAGAATATAATTGCCAACCGCCTTGTTTTCGGGATTTATCCGGAAGAGAAAATCAGCCTTACCTTCCAGACGAAAAGTCCGGGGACCAGGGTATGCCTTCGTTCAATGACCATGGATTTCAGGTACGAAAAAGGACCTGTTCTGGATGCCTATGAAAAGGTGCTGCTTGACTGCATACTCGGTGACCACCTCCTCTTCTGGCGGCAGGATGGCGTTGAGGCTGCCTGGAAAGTGCTCACCCCGGTGCTCAATGAATGCGAACATTGCCAGGGCCGCGAACAGAAACTGCATCAATACCCAGCCGGAACCTGGGGGCCGGATGAGGCCAGAGAGTGGGTTGATAAAATAGTTTGAGGGAAGAAGGGCGTTTGGGATGTGTGTACACAATGGGAGTATGAGGCGAGATATGCATTCCCACGCAGAGCGTGGGAACGAGAAAACTTAAAACTCAGACCTTAGACCTCAGACCTAAGAACTTATAACTCAGACCTTGGGACTAAATTATCATGCCTCGAGATATCCCGGTTGGGAACGGATCACTGTTAATCAATTTTGACGCAAATTATCAATTGCGTGATTTGTATTGGCCCTATGTGGGCCAGGAAAATCATACCGCCGGCAAGCCTTGCCGTTTCGGAGTGTGGGTGGATGGGAAATTTTTCTGGCTCGATGATCCTGGCTGGCAGCGTTCGCTTTCCTATCTTGACAATACCCTTGTCACCGATGTGCGGCTTTTTCACCCTGAGCTCAACCTTGAAATCGTCTGCCATGACGTTGTTGATTTTCATATCAATTTGTATCTCAAAAAAATCATTGTTCATAATCCGGCCTCCCAAAAGCGCGAAGTCCGTCTTTTTTTCGGGCAGGATTTTCGTATAGGCGGTCATGCGGTTGGTGATTCAGCCTATTATGAGCCTGAGAAAACGTCTCTTTTTCACTATAAGGGAAAGCGTTGGTTCATGGTCGGCACAGCGAGCGGCAACCCGCAGGAGTGCAGCTACGCCAGACTCGATCAGTGGGCAGTGGGGCTTAAGGGAGGAGATGATAAGGTCGGAACCTGGATTGATGCTGAAGACGGAGTCCTTTCAGGCAATCCGGTGGCCCAGGGCAGTGTTGATTCCGTCATCGCCCTGCACCTTCAGGTTCCGGCCCGCGGGAAGGAGGAAGGGTGGTACTGGCTTGCCGTTGGCGAAGATTATGAACAGGTCATGTGTATCAAGCGAAATCTCTGTAAAAGGGGGGCCGATTCCTACCTGATCAGGACGGATGATTACTGGCGGCTCTGGTCAAACAAGGAGCATGACAACATGAACATGCTTCCAGATGATATCGAAAAACAGTATCGCCGCAGCCTGCTTATCCTTCGAAGTCAGATCGATAACAACGGCGCAATACTGGCTGCCAATGATTTTGATATTGCCGGGTTTAATAACGACACATATTCCTACATGTGGCCAAGGGATGGTGCATTGGTTGCCTCGGCCCTGATAGATGCAGGCTACCCGGAAATAACCCGGCGTTTTTTCCGTTTCTGCCATCAGGCCATTACCGATGAAGGCTATCTGCTGCACAAATATAATCCCGACGGGTCGCTTGCTTCATCCTGGCACGGCTGGTACAGAAATGGTGAAAGGCTGCTGCCGGTGCAGGAGGATGAAACAGCGCTTGTCATCTGGGCCTTGTGGAAGCATTTTGACCGTTTTCGGGATATTGAATTTATCAAGCTCCATTATCGGGGGCTGATCATCCGGGCTGCCAACTGGATGCATGATTACCGCGATGAAGATAGCGGCTTGCCTCTTCCTTCCTGGGATTTATGGGAAGAGCGACGAGGTGTGCATGGCTGGACAGTGGGTGCTGTCTGGGCGGGGCTTGAGGCTGCATCGAAATTTGCCCAGGCCTTTGGTCAGGTTGATCTTGCGAAGAAATATCGGAATGCGGCTCATGAGGTGAAAGAAGCCACGGGAAAATACTTGTGGGATGAGAAAAAAGGTCGGTTTGCCAGAACTCTGACTGGGCAGGGCAGGAAAAATCGGCAGGCGGACATGACCTTGGATGCCTCGCTCATGGGACTCTGGTATTTTGGCATGTTCTCACCTGACCACCCCAAGATTGTTGCCACAATGGAGGCCATGCGAAAACGTTTATGGATCAAAACCAATGTCGGCGGCCTGGCCCGCTATGAAGATGATCCTTATCATCAGATTACTGATGATATAAAAAAGGTGCCTGGTAATCCCTGGTTTATCTCCACCCTCTGGCTGGCTCAGTGGTATGTCGCTCTTGCCCGAAACTCGACGGAATTACAAAAGGCCTTTAATATCATAAACTGGGTATGTCAAAGGACGCTTAAAAGCGGAGTAATGGCGGAACAGGTACATCCTTTCAACAACGACCCGCTCTCCGTGAGTCCGCTTACCTGGAGTCACGCCACCTTTGTGCAGACAGTGCTCGAATATCTGCCAAAACATAAAATGACTTTACAGCAGAAGCTCTGATCTGTACTCATCACTTCTCTTCACTCTTCACTCCTCACCCCTCACGCCTCACACGCATCGCCATACTGTGTATCCAGCCAGTCCTGATAGCTCCCATCCATGATCTGACGCCACCACTCTTCATTGTCCAGGTACCACTTGATCGTCTTCCTGATCCCTGTTTCAAAGGTTTCCTGGGGAACGTAACCAAGTTCATTTCGCGTTTTTGTTGCATCTATGGCGTACCTGCGGTCATGTCCGGGCCGATCCTTTACATAGGTTATGAGCGACTCAGATTTTTCCCCTCTAATAAACGGCGCATTGGGAAAACGCTGCTGCAGCCCGCTGTCAGATGCAAAATTTTCATCAACAAGACTGCAGACCAGTTTGACAATGTCAATATTTGTCCACTCGTTGTTGCCTCCAATGTTATATACTTCACCCGGCGTGCCTTCATGGATGGCAAGATCAATTCCGCGACAATGATCATCAACATAGAGCCAGTCGCGAACATTGAGTCCGTCGCCATAGATAGGCAAATCCTTACTTTCCAGAATATTGGTGATAACCAAAGGAATAAGCTTTTCCGGGAACTGGTATGGTCCGTAATTATTTGAACAGTTGGTGATGGTCGTATTCAGACCGTAGGTATGATGATATGCCTGCACCAGATGATCGGAAGCAGCCTTGCTGGCAGAATAGGGAGAACTTGGCGCATAGGGTGTTGTTTCCGTGAAGGCCGGGTCGCCGGGCTCAAGTGATCCGTAGACCTCGTCGGTTGACACGTGGTGAAACCTTTGGTGCGTGAGGTGTGAGGCGTGAGGTGTGAGGGGAGAGTCGAGCCAGAGTTTTTTTGCCACTTTGAGCAGGGTGTGGGTGCCGACGATGTTGGTGTCTATGAACGGATCAGGGCCGTGGATGGAACGGTCGACGTGGGATTCGGCGGCAAAGTGGACAATGGTGTCAATTTTTTCCGTCTGCATTACTTCTTCAACCAAATCCTGATCAGTGATACTGCCGTGCACAAAACGAAATTGCTCATTTGCCTGAGCCCCATGCAAACTGGCAAGGTTTCCTGCATAGGTCAAGGCATCAAGCACCACTACCCTGTCCTGGGGATGGTTTTTCAACCAGTAATAAACAAAATTAGCCCCGATAAAACCGGCGCCTCCGGTAATGAGGAGTGAGGGGTGAGGGGTGAGGAGTGAGGGGTTTGCTGTTGTCATGATACTTTCCTGTTCTTGCGACTATTAATAAGGCCTCCAAGCAAGCCAAAAACTTTGTTAATCAAAGTAGTTATCTCAACGCAATCATTGAGGTAATTAATTTCTTGAGCGATTATAAGTTGGGTGTCAAGTTCACTGAGTGAGCCTCTTGCAATATACAGGAACTGAAGAAATTCCTTGTCGCTATTTCTTGCTGCGCCTTCTGCGATATTACTTGGAACTGAAACCGCAGATCGCCGCATTTGACCGGTTAAACCATATTTTTCGTTGTCAGGAAAAGTAGCTGTAAGCTTATAGATAAGCTTGACCAAGGATATAGACTTCTGCCATACAAGCAAATTTTGATGCTTTCGCATTTTCACCTCACTCTTCACCCCTCACGCTTCACTTCCAAAAGCATTTGTCTCAAATTGACACGCCAGTGGGATGAAGCGAGATTGAGTGCTTGCCAGGTGCTGGTCTTGTCAAGGACACTGTATGGAGGGCGCTTGGCCGGGAGGGGGTAGTCCTCGGTGCGGATTGGCAGAATGGTGACTACTTTGTCAAGTAAACCGATGCGACGTGCCTCTTCATAGATGGCCACGCCAAAATCATACCAACTTGCCACTCCGGCATCAGTCCAGTGGTAAATGCCGCTCAGTAAAGGATCAACGGCAAAAGCCCAGAGTGCATCAGTCAGACTGCCGGCCCAGGTGGGAGTGCCGATCTGATCACAAATTATGGAAAGCTGATCACGCTCCTGCATGAGGCGAAGCATGGTTTTAACAAAATTATTGCCATGGGAAGAATAAACCCAGGACGTGCGGATGATGACACTTTTGTTGCCAAGGATCTTTTGAACCTGTTGTTCGCCCTCAAGTTTACTTGTTCCGTAAACACCTAGGGGTGATGGTTTGTCTGTTGGCAGATAGGGCCGTGATTTGCGTCCGTCAAAGATGAAATCCGTCGAAATATGAAAAAGACGCACGTGGTGCTCAAGGGCTATCCTGGCCAGATTTGCAGCTCCCTCGGCATTGACGGCAAAGGCCTGTTCGCTTTGTTCCTCAGCCTTATCGACTGCGGTATAGGCCGCGGCATTGATAAGCAGATTCGGCTGATACTCCTTAATCGCCTTCTCTAACGACTGGATATTGCATATGTCAAAGACATCCCTCTTCAGGGCCGTCACCTGCCAGCAGGAAGGCGCAGATCTCTGCAGTTCCCAGCCAAGCTGCCCGTTGCCTCCGGCGATAAGCACTTTCATGGATAGACCTCGGCATCTTTAAAGGCGGAACCGGTTTCATCCTTGGGTGAAAGAATAGGAGATTTTCCTTGGACAAGCGGCCAGTCAATGGCCAGTTCCTTATCATCCCAGCGTATGCACCGCTCATGCTGAGGTGCATAGAATTCCGTGCACTTGTAGAGAAATTCAGCCCATTCACTGAGCACATAGAAACCATGGGCAAATCCGGCAGGAACCCAGAGCATATTTTTGTTTTCTGCAGAAAGATGCACACCAACCCACTGGCCGAATGTTTTCGAGTTTTTTCGCAGGTCAACAGCCACATCAAAGACCTCGCCGACAACGACGCGGGCAAGTTTTCCCTGGGGTTGTTCTATCTGGTAATGCAGACCCCTGAGAATACCTTGCGCGGATCTGCTGTGATTATCCTGGACAAAATTCTGGTCAATGCCGCCGGCCTTGAATTTTTTCGCTTCCCAGGTTTCCATGAAGAAACCGCGGGTGTCGCCGAAAACATCTGGTTGGACAAGCACAACGTCAGGTATGCGGGTCGGGATGAATTTCATTTTTTATGTTTCTCGATAATATGCATGAGGTACTCCCCGTAGCCGTTCTTTTTCAGAGGTCGGGCAAGTTTCTCAAGTTGTTTGACCGTGATGTAGTTCATGCGAAAGGCGATTTCTTCAAGACAAGCCACTTTGAGTCCCTGGCGTTCCTCGACAATTTTGATAAAGTTTGCCGCGTCGAACAGGGAATCGTGGGTGCCGGTATCAAGCCATGCCGTACCGCGTCCCAGGACCTCAACATGCAGATCGCCCCGTTTCAGGTAGGCATTGTTGACGTCAGTGATTTCCAGTTCACCCCTTTTGGAAGGAGTGATCTGTTTGGCAATGGAGACAACCTCGTTGTCATAAAAATAGAGACCAGTGACAGCATAGTTTGAGAGGGGCTTTTTAGGCTTTTCTTCAATGCTGGTAACGCTGCCGTCATCATCAAAACAGACCACGCCGTAACGCTCAGGATCGCGAACATAGTACCCGAAAACAATGCCCCCCTTTTCAAGGGCGGCACAGCGCTGCAGCTTTTCAGCAAGTCCATGGCCGTAAAAAATATTATCCCCGAGAATGAGACAGACTGAGCTTGAGCCGATAAATTCTTCGCCGATAACAAAGGCCTGGGCCAGGCCCTCCGGTCGGGGCTGAACCTCATATTGCAGGGAAATGCCCCACTGGCTGCCGTCGCCCAGAAGCTGCATGAACTGTCCCTGATCTTCAGGAGTCGTGATGATGAGTATTTCACGAATGCCCGACAGCATCAACATGGAAAGTGGATAATATATCATCGGCTTGTCGTAGACAGGCATGAGCTGCTTGCTTACCGACATGGTCAGGGGAAACAGGCGTGTTCCCGAACCACCTGCCAGAATAATTCCTTTCATTGCGTGAACCTCTTTGGAAAGCGAATTCCCATTTTATTATAAGGGGAAAGATGATGGACATTCACCTCAAACAATTGTTAAATAACAGCATGCCTTACATTACAGAATCGCTATCTTAAAAAATCAAAAGATTTAAAGCAAGTTCCCCTGAGATTATAACATAAAATTAACATTCGGAACCAGAACTCAAAATGTCCTATTATTTAGCCGCAGACGTGGGTGGTACCAAAACGGATCTTGCTGTTTTTGATACGAAATCAGGATACGCTCGTCCCCTGTATGAAGCTACTCTGCCAAGCAGACAATACGCTTCCTTTTCTGAGCTGCTCCATCAGTTTCTTGATGATAAGAGAATTACGATTCAATATGCCTGTTTTGGTGTGGCGGGACCTGTCCTGGCCAACAAGGTGCAACTCACAAATTTAGCCTGGGAGATCGACGGCCTTGAGATAGAAACTGAGTTTATGATTAAAAAGGTTATTATCATAAATGACCTTGTCGCCATTGCAAGTGCAATTCCTTCTCTCACTGCTTCAGATCTCGTTGTGCTTAAGCAGGGCAGGGCTGTCCAGCAGGGAACACTTGGCATAGTTGCTCCAGGAACTGGCCTTGGTGTTTCCTATTCCGTCTGGACTGGAGAAGGATACCAGCCCTGTGCCTCAGAGGGAGGACATGCTGGTTTTTCTCCAAGAAATCAGATTGAACTGGAACTCCTCGGGTTTCTCTTCACAGACCAGCATGTCAGCTTTGAATCTCTCTGCTCGGGCATGGGATTGCCGAATATTTATCGATTTTTGGTAACCGAAAAGCATTTCTCCGAACAAGTCTGGCTGGCGGATGCTTTGTCTCGAAGGAGTGATCCTTCTCCTGTTATTGTTCAAGGAGCTCTTGATTCAGAGAAAGAGTGTGCTCTTTGCCAGGAAACAGTTCGTTTGTTTGTAAAAATATTAGCAGAAGCCTGCTCAAATCTTGCCGTGACGGTTCTTGCAAGAGGCGGCATTTATCTGGGGGGAGGAATTGCTCCCCGCATTCTGGCTTTTCTCCAGGAGGAAGCATTTGTCAGCCGTTTTGAAGCAAGGGGAAAAATGAGCGGACTTGTCCGGAATATCCCTGTTGCCGTGATCATGAATCCCAAGGCGGCATTGACCGGAGCTGCGGTTTACATAGAATCAAAATTGAGGACTGAAGACTGAGTGAAAGGGCGGAAAGCCGTAGGTCGGCAAACCTTTGCCGACATGACCAGGATGGAAATGGTGGGAAGGGATTCCCGCCCTACACGAGCATGTTGCTTACGACAAAATATGAAATAATCGTAGGTATGCATCCCCATGCCGCCGGAACAATGATGGTAACGACGACAATCCTTCCATTTCCTATGTAATGTACTTTGCCCGGTGTTTCACACTGATGAATAAAAATGTAACCAAGAAACTTGCAATTGTTCTTGCAATAATTGTCCTTGTTGCAGCCTTTAAATTGTTTGGTTTTGGCGACTATCTTACGCTGGATTACCTCAAGCAATCCCAATATCGTTTTGCGGATCTTTACAGCGCAAAGCCGATGCTCGTTATTTCCTCCTATATGGCTATTTATATTCTTGTAACAGCCCTTTCCCTGCCTGGGGCGGCCATTATGACCCTGGCCGGAGGAGGGCTTTTCGGGCTCATTCCGGGGACAATAATCGTTTCCTTTGCCAGCACAATCGGTGCAACACTGGCATGTTTTGTTTCGCGTTTTCTGTTGCGAGACTGGGTGCAGAACAAGTTTGGGGAAAAACTTGAGACGATCAACAGGGGCATCGAGAATGAGGGCGGCTTCTACCTTTTTACCATGCGTCTGGTTCCTGCATTTCCTTTTTTTCTCATTAACCTTGCCATGGGTGTGACAAAGCTTCCTCTGCTGCAATATTACTGGGTCTCCCAGCTCGGTATGCTGCCCGGCACCATCGTTTATGTGAACGCAGGAAAGGAGCTTGCAAAAATTGACTCACTTTCAGGGATATTGTCACCGAGCCTGCTGATTTCCTTTGCCATACTCGGAATTTTCCCGATTACCGTCAAGAAGATAATGGCCCGGGTGAAAATGAAAAAAGGGTAAGACAAAGGAAACGGCGGCAAGGGTTTGCCGCCCTACACGATGCATATTGCATGTTGTCATAAAGTTAATCAAGGGCAGGGAAGAACCGTAGGTCGGCATCCCTATGCCGACGTGACCAAGGTTGATATGGCGGCAAAGATATATTACCACCCTACACAATCATAAAAACAACCGGAAAGGCATTTTATGCCGAATTATAGACGGTTCTATCTGGCTCATCATCCTGTTTTTGTAACTATAGTCACCAACAAAAGACAAAAACTTTTTGTAGATGACGCGAGAGTAAACCTCCTTCTTGAAGCAATGCGGCACATAAAAAAGAAGCATGCATATCTACATTATGGTCATGTAATAATGCCGGACCATATTCATTGGATGTTTGAATGTTTGGAGAATAACAATTTTTCCAAAGTGGTAAGTGCGGTCAAGCGGGAGGTTACATGGAGAATGAAGGAACATGTCGGCGTAGGTCGGCAAACCTTTGCCGACAAAAATTATTTTATGCCCACGTTTCCTCTCTGGCAGAAACGATTCTTTGATCATGTAATTCGAGATGAATGCGATTTTGCAAGGCATCTTGATTATATACATTTTAATCCTGTGAAACATGAGATTGTGAAGTGTGTTGCTGATTATCCTCATTCATCTTTTAGTGAGTGGACGAAACGCGGGGTGTATACCCGTGATTGGGGAACCGTAGAACCGGAAATTATCAAAAAACTGGATTATGAATAGGCAAAGGAAACGGCGGCAAGGGTTTGCCGCCCTACACGATACATATCGCATGTTGCTATCAAGTTAATAGAGGGCAGGGAAAAAAACCGTAGGTCGGCATCCCCATGCCGACAGGATCAAGATTGAAAAGGCGGCAAGGGTTTGCCGCCCTACACGATGCATATTGCATGTTGCCATAAAGTTAATCAAGGGCAGGGAAAAATTGTAGGTCGGCATCCCCATGCCGACGTGCCCAAGATTGAAAAGGCAGCAAGGGTTTGCCGCCCTACACGATGCATATCGCATGTTGCTATCAAGTTAATCAAGGGCAGGGAAAAATTGTAGGTCGGCATCCCTATGCCGACGTGCCCAAGATTGAAAAGGCGGCAAGGGTTTGCCGCCCTACACGATGCATATTGCATGTTGCTATCAAGTTAATCAAGGGCAGGGAAAAACCGTAGGTCGGCATCCCCATGCCGACAGGATCAAGATTGATATGGCAGCAGTGATGCCGCTAATAAAAGTTTATTTACCAATACAGTCAAAAGTGATGGTCTCGCAAAAAGCTCTCAAGCTGACCATCCGCCAACGCAATATCAACAAGTTACATACTTGTCGGCGGCGGTTGAGGGGGTTTTTACGAAACCGTCAAAAGTCGGAGATGAGAAATGACAAAATTTGATTTTGATCTTGGTGTAATTGGTGGCGGCGCTGCCGGACTCACCGCTACGTCCGGTGCGGCACAACTTGGAGCCAAAACACTCTTGATTGAAAAAGAGCCTGAACTTGGAGGAGACTGTCTTCATTTTGGATGTGTGCCCAGTAAAACGTTGATAAAATCTGCGAAGGTTTATCAATCCATGAAAATGGCAACGCGTTACGGTCTGCCTGAGCTGGATGTGCCACCTGTTGATTTCTCCAAGGTGAGGGAAAGGATCAAGTCGGTCATTGCAACCATCCAGAAACATGATTCTGTTGAGCGCTTCTGTAAACTTGGGGCCAAAGTTGAATTCGGTTCCCCTCGTTTTATTGATGAACATTCGGTTGCCTTAAACGGCAAACATGTCTCAGCTAAATCCTGGGTTATTGCCACAGGGTCATCTCCTGCACCCCCACCCATTCACGGACTGGATACAACGCCTTATATCACCAATAAGGAGATTTTCTATCTGGATTCACTGCCCCGGGCCATGGTCATTTTTGGAGCGGGTCCCATTGCCATCGAAATGGCCCAGGCCTTTAATCGTCTGGGAACGAGGGTTTTTGTTATCCAGAGAAGCGGTCAGATCCTCAGTAAGGAGGATAAGGATATGGCAGACCTTGTCATGCAGGTTATGGCTGAGGAAGGGGTTACCTTTTATCTCAATGCCAAGGTGAATGCCACGCGGAACCTGAATGGAAAACGTGAGGTTCATATTACGGATGCCGAAGGGCGAGAGGTAAATCTGCAGGTCGATACCCTGCTTGTCGCCCTGGGCCGCTCTCCCAACACGGAAGGTTTTGGTCTTGATGACATTGATCTCATCCATGATAAGCGAGGCATTGCCGTTGACAACAGACTGCGCACCAACCATAAACATATCTATGCGCCCGGCGATATCAACGGCAGTTTTCAGTTTACCCATGCCGCAGGGTACGAAGGAGGCATCGTTGTCAGCAATGCAATTTTTCATCTGCCCCGCAAGGCGGATTATACCTGGATGCCTTGGTGCACCTATTCCGATCCTGAGCTTGCCAGTATCGGTCTGAATGAAAAGGCTGCAAAGAAGGCTGGTATTGATTACCAGATCTGGAGCGAGGAGTTCAATGGCAATGACCGCAGCCTTGCTGAAGGCGAAAAGGTCGGTAGAATAAAAATGATCCTGGATGAAAAGGAAAAACCCATTGGTGTACAGATCTGCGGTCCCCATGCCGGCGAACTCATCAGTGAGTGGGTGGCAATTTTAAACGGCAAAACAAAGTTGAGCACACTGGCAGGGGCAATTCATCCCTATCCAACTTTGGCTGAAATCAACAAGAGGGTGGCGGGAAGTTATTTTTCGCCAAAGATATTTTCCAGTACGGTGAAAAAGGGTTTAAAGTTGTTTTTCCAACTGAAAGGTTCCGCCTGTGATCCTTGTTCAGATATTTCTGCTCCCGATACGTAATTTTTTGATCTGAATGAAAAGTTATGTATAAAAATACTAAAAAGCCGGTCTCTATCGAGACCGGCTTTTTAGTATTGAATTCTTTTTTTCTTGCTATTTATTCTGGATTCCAAAAGAATCACAAAGAGCTATAAATTCGCTGGAAGCAACAAAGCCATTAAGGACTTCTTCTCGGCTAGAACCATTATTTAATACATTTATCCATGCTTGAAGTTCTTTTGTGTCAGCTGTACGATTAAAAAAAGCTGTGTATAAAATCGTAATATATTCTTCATTTGATGTGTTGAAATTTTCGAATTCGTTACTGAAAATGAACTTTTCGGCTAAATCTGCGCCTGTATAATAACCGTTTACTAATGAATTAACCCAGTTTGTAAACCCTTCTTGATCTGGTTGTCTTCCAAGGCATTCTTCGTAAAATCGGGTTACGAATTGTTCTATAAGAGATCCTTGGGGTTGTTGTGTTATCCCAAAAGAATTGCATAAAGCTTTAAACTCTGTTGATGATGTAAAACCATTTAAAGCATCTTCACGACTTTTTTCGCCACTGTTTAAGGAATTTACCCAAGCGTCATATCCTGAAGTATCCGGATCACGATTAAAGAAAGTTTTATATAATGTTGTCACAAATTCTTCATTTGTAGTATTAAGATTTGTAAATTCATTACTAAAAATAAAACGTTCCGCTACCACAGTTGCACTTAAGGTGCCGGTTAATAATGCTTCTGTCCAAGTGTCCAACCCATCTATATCAGGGGAACGATACAGACATTCTTCATAAAATCGCGTTATAAAGTTTTCAACCTGAACCACATTGTCTTCTTCCTCAACAACATCTTCAGCAAGATATTCGACAACAATATCCTCACCAACAGGCTCTTCAACTACAGTTTCTTCAACAACAACATTGGGTATAACAACTGGTGCTGCAACAACAGGTTCCTCTACAACAGGTTCCTCTACAACAGGTTCCTCTACAACAGGTTCCTCTACAACAGGCTCCTCTACAACAGGCTCCTCTACAACAGGTTCCTCTACAACAGGCTCCTCTACAACTTCGCTGGGACAAGTCCAAGATATTTCATCGGAAAAATCACTTTCAAGGTTATCAGTATTATAGGCTGTTGCGCTAAAAAAATATGATTCACCTGGATTTAAATTTGAAATACGTCCAGTTACTCTGCCATCTACTATGACAGGTGTTTCAATATCTTTATAATCAATATATACCCCAGCTTCTGTACCATAATAAATTCTGTAACCATCAATATCGGGTTCTGAGTTAGGGAGCCAACTAAAGTTAGCTTCACAGGAGGCGTAAATAGATTCGGTATTGATACAGAAAATTGAGAGAATGATGATGAGGACTTTGGTATGAGTAAGTTTGTTTCGGATCATTTTTGCACCTTTTAGCTTATGCCTAGCAGCATCAGTTGTATAGTGCTGATCCTACCCGGCAACCTCGCTACCTTATTTCTGGGTTTAAGAAACGTAGGCCGATGGTTTTGCGTCTCGATCTTTCGAACGATTTGCCTTTTTACAAGTTTTTTTATAACTAACTTATTAAGCAAAGTTTGTTCCTGTCTTGCTTTTTTTTGGGAATTTTTTTAGTTTTTATTATAACATTCTGTTTTTGTTGCAAAAAAAACATGTCAATTTTCTTTTGAGAAGAATGTCTATCTTTTTGAGTGGAATATTTTTTATAAAAAATTAAGTAGAATACTTAAAATGTTAAAGTATTTGCAGCATTGTCCTTTCCATTTATATTTATTTGGTTCGTAATTTCTGCTTGTGTCTATTTTAAGAGACAGAATGTCTGAATGATTTGACTTAAAAATTCTCTAAGTATCGTTAATATAAAAAGATTTTGCAAATTTTTTCTGTTTTTTGTTTTTATTGACTATGTCGAGTTGTTTTTGTCTTCTTTTGGCGACATATACAATCTTTGAATCTATTTCTTGTTATCTTCAAAAGAGTTTTTTCAAAAGACTTTGTAAAATTAATTGTGTTGCAGAGTGGTGAATCTTTCATTCTTTTACGAAGACCTGACCTGTATTTGCATAGGCGGTCAATATCAAATGCAAGATCTACGGCTTTAAAGGTATAACTATCCTCATCATTGGCTGCCAGTTCAGGAATACCAATTGTTGAAAGAAAAGCATATGTCTGTCGACTCACCACACGGCTTTGGGGTAATGTAATAATTGGAACTCCCATATAGAGTGCTTCACAGCTTGTTAATCCTCCAGTGAAAGGGAAAGGGTCAAGAGCTATGTCAATATCTCCGTATTCTTCTAATAGTTTGACATGGAAGGAAGCTGGCCTTAATTCAATCCTTTCCGAAGCAATGCCTAATCTCGCAAATTTTTTGAGGGTTGTCTTTTGTAGTCCTTCATCATTAAAACTTTTCCATTTAAGAATGAGTCGACTGTTTTTCACTTTGCGTAAAATTTTCGCCCAGACCTTAAAAACGCTGTCATTATATTTTGCAGTATTATTGAATGAACCAAAGGTAATATACTTATTGGTTATGTAAGGCAGTGGTGCGACTTCCGGTGCGAAAGGAACTGGGGTGTAGCAAAAACGCCCTGCAGGTATGCGTACAATTGGTTCGATGAACTGTTTATCCATCCATTCAGGGGCATGCCACTTATCAAGCAGTACCGCATCCATAACAGGTAAGCCTGTTGTGGAAAAGTAGCCAAGCCAGCTCACCTGTAAAGGAGCCGGTCTGAGCGCAAAAACGGTCAGGCGGGATCCGGCAGTGTGGCCGGAAAGATCTATAAGGATGTCAATCTTATCCCCTCTGATAATATTTGCTGTCTTGGTATCGTTGAATTGGGCAATGTCACGAAATTGAGAGTTTTCTTTAATACTCTTGGTTACCCAGTCATGGATAGTTCCGGCACTGTATGAATACGGGATAAACCGCTCACGGTCATGGGAGGCAATAACATCTTTTACAAAAAGTCCTACTGTATGTTGACAAAAATCTGCAGAAAGATAGCCTACTTTTAGTGGGCGACCATTTGTTGGGATAATTGATGGTCGCTCCATTGGCCCACCTGCCTGAGCAACAGCCCATTCGCCCCACAATCCAGCTCTTTCTTTGCGAAGCAGATCAGATGCATTAGGGTCATATTCAAGAGAAACAAGAACATTGCGTCGGATAATTTTGTTGTCAGGTAATTTTTCGAGGAGAAATGAGTAAAGACGCCGAGATTCAGAATGATCTCCTGTCTCACGTGCAATATTGGCAAGATTTACAAGAGGGCGTAGATCATTTGGAGAAATGTTGCAAATATGCTTAAAACATATAGCTGCATCGGAGTGGAAGCCAAAATTAAACAACAGAGCTCCTACTTTTAACAGTGCATCCTTGTCTTTGCCAAAGTCAGTAATTATTTGACGGCAAGAGAAGAGGAATTCGGTGTTTTGGGCTGATTGAGCAAGCTGTTGCGCATTCTGAAGTCTACTGTTCAATACCGATATAGTCATTTTTAGACAATAACAAAAGGTTGTAATGCATTGGTTTTTTTTGTTGGGTTAGTGTTAAAATCGCCACTTAATTCCCAAATAGGCATTAAGAGGAGTAGAATCTATGGGGCCGTAAGTTCCTCTTGCGTCGAATCTGTTATCCAGTATGTTTTTAATGGATAGCTGCAGGTCGATTCCTGGTTGCCATAAGTCACTGACTGTCAGGGTTGCATCGATTAAGAGATTTGATGGGACGTTTCTCTTTTGACTCCCCTTGTCATATGTATAGTCCCATGATGATTCATATTTCATGTTAATGGAAATCTTAGTATTTATGGTAGGTGACCAGTTTAAACTGGCATTCATCATGCTTTTGGGTCCTGTCTCAAAAGGGATGTCCCAGGAAATCCAAGGTTTTAGTATCCATTCTCCATCATCAAGAGTGTAGGCATAATAAGTATACGTTTCCTCATCACCAGTATGGGTAAATACTGTGGCATTGGCCTGGAATCTTACATTTGAAGCAATTTTCCATAATACTTCAAACTCTAACCCATATAGATCTTGAGTGGTTGGGTCGGAGAGGCCGCCATAATACGGATCCTGCGTGGTTTGATGTTTTATCTGGTCCCAGAACGTTGTTGTTGTAAATCTGACAGCAGGCGTTGCTCTCCATATAAGGCTTGCGCTCAGATTCTGAATTTCCTCCGGCTCAAGATCATCTCTGCCGACAAGTTGCCTTGCATATGGTGTTCGATATGAAGTGCCATACAACATTTTAAGGTTCCAGCTAAGTGATGGAGACCAGATCAAACCGACATTGGGACTTAGTTCAACATCATATTCGTCGTGGTCGGTTAAACGCAAACCACACCATGTATCAAAGTGATTCCAATGGCGTTTCAGCTGTCCGAAGGCAGAGAACATTGATGTACTGAAGTCTTTTTGTTGAGCATTAGGCAGGAAAAGTATGTTGTTTGCTTCAAAGAAGTCTGGGGGATAGGCTTTGGTTATTTCCGCACCGTTAATCTGATTATGCCGATAAGAGGTGCCTAGGGTGAGCATGCCGTTTGCTCCCCAAAGTTCTCTGTCATAGAGTAATTCTGTGTAGCTTACATGACTTTCCCTATCTAGAGGCGGAAGATCAAGCTCTCTTGTTTTTTCATCGAGCTGGTTGTAATAGCCGTTTAATCTGAGAGCTGATGATTCAAATTTTTTTTCAGCTTCAAGTCGTAAATACCACATAGGTTTATCTGTGTAAGCCGGCCATGTGAGATTCTTGTCCCTGTCTTCAAGGATATATTCTTTTTGGGTATCCGACCAGCGACCTGAAAAGCGAAGATAGTCTTGCCATGCGAAATTGAAAACAGCTTCCATGTATTTTGAGTGATCAACTGAATCTGAGCCCATTCGTTCATCAGGAGGCACGGGTCTGCCGTCAGATCCTGTTAACTTGACAACATTATATTTGGAATTACGCGCCTCAAGGTTGCTTGCACTTATAGATACAAATGCCTCCCAGAGACCGGCATTTTTCCCCCAGCTCAAGGATCCTCTTTTTTCGTTGTCAGTAGAACCTCCAAATGCTTTGAATTCAAAACCATCGATATCTCTTCCCCGCCTTGGGACAATATTAACAATTCCAGCAAAGGCATCCGGTCCCCAAAGTACTGAGCCCGGGCCTCTGATTACTTCAATTCGCTGTATATGGTCCAGAGAAAGATCAAGGTCGAGAGGATTAACTGATTTTGCTGCATCTGAAGTGAGATGCACTGAGTCATAGAGAAAGAGTATACTATTTGGTAATCCTCTTAAGTATGGGGTTGTGCCGGGATTGCTGGGTGACATATGGAAGCCGGGTAATCGAGATAAGGTTTCACTGAGTGTCATGACGCCATTTCTTTCAATCTCTTCTCTGGTAACAACCTGGGCAATGGCCGGAGCGCTTTCAGGACTTTCTGCACGTCTGGACGCAATAGTAAGAAGGGAGATATCTTCACCGACAAAAAGCAAAGACGTGTCGGTCGCAAAAGCGGTGACAGGCCAAAGCAAAAATGCCAGCAAGGTGGAGATATGTAAGTAGAAAATGCGCATAATATTTTTTTCGAACCGGAAATTACGAATTAAAGGTGCATAAATTGACTTCTCTTCACTGATTTGCATATGTCAATTTATAATCTCCAATAATGCTCTGGCCTATTTAATTGATTTCTGTTCATGATTTGTATGTTGTAATTCGTAATTCGTAATCGACTTTACCCTCGTTCTGAATTTTGATCGCGAAAGACCTAATAGTTTTGCTGCTGCACTCTGGTTGTTTCCTGTCATTTCAACCGCTTGCCGAATCAAGTCACTTTCAAGGGCTTCAAGTGAAATTCCATTTTTCGGCAGCTTCCATTGCGATTCTTTTTCTGAAATTTTCAACCCGGTTTCAAGAAAAGTTAGATCTTCAGCCACTACAGGTGGATCACCGGCAAGAATACAAGCTCTTTCCACAGCATTGGCAAGTTCTCTGACATTGCCCGGCCAAGTGTGTGCGAGAAGTATTCTTGTGGCGCCGGAACTTAGGAGGGTGTTTTCACCGGTTTTATCCATGAATTTCCTGACAAAATGCTCGGCCAGAGGAATTATGGCTTCGTTTCTTTCGCGAAGAGGTGGGATGTGGATGGGAAAAACATTTATCCTGTAATAAAGGTCCAGCCTGAATTTTCCCTCGTCAACCAATGGCATGAGTTGTCTGTTCGTGGCACATATGACCCGTAGATCAATATTTATCTGTTGGTTTCCCCCCACTCTCTGAATGGATTTTTCCTGCATGGCACGTAAGAGCTTTGCTTGGGCTTCCAGCGGTAAATCTCCAACTTCGTCGAGAAAAAGGGTCCCTCCTTCGGCATATTCGAAAACGCCTTCTTTTCTTTTGTCGGCACCAGTAAAGGCTCCTTTTTCATGGCCGAAAAGAGTGCTTTCTACAAGGTTTGGAGAAATGGCAGCACAGTTAATCGCAACAAATCTTTTTGCAGCTCTGGGGCTCTTTTTGTGAACAAATCTGGCGATTACTTCCTTTCCTGTGCCTGATTCGCCTGTAATAAGTACTGTGGTATCAGGTTGTCTGGCTACCTTGACCGCCGTAGTCAGCAATTTTTTCATTGGTTCCGATGCACATACAAGTTCTTTTTGTTCATCCTGGTTTTTAAGCTCATTTTTGAGCATTCTGTTTTCTGCTAGAATTCGCGAAATGCCAATGGCTTTTTCCACAGTGATGATAATTTTTTCTTCATCAAATGGTTTGGTTATATAATCAACGGCTCCTCTTTTCATAGCGTTGACCGCCGAGTCAACGGTGGCAAAAGCCGTAATTATTATAACCGGGCAGGGAGATTCCATATGCTGAATTCTGTCAAGTAGAGAAAGTCCATCCATTTCCGGCATTTTTATGTCGGAAATAACAAGGTCGAAAGCCCTGTCCTCTAACATTTCCAGCGCTTCAATCCCATTCTGGGCCTGATCAGTAGTATGTCCTTTAAGATCAAGCATGATTTTAAGGATGTGCCTCATTTTAGGTTCATCGTCTACTATGAGTATATAAGCCATATTTTTTTTAATCGGAAATTAAGGAATCTAAATTGCTAAATACTAAGTTTAACATTCTTTTTTTACTGTGTGTTCCTCTGGTTAGTTTTTGTTCGCAATTTGAGTAAGCGGTATTTTGAGACTAACAAGAGCTCCGCCGTTCTTATTGTCGCCAAGGGTTACTTCTCCTCCATGTGCCTTGACCACTTGGTCCACAAAAGCCAGACCCAGTCCTGATCCTTGGCTTTTGGTGGTAAAGAAAGGATCGAAAGCCTTTTCCCTTGCTTCCTGAGGAACTCCTTTTCCTGTGTCGGAAAGTATGAGTGTCCAGTTTTTTTCAACACAATTTGCTGAGATGGTCACTGTCCCATTGCCATCACATGCCTCGCAACCGTTTTTCAGCACATTAAGTATAGCCTGAGATATCAAATCTTCATCTGCCTGACTTTCGCATTTTTCTCCAGGGACTTTATCATTAATAGCAACACCTTTTTGTTGCCATTCCAGTTTGCTTCTCTCAACAAGGTTTTTCAGCAGGGCGTTTAAGTCAACATTTCTGAAATTAGGTTTCTGTGGCCGAGAAAATTTTAAAAAGTCCTGTATGAGTCTGTTTAAACGGTAGATCTCCTCCTCCATATAGGAAATCATCGTTGATTTGGTCTCACCGTCTATCTCGTTTTTTTTTAATACATCAAGGGCTCCCCGCATTATACCAAGCGGATTTTTTATCTCATGGGCAACCGTGAGAGCGAAATGGCCTACTTCTGCAAGTGCTTTTTGTTGCGTGATCTGGCGGTATGTTTCTTCAAGTTTGACTCTACTCTCAGCAAGAGATGCCAGCATATTGTTAAAGGCTCCTGCGAGCTGTTTTGTCTCAGGTATTGAGCCCTCGTTTACCCTGATGTCGAGGTTCCCTGAAGCTACTTCTCTTGCTGCTGCAGCGAGTTCTTTAAGCGGAGCAACTAGAGACCGTGAAAAGAAAAAGAAGATAAGTAGTCCGGCTCCCCCTAAACCAAGGCCGGCAAAAAGATAAAGATTCCGTAGGTCAGTCAGCAGTGTGTTAATCCCGGCTGTAGTATAAATCACATGCACCTTGCCAAGAAGCTGTTTCTGTGACAAATGACGTCCAAAAACAAGATCATCTTTCTGTTCATTCAGCCATACTGGAGAAACAGATTCCCCACGAAGTTTTTTTGTGTCTGAGCCGGTTTTGACCAAAACATCTCCTCTTGCATCTTCAATCCAGACCATTGTTACATCACTTTCAGAAAGAAGGTTTTCGGCAAGCTGTTCAAGCATTGTCTGGTCCCCAAGAAGAATCCCAAGTTCAGCGTTGAGAGCAAGATACCTGGATAGAAAATTCATTCTGTCTTCAAAGCGAATACGCAGAAAATCAGATCCAAAAAAGATTCCTACAAAGGCAAGGGTCGCAGTAGTGGTTAGCACAAGCAGCAAAACACCTAAAAGCAGCCTTTTTTGGAAACTGAGCCCGGTCATGGTGTTTTGGCCTCTTTATTTACAAAATCCCACGCCTTTTGGTTCCATTCTACTTCAAAGGGAGGCGATAAAAGTTTACACTCTGAACCCGCCAGTCGTTCGGATGCTAGTTCGGCGCCTTCATAGCCTACCTTTTCATAATTAATATTAAGTGATAAAACACCTCCAACTTCGATGAAAAAGTGGTTGTAGCCCACAGGGGCTATGCCGTCAAGCAGGGTTTTTTTTATGAGGTAGGCAACCATTGTTTCTGAAATTACAGTTGAATCGGGAATAAAGAGAAGAGTGTCAATAAAACCTTTTGCCTTGGTAAGAGCAGAGACAACATCTCCTCTCTTATGGACTTCCATCGGCACGAAAATAATATCGGACTCGGCAGCAGACTCGCGGGCCTGAAGTATTCGAGTTCCATTTTCTTCCGGGGTGTACAGCACGCCGACGCGTCTTCCCGGTCCCAGGCGTTTATTTATCTGATGGAATTGGTCTTCAAAAGGTATTCTGAGGTGCACGCCACACAGTGGGGCTTGTGTTTTTAAGAGTTCTCCGGGATCAAGAACCATAAGAACTAATTTTGGTGTTGCTGGATCGGCGTTCGACCAGACAATTTCTGCTGCAGCAGGACCAATGGCGACAATAAGATTGAATGTTCCGTGACTTACCCTGTGTTTGGCAAGTTCGGGGTTGGAATCAACATAATTTATAGAAACAGGCTGATTAAAATGGGAACGAAAGCCATCCAGGGCCTCAACAAAAGGTCTGGAGTGAGAGGAGACAACAACACTTATTTCACTTTGATCTGCAGATGAAAGGGGGGGCAGAAAAAATAAACTAAAGAGACAGGCCGGAAAAAGCACCTGTATAAGTGAAAAGAGTTTTGCCATTGAATTTAAATTAACTGCCTTTCCGATGCAAGAAGTCCAATGAAAAAGCTTTTGCCTAATTATCTATACAGAATTATCTATAAAAGTAGAGAAACCGTCCTCCAGTGATATTTGCCGTAGAGTAACCTTTTTTTGAATGCAAAATGTTTTTACCATAATCGCAATAAAAATTTGTATCAAGAATAACTTGCAGTCCAAATTCACTGGTTTGATCATACAATAAGTGATAATGCAGTTCCCTGTTATCTCGGCAACTTATTTTGGAATAAGGGTTGAAAAAAATCAGGGTAAGCGGTATTAAAACAAACCATTTCACTCGTGTCCGGTTAAGAAATTGCAGTAAGAAATGTGACCTTCCTGTGGTATATTGTACCTCGTTCCCACGGTCCACCGTGGGAATGCATATCAATTTACCCCTGGAGATTTATGTATAGGTTCCCACGGAGACCATGGGAACCAGAAGTTTAAACTCCTGAGATACTGATGCAAAATTCTAACCGGACATTGCTGAAACCATTTATTAACATGATAATAAAACCGCTGTTGACGCATTAAGTAACCGGGAATGGAACGGAGAGTCAGCATCATGTGTCATTGAGTATGATTAAAGTATGTTAAACCTACTTCGCGCCGCCTGGGGATATAGGCATTTCATTTTAATTTCCATTCGCGCTGATTTTAAAAATCGATTTATTCGTAGCCGTATGGGGGGGCTCTGGTGCGTAATTCATCCTCTGTCCCAAGTCTTGATCTATGCCCTGATTCTTTCTCGTCTCATGGCTGCTAAAATACCTGGGATAGACAATCGTTTCGCCTATGCTATTTATCTCTGTGCAGGTGTTGCCGCTTGGGGGCTCTTTGTTGAGATTGTCACGCGTAGCATGACAATCTTTATTGATAATGCGCATTTGATTAAAAAAATTTCCTTCCCAAAAATTACCCTGCCATTGATCATGGTTGGTTCAGCACTGATAAATCATGGTCTTTTACTGCTGGTCACACTCGTTGTTTTTTCGGTGTTGGGCCATATTCCCGGTCTTGTCCTGTTCTGGCTTCCCGTACTTATTGTCGTTTCTCTTAGCTTGGCGTTGGGGATAGGCTTAGTGCTGGGGGTGCTCAACGTCTTTCTTCGTGACGTTGCCCAGGTAGTGGCCATTGTTCTTCAGATTCTTTTCTGGTTTACCCCAATTGTTTATTTTATTACAATCATTCCGGAGCCGCTGCGTAAACTAATGGTGTTTAGTCCGATTTATCCTATTGTGACAGGCTATCAGCAGGTGCTCGCTTATGGAAGGGCGCCGGACTTGAGTAATCTCCTGCTTGTCTTTGGTTTTGCTCTGGCAATTCTTGCTTTTGCCATGGTGTTGTTTCGTAAATCCAATGCCGACATGATGGATGTCCTATGAGTTCTCCCATGCTAAGTATAGATGGAGTCGGTAAATCCTATCGCACTTATTCTTCAGAATTTCGACGTTTTGCCGGTTGGTTTGGAATGGGGTCACATTCCTTTGAGGAGAACTGGATAATTAGAAATGTAACCTTCGATGTTCAAAGGGGAGAATCAATCGGCATAATCGGTCGAAATGGGGCCGGCAAGAGCACATTGTTGAAAATCATTACTGGAACTCTCGCAGCGTCTGAAGGAATAGTTGTTAAAAGTGGTAGAATTAATGCTATCCTGGAACTTGGCATGGGATTCAATCCCGAACTCAGCGGGAGGCAGAATGTGATGTATGCCTGTGGGCTCATGGGGTATCATTTAGATGAAATATTGGCAGCCATGCCTGAAATTGAGGCCTTTGCTGAAATAGGTGATTATTTTGACAAGCCGATCAGGTCATATTCAAGTGGCATGCAGATGCGACTGGCCTTCAGTGTCGCCACTTCTTTCCGTCCCGATGTGATAATTATTGACGAAGCTTTGTCTGTAGGGGACGCGTATTTTCAACACAAAAGTTTTGATCGTATCCGTCAGTTCCAAAATCAGGGCACAACATTACTTTTTGTCTCCCATGACAGAGGTGCTATTATTGCTCTGTGTAACCGTGTTCTTCTTATTGATAATGGAAGCATTATCAAGGACGGCGCTCCGGAAGAGGTAATGGATTTATATAACGCCCTTATTGCCGAGTCGGAACAGTCAACCATCAGCCAGACACCGCTTGATGATCACCATACTCAAACTGTTTCCGGTACCGGTGAGGTTGTTTTTGAAGACATTGTTCTGCTCGATCGAAGTAGGCGCTCCATCGATTCTGTCGAGGTTGGTGAAGAAGTTACTCTTCGACTTGTGGCTCATTCCCTTAAAGCCGTGCCCGAACTTGTCCTTGGCTACATGATTAAAGATCGCTTGGGGCAGACTATGTTCGGTACCAACACCCACCATAGTGAACAAGTGCTTGTTGATGTAGAGGCAGATCAGAAGATTGTCTATGACTTTACTTTTCCAGCCAATCTCGGCACCGGAAGCTACTCGATCACTGTTGCCGCTCATAAAGGTCATGCTCATATTCAGACCAATTATCAATGGAGAGATTTGGCTTTGATCTTTGATGTTGTCAATGGTTCCAGGAGTGAATTTGTAGGTTGTAACTGGTTGGAGCCGAGAATTTCCATTGAAAAGCAATGACCGGGAAAAATTTCTGTATGAGTTATTCGAATCACCCCTACAGAATAAGCAGTCTATGAATAATTACATCAACCAGGCAAAAGCTGCCGTCTAACGGTGGGGGAACCCTCCCAAAATGGGGCAATAAAAGTTATTATGTTAAATAAACATCGCCACATTCTCATTAAAATCCAGAATAAAATCCGAAATATTAGGGATCGGCATAGATTCACAGCAATGAGTAATTCTGCTTTTGTTGATATGGCTTATCAGCTCATCATGAGACGAGATCCTGATAAAGAAGGAAAAGAATTCTATCTGAATAAATTAGCAAGTGGAGAAATGAGCAGAGACCAGTTCCTGGATACTTTGGCGGGAAGCGCTGAATTCTTAAACAGACATCCAGCCGGGTTAGGAGGGTCTATACACCATAGTCGCATACAATGGGTAAAGTCCTTTCCAAAGGCCGATGTCATAGTCGACTTAGGAGGAAGTGCAAAAGGGGATCCTCGGGGTGCTATCGTTCTGATGGGATACCCTTATACATTTAAGAAACTATATATCATTGATCTTCCTCTTGATGATCGTATTAAACTTTATTCAGACGGATACGAGATCTATGAAAAATGTCTAACCGATAAAGGGCCGGTTGAATACGTTTATTCGTCAATGACGGATTTGTCATGTTTTGATGATAATTCTATAGATTTTGTAAATTCCGGCCAATCAATTGAACATATTAGCCAGGAAAATGCGGACATTGTTTTGTCCGAGTGCATGCGCATTCTGCGACCAGGAGGATATCTCTGCATCGACACTCCTAATGGGGAAAGTACCAGGCTGCAACAAAGTGAATTTATCGATCCCGATCATAAGGTTGAGTACACTCATGATGTTCTCTTTTCGAAAATACTAAAAGCCGGGTTTGTCGAAATTCAATCTTTTGGAATGAATTATATGCCGAACGCTCATAAGACAAAAAAATTCACAATGGAGGAACCTAGTAAAAATAGTGGCATTTACAGTGATATACGGAAAAGTTATATTTTGGCGTATCGTTGCAGAAAACCACAGTGAACTTAAATTATTATATGATTACCACTCATCGTCAGCCTTTTTATACGTCATTCCCGCGAAAGCGGGAATCTAGGCGGACTGGCCAACTACTCTGGGTTCCCGCTTTCGCGGGAACGACTTTAGCGTAGACAGTATTTTTTTGAATTATTAATGCATTACAGTACCTGCTGCAAGACTGGCTGAGTTTCAGTGGTAATCAGAAATTATTAAGTTGCCAACCTTTTGATAGCTTCCGTTAGGGGTCTTTTTTTCTAAGGACCCAGACATTTTGAAGGAGTAAGCTTTATGAGTTACAGGAAAATTATTAATCAAATAGTAGTGGGATTAGCTTTAGCTGTCATTTCCATTAATTGGAACGCACAAACATGGGCGGCTGATTATGAGCCTAATGATACTTCAGATCAAGCCCAAACTTTAACTTCCGGAACTTATCAAATTAGCGGAAACGGCAATGACTGGTTTGCTATTGAGGTTAATCCTGGATTGTTGGAATTTTCAATGACTCCTGCGAATGGCACTGATGTTAATATGGTGTTGTACAATGGGAATTTCCAAATAGTCGCTGCTGATTTCGAAAGTGGAACTGAGAGTTTTACCTATCAAACATCGACCAGCACTACTTATTATCTTGAAATATATTCAACCGTGTCATATTCCACTACGAGCTATTCGCTAACGATTAGCGTTCCATCTTCTACTTGGTCAAAAACACTTAATTTCGGTCCGATCAGAAATGCCTCGGTTTCTCTCTATGATATTGATTCTGATGGAGAGGATGAAATTTTTGTAGGTACCAGTAAGGGGTTGGACAGTTCATATAACGAAATAAGGCCGGCGGCTCTGGTTTGTCTTGAAGCAAACGGAGACATTAAGTGGAGCAAGTCTTTCCCCGCTATCAGCGGGGCTGACAGCCAGACAGGGATAATTTACCAAACAACCTCGGTCACTACTTCACCCGTATTCGCCGATATAAACAATGATAACAGCATTGATATTATTGTCGGTGTTGGTGGGGACACCCAGGGAGAAGTCGGAGCAGATGTCTCCGGACAGCCTGGTGACATGGGAGGTGTTTATGCACTAGACGCCAATGGAGAAATTCTTTGGTTCCACCAAAGCCTTGATCAAATTGGTGGAACTTTGAACACAGGTGATAATCGTCCCGATGGGGTTTATGGTTCACCAGTCGTTTTTGATATTGATAGAGATGGTAAAAGAGAAGTTATATATGGAGGGTGGGACCGACAACTTTGGATTCTGGATGCTGAAACAGGCATTGCGAAAGTACAGGTTAATCTAGCTGATACCATATGGGCTACCCCCAAAATTGCAGATCTCAATGGCGATGGACAATTTGAGATCCTGGTTTCTGCAGACATAACAGAAAACTCAGATGCCGGCACCTCTACGGGGGGAATTTTTCATGTTGTTTCTGCAAACGGCACGCAGAATATTTCCGGTTTTGATCAACCTGTGGGGAACCCTTCCTATACGATGCTCCGGGGAAAATATGAGGAACAGGCATTATGGAGTAGTCCTGTCACCGCCGACCTTGATGGCGATGGTATGCTGGAAATTGTTTACGGCACGGGCAATTATTTTCATGATAGTAGAGGGTCATATATTCGAGTTTGGGAACATAACGGCGAATCTAAATTTTTGTTAACTACAATCGGTCGGACATTTGCCACACCACTTGTCGCAGATATTGATAACGACGGGAATATGGAAATTGTAGCGGCTACACTTGAAGGCTATCTGTACGGATGGGACAATACCGGCAGCCAAATATTCGCGACCCAGACCAGAACAATTCCGGCCGTTACAGGAAATCCTATCTTCGGCGCGCCGATAGCAGTAGACCTTGACGATGACGGCAAGCTTGAAATTATTGTTTCACAGGGAGCCCAACTGGTGATTGTTGATAGTGAAGGCACGCAAATTACTCAGTCTGATTCAACTGAATATATCTTTGAAATGTTCAAGGGGGCAGCAGCCGCAAAAGATATTGATGGTGATTATAAAATTGATCTGATTAGCGGAGGCAACACTTCATCAAAGGACCAAGCTGTTGTATCCAGATGGACTGCACCGGATGATGTAACATTAAGCGCCCTCAGTTATGGGCGTTATCAATTTCATCAGTCATTGACCAATATCTCAGATTTTGTCAGCCGTTTTTATCAGGTAGTTTTAGGCCGCAGTGCCGATGCCTTGGGACTTAATTATTGGACAGACAGCTTATATTCAGGTACGCGTGCCGGAGCGGATGTTGCCGTGGGCTTTATCTTCAGTGAAGAATTTACAAATCAGCAACTTGATAATGAGTCATATCTTCAGGTACTTTATTCCGCCTTTTTCAACAGGGAGCCGGACCAGAGCGGATACAACAGTTGGCTGATTCAGCTGGATAGCGGGACCGGCAGAGATACAGTGTTGGATGGATTTATTTATTCTCAGGAATTCAAAAATCTCTGTCTGGCGTATTCTATTCTGGCGGTCAAATAAGTTTGCACGGCCCGGCATAATTACCACTGAAAACAAGAAATTTATAAATGACAACTCTTTTTGTAGACTGCTCTTATCTGCGGGACCACGCCTATCTCAATACCGGGATTCAACGTGTAGTGCGCAGCTTTTTGGAACAAACGGAATTCCTTGAAACGAAACATGGAATAAAGGTCATTCCGGTCAGTATTTCCCATGGCGCATTCGATGTGCTTGATACCGCCGATCTTTACGATAAAGGTCCTCAAGATTCCCCTTCAGTTACGAAGCCAAGTATAAAGCTGCGGTTACATATTTATTTTGAAAATGTGTACCGTACCGGAAGAGTTTTTCTGGATGCTCTTTTCGGTAACAATGAACGTATAAGTAAGTTTTTATTTGCTCCAAGAAGTACATTCGGATTGGGATTCATAGTTGACAAGATTATTTTAGATCCTCTACGTTTCATAACTGGTCGTAAAAGAAAAAAAAAATCCATATCGGAAGAAAGCGATCCCTTTTCTATGATTAATCAGGATGATATTCTTTTGTTGCTGGATTCAACCTGGTACTCGGATATATGGCCCAGCGTCAAGAAATTCAAAGAGCATGGGAACAAGGTTGTTGCTGTTATATATGACCTTATCCCTATAACGCATCCGCAATTTTGCGATGATTATCTCGCAGAAGTTTTTAAAAAGTGGTTTATGGCGTCGGAAGGCTACGTTGATGGATACATAGCTATTTCCAAAACAGTTCGAGATGACCTGAAAAAATTTATGGATGACTGCCTGCCGAACAAGATAGACAGAGATAAATTTGACTACTTTTACTTAGGCGCTGATTTTAAACATAGAGACATTGAAGGGCAGGATATTCGTGTTGACCTGAAAAATGAATATCAAAAACGGCCGACATATTTCATTGTGTCAACAATAGAGCCAAGGAAAAATCACGCCTATCTTCTGGACGCATTTGACAAGCTGTGGGAAAAGGGTGTTGATGTTAACCTGTTTTTTGTCGGGCGTATTGGGTGGAAAGTCGATTCCTTTATGGCAAGAATGCAAAAACATAAACAGTACAATAAAAGGCTTTTTCACTGGCAGAACATTAACGATAATGAGCTGGAATATTGTTACAGCCATGCCAAGGCCCTTCTCTTCCCTTCCTTTGTGGAAGGGTTCGGTTTGCCGATCATAGAAAGTCTGGAGAAAAAGCTTCCTGTTATCGCCGGCGACACACCGATTCACAGAGAAATAGGAGGCGACAATATAGGCTATTGTGACATCTCCAACCCCGAAGATTTGATGAATATAATAGAAGATATTGAGGAAAACGGTTTTGGCAACGTGCCAATGGTTGATGAACAATACAGATGGCTTAGTTGGGCGGAAAGCAGTGACATGCTTTATGAAAAAATAAGAAAAATGGGATAAACCGACTAGGAGGTTGTCCGAGAATAGAAATTTTTTCTCAAATCGAGGCATTTTGAAAAAATAAGCGCAGTCATATATTTGATATTACGAGCATTATTTTTTCAAAATAACGAAGAGTTGGGGAAAAAGGTCATTCTCGGACAACCTCCTTGTGTCAAGTCAAGCCTCAATTGTTGTGTTGGTCGCCATACCCATGGCGACTATTCAGTGTCGGGAAGGGTTTCCCGACCTACAGCATGCGTCAAAAGGCATTTGACATGACACTGGTTGTCGGTCATGTAATGTTCATGAATAAAAAAGAATTACTTGCTCACCTTCTGCAGCTTGAAGCTGATGATCTTTTTATAGAAGAAGCCTACCGTCTGATTCTGGGAAGACTGCCTGACCCTGCTGGGTTGAAATCTTCTCTGGCCAGGTTGAAAATGGGTACTTCACGAGAAGCTGTCGTTGTTGATTTTTTGCTTTCTGCGGAAGCGGCCCAAAGCAAGTCCAAAGAGGTTCAACTGACGCGGCTGGAAAAAATTAAAACCTACATGTGGAAGAAACGGCATGATATTCGATCGTGGCTGAGGTCAATGCGTAATTTGTCTCGTTCCACCATGTTACAAAATCCGTTTTTGTTTGATGATCTCATTTTTGATTTACAAAATAAACTGTCTTCCCACAATCATCAGCTCTCCGATCTGCAAAGGCAGTTGCAGATCCTGCCGCAGTACGCTGAACAGATCAAGTCCGAGGTAATTCATTTTCAGCACATGGAGGCCCAGGCCCAGCAACGCCGACTTGATCAGTTTTTCTTTGATGCCCGCCAGGAGCTGCGTTTAGCTGAAAATAAAGAGAGTGTCACTGATAAGTTGGAGTCTCTTTCCACCCATGGCATTGATCAGTATTATCTTGCCCTTGAGGAGAGTTACCGGGGAAGCCGTGACGCTATACTGACTCGCTATGAAGCGTATATTGATTTTGTAAAGCCACTTCTTGCGAAAACCAAAGAATTGAAAGCCGTGGATTTAGGCTGCGGCAGGGGGGAGTGGTTACAGTTATTGTCTCAATGTTGTTTCGACACGAGGGGAATTGACTTCAACTCTTCAATGGTCGCCGAATGCCGGGCCCACGGGTTGAATGCGGAACAGGGAAACGTAATAGAGTGGTTGCAAAAACAACCGGACCAAAGCCTTGATTTGGTTACTGCCTATCATGTCATTGAACACCTGCCTTTTGAGCAGTTGAGTGTATTCATGGCGGAAATTTTTCGAACATTGAATCACGGCGGAATAGTTGTCCTGGAGACGCCGAACCCGGACAATCTCATCGTGGCCACTAATATGTTTTATCGGGATCCAACCCATAAAAAACCAATTCCCAAAGAACTCACAGAGCACCTTCTCAAATATCATGGTTTTGCTGAAATTGAGGTGCATCCTATGCATCCTTTTCCAAAGGAGATGCGTCTTCCTGAAGACAGCGATTTGACACGCCGCTTTAATCATTTAATCTACGGCGCCCAGGATTATGTGATTATTGGCAAAAAAATAACCGTCTAAAAAATGATACCCGCCATCCATCAATATACCCCTTCTATAACTCTGGGTGATGGCGTCAGCGGCAGCCTTTTTTTTATAAAAAAAATTCTGGCGAGTCTCGGTTATAAATCGGAAATTTACTCTGATAATATTCATCCTGATTTGAAGGAACAGGTTCATCCCCGGGAAGCCTACCTCGATCATGGGGAAAACATTCTCTTCATTCATCATGCTGTTGCCCAGCCTCATCCAGAGTGGTTTCTTGGCCTGCGCGACCGTCTTGTCATGATTTACCACAACATCACCCCGTCCCATTATTTCAATGAGGGCACCCCGCATAAAAATGCCACTGAACTTGGACGACAACAATTAGAAGGTTGGCGTGATGCGTTTTCAGCCATAGTCGCGATCTCTGAGTACAACAGAGAGGAGCTGAAGGGATTTGGGTTCAAGAATATTCATACCATCCCGCTTTTGGCGGATTATGATTATAAAGTTGAAACCATAGCGGATCCAAAAATACAAAAGCAGCATGAAAAAACATTCAATCTGCTCTTTGTCGGCAGGATCGCGGAAAATAAATGTCAGCATGATCTTATTCATGCATTTTATGAACTGAATGATAACAATGCCCGGCTTTTTTGCGTTGGAGGAATCAGCAGTTCTGACTACCATAAATACCTGCAGGAACTGATTGCCTATTATCAATTGCAGGAAAAGGTGTATCTCACAGGACGGGTCAGCGATCAGGAACTCTGGGGCTATTATCGAGCAGCTGATCTCTTTGTGTGCCTCAGTGACCATGAAGGTTTTGGTATTCCTCTCATCGAGGCTTCAAGTGCGGGACTGCCTGTTGTGGCCTACGACAGCAGTAATATTCGGCATACTCTAGCCGGCAGTGGTCTGCTGATATCTCACAAAAATGCCGGAGATGTCGCTGCCGTATGGCGGCGCTTAATCGAGCAGCCGGAATGGCGTTACCGGCTGGCCATGAGTGGTCGACAGAATCTGAGGCGTTTTAACCTGGAGGTATTGACGAGGCAACTGCAGGACTTTCTTGAAGGATTAACTCCTGGCTCCATACAACATCGGCCATTACAGGGAAAAACAGTTCATGAAAATGGAAAACATCCCAGCCGGGTAAGAATAGAAGGACCGTTTGACAGCAATTACAGCCTTGCTTTGGTGAATCGGGAGCTGGCAACAGCATTCAAAAAAACAGGAATGCAGGTAGAACTTTTTTCAACAGAGGGAGGAGGCGATTATCAGCCGGATCGGCAATTTCTTAAAGTCTATCCTGAAATTAAAGAGTTTTGGGACGTCGGACTCCGCTTGTCGAAAGCAAATGTGGCAATTCGTAACCTTTACCCTCCCAGGGTGACGGGAATGACCGGAGAGAGAAAAGTACTAGGCCCTTATGGATGGGAAGAGTCACGATTCCCGCAATCGTGGGTTGCGTCGTTTAATCGTCACCTGCACCTGATCGCAACCATGTCTGAGTATGTAACGAAGACCTTGAAGGATAACGGTGTTACAGTGCCTCTCGCGTCTGTCGGGATTGGCGTTGATCATCTGCTGGATGTCAAAGCGGAACCCCTGCCTTTTACAGTCCCGCAAGGGTACACTCTGCTCCATATATCTTCCTGTTTTCCTCGCAAGGGGATTGGTCTTCTTCTGCGGGCATTCATGTCAGCCTATGATGACGCTGCTCAAGTTACCCTCATAATAAAGACATTTCCAAACCCGCATAACACAATTTGCCGGCAACTTAACGAACTTGGCTGGAAAAAAAGTTCGTCATATACATTCAGTCCTCAGCTGGGAGGTGGAAATAAGAAAATTATACTGGTTGACGAGGAATTTACTCCCGGTCAGATGGTTTCTCTGTATCAGCAAAGTGATCTTCTTGTTGCTCCGAGTCGTGGAGAGGGGTTTGGATTGCCGATGGCAGAAGCTATGTTGTTTCATTTGCCGGTTGTTACCACAGGTTATGGGGGGCAGATCGATTTCTGTACTTCGGAAACAGCATGGTTGCTTGACTATAAATTTAAACGGGCCCAAACCCATATGCAGCTTTCTGATTCCGTCTGGGCTGAACCTGATCTTGATGATCTTGTGATGAAGATGGAACTGTTGCCAACTCTTACTCCTCTGGAAATAAAGAAAAAAACGGATCGGGCCGCAGAAAATATAAGTCGACATTTCACCTGGCTCCAGGTGGCAAAGAGGTTGCGTCGTGCAGTAAGCAAGCTTGATCAACAGGTTTGTCCGGAATCCTGTCCGCGCATTGGCTGGGTGACGACATGGAACTGCCGGTGCGGCATAGCTTCTTACTCGGAAAACCTGATTAACGCGCTTCCATCTGCAGAGTTTTTGATTCTTGCCGGTCACAGCCAACAACGCACAAAACCTGATCACCCCAATGTACTGCGGTGCTGGCATGCCGGAGGAGAGGATGAAAACCTGCATATGCTTCGCCAGGTAATCATTAACCAGAAATTGACGTCAATTGTCATTCAATTTAATTTCAGTTTTTTTAAGCTTCAGGCTCTGGCGGAGTTACTGCTTGAACTTCATTCCCTTGATGTACATTGTTACCTTTTTCTTCACTCTACTGCTGATGTCAAACCGCCGCATGAGCCAAAGTCACTTGCAACTATAAATTATGCATTACAAGGTGTAGAACGGCTCTTTGTCCATTCTATTCACGACCTCAACTTTCTGAAGGAATTGGGTCTTGTTGACAATGTAGGCATTTTCCCCCATGGCGTGAGCGTTAAACCTCCGCTAGAGAAGACACCGCGACAAGAAAAGCTCATCGCCACATATGGATTCATGCTTCCCCATAAAGGGATAAGGGAGTTGATTAAGGCATTTGAAATTTTACGTTCAAATGATCCGGAATTGAGACTGCTTCTTTTAAATGCCCTCTATCCAGCCGGAATTTCCGAAAATGAGCGCTGTCTGTGCATGCAGGAAATTGAGCAAAGCCCATATAACAGTGATATTACGATGGTCAACGACTATCTTGCCGAGGAAAAAATTCACCAAAAGCTTTCTCAGGCAGAGGTGATTGTATTTCCATGTCAGGACACCCAGGAATCCAGCAGTGCCTCGGTCAGGAATGGTCTGGCAACAGGACGCCCGGTTGCAACCACGCCGCTTGCCATCTTCGAGGATGTTGCCGACGTAGTTTATACACTGCCTGGAACCACCCCTGAAGATATAGCGGAAGGAATCAGGAATATGTTGCGCGATAAGGTACAGCTCAAGGAAATCAAGGCGCGACAGCAAACCTGGCTTGAAAGGCATGACTGGCAGATATTGGGCAGCCAACTCAACAATATGTTAAAGGCGGATATGGATAATGGATTAATGTCTCAAATTTGACAATCTCGCAAAAAGTCCTGAAGCTGACCATCCGCCAACGCAATATCAACAAGTTACACACGTTCCGGCGGCGGTTGAGAGGGTTTTTACGAAACCGTCAAATTTAACAGGATATGTTGATAAAAAAGAGCCTCTTGCAGAATTGCATTAAGCGTCATTCGCCCACTCTTTCCTGCCATTCCGAAGGTATCCTCTTGTCATTCCGAACGTTCATTCCTGTCGTTCCGAAGGTATCCTCCTGTCATTCCGAACACACTCCCCTGTCATTCCGAACGGATGTGAGGAATCTTTAATATGGAGGCTTCAAGATCTCTCCCTGCGGTCGAGATGACACGGATGAAGCGGTTGAGTGGACACGGATGAAGCGGTCGAGATGACACAGAAGCCAACCGCTGAACAGTTAAACTCTGGAGGCAAGGGGAATTCTTTGCTCTTGCTGAATAGTTTCATTACCACAAAGACACAAAGACACAAAGTAACATATTGTTCTTGTGAAGTTCTTCGTGACTTTGTGTTTTTGTGGTAAAATAAATTTTATTGGTTGTGATAAATGTTCTTCATGGTGATAAATGATTTTTGGTATAGACGACAGAGTACGCATATCTTCTGATTCCACAGCATTTTCCGGAAATTTCGTGCACATTATTTCTTCTTTTGCTGATGGTGCAAGGCTTCAGGGAAGCGGTGTCATGATCGGCTCAAACGATGTGCTTACTGCTGCCCATGTATTTTATAGCCATGAGCACCTGGGTTTTGCTGAAAGCGTCAAAGTGACACCGGCAAAGTTTGGTTTATATGAACCGTTTTCTTCAGTTTATGCCGACAATATCTATACCACCACCGGTTGGACCGTTGCCGAGCGCTTTGCTTATGATTATGGAGTCATATCTTTAAATGAACCGATCGGCTTTGAGTCAGGCTGGTTGCCTTTTGGGGCGTATTCTCCGTTGGAGGATATTGTAAGCGGCCAGACCGTGACATCCTTTGGTTATCCCGGCGACAAGGATTACGGTAACTGGCTTTACGGAGTTACGGGCACACCGGATGCAATCATTTATGATAATGTTTTGCTCTTTATGGATGATCTTGACACCTATTTCGGTCAAAGCGGCAGCCCTGTTCTTTATTCGGACCCTGACAGCGGTGATGACGAGGTCGTTGGTGTTGTTTCATTTCATAGTTACTTCCCTGACAGCAATGGAGTGCTTGCCTTGACTGGGCAGATAACCGACAATATCTCAGAGTGGATTTCCTTGAATAATAGTTCTCTCCCTGCCCCCCCGCCGACTCCTCCGACTATCACGGAAAAGATCATAGGTCTCTATATAGCCTTTTTTGATAGAGCTCCTGATCTGCAGGGATTGACGTATTGGCAGGATAAAGCAGATGAGTTGTCTCAACAGTCCGATATCTCGAGGGAAATTGCTGAAAATTTTGCCCAGCACTTTGTCTTTACCTCGCTTTATGCCAACACGGATAACCAAAGTTTCGTAGAGAAACTTTATACAAATGTTTTGGGCAGCCAAGGTGATGCCGCAGGGGTCGCCAATTGGAAAAGTCTTCTTGACAAAGGAGTAAGCAGGGCGGAACTGGTTGCCCGGTTCGTGGATGCAACCCTCAGTGTAAACCTGCAAGGTGAGGCTTTCGCAGATCTGTCTTACGCTGAGTATGTTGAAGGACAAAAAAGACAGGATACATTTATTAACAAGATAGAGGTGAGCAAGGCTTACCTTGATAACCTTTCAATACAGACAAATATCATAAATACACAGGATATCCAGAATGATCCGGCCTACCTTGCTTCTGTAAACATACTTTCGGCGGTAACAAACGATGACGCAGCAACACAGGAAACACTCAACTACCTTGACTCGCTGCAAAATGACCCTTTTGCCATTGATACTATCAATCAATCTATTCAGTTAACGGGATTTTCATCTCAAATTATTGTTGATGAATAAGCTGCTTCCTCTTTTCTCTTACTCTATTTTGTATTCCTTTTTTTAACCATGACTGGCTACCTTAGATTCTTCCTGGCTTTTTTAGTTCTCATTTCCCACATGGGTATTGGTTTTCATGGGCTGAACCCCGGGGTCATAGCCGTGGTTGTTTTTTATATACTGGCCGGCTATGTCGTCTCTCATCTTCTCCGTGACATTATTCCAGCGGCAAAAGGCCAATACCTGAAATTTTGTAAGGACAGGTTCCTGAGGATCTTTCCATTATATTTTTATGTGGCCTTCCTGACAGCTCTGTTTCTCTTTTTTACATCCTTTGGCGCTCCCCATGTCAGCTGCATAAAGGTGATTAACAATCTGCTGATTATTCCGCTCAATTACTATATGTACTTTGACAGTACTATTCTGAGCGACCCTGAGTGGTGCCTTATTCCGCAAGCCTGGTCTCTTGGAGCTGAATTGCAGGCCTATATGCTGCTGCCTCTGACCATTGTCTTTAAAAGGGTGAGGATGGGATTTGTCCTGATTTCATTTTGTATCTATATGCTGGCCAATCTTTCTTTCGTTCAACCCGATTATTTCGGCTATAGGTTGATTCCCGGTATTTTTTTCATGTTTGCCGTGGGCAGTACTCTGCAACAAATAAATTCTGTAAAATCGGGCAAGGTGGATCGTTGTGATACATGGATGCCGATTACTCTCTGGACTGCCATTCTGATCAGTGGAATTTATTTTTATGTGACACAGTCATTCAGCCCGGCCTACACCAAAGAGACATTGCTGGGGCTCCTGATTGGTATTCCGGTTGTATTTTTTGTAACAAAAAGCTCCATCAAGCTGCCTTTAAACAGGCTGCTCGGTTCACTGTCTTACGGCGTTTTCCTCAGTCATTTCCTGGCGATATGGATTGTTGAATATTTCTTTTCAGTGAGCAGGAACAGTGTATGGCATATATTTATGATTGCGAGCATATCAACCTGTATTGCCTATATTGGTGTTGTAGTTATAGAAAAAAAAGTAGATGCTTTCCGTTTGCGGAATGGGAAAAAACTGTCTACCTGATTGAAATTTTTGACGCCAGTCCTGTGGCAAACCTTTGCCGCCAAAGATGAGTTCCCCTTTGTTAATAAGACGTTGTTCCTTACCCAACTTTAATATTCTCGAGCATTAAATTTTTTGCCTCTATACAATTCTCAGTAGCCAACCACTAGACTCCCGCCTCCGCGGGAGTGACGGTACAGTTTGTGTGCCATTCCCGCGAAGGCGGGAATCCAGTATTGAAAACTTGACGACAGGAAAGTGGCAATTTCTAACTGAGAATTGATTATAACCAGATTAAATTTTAATCCAATTGATGTTCTTTATGAAAGAAGGAGTGGGATAATTTTCTGGTTGACCTGAAAAAAAGAGGTGATAGAATTGGGTTGAATGTAAAATTATCTTGATTTTGAAGGAGTTTGGGCAATGAAGCGTTATCTGCGGCAGTCGATAGTGAGTGACTTGGAAAAAAAAATGGTCTTCATCGGCGGACCAAGACAAGTCGGCAAAACAACATTGGCCTTGGATATTCTGCAAGGTGATGAAAATAATCCGGGATACCTGAATTGGGATTATCTTGATGATAAACTGGCCCTGAAAAGCGGTAAAATCCCTTCCGGGTGTCCACTGCTCATTCTTGACGAAATTCATAAATTTAAGGAATGGCGCAACCTGATTAAGGGCTTTTATGATAAACACCGGTCATCAATTAAATTTATTGTAACCGGTTCGGCAAGGCTCGATTATTACCGCAAGGGTGGAGACTCTTTGCAAGGAAGATATCATTACTATCGGCTGCACCCATTGTCGCTCTACGAAATTTCTAATAATCCATCAGGAGACGATCTTGACTCTCTTCTGCGATTTGGCGGTTTTCCGGAACCATTTCTCGATCAATCCGATAAAGAGTGGAAGCGTTGGCAGCGTGAGCGGGTCAGCAGGGTAATTAAAGAAGATATTATCAGCCTTGAGCAGGTGAAGGAAATCAGCCAGCTGGACCTGCTTGCCGTATTATTGCAGGAAAAGGTGGGCTCATTATTGTCGATTAACTCTTTGCGGGAAGATCTCTCCGCGTCACATGAGGCTGTGAATCGGTGGGTGCGGATTTTCGAAAATTTATATTATTGCTTTACTCTTGCGCCCTATGGTCACAAAAAAATAAAGGCATTGAAAAAGGACAAAAAACTCTACTTATGGGATTGGTCAATGTGTCTTACCGAGGGTGCTCGGTTCGAGAATCTGGTCGCTTCAAATTTGCTTAAGTTTTGTCATTACCATGAAGACACGGCCGGAGATGAAATGCAGTTATGTTATTTACGGGACAAAGACAAGCGGGAAGTTGATTTTGTGGTTTTAAAAAACAGAAAGCCTCTTTTTGCCGTTGAATGTAAAACCGGGGATAGTGATGTGAGTAAGCATGTACGCTACTTTTCCTCCCGGACGGATATTCCCATGTTTTTTCAAGTTCATAGGGGGAAAAAAGACTATATGCAGAAAGAGGCTAAGGCCCGTGTCCTGCCTTTTGGGAGGTTTGTGACGGATATTTTGAAAGTGTAAATGGAAAAAAAAGTATCATGATTTTTATTTTGAAATGTGAGCGTCCGTAGAGGGAGACTCCAGGAAGATTCAGGGGAGGGGAGGAAAACAAAATGTGATTACCACTGAAACTCAGCCAGTCTTGCAGCAGGTACTGTAATGCATTAATAATTCAAAATATGATGGTCTCGCAAAAAGCTCTCAAGCTGACCATCCGCCAACGCAATATCAACAAGTTACATACTTGTCGGCGGCGGTTGAGGGGGTTTTTACGAAACCGTCAAAATATGATTACCAACGAATTTCAGCTAATGATATATTATTGGCTCATTAACAGGTTGATTTGTAGACATAAAATGCAAATGGTGTCATTTCGACCAACGGGAGAAATCTGTCACCACAGATATTAAGATTTCTCACATCCGTTCCGGTAAGCGAGCTTGTGAGACACCGAGATGACAGGAAAAACTAAGAACTCTCTTTGTGCCGGCTGAAATACGTTGGTAATCACTTTTCCAGTAGGTATTGGATCGGGATTGGTCATATTTAGCCACTCTGTCTTTGGCAAATGGTTAAATCTGACCATGGCGCCCTATATACTGTCACAATAAGAGTCCGGCCAGAACCCCATCCAGTCCGAAAGTCATTCCCGCGCAGGTGGGAAACCAGAGGCATTTGCAAAGTCGCCTGGATTCCTGCGCAGGCGGGAATGACTTGTAACAGCTTGTATTTTTTGCAATTGTCAGTAAGTTCCCATGTCCGTGCAAGGCTGGCTTGACGTCAGAGGTAATCATAATTCGAAAGATGCATCTCGTAATCTGCCAATGAACACTTCAATGGCATATTCATTGCTTTGTTTGAAAGCGATTTGTTTACCAAAACCTTTTTTCGTGGTTCATAGACCAGTACTTGGAAAATCAATGAAAAAAATCAGCCGGATATTTTTTTTAATTCTTCTCTTCGTGCCGACAATCTCTGCGGCTTCAGACCAGGATTCCTTGAGTCTGGAGCAGGCAATATTGGAGAGAATCAATGTTGCCCGCTACAATCCATGGACTGAAGCGGAGCGTCTGGGGCTTAATTCTAACTCACTCCGGCAATCACTTCCTGTTGAAACGGCCGTGGCCTGGGACAGGTCCCTGGCTCCGTTATCTCCCAATGATCAACTTAATGAAGCGGCTGTTGAGCATTGCCGCGATATGATCGACCTCAATTATTTTACATCTACAAGTCCTGATGGTGAAACGTCCGTAGATCGAGTGGCTGCCACCGGTTACCAGGCCGATTTGGTCAGAGAGGAAATCGGCGCCATGGCCTTTGAGTTTTTCATCCAGGCGGATCAGGCCGGCAGTGAAATGCTGGACACCCTTCTTTTAAAGGCATTTAATCAAGCATCTGAAAGCGTCACGTCCCTGCTGGATACGAAAGTTGAAGAAGCAGGAATTGCCATGGAAAGCGGAACAATCGCTATCAATGGCTTTCAGTATAATATATATGCCCTGACAATTGTCGTTGCTCGACCCGTAGATGCAATTAATGTTGATAGTGAATTCATTCAATGCGGTCATCTCTATTCAGATTTGAATGGCAATGATACGTATGATTATGGCGAGGGATTAAGTGGGGAAGTGATGCAAATTTATTTTCCTTCAGGGAATTACCCGGTCATAACAGGGAAAGAAGGTGTCTATTGTCTGTCAACTCCTGAGAGCCTGAGGGTTATCAGGATCTGCCAGTGGTATGACATTCAGTTCAGTGAAGATGTGGAAGCCAGGGCGGCAACCAGCGGAGCAATAAGTCTTGATTATGACGCCTGGTATTTTGACTGTGAAGTAAAGTAGCTCGGCAAGCCCTGTGCCGTCAGCAGGATTGATGAGAGTGAATAGCTTTTAATTACCCTGAATAATTCATTAAAAAAACAAAACAGAAATGAAATAATTATTTACACTATTTTTTTTAATGTGATATAACTTACAGTATTTAGTTAATGAATTTCAAAAAAAGTATGTTAAGTAAAACATAATTATATTTTGTTAGTCGGTGACTGAATCGGGTTAATTGCTTGCAATAAGTGTTAACTTTAGATAGGTGCACCTGTTTGATGGGGACATGCAACGAATGGTTCGGAGCAGATCACCAGAATTATTAAAACATCCTTAAGGAGAAAGAAGAATGGCATTAACACAAACTCAGGTTTCCCAACTCTATGTATCTATTTTCGGAAGGGCGTCAGAAGGCGATGGGAATACTTACTGGCAAACCGATCAGGCTGACATCGTCTCTACTGCTAACGTAATGCTGGCCACCGATGCTGCATCCACGTATTTTGGCTCAAGCCTGGATACAGACGCTGCATTTGTTGCTCACATCTACACCAATACCCTTGGAAAAGCCTATGCCGATGATCCGGATGGACAAGATTACTGGGTTGCCGAACTTGCAGCCGGTAAGAGCAGAGGTGAGATGGTCGCAGCCCTGATCACAGCTGCCCAGGCTACGGAGAATGCCGGTAATGCCCAGGATCAGTTCAATAACAAAGTAGCAGTTTCCGACTACTGCGCCGATAACATTGCAACGTTTACTGACAGCGCCACATTTACCGCCTATATCTCAAGCGTTACCTATGACTCATCGACAGTGACTGCAGCTCAGACTACTATTGATGCCGATGTTCCTGTCTCCGGTACCACCTTTACTTTGACTACTGCAGCTGACACGATCATTGGCACATCTGATAATGATCTGGTAACCGGTACTTCTTCAACCTTCGGTACTAATGATGTTGTTATTGATCAGTCCAGCACTGACAATGATACAATGAATGTAACCCTGACCACTACCAATGCTGTCGCCACTGTTTCTGGTATTGAAAAAGTAAATTTTGATTGGGATGCATTTGGTACAGCTGGTGTTGATGCTGCTAGTATTACCGGAGCAACTATCACTGTTACTTCAAGCAAGCTAGGATTTCTTGGTAGCGCAACCGTAAGTAATGCTGGAGCAAATACTATTGTAGCCGGTTCTGGCGCAGACGGAACTTTGACTGTTACAGGAGCTACAACTTCAACTGTTACCGGTGGTGAAGCTACTGCTATTTCAGTTGCAGCAGCTGGTACCGCGTCTGCAGATGATACTTTGACATTAACTGCAGGTACCAATACAACTTCTGTAACAGTAGCTGACTTCGATTCTGCTACAGTTGACGCTGGCACCGCAACAACAATTTCATTAACTGATGATGATGCTGCTGCTGACGATGGCGACACTGTAGCCTTGACATTTGGTGCTGATGCAACACTGACAAACAATGTTGATGATCTGACCGTTACAGCCTCTGCGGCTGGCCTGACATTGACAGTTGATACAGTTGATGCATCCCTTGATTTTGCAGGTACAAACAGTGTGACTCTCAATGTGGACGATGCAACAGATCTGGACGCTGAGACTGTAACCAATTCAAGCACTGGAACTCTTGCGCTGACTATTGATGATATTGATGGTGCGGCCGACCTTGATGAAGTTGAGGCTGACACGATTACAGTTGCAGCTGCAACTGCCGGTGGAGCATTGACTGTTGCGACTGGAAGTTCTGTAACAATTTCAGCGGATCTGGCAAGTGCCTATGGTTTAACAGTTGCTGGAACTGGTACAACTGATACTGCAACATTGACTCTCGAAGATGATCAGTCTTCAATTATAACTTTCTCTGGTATTGAAACAACAACTATTGCTGCAAGTGCAACTGTTTCCGCGTCAGCCGTTGATTTAACAATTGCTGAAATCAATGCAGGTACTAATGATGTTGTTTTGACAGGTGCAAATGATGTAACGATTACATTATGTGAAGCTGGTGATCTTGATGCAACTGCATTAACAAATGACTTGATTGTCACCCAGGATGCTGCTGCTGACATGGATATCACAGGTGGAACCATTGATAACACAGTTGTATTTAAAGGTACTACCCACGATAATAATTATGTCGGACAGTCTGGTGACGATACTGTTACCTTTGCTACTACCACTGGTTCTGCTACAGCAGTTGTCGGTGCAGGTGATAACACTATAACTGCAAATACTGTAACCACCGGTGATTTGGTTGTAGTAGCCGGTAGTGGTGACGATGTAGTTAGTGCAACCGCTTTAACAACAGGTAACGTAACATTAGAGCTTGGAGATGGTGCAAATGACGTAACACTTGATGGTACTTTCGCTGGTATCAATATGACTCTCGTTACAGGTTCTGGTGCTGATACCTTGACAATTGATGATGGTGCTGGTGCGGATACATTTAATCTGACCTTTGGATCAGGTACTGATACACTTGAAATCAGTGAAGACATTACAGCAGGTACTTTCACTGTAAGTGGACTTGAGGTAATTGCCGTTGGTTCTGCTGCTGCTACAGCTGTTGTAAATTCAACCCTTCTCACAGGAAAATCTTACAGTGTCACTGCAGCAGGTACAGCTACAGACACTTTACTCGTTCAGATGGATGCCGCTGCCTCAGTAGATTTTTCTAACATCACAATCGATCAAACTATAACAAAAGGTTTGGCTGGTCTTGAAGTGACTGGTAGTGCAGGCAACGATACTATTGTATTGACTGACTATGCCGACGTCATTGCCGCTACTGGTGGTGGTGATGATACTATCACTGGTGGTAACGGTTCTGATGATATTACATTGGGTGCCGGTGATGATACTGTTATAGTTGCAAGTGGTGATGCTGGTACAACTTCAACCACAATCGACTTTGTGTCAGCCTTCACAAGCGGTGCGGATACATTTAAGTTAGGTGTCGCTGGTAGTGCAACAAACTACGCGGAAGTCGATATGAGTGCAGCTGCAGCTTCTGATTATGCTGACGCTTTAGGTGCAGCTAATACTGCACTTGACGGTACTGTGATCTATGCTGTCATTGAAAACTCTCTTGACACTGGTACTGGCTGGGACGGCACTGCTAATGCAATGTTGTTTATTGACTTTGATGCTGATGGTACCGCGGATGCTGGTATTGAGTTGACTGGCGCTCTGGGTGCGAACATTGCATATACCGACATCATTGCCTAATATTTACTGTTAACAATACTTCGCCTCTCCCGTAGAGGGGCAGGGTGTAATTTAATGCCCTCGTGGTTTCGGCCACGGGGGCATTTTTCTTGTGCTCTCGGTGGGGCGCACTTATTTTATGGTGCAACTCATCTCCGCCCCCGATAGGAGGAAGTGTTAACCGGACGGCAAGGCAAATATCGTGACGTGTATGCTTTTAGGAAGTCGCAGGCAGTGTGCTGACCTGGCAAATTATGGTTTTTCTGTACCTTCCTTCATGTCGCATTCTATGTTCAGAACTCCTGACCTCGACACTTGCGTGCAACGAAATAATGACAGGAAA
>JAHLLM010000044.1 GCA_020444175.1 Desulfobulbaceae bacterium | reverse complement strand
TAATCATTTACTTTTTCCTTTTGGAACAACTATAAGTTACGGCCTGGAGTTGAGGACCATTTCGAGCCCTCGCTGAATAGATACAAAAAATCGATAAAAAAATGATTTTATGCGATGACCTGTTGTTGCCGAATTGCTTCAAATAAGACTATCCCTGCACACATAGCCAGATTAAGACTTCTGATATTCGGGTTGGTCATGGGAATGGAAAAACAACGGTCATGGTAAAGGTTGAGTATTTCTTCGGGAATACCTTTTGTCTCTTTTCCAAAAATCAGAAAATCGCCAGGTGTGAACTTGGCATGGGTGTAAAGGGGGGCAACTTTTTTGCTGAGGAAAAAAAGTCTGTTTTCCTCCTGCTGTTCAAGGAAATGATCGAAACTTTCCCAGTAAACAATGTTAACGAATTTCCAGTAATCAAGACCGGCGCGTTTCAGATACCTGTCGTCGGTACTGAAACCAAGTGGCTTTACCAGATGCAGCACAGTATCCGTCGCTCCGCAAAGCCTGGCAATGCTTCCTGTATTGGGAGGGATTTCTGGCTCCACAAGAACGATATTAAAAGGTTGTGAAAGACTGCTCATGATTAAAGGAGAGTAATATGTTCTCCTGGTTTGACAACACAATGGCGTACATATAATGTGTCAGGAGCAGTTGCTGTATTGATAAGGCGTATAAGCCCATCGGCTTTTCCCTTGAAAGAGGCAAGCTCATCACCTTCTAAAAATGATTTCGGCTTGAAGTTCATGGCAAAAGGGTTGAGAAACTGGCTATGGTGCTGCAACCGATAATCAAGATGAGGACCTGTTGAGACTCCAGATGAGCCGACAAATCCGATTACCTGTTTCTGGCTTACGATATCACCTTTTTTAAGTCCTCTGGCAAAACGGTAAAGATGACCATAGTGGGTCTTGTAGCCGCCGGCATGAGCAAGAATGATTTGTCTGCCAAAACCACCTTTCCTGCCAACAAAAGCAACTTTGCCGTCTGCTGCCGCCATGACTGGAGTCCCTACAGGGGCTGCCAGGTCAACGCCGAGATGTGGTTTGACTACACCGGAAACAGGATGTTTTCTTCTCCAGGTAAATTTTGAGGTCACTCTGCCCATGGGCACAGGGGATTTGATAAATGAGGCTCCCATCTCCCTGCCGTTATTATCAAAATAGGCGCCTAATTTGCTGTCAGTTTGGTAATAGTAAGCTTCATGGGCCAGACCGTTTTTCTGTTCATATCTGGCGTAAAGGATGTTACCGAAACCGACAAATTTATCGTCTTTGAAATACTTCTCGTATACCAGTCGAAATGAATCATCTTTTTGAGTTTCTGTGTTAAAGTCGATACGGGATGAAAAAATATCAGCAAAGGCGTATATAACTGGTGCTTTGATTTTTTGTTCGGCAAAGGCATTAAAAAGTGAACTCGTTATTTTACCTTCAGCCATAAAGACTTCTACTTTAAGATCAACAATATCCTTCTGGGTTACAAAAGAATCATTTTTTTTGGTTACTGAATAACAGTCAAAAGGGCTTGATTCGTATTCGCACCGGATGAGTTCCCCTTGATCATCGAGGTAAATCCTGTATTTGTCCTGCGGTCGAAGGCGTCTGAAATCAAGCAATTGAGCCAATTGCGAGACAACCTGCTTTTTTACTGTTGGAGACAGTTTGTCCCTGGACAGAGAGGAACTTAACGTGTCACCTGAACGTAATTCGCCCTCAATCAAAGATTTATAGGTAAAGTTATGTGCATTGCTTTCTTCATACGTTGCAACTTCAGGAGGCAGGGAGGCTATGGCTGTAGCCTGTGAATGATCAAGCCTGTATTGAATAGTGGAAATGATAAAAAAAAGTGTAAAAAGAGCAAGGACGAAGCTTAAAACAAATATCTTTTTGGGAAGAGCCATTATCTATCCTGTAAAAGGGGGATATTTAACAAAATGCATTCATGATAATTAATTATTTTTGTAGCAAAAACCTTGACTTAATACAAGTTATAATTGCAGTACTAAAAAAAATAGTATTTCCTCTTGATAATGTCAGTTGTTTACTGGTATTTAATTTATTTTTTAATTTCAGTTGTCAAAGTGAGCTGCAATGTACACTAATGTATTTATGCTAATTTTATGTCTTACGTCTAAATAAAGATATAACGTATTGATATACGTGACAATTGTCTAAAAAAATATCAAACGAAACATGCAGGAGTTTTTAAATATATGGCATTAATTGTTCAAAAATTTGGCGGTACTTCAGTTGCTGATCCGGAAAAAATCAAAGCTGTAGCCCGACGGGTCATCGAATGCGGCAAACAAGATAATCAAATGGTCGTCGTGTTATCAGCTATGTCAGGGGAAACGAATCGATTTGTCGACCTTGCCCATCAAATGCAGGCGATTCCTGATCCCCGAGAGATGGATGTGCTGCTTTCCAGCGGTGAGCAGGTAACCATTGCCCTTTTTGCAATGGCTGCAAAGGAAGCTGGCTATGACTGTGTGTCCCTCCTCGGTGATCAGGTTAAAATCCAGACAGACACCATGCATACGAAAGCTCGGATAAAATCTATTAATGCCGAACTTATTACGGGCCATCTCAACTCAGGGAAAATAGTTGTCGTGGCCGGGTTTCAGGGTGTTACTGAAAAAGGCGACATCACGACACTCGGGCGTGGAGGGTCTGATACTACTGCCGTTGCCCTTGCGGCAGCCCTGAAGGCCGACCAGTGTGAAATATTTACTGATGTTGACGGTGTCTATACGACAGACCCGAATATTTGCACTTCAGCACGAAAGATTGACAGAATTACCTATGATGAAATGCTTGAACTTGCGAGTCTCGGAGCCAAGGTCCTTGATATTCGCTCGGTCGGGCTTGCCAAAAGATATAAAGTGCCCTTGCATGTTCGGTCTACATTTACAGACACAGAGGGGACATGGGTAGTAGAGGAGGATAAAATCATGGAATCCATGCTGGTTTCAGGTGTTACATACAACAAAAATGAAGCTCGTATTACTTTTTCAAAAATACCTGACACCCCGGGTATCGCCTCAAAAATTTTTATTCCTATATCAGATGCCGGTATCATCGTGGATATGATCATCCAGAATACCAGGGCAGGTGAAATGACGGATATGACTTTCACCGTTCCGCGTACTGACTATGAAATGGCAATGAAAATTGTTGAAAAAACAGCCAAAGAGGTGGGAGCTGAGTCTTTCAGCGGAGATCCGCATATTGCCAAGGTCTCAGTGGTTGGAGTTGGAATGCGTAACCATTCCGGTATTGCTACGACCATGTTTCATATACTTTCCAGGGAAAATATCAACATCATGATGATCTCCACTTCAGAGATCAAGATTTCCTGTGTTATTGAGGAAAAATATACGGAACTTGCTGTGCGGGCGCTGCATGATGCTTTTGAACTTGCAAAGGAAAACTTACCCATAGGGGAATAGGAATCTTAAAATGAGCAAAACACTTACTATTTACGATACCACTTTACGGGATGGCACCCAGGCTGAAAATTTCAACTTGTCCGTGGAGGACAAGATTCGTGTGAGCCTTAAACTCGACCAGCTCGGTATTGATTATATAGAAGGTGGATGGCCCGGAGCGAATCCGACGGCAACGGAATACTTTGAAGAAATAAAAAATTATGAACTCAAGCATGCGCTGGTCGCAGCATTCGGCAGCACAAGGCTTTTCCAGAATCCGCCGGAGCTGGACGTCAACCTCAACGCTCTCATTGCCGCCAAAACACCTGCTATCACGATTTTCGGTAAAACATGGGATATACATGTAACAGATGCGCTCAGGATAGGCCTTGAAGATAACCTCGTCATTATTGAAGATTCTCTGGCCTATCTTCGCCCTCACGTGAAGCATCTTTTTTATGATGCAGAGCATTTTTTTGACGGTTTCAAGAAAAACAGAGAATATGCCCTGGCTACACTCGATCGTGCTGTGGCAGGAGGTGCTGAAATACTTGTTCTTTGTGATACAAATGGGGGGACCCTTCCCACTGAGATCCCTGCAATCCTCACAGAGGTGCAGAAGCATATAAAGAAGAGCAAGCAGACTGTTGAACTCGGTATTCATGCCCATAACGACTCTGAAACAGCTGTGGCAAACTCCCTGGTAGCTATATCCATGGGGGCAACACAGGTTCAGGGAACAATGAATGGCTACGGGGAAAGATGTGGTAACGGCAATCTCACTTCCGTCATACCGGCCCTGGCTCTGAAGATGGGCTATGAATTTGAGGCCTGCAATCATTTGAAAAAATTGAGCGAAACATCGCGCTACGTCAATGAGCTGGCCAATCTCCCCCATAATCGCTATCAGCCCTATGTGGGCACGTCGGCTTTTGCTCATAAGGGAGGAATCCACGTCAGTGCAGTGAAACGCAATCCTCTGACCTATGAGCATATTGACCCGGAAAAGGTCGGAAATATTCGACGCATTCTCATTTCGGATCAGTCCGGTCGCAGTAATGTTCTGCATAAGGCAAAAAAATTCGGCATTGATCTTGACAGTAAAGACCCAATAGTGACTTCAATTCTCAAGGAACTGAAGACCTTGGAAAATCAGGGGTTCCAGTATGAGGGAGCTGAGGCATCCTTTGAACTTCTCATGAGAAGGGCGCTGGGCACATCCAGACGTTTTTTTGACCTGAAAAGTTTTCGGGTGATAAATCAGAAAAGCGATATGGATCAACCGCCCGAGGCTGAAGCAACGATCAGACTTGAGGTCGGAGGCGAGATGGTGCATACTGCAGCACTTGGTGAAGGCCCTGTGAATGCGCTTGACAAAGCCCTGCGCAAGGCACTTGTTCGATTTTATCCTTCCCTTGCGGATATGTGGCTTGAAGATTACCGAGTACGTGTTCTCGCCAGCGAACACGGAACCGGAGCCAAGGTACGGGTGCTCATTGAATCCAAAGACCATGAGACCCAATGGGGGACGGTTGGTGTGTCCCACGATATTCTGGAAGCAAGCTGGCAGGCCCTTGTTGACAGTATCACCTATAAACTGATGATGGATGAAAAGAAAAAGTCAACTACTTGAAATTGAGGCAACCGATCAGGAGGAGGGGAGAGACTACCGCATTCTCATCCTCCTCTTTGGCGGTCTTCTGACCTGCCTGGCCTCATGTATTTCCCTTCTTGAGGTTGAAACTTCCGAACGAACCGGAGCAAAATCCCATTTTTTACAATTTCGTCCAAATGAGACAGCAAATTTTTCAAGAACGGCAACATCCGATGTAATGAGGCCGTTCTTTTTTTTGCCGGTGCGGTTAAACACAGCTGACCTGGAACACCTGCAGACCTTACCAGGCATAGGGCCGGCATTAGGACAAAGAATTATTTCCCTTCGAAAAGCAAGAAAAGGCTTTCAAGAGCTTGAAGAACTCCTTGATGTACAAGGAATTGGACCAAAAAAGTTTGCTGCTCTACAAAAAAGGTGTGTTCTGTAAATGGCGACCGACGCACGAAACCGTCAAAATAATAAACCTACCGAATTGAGTGAACAAAAGCAGCCATGTCACTGCGGATTTGATCATATCGCTCTTCAGTCAGCCCTGCGCCTAAACCAACGATTCTGGCCATCTCTGTGGTCAGAAAATCTCCGGGACCATGGGCGTCTGCATTTACAGCCAGCTTGGCTCCACTTTCTGCTGCCATTTTAGCGACGTGGCCGTTGGTCAGAGAATGCCCCTTACGGCCGGATAATTCAAGAAAAATTCCTTTTTGGGCGGCAAGTTGTGCATCTTCCAGGGTAATGAATCCGGGATGGGCCAGAACATCAACGCCTGCCTCCAATGCTGCCCGATTTGTACCCTGTCTGACCGGCTCAACAACCGTTTCTCCATGGGCGACCACAACCTTGGCGCCGAGCTCTCTTGCGTATTGAGTCAATTTTGCCATAAGCTGGGGCGGGACATGGGTCAACTCGATGCCGGCCAATAAACGCGTTTCAGCAAATTTATTCATGTCTTCCGCGGCCTTAAGTATACGGGGGACGATAAAATCAATATTTGAAGAATCAGCATGATCCGTAATGGCTATAGCCTCATAGCCAAGAACCTCAACGCGGCGCAGATGCTCCGCTGGAACAAGTTCTCCATCAGAAAAAAAACAATGGGTATGCAGGTCGATCATTGTAAGCCTCTCCTCTAATCAATTCTAATATTAGTTAGTGTCTGTCCGGAAATAGGTCATTTTGTTCTAGATCAAGGATTGCGCAAAAAATTACCGGAGGCATATATCCGATATACCGAAGATAATTTTTTAAGCATGACGCAGATATCGGTCAAAAGGGCCATTTATGGACAGGCACTAGTTACTCTACCAACTTGCCCCGTAGAGAATTCTGACAGCCTTCGGTGATAACAACCCGAACAAGCTGGCCTGGAACAAATTTTTCCAAACTCATAAAATTTACAGTATGGTTGCTGCCGCTTCGTCCAGCCCACTGACCGTCAGCGGCTCTGCTTTCCCCCTCGACCATAAGCTCCATTTCGCTGCCAACATACTCGTTATTGCGTTCAAGTGTTATCTCTTGCTGTCGTTTCTGGAGGATACTCAGTCGTTTGGCCTTTTCGTCTTCAGAGACAGTTTCTTCAAATTCACATGATTTGGCAGGAGGTCGACTGGAATATTTAAACGAAAAAGCACCGTGGTAGCGAACCCGTTCAAGCAGCTCCATGGTTTCTGCAAAATCCGCATCCGTCTCACCCGGAAAGCCGACAATTATATCTGTGGTCAAGGCAATATCAGGCCGGTAAAGTCGAAGTTTGTCTACTTTTTCAAGATAGGATTCTCTTGTATATTTTCTGTTCATTTTTTTTAATACGGAATTTGAACCGGATTGAACAGGAAGATGAAAATGAGGACAGAGAAACTCAATGTCTGCGAAGCATTGCATCAACTCATCTGAAAGGTCTTTGGGGTTTGAGGTGGTAAAACGCAAACGTTTAATCCCCTTTATTTGGGCTACCTGACGAAGCAGTGATGAGAAATTTGTTCTTTGGTCAATTGTCTGATCATTGCCATAGGAATTAACATTCTGCCCGAGAAGGGTGATTTCCTTCACTCCGCCTTGGGCAAGATATCTTACTTCAGCGAGAATATCCTTCACATCTCTACTTATTTCACGCCCCCTCGTATAGGGAACGATACAATAGGTGCAGAAATTGTTACAGCCCTGCATAATGGTTACAAATCGCTTATAGGGCAGACCTTGATTTAACGATGGGAGATAGGGCGGGATATGAAACGATTTCGGTTTATCAATACTGACAATCCCCTGAGGTTGAGAAAGGGCTCTTTCAAAGAGTTCCGGCAACTGATAAATCTGTTTGGGACCAATGACCAGATCAACATGGGGCATACGGGTAAGCATTTTTTGCCCTTCCTGCTGGGCGACACAACCAGTAGCCGCAATGATAAGAGCGGGATTGTCTTTTTTTCTCCTTCTCAAGGCCCCTAAAAGACTATAGGCTTTCTGCTCCGCTTTTCCTCGAATACTGCAAGTGTTTACAATAATAGCATCTGCAGTGTCAATATCCTTGGTTGACTGGTACGAAGCTTTCGTAAGCAGTTGAGCCATGATTTCAGAATCACGGTCATTCATCTGGCAACCAAATGTTTCTATGTAAAAGAGTTTTTTTTGAGTCATAAAGTACAATAAAATGTCAGGAAGCAGGCTGGCTTGAAGCAGGGCAGGGTGCTATACTTTCTGCTATATCGGTTAATAATTCAAAGAGAAAAGATGCCACTTCGGTAGGGAATCGGACTACCACGAGCCCTTTTGAGGCATCAACTGTAGACAGAATGGCCAGTCCATCATATCCCTCCAAAAGAAATTTTAAAAAATGAATCTGCCTGGGATTTATTCGTAAATAAAGGCTGCTCATCTGCGAGAGAGTTGTCATACCTTCAACTCACTATCAATATCTCCGAGCAAATCCTCATACATTTTCAGGCGCGGCTCAACAACTTCAGTCAGAAACTCGTCGGTCTGCTCTGCTGCCCGACCGACAAATTCAAGGCCGGAACCAACCATGGCCTCAAGCTCTAAGGTTGTAAAGGGGACACGGGGATTATTCCCCAAACGCTCAAGAAGGTCATTCTCTTTGCCATCTTCTTTAACAACTCGACCGGCCTCAACAGAATGGGTTTTAATTATCTCATGCATTTCCTGTCTGCTTTCACCCTTTTCAACGCATTCCATGAGTATCTTTTCTGTGGACATGAAGGGGAGTTCAATCTTCAAGTGACGCTCAATTTGTTTCGGAAAAACAACCATTCCGCTAGTAATGTTAAGATACAACTTCAGTATGGCGTCAGCAAGTAAAAAGGCCTGGGGAATATCCATGCGCCTGATCGCTGAATCATCAAGAGTTCTTTCAAACCACTGATTGGCAAAAGTGGCTGCAAAATTAGCGGGCAGTCCCATAAGCTTGCGGGCAAGACCGGTCATTCTTTCACTGCGCATGGGGTTGCGCTTATAAGCCATTGCTGAACTGCCAACCTGATTTTTGGCAAATGGTTCTTCCTGGACCTTGAGATTCGAAAGAAGCCTGAGATCAACAGCAAATTTATGGGCAGAAGCGGCAATACCGGATAATGTTTCAGAAGTTTTCATATCAAGCTTACGGGTATATGTCTGCCCGGTAACATCAAAAACATCATCAAACCCGAGTTTTTCGGCAACCAGCCTGTCAAGCTGCCGAACCTTTTCGTGATCACCCTTAAAGAGTTCTATAAAAGTGGCCTGGGTACCGACTGTACCTTTTGCACCACGGGCCTTAAGTTGCTTTTCCAGGTTTTCAATATAATCAAGATCCATGAGCAGATCCTGAATGTAAAGGGTATGACGTTTGCCGACTGTCGTTGGTTGGGCTGGTTGGTAATGGGTATACCCGAGAGTTTGTTGGGCTCTATGGGTTTTACAAAAGGCGGAGAGATTTGAAATGACATTGACCACAGCCTTTTTGATTAATTTCATGGCATTTCGCTGTAAAATCAGATCAGCATTACATCCGACAAATTGGGAAGTAGCACCAAGATGAATAATTGGCTCAGCAAGAGGGCACTGTTTACCGTATGCAAAAACATGGGCCATGACGTCGTGTCGAATTTCTTTCTCCTTTTGGGCGGCCACATCAAAATTTATTTCTTTTTCATATTTTTTGAGCTGCTCGATCATCTCAGCCGTGACAATCTTATCTAAACCAAGTTCATGCTGAGCCTCAGCCAGAGCTATCCAGCAACGTCTCCAGGTTTGAAATTTGGACTGTTCAGAAAAAATTTTCTGCATTTCTAAACTGGTATAACGGCCAACCAGGGGTTCCTGATAGATTTCTCTGTTCATTAGAATCAACTCCATATTTTTTTACGCGTAATGAATGAATGTAGACGGCAATGCAACAGTGTGCTGGTAAACGTCTGGAAATGCTCAAGACAAAAGTAACATTTTTAGCATTCATGGGGAGAAAAGAAAACACCATATTTACAATGTCGCATAATGTATATTATGTATAATTCTTATTAAATTAATAATATCAATTGGATAAAACGATATCCCCTGAAAGCGACGCTTCATCTTTTTTCTTTTTCTGTGAATGAATCAGGAGCTTGTTGCATTGATGTTTTGTTAATTAAGAGCTACAAAAAAACTCTTGTGCCATAAAAAACAAGACATCGGTGAAGAGTTCATGCTGAGGATAAGGCTGGGATGGGTTTATTATTCGTTGGTGGTGAAAAAACACACATTGCCGACGCGACGTACGGAATGTGAACTGCGTGCAAGTTTGCAGTGTGGTCAGCTCTCAGTTAAAAATTGCCCCTTTCCGGTCGTCAAGTTTCCAATACTGGATTCCCGCCTCCGCGGGAATGACATAACCAAGCCCGCCGTCACTCCCGCGGAGGCGGGAGTCTAGAGGTTGGCTACTGAGAATTGTATAGAGGCAAATTACATTATAACAACTTCAGCATACTCAATAACGAGCTGCACAGACTTTCTTCCGCGGAAAAAATTTGACTTTAACTTGTATGCGCATCTTGCTGTATTTCCGGATCTTATTGGCATTTTATCATCAGGGTTCTCAAGGGCGCGAAACCATATGGCATTAAATTCTTGACCTTCTTTTTCAAGTCTCATTGACAGATGAACCGGGTCGCCACTGCCCACTATACGGCTTCTGGTGACAGCAAATATTCCTTCATACAGAGGTTCTTCAAATTCACGCCCAAATGGCTCCAACTCCTGTATTTCGGCAATAAAACCATCGTTAATTGAGGAGATATCAAGAATTCCATCTGTCAGAACATAGGGCATCAGTCTTTTGTTGCCTATTTCATCTTTTGTTACATCCTCAAATGCCTGGCAAAAAACATCAAAATCCTCCTTTTTTATTTTGAGTCCGGCAGCCCCCATATGGCCTCCGAATGACAGAAGCAGTTTAGGATGCTTTTCATCTACCCTTTGCAGGAGATCACGAATATGAACACCTGGAATTGACCGGGCAGACCCGGACAAAACACCATTATCATTCACCGGGCTTAACACTATTGCTGGTTTTCCAAAGCTATCTACCAGTCTGGAGGCGACAATCCCCTGTACTCCAGGATGAAAATCGTCATCAGTAATCACAAGAGAGGCCTTTTGAAGGCTGTGCTGCTCATGGGCATATCGATTAGCCCGGTTCACCATTTCACGCTCAGCATATTTCCTTTCATCATTACTCTTTTCAAGGGATTTCAGCTTGTCTCCTGCCTGACAAATTGATTTAGAGAGAAAGAAGTTGAGAGCCGCATAAGGATCAGCCATCCTGCTTCGAGCATTTATTCTTGGAGCAAACTGAAAGGCAAGATCCTGAGCGCTGATTTCTTCCCCCTCCCCCTTTCTGATAAGCCCTGCCAGGGCAAACCAACATGGTTTTTTCAAAGAATTTATTATATCAAGCCCGCTTCTGACAACTGCTCGGTTTGTAGGGCTGAAAAGCGAGACAGCGTCTGCCACGGTGCTTAAAGCGACATAATCCAGCATATTGCCAAGTTTTTCTGTATTTATAGCAAGAAATCCTTGTTCGATAAGGAGGTTTCTGACTAAACACATCACCAGCCAGCTCACCATGCAGCCTGACATAAATTTATCCGGATAGGGACAGTCGTTTCTTGTTGGATTCACTGTGGCCAACGCCGAAGCCGGCACACCTTCCTCCGGAATCGCATGGTGATCAGTGACAACAACGCCAATTCCGGCCTCTTTAAGCCTTTTTAGCTGCTGTTCATCTGAAGAGCCGCAGTCTGCGGTGATGATAAGCTGGGGTCTGTGTTCCATCGACAGTATGCGGTCCACAAGCTTTTCACTGACACCATAGCCATCATTCATCCTATGGCCAATGAGGTTGCTCAGCGTGTCTGGTGGTGCGGAGAATTTACAAAGTGCCTCGTAAATGACGACATGGGAGCATATGCCATCAACGTCGTAATCAGTCAGGATGCCAATGCGTTGACCTTGTATCACGGCATGAGCTATATGTTCGGCTGCTTTTTTTCCGTCTTTGAGTAGTTCCGGATGGTGGAGTTTTTTCAGTGAAGGAAACAAGATATCCTCAAGCAAATCTGTGTGTCCTGTGGCTCTTCCTGCCACAACTCTGGCCTGTTGAGGCGTCAAACCAAACTTCCTGGCGTCCGTGATGACACGTTTGTCATAGACCCTTTCTTTAAATACTTTTTTTATAAAACTCATTGACCAAGAAACTCCTTCAGCAAAAGCACAACTTCTTTCGGCTTATCCGGTCTGAACCATTTGATTTCCGGGTCACGCCCGAACCAGGTGAGTTGCCTTTTGGCATATCGGCGCGTATCGCGGGCCAGGTACTCCAAAGCTTTTTCCCACTGCCATTTTTTATCGATGAATTCAATCATATGCTTGTAGCCGATCGCCTGCATGGCGTTAAGATCCCGAGAATAGCCCATAGACAGGAGTCCTTCCACCTCACGAAGCAGGCCCTGGTCAACCATAATGTCTACCCTTCTGTTTATCCTCTCATAGAGCAATTTCCGGTCATAGTTCAGGCCGATTTTGACAACATCATAGCGCTCTTTGCATTTGGATTTTTCTTTGTTATGCATGTGCAGATGTTGGCTCCAGGGTATACCTGTCTCGATAAATATTTCCATGGCCCGTGTTGTTCTCTGCAGATCATTGGGATGAACCCTTGATGCACTCTCAGGATCAACCTTGCTTAATTCAGCATGCAGAAATGGCAACCCTTTATCCTGTAAAATATACTGTACTCTTTTTTTTGTTTCTCCGGAGACAGCAGGCAGTTCAAAAATGCCTTCAAGAACCCCCTTCATATAGAGCCCGGTTCCCCCCACAAAAAGCGGCAGATGATTGGCCTGAGCTACTTTTTGCATCGATGCTTCTGCATCGGCTACATACCTTGCAACATTGTACTGTTCAGCGGGATCAACAAAATCAATCAGGTGATGAGGGGCTCTTTCCTGTTCCTCTTTTGAAGGTTTTGCCGTGCCGATATCCATGTGCTTATATATCTGCATGGAGTCCATGGATATGATTTCACACCCGAAATCTTCGGCAATGGTAAGGGAGAGTTCCGTTTTGCCAACAGCAGTGGGACCAATAAGAACGATTATTTTTGGCTTGTAAGTTCGGGACACAGTTGTATTCTTTATATAGTGTTTCAGTAAGTAGATGACAGAGTTCCTTATTTACACTATTATTGCATGTTTTTCAGCTCTGGTTGTCAGAAGACATTGTATTTACCCCTGCTTGTTGGGTCAGAATACGCTGAAAACAAAGGTGGTTGTAGACCTTTAAAAAATTTAAAATACGTCAGATAAATATATGGCGGAGAGGAGATAAGAGTATGCCAGAAAGAATCTATAACTTCAGTCCCGGTCCGGCAACACTTCCCGTGGATGTCCTTGCACAGGCAGCAAAAGACATCGTAAACTTTAATGACAAGGGAATCGGCCTGATCGAAATGAGCCATCGAAGCAAGGAATTCATGGCGGTTGCAGAGGAAGCGGAAAGCCTTGTAAGGGAGCTTTTAAACATTCCCTCAAATTATAAAATTTTATTTTTACAGGGTGGCGCTTCAAGTCAATTTGCCATGGTCCCCATGAACCTTCTCGGTCCTGGAAAAAAAGGATCATACCTTAACACCGGCACATGGGCAAAAAAAGCCATTAAAGAGGCTAATATCATCGCCTCAGCCCACGTCGCTTACTCAAGTGAAGAATCAACTTTTAATCATGTGCCTGGCGATAGCGACTACAGTGTGGATAGTGATTCTGAATACCTTTATTTTGTTTCCAATAACACTATTTACGGGACGCAATTCCAATCCATGCCAAAATCAGATAAAATGCTGGTCTGTGACATGAGTTCTGATATCATGTCTCGCCCATTTGACATGAATCAATTTGGCCTTGTCTTTGCTGGTGCTCAGAAGAATATTGGTCCTGCCGGGGGTACTTTGGTGATTGTCAGGGATGACCTTCTCGACCGCACCCCGGACACTGTACCAACCATGTTCCGCTATAATACCCACGCTGATAAAGGGTCAATGTTCAATACCCCGCCCTGCTTTGCCATTTATATAATAGGTCTGGTTTGCAAGTGGCTGAAAAAGAACGGTGGTGTAACTGCCATGGAAAAAATCAATAAGGAAAAAGCAGCCCTTCTCTACCAGGCCATCGACAGCACGGATTTCTACAGAGGACATGCCCAGAAAAGCTCCCGTTCTCTCATGAACGTAACTTTTAACCTGCCTACCCCTGAACTTGAAGCCAGATTCGTTGCTGAAGCATCGGCTAAAGGATTTGACGGTCTTAAAGGACACCGTTCCATCGGTGGCTGCAGAGCTTCTATCTATAATGCCTTCCCGCAGCAGGGTGTAGTTGATCTCGTTGATTTCATGAAGGAATTTGAGAAAAACGCTTAAAACGCAACGAATTGGCGTTTTGCCTTGCAACTCTTTGACAGGCACAGGGACAGGAGCAGACAGAGCATCCAGCTTTTCTGCTTGTTTTTGTGCCTTTTTTGTTATTTATGAGCACCTCAACACATCTCTTCTTCGTCAACAGGGTTTAGCAGGCTGTTGAAAAATGTAGCGAGCGTAGCGGAGACAAGGATTTATGCCCTTCAGGGTGAAAATGAGGCGAAAAAGCACAGTTTACATGGAGTAAATGAGCATTTTGAGCCGAATTTTGACGCAGTATCAGCAGATAGCGAACAAAGTGAGACTTCGAGCGCAGTAGTTTTTCAACAGCCTGGTAGAGATAATTTTTATTTTATGCATTACGAAGGAACAATCATACGTCCTCCCAGCGAGGCGAATTCAATAATCCTACAGGTCACTGTCGGCTGCTCGCACAACAAATGCATTTTCTGCGGAACTTACAAGGGAGTCCTGTTCCGCATTAAAAATGACGATGTGGTGAATGCTGATATCGATTTCGCCTCTGTCCACTGCACTCGACTCAACAGGGTCTTTCTTGCTGACGGCGATGCCCTTATAATACCCCATAGGCGACTTGTAAATCTGTTTAGCAGGATAAAAAAGAAGCTCCCCTGGGTGAATCGGATAAGCCTATACGGTAATGCCAAATCTATTTTATTAAAATCAGAAAAAGAGCTGCGAGAATTAAAGGAGATGGGGCTCCACCGGGTATACATGGGCCTTGAAAGCGGTTCTGACAGAGTACTCAGAGACATTCAAAAGGGGGCTGACAGTGCCAGGATGATTGAAGCAGGTCAACGAATCAGAAATGCAGGACTTTTCCTTTCGGTCACTGTTCTCCTTGGTATTGGAGGAAAGGAGAATTCAAGAGAGCACGCCATTGAAACAGGACGGGTGGTCACCGAGATGTCGCCAAATCAGATTGCCGCCCTGACCCTCATGCTTCTTCCGAACACTTCCCTTTATCATCTTGAAAAATCGAAAAAATTTATCATTCAAACACAAGGTGAAATGCTTGAGGAGTTGCGGCTTCTTGTGAAAAATATCAATACCCCAAAAGCACAATTTCAGTCAAATCATGCCTCGAATTATCTCCCTCTGAACTGTCGTTTAAGTAGGGATAAGAAAATGGTTCTGGCAGCAATTGACGAGGCCATTGCCGGGGAAAGAAAGCTCACTCCGGAGTTTCTTCGGGCTTTGTAGGGAAAATCAGCTACTCTTTCTTGTCCGGTCCAGGCAGACAGATCTTAAAACAGGCTCCCTGCCCCGGATTGTTTTCCAGTGTAATATCACCATCAAATTTAAGCATCAACTGCTTACATATATTCAAGCCAAGTCCGGTACCCTGCCCTGCTGGTTTAGTCGTAAAAAAAGGATCAAAAATATTTTCTTCGGCCATGGGTTCCACACCTCCTCCATTATCTTTAACCGCAAGACAAATCATATTGTCCTGCTCTGTCAGAGAGAGGGAAAGAACCGGTGAAAAATGCTGATCCTTTTGATTTTTTTCGGCCAGGGCATAGCGTGCATTGGATAAGATGTTCAGGATGACCTGCTCAACTTCGGATTCAATGGCATCCACTTCAGGCACATTTTCATCAATTTCAAGATTTATCTCAATGCCATGATTCAAGAACTGCATCCGGCAAAGGGACAGGGCGTTTTGAAGAACTTTGGCCAGGGAGAAACTGCAAACATCCTGAGAGGCATGCCCGAGGGTCCGCACGTGGTCAATCAGTTTTGTGATACGACCAACATTATCCAACAGAATCTGCACATCACCCAACATCTTTTCTTTGGTTAGTGCATCTCTACGTTCCAGCAACTGCCAGCCCTGCAGGGTGATTGAAAGAACATTGAGCGGCTGATTGATTTCATGGGCCATTGAAGTCGCCATCTCGCCCAGGGCGGCAAGCCTGCCGCTGTGAATCTGTGCAGCTTGACGATACTCGCTTTCTTTTTTTGCTTTGAGCAGGGTTAATGCCTTGTTTAGTTCCTCGGTCCTCTCATCAACCATTTTTTCGAGATTGTCATGGTGGCGTTTCAAGTCAAGGTGGGTTCGAATACGTGCCGAGACAATAGCTGTACTAAAAGGCTTTGTTAAGTAATCAACAGCTCCAAGGGCAAGCCCCCTTTCCTCGTCTTCTTCGGCGGCTCTTGCCGTCACAAAAATAATCGGAATATTACAGGTGCTTTTACTTTCTTTGAGAATGGAACATAACTCGTAGCCATCCATTCCAGGCATCATGACGTCAAGCAGGATGAGATCTGGAAGACTGGCAAGAGCAAGCTCAAGAGCTTCGGCCCCACTGGTTGCAACATCAACGTGGTAATGTTTCTGCAACTTTACAACGAGTGCTCTAATGGTTGCTGGATAATCATCAACGATGAGTATTTTTTCCATTATGGTTCCTGTATCAAAATAATTTCCCAAGAAAAACAGATAATTAAAGTTATTAATTATAATCTAAAGCGCCTGTTGTTTCATGTATTTAAAAAAAAATATGTGGTAACCGTGGAAAAAGATTGCCATTATAAGAATTTGGCATGTAAAATACGAATTTGGACCCAGGAGGCATCCGACAATGGCCTCCTAAATGGATAAATGAAGAAATAATTTTGACGGTTTCGTACCCCCCCTCAACCGCCGCCGACAAGCATGTAACTTGTTGATATTGCGTTGGCGGATGGTCAGCTTGAGGGCTTTTTTGCGAGACCATCAATTTTGGGCTAAACACCATCGAAAAGTCTGCCTGCAATGTTGCCAATCCGCACTGTTTTCATTATGTAACTATCCATCTGCCCTGTATTTCAATAGTTACGGCCTGGAGTTGAGGCTCATTTCGAGCCCATACTGACATAGATATTTATTAGTATATCGAATTTAACACAATCAGTATAAGAATTTTACTTTTTTTACTATTTTACTATGGATTGCGAACAATACAGAATCATGGTGGTCGATGACGAACCTGCCATTGCTGAAGGCATAGCAACAACACTTGCTGTTCTGACGGGATATGCCTGTGATGCTTTCAGTAATCCCCTGGTTGCCCTTGAGTCATTTAAGAAAAGACCATACAATCTCGTTTTGACCGATTTAACAATGCCGGGTCTTGGAGGTTTTGACCTGGTGGCACAAATAAATGAAATCCATTCCTCCACTGATGCAATTATCATTACAGCCCATAAATCTCCTTATATAGTTCATAATTCACATCTTCTTGGCGCTGTCGACATCTTTTACAAGCCTCTTAATATTGAAGAGCTTGAAAATAGAGTCCAATACTGCCACCAGAAATTTCTTACCTGGAAAAATCGTTTTCGTGAAGTAACCTTTGTAAATCACTGACAGCCTGTTGAAAAATGGAGCGAGCGAAGCGGAGACAAGGATTTATGCCCTTCAGGGTGAAAATGAAGGGAACATACGTATTTTGAAAAAAATTGATCTTAAAAATCTGACCAGAGATGATTTATCCGCTTTTGTAAAAGATCGTGGTTTGCCTGCCTTCAGAGCCAGACAGATTTTTTCCTGGCTCTATCGTCCTGAAGTGACAAGTTTTGCACAAATGACGGATTTGTCAAAGAATTTGCGTGAGTCTCTGGAAAAGGAGGCTTATTTCAGCCGATTTGAACCTGCAGTTAAAGAAATTTCCAGCGACGGCACCATTAAATATGCATTTGAATTAGCCGACGGTAAACTGGTTGAAAGCGTTCTTATCCCTGAAGATGATCGACACACACTTTGCATTTCGTCTCAGGTCGGATGCGCAATGGGATGCGCCTTTTGTCTTACAGGAACCATGGGGCTGACCAGAAACCTGACATGTGCCGAGATAGTGAATCAGGTTTGTGCCGTAATGCATGATTTACAGACGAGAGAGGCGGGTGTGGTTAACAATCTTGTCTTTATGGGCATGGGTGAACCCCTGGCAAATTTTGATAATCTCATGAAATCCCTTTCCGTCATTCTGGATGAATTTGGACTGAATTTTTCGGACAGAAAGGTCACCGTTTCAACCTGTGGTCTTATACCCAGAATTATTGAACTGGGTCGTAATGTCAGGGTGAACCTTGCCATATCCCTGCATGCCGCGGATAATGATACACGAAACCGCATTATGCCTATTAATGCCCGGTATCCTCTGGAGGAATTGCTTGAAGCCTGCCGGAATTTTCCGCTTCAGAAAAGGAGGCGCATCATGTTTGAGTACATTCTTCTTAAAGATGTCAATGATTCGAAGCATGATGCCAGAAATCTTGCCAAAATCCTGCGAGGTATTCCCGCCAAGATAAATCTTCTTCCATGTAATGAAGCGGAGAAACTTCCCTTTAAAAAACCTGCCCAGGACAAAATAGACACCTTTCAGGACATCCTGCGTGACAGTGGGTATACCGTTCTGGTTCGAACGAGCCGTGGAGCTGATATTTCTGCGGCATGCGGCCAGCTTGCCGCAAAATTTAACTGTAAAACATGTGCTGATTGAGACCTCTCAGAGGGCGTGTGAGGGGTAATTCCCAAAGAGAGTATATGCAACGAAAATGGTTGCCAAGGAACAACCTTCATCTTCGTTCCCACTCTATTCGGTGGGAACGAAGACATTTTCTTATCTTTCTAAAAGACGCAGCACCTTACAGACTCACCTTCAGACTTCAAACTAGCGGATTACAATTCTATAGTTATCCCGGCTCTCCCTGTATCTCCTTTCAGAGCGATATTTTTTGTGATGACGGTGCTTGTTGTATCCTCTCGGCCTCGGTTTTCTCCAATGCTTGGTGCCATTCCTGTAATCATAATCAAATGCATTTTGAATAATTACTTTCACAGGGGGACGCCGTGGAGGAGTCACGTAAACATATTTTACCTCTGGACGTGAATGATGCACGTAGCGCACCTCTCCGTTTTTATCCATTTCATTGCCAACGATATAGCCAATCACTCCACCCAATGTTGCCCCTATCAATGTGCCTTCGGTATTTCTGCTTATCGCCTGGCCGACAAGGGCTCCTCCCACTGCACCGGCAGTGGTGCTCTGCCTGGCGTTATTTCCAGCCTGTACGGTGCCAACGGAAAAGACTAAAAGAGTCAGAACCAGCAATACGATATTTTTTTTCATGACATCCTCCCTTTCATTTTTTGTCGTGATTCTTGGCGAGATTCTCTTGTTTGACTCAATTTTAATTCTGCCATGAAGGAAAAAATAGAGGACATCGGGGCATACAGGGCTGGATATGACCCGATGTCGGGTAGGAATGCACGTATTTTCAAAAAGATACCCGACTGGCAGATAAAAGGCATTGAATAACCTGGCAGTCGGGTAAATGAGGAAAAAACAAAGAGGCTACTTCTCTATCCGGTAAGTGGCCATACGAATATGGCCTTCTTTACAATGCGGACAACGACCAGGACGGTCAAAGCGATAACGGTCTTTAAAGAGAAAACCGCAACCAAGGCATTGGAATGGAGAAACCAGCAGCTTTTGCCCCTTTGTGCGTATTGAGCGATTTATATGTTCGAGATGATCATAAACCTCCTTTTCGCGTATTGATAGAATCTGAGATATGTCCCGGGCATTTACCTCCTGATTCTGTAAAAGCTCAATGAGTTGCTGTCTTATTGTTGCCAATCTTTTACATCCTGATCTTAGCTTCTGTTTTTTCAGGTTTTTTCTCAAGATGCCTATAGCGGTTTACAGCACTTTCCGTAAAGCGTGAAATAACATGAGGAAGATCTGAGGCATTCCATGTAGAGGAAAAATCAGCCTCATCCTTAAATTTTTCCGTCATAAAAAAAGGAGGATCATTATCAGGGGTGAGCTCTATATCATTATATTCCAGATCTATTTTGCCGCTGAACGCCTGCCGAAAAAGATTTTGCATAGTGTAGACATAAAATTTCTTCACATCCTCCGTAGATTCAGCAGTGCCGATTTTTTTCCTGAATTCCGGAAGCAATTCATTCTCAATTTTTGTAAAAGAAAGCTGCTTTGACATAAAAACCTCCTTTAATTGCATTTGATAAGGTGCAACTTGTGACGGTCTCGCGTTATTTGTACTTCTTTAGTCTTCTTTTGAAAAAGAGTTCTTTTGCGGCAAAAGAGTTCGCTGGAAAAAATATTTTTCTTTATTCCAACAGGTTAGAGCACCTCAGAAAGTTGAGTGCGTTCTATTTTGCATTACCCTTTCAACACTGCCAAAGGGTGCAATTCGACCAATACATCAACCAGGTCGAGCTGGTTGTCAATGACCTCTAAAATATCCTTATAGGCTCCAGCGGCTTCATCCAGATCCCCCTTATGGCTTATGGCATGAACAATACCCTGGTCATCGAGCCGCTTTTTTTCCTTTTCCAGATCGAGCTGTCGTTGGGCCTGCTTTCTCCCCATCTTTCTACCAGCACCGTGTGAACAGGACGCAAAACTCTCTCTGTTTCCCTTTCCCCTGACAATATAACTCGGTGTGCCCTGTGAGCCGGGAATTATGCCGATTTCTCCATCCAGGGCTCTGGTTGCCCCCTTCCTGTGGACAAAAACTTTCTTGTGGAAATGTGTTTCAAGGGCAGCATAGTTGTGGGCAATATTAATATGAGAATCAAAAAAAACAGGCCGGACAACAGACAAGATTGCATCCTGCACCCTCTTCATCATCAGTTTACGATTTGCATAGGCGAATTCGACGCAATAATTCATTTCCCGAAGATAATCCTGCCCTGCCCTGCTCTGAACCGGCAAAAATGCAAGCTGCCACTTTGTTGGAATTTTCGAGCCCCATTTTTTGTTCAATTGAGTGGCCAGGCGGTTATAGTGGTTTGCCACCTTAAACCCTATATTTCTGCTTCCGGAATGAATCATAATCCAGATATGCCCGTCATTCCCCTTTTGTATTTCAATAAAGTGGTTGCCGCCACCCAAAGTGCCCAATTGGGTCAATGCGTTTTGGTACTCCACGGACAAAATGGGATAATCTTCCTGCAGATCCCCCACTATGCCGGGCATATATGATGTATCCTGCTTTCTTTTGTGATGTTTAAAACCAACCGGCACGGAATTTCTTATATGCGCGATAATCGATTTTAGATTCTCGGTTGACAGGGATGACAGTGATGTTTTCATGGCACACATGCCGCAACCAATGTCAACTCCGACAGCATTGGGTATAACCATGTCTTCGGAAGCCATAACCCCGCCGATAGGCATTCCGTAGCCCAGATGAGCGTCGGGCATGACAGCGACATGTTTAAATGTAAAGGGAAGGTTTGCCAGGTTTCCGGCTTGCTCAAAGGCACCGGACTCGATGTTGTCGAGCCAGAGTTTGACTGGTTTTTTTCCGTGGTTACAACCTGTTTCATCAAACAACACCTAATAAGGCTTAACCCTGCAACACTTTGTCAGTTGTAACTATTCAGCTGCACCTCATCTTTGAACGATCAGGCCTGCTCACATAGACGGGCTATCGGAGTCTCGCAAGCTCGCTTACCTGCCTCGCAGGCCTGCTTGTCCAAATCTAAGGCACATCTGAATAGTTACGGCCTGGAGTTGAGGCCCATTGCGAGCCCTCGCTGAATAAATACTGTCAGCTTACAATAAACAACAATACATACATCTTATGAATCAATCCCTCCGGAGTCAATGGTACGGTTCCCTTAAATTCATCAAACCATCATGGTGAAAGATTTGGAATCAGTTAAAAGTAAGATTATAGATAAGCTTCCAGATAAGCAGGCCGCCGTTTTGTTGTCCTGCAAAAAAGAAATGCGGGTGCGCCCCTTTTGAAAGACTGCGGATTCCGTTTCCCCGGCCATCGAGCAGAAAAACAACTTCTCCGGTCACGAGATCCCAAAGGCGAATCATGCCATCTTCTCCGCATGACACCAGATGCCTGTTATCATCCAAAAGCAGCAAATCCGTTAAGGTGTCATGCAAACCTGAAAACTGTTGCAAAAGTTCTCCTGAGTGACGATCCCATATTTTTATGTCGCCACCTGCCCCGGAAGAAACAAAAAAATCTCCTTTTGGAGAAACTGTCAAAGCTGTAATCGGTCCGGAATGGGCCTTTACGGTGTGAAGGCATTTTTTTGCCCGTGAGGCCCAAATCCTGATATCCCCATCAGCTGATCCGGTGACGAGATCAAGGCCATCCGGGATGAAAAGCAAAACTGCCAGTTGGCCGCAATCCTTGAGATTGACCACTTTTTCTCTGCCGGTTGCCAAGGTACGGAATACCATGAGACTATCTTCGCCAATGCTGGCAAAAAAACGGCTGTCAAAACTGAAATCCATTGAAAGCACCGAGCCTGAATGCACCTTTTTTTTCAACAATGGTTTGCCTGTTTTCCCCTGCCAGAAGATGACAGAACCCACCTTTGTGCCAACTGCCACCAGGCGGCCATCCGGGGAAACATTCAGTGAGGTTATGGACTCTCCTCCGGAAGACAGAGTTGACTTTTTTGTTCCATGACCGTAGTTGCGCACCAGCAGATGGTCCATGCCTTCAACGTGAACAATTTTTTTTGTACCGGGGAGATAGGCAAGATCAGTAACAGGTTGCCCTTGTCCTTTTATTGTGCAGTATCTCTGCACTGCTACTATCTCGTTTTTGCCTCCTTTTGTTAAAAGCTGTTCATACAGACCTGCTAAAAAGGAATCCTTGCCAAACTTTTTTTTCTTCCAGGCTAGAATTAAAGACTGCAGACAGGCCTCATAACCAAGTGTTGCGAAATGTTTCTGACACACCTTATATTCCGACTTTGTCTCTCTTGATCTCCTGTAAAAAAAAAGAGTCTGCGGGGGAGGACAGAAAAGAAATGGAGGAGCTGCAGATCGGGGAGACGTGCCTTTCCTGGACAATTTTCGAACCAGAGTTAAAAGAAGATGAAGATATTCCGGAATAGAGCTGTCAAATTTTGCCGATTCAACCATCGACACAATCTGCTGGGGGGGATAAAGACCTGACCGCATCCTGTAAACGATGTGATTATAGACAGCTTCGGATAAACGGTCCTGGGCGGAAAGAGCTTGCTGAAGTTTTAAAAATCCTTCCTTATAGCAGCCTGTTTCAAAAAGAAAAACAGCCTCATTGTTATAGCCTTCAGCGAAAAAAACAGCATCGTATTTGGAATAGGGGCAGTCAACCCCGAATATTTTGACATAAAGCCGATTAAGAGCGGAAAGAAGATGTCCTGTTCCCCGGAAAAAATGGTTTTCTCCAGGGGCAAGGCATTGTTTTAAAAAAGGAAACAGAAATTGACAATACGGCTCGTACTCTTTTCTGAAAACTGGAGGCGGTAAATCTTCGAAAAGACCTTCAGGTGCTTTGTTGTCGCAGAGCATAAACCACAGGAGTGAACCGAAATCAAAAACACCTTTTTGAATAAAAGAATGCCCGTTTTTCTTGTCAGCTCCTGTCTCAGGAAGAAAGACATCTTTAATCTTCGCAACAGAGCTTGCTGTTACTGAGACACTTTCAGGGGAGAGAGCCACGGGAGAAATTTTCTTTTTGTGAATGTGGTCAAGGCCATGACAAATCTGAATTGCTACGGAGAGGATACTCCGCAATGAACACCGCCCTTTCTCGATCCAGCTTTTCAGGGATATCCCTTCAATGTGCTCAACAAAATATGAAGCATCCTGTGCTGAAGCAAGCCCATAGCATGATTCTACATGTGGGTGAAGGCCGAGATCTATCCAGAGAGCAACATCTCCGCAAAATCTATCTTTTGCCAAGGGACTCTGCTGAAATCGGGCATGGGGGGCTTTTAAGACAACTTTATCCTGCCAGCCACGGCGGGAAAGAACATATTCAACGTAATGTTTTCCAAATTGACTTTGATCAACGCTGAAAGGGGCTGGAAGATTTGCGGGTTGTGGCATGGCAAGCTGCCTGTTTTTATCTGAATGAGCGTTTTCCATTTAGCGAGACAGGATATTTATATATAAAGACACTCGTGTCCGGCTAAGAAATTGCAGTAAAAATTGTGACCTTCCTGTGGCATATTGTCCCTCGTTCCCACGGTCCAGCGTGGGAATGCATATCAATTTGCCCCTGTAGATTCATGTATAGGTTCCCACGGAGACCATGGGAACCGGAAGTTTAAACTCCTGAGATACTGCTGCAAAATTCTAACCGGGCATTGCTGATATAAAAACGGAAAAAAATTTATTGGACAATAATAGGAAGGGATACGTCATTTTAAAGTCCGCTTGAAATAACGGCTAATCGTCTTCTATTTTTTTAATTTTCCCCAACAAATCTTTAATATCCGCCCTGTCTTTTACCGAGAGATCAGAATAATCAAGCGCCTTTTGAAGATTAAATTTGCTCGATGTAAAATTACCCTCAAAATAAAAGTTTTTCCCTAAAAAGAGATGAGACAATCCCTGCAGTCCTTTTTTAGATTCAATCTGGGCAAGTTGAAAGTAGGATCCAGGGAAATCAGGAGAATCTCCCATTACCTGCCTGTAGAGTGCTTCTGCCCTGGTGTCATTTCCGGCTCTCTGGAGAGCCTTGGCGAGATAAAAAGCGCCATACCAGTTTCCTGGATTTTTGCGCCTGGCTTCCTCAAGATACATAATAGCTGTTTTAAGATGCCCCCCTGCCAGGTAGATTCTACCCAAATCAGTAAAGAGTATGGGTTTGTCCGGGTAATAATCCATAACCGTTCGCAGATACTGGATTGCTTCATCGTGATTTCCTATGGCGAGTTCAGCAAGCCCAAGACCATACGTTGCCATCATCTTAAGGTCTTTATTTTCGGTTTCTCTAATTATTTTCCGGTATTTGGCAAAAAGTTTTTGAGGTTCAACAGTGAGCGATTCAACTCTTTTCTGCATGCGGCGGAAATCAAACTGTTCAAATTGCCTGTAGTCTTTACCGCCTTTGACATGGATGAGGTCTTGAACATAATGCATACGAAGTTCAGGTTTCGGGTGGGTCAATAAGTATTGCGGGACATTGCCCATTCGGATTTTCGAAGCTTTATACATTTTATTCAGCATGGTGACCATATCGCCGGGGTCACGATGCTGCTCCTGCATCAGCTTGAAACCTATTCTGTCAGCCTCTTCCTCATCCTGACGGGTAAAATTAAGGCTCATGGCAGCCCCACCGGCCATACCGCCAGTAATGAGTGCCTGGGAAAGAGCCCCTCCTCCAAGTGCTATGCCGGCCATCATTGCCGCAAGGGTTACAGCATTAATTTTGGTGGATTTTTCAATGCGACTTGCAATGTGCCGGCTCATAACATGGCCGCACTCATGTGCCAGGACGCTGACAAGCTCTCCTTCCGTATCCATGGCATTGATAATTCCGGAATGAAAGAAAATGAGACCTGACGGTGTGGCAAAGGCATTGAATTCCTTATCGGCAATGACATAAAAGTGGTATTCAAAATACTGTGAACCTGCTGTTTTCAGGACAGAATTGCCAAGTTCATTCATATATTGGGTTATGTCCAATTCATCAAGCAGGTCAAATTCGCGCCTGATCACGGCAAGCATTTTTTCTCCATACTCACGTTCTTCTTTAACAGAAAAGGCATATGCCGCAGCAGGATGCAGAAAAAAAGACTGAAAAACGAGGAGAGAAATCAGTACAGGAAAAATAAAAACCCGAAAAGAATGAAATAAATGATTTGGTATTTTAGACAGCAATGGTCGACACGAAAGAGTTAAGAATTTATAAATGTGAATTGACAAACCAGAGAGAAAAAATGTAATTTACTTAATTCAGCCATTAATATTGAATTATCAATTATCACATCCTCATTGTCAATTTAAAAGTGCTTTCCGAGCTTCACATAACGAACCTGGCCCTCATCGAAAAGCTCTCCTTGTCCTTTTCCAGCGGACTTTCAGTGCTTACAGGAGAAACAGGGGCAGGTAAATCCATCATCCTCCAGGCGATTCATCTTCTTTCCGGAGGCAAGGCTTCAAGTGCGTGGATTCGCAGTGGTGCTGAAAATGCGGTTATAGAGGCGCTTTTTGAAATAAGCAGCGACCGCAGCCAGATTATTGATAAGCTTTGCAGACACGGCTTTGAATGTGATGAATCTATTATTCTGAAAAGGATACTATCCCGTAAGGGTCGCAGCCGCTTTTATATTAACGGTAGTCTGGCCACGGCAAAGCTTACCAGTGAACTTGCCGAAAATCTCCTGAGTGTGGCAAGCCAGCATGACCACCAGCAGCTTCTTTCATCGCGTTATCACCTTGATTTCATAGATGCGGTGGGAGGTCTATGGGCCCAGCGGCTTGATTTCTCCAGCCAGTATGATGTCTGGCAGTCTACAAAGTCGGAATATGACTCTTTGCTCAAAAAGGAAATGGAAAAGGAGCAACGCAAAGATTTCCTTCATTTTCAGGTCTCAGAGATTAATGAAGCCAAGTTGATTCCAGGTGAAGATGAAAAATTAAGCCAGGAAAAAATCCGTTTAAAGAGCTCGACTGATCTGATCAGGCTGGGTCAAAAAAGTTATTCTCTTCTTTACAGCGCCACTGACCCTCTGGCCCAGATACGAAAAAACATCGAGCAGATGGTCGAGGTTGACCCCAGTCTGTCCGCCATTTCTGAAGAAATCGCAGGGGCAAGTTTCCAACTTGAAGAGCAACTTATTCATCTGAAGGATTACCTTGAAACTGTGCCCAGCGACCCCCATCAGCTTGATAACATAATGGCTCGACTTGATATCCTGCAACAACTGAAGCGCAAATACGGGCCGGAACTTGAAGACGTGATTAATTACGGAGAGACGGCATCCCGTGAACTTGGTGAACTTGAGGCACTTGATATCCAGCTTGAAAATCTCAGCAATGAACTTACTACTCTTGAATCCTCGCTTCTGAAAAGTGCTGATTCTCTTTCAAAAGAGCGGATAAAAACAGCCAAAACTTTAAGTGAAACGATAAAAAACGAACTGCACACCCTCTGTCTTGACCAGGCTCGATTTGAAATTGATTTTATTGAAAACAGTCTTTCAATATCTGCTCTTGGCCGGAATGGCAAAGACAAACCAAGTTTTATATTTTCAGCAAATCCTGGAGAACCCCTAAAGCCGGTAGCCCAGATTGCATCAGGCGGTGAATTATCGCGTCTCCTTTTGGCCTTAAAATGCCTTCTGGCCAGAAAAGACGAGGTTGAAACCGTTATCTTTGATGAAATTGATGCAGGAATCAGCGGCAAAGCAGCAGAGTCCGTGGCCCGTAAGATCAAAGAACTGTCCGGCCACCACCAGGTTATCTGCATAACACACCTTCCTCAAATCGCCTCATTTGCCGAAGACCACTATCGAGTCAGCAAATCCACCGAAAACGAACGAACGCAATCTGAGATAGTGCAGCTCAGTGATGAACAAAGAGTTATGGAACTTGCCGCGATGCTTGACGGTAATTCAATCACACCTCAGACGGTGGCCTATGTCACAGAACTTATAAGTCGCAATCAATCACTCTCGTAAAAATATGAAAAACAAAACAACTGCCCTTGCTCTCTTTTCAGGCGGCCTGGACAGCATTCTCGCCTGTCGTGTGGTAGCAGAACAGGGTATAACTGTTCAGGCCCTTAAATTCGTCACTCCTTTTTTTGATTATGAATTGCTTGAAAAACAGGATGAGTACAAGAAAAAAATTCGAGACACCTACGGGATAGATGTTACTCTCATTGATATTTCCCTCCCCTACCTGGAGTTGCTCCGCAATCCGCCCCATGGGTTTGGGAAACACTTCAACCCATGTATAGATTGCAAGATCATGATGCTTACGGAAGCGAAAAAACTCATGGATGAATACGGGGCATCATTTATCATTACCGGGGAAGTCCTCGGCCAGCGCCCCATGTCCCAGCGAAAAGACACCTTGCGGGTCATAGAAAGAGACAGCCGGACGGACTCCATCCTTCTTCGTCCCCTGTGCGCCAAATCACAACCGCCCACCCAGGCAGAGCTTTCCGGGCTTATTGACAGGGAAAAACTCCTCAATTTCAGTGGCCGGGGCCGCACCAATCAGATTGAACTTGCCAGGTCATTTAACATTACGGATTATCCTGCTCCTGCAGGCGGCTGCGTGCTCACCGACCCGAATCTGTCCAGGCGAATCAAAGGGCTTTTTCTGGAAACACCGGAAATTGACATAAACGACATCCGTTTTCTTCTGGTCGGGCGACAGTTCAAATTACCCAATGGCGGCTGGCTGGCAATGGGCCGGGACCAGAATGAGAATGATGAAATCATAAAGCTCAAACAGCCAGACGATATCAGTCTGAAAATGCCGACCAGGCCGGGACCTACAGCACTTCTTCGCCATTCTGCCCATCTGGAGGATATTGATTTTGCAGCTTCACTTGTTGTTCGGTACGGGAAAAAGGTAAAACAAGGCGATCCAGAAGCCGATGTGACAGTTACGGCCCCTGACTGGGAAAAAACAGTACACGTTGCCCCTTTGCAGGATGCTGTATTTTCTAGCTGGATACGTTAAAAAAGCAGCGAGGAAGAAAAGAAACTCCCTGAGGGAACTCAAAAAAAGACAAGGAAACAACATGAAAAAAGGTGATATGCTGCTCATCCTGCTGGCGTTGTCTCTCCTAGTGGCAGCAATACTCACATTGCTGTTTGGTGGTGAAAAGAGTCGGCATGGTGTCGGCATGAAAAGGTCACCGATGGCCCCGAAAGCGCACCTGTTTGCTTTAGAGACCCATCCATCGTGCTCGCATCCTTCCTTCTACAACTCCACATCGACGTTCCCGTCAAAGGATAACTCACTTTCCGGATGCAGTTCCCTCCATTTTTCATAAGCTTTTTTTGTTAATTTTATATCCGTATATCTGATGGAAAGAATCGATTGATCAGATTCATCCGTGCATGTTACTGAAACCGCTTTTCCCCCATCCATATCAGTATACAAAATTCCTTTTTCATCTTTCCCGTTGCCGGACTGGACCTGTTCGTCAATGACATCTGCAAATTTTTTCCCAAGAAAATAGGAAATTGCCGAAACCATCCTCAGGCAGCCATCCATTGTCGGAAAGTTATTTATACCATTTATCATGAAAATTCTGCTGTTTTCAGGGGTTGTATATGCCTGCACTTTTCTTACCGTTCGTGCTTTCTTTTTGGGGATTATATCATGGGGGCCCATTGGACTGCGGAAGGTCACAATATCCTTTTCAACAAGGACTTCACCAAGAGTATAACCAAATGCCTCGGTAATTTCTTCAGCATGACAATTAACGCAAAGCAGCCAGACAGACAAAAAAAAGATAATAAATTTCATAAAAATGAACCTCGAATCCGTGAAAAATACGGCCAGAAAATAAATATCAGAGGATGGTCAGTTTGAGAATTTTTTACATGACCATCAACTTGTGGATGGACTGGCAATCTTTTGAGTTTTCATGTTAGCCCCTGTTCTGGTCATATCATAGGGAATAAAGCCGTGCTTTGCTGATGTATGAGGCGTGGCTCGAGTTCTTTGAGTCTGCCTTGGGGTTATTCCGGACCTGTAATTTTTATACGGAAGAAATCCGGATTTGACACTCGTTTGGCGGGGAGTGACAGCAGAAGACTTGCGGGTCTCAGATCTATGTTGCCGGCGGGGAGTACTGCGGGCCTGCAGGTGGTGAAGATCAGAGGCTGTTTTTACTTTGGCCCACTGGTTTACACGTCCCCTTGCATCATAGACAACCTCATAGGCTACGTCACTGCTGCCCAGAGATCTTTCTGTGGGAGTGGCAACAACCTCCCACAAACCATAAGTTAATACGTCTGCAACAGCGTGCAGGAGAGCCCTGCCGGTTCTTGCCTGGGTACTGTAACCTTTTCTGAAAACGAATTTTTCATATTTTCTTCCATCCGCTGTCACCCCTGTAACAACAGGCGAACCGAATTCGGCAATCAATTCACTTCGAGTAGTTCCAACCTTGAATAACTCGGCGCTTCTGTTGCCATGTTGGTTTAATGCCATATAAACAGAACAGCCCGTATTTGAAAGCAGCAGCAAACTTAAAACAAAAAGAATTCTTTTAGACATGAATCAGCCGTTGATTAAAACAGAAAAGGTTTATAAAAAAAACTGCACCGTATAAAAGAGCAAATATCTTTTTGCACCACTATTTTTTCACCATATTCATAAATGTTGACACCGTTAAAAACAATTGCTAATAGTAACGCACGGTTGTAAAAGAGCCACCTTAGCTCAGTTGGTAGAGCATCGGATTCGTAACCCGAAGGCCACCGGTTCGACTCCGGTAGGTGGCTCCAGTAAAAAATAATTGTTTATAGCAGTTTTGCGGCACTGTCTATTCCATAGAATTTATATTCAGAACACACTGACATCTGATATCCCCCCTGTCCTTTTGTCCTCAATGTTTTGTGTGCCAAGATCAATCACAAGAAAAGAAAGAAGACCTGACGATGTCTGACCGTCCCTTTCGTCCGCAATGTCTCATTGCTTACTCAATAAGTCACGCTTGATATTTCACGAGAATTCGTTTCCGTAAATCCTGTACTACCAGACAGGTGGGCATTGTTGTTGGTTTGAGATCAGATTCTTCCCGGAAGTCACTTGCTCAAAGAACCCAAAACAAAACCAGCCCCTTTGAATTGACTGTGGCAGAGAATAACCATTGGGGCCAATATATTTGCTATTTTTATGCCATGAACTTGATTGGAGTGTGTCATTTGAAGAAAGCATTATTTATCAATAAGTTAAGAGTAAAACTACCAGGAGAATATAACTAAAACTCCATGTTAGTCAGGGGGATACCCCCCAACATAGGGGGGAGATCCCCCAGTGTTGGAAGTGCCTTCTTGGCAAACTTTCCGCCGGGGTGCTCACCTGGGACACCACAAGTCTTCCTGATGTCCTCACATTGGCTGACAGGAATAGCGTTAGTATTAATTTTGACGGTTTCGTAAAAAACCTCTCAACCGCCGCCGGAACGTGTGTAACTTGTTGATATTGCGTTGGCGGATGGTCAGCTTCAGGACTTTTTGCGAGATTGTCAATTTTGAGAGTGGTGTTGCTCTCGTTTTAGGTGACACTGCTACAGTTCATGCCACTGTTACAAATCTTGGTGGCGCATCTTTTCCAGTTCCGGAACCCGCCACCCTGCTTCTTTTTGGAGCTGGTTTAGCTGGACTTGCAGCTAAGCTTCGGAGTGAATCGTGAAAAAAATTATTCGCATCGGCATCTCAAGCGTTTCGAAGCAGGACAATGATTTGATCATTTTCTTGCCATAGAGGTACATTATAATGATGCAAAGCACAGCCGACAGCAGGCTCGCATCAAGGATTTGCACACAGGCGTAACATATTAAAAAAACATAAAAATATTCATTCACATCTTTTGCAAACTATGCGAATCAAAATGAATTACACCTTGACATTTAACAATATTGCAGTATTATGTCTTTATCTGACGCGGGGTGGAGCAGTTCGGTAGCTCGTCGGGCTCATAACCCGAAGGTCGGTGGTTCAAATCCGCCCCCCGCTACCATGTAGATTCAAGAGGTTACAGCTTAAAGTTGTAACCTCTTTTTTTTGTTTTTTTGTTAGAGTCAACTCAGAGTCGTTTCTGTTTATCCGCTCTTCCCTGTCCTGCACAATGCAATATTGGACACGCGGTCAAATCATTGAACTTTTCAAGCAGAAATTTTGATCTACACTCCCATCAGACCGCTTAGGAAAATTTTTGCCTAATTTGCAGAAATTTATCCTCACATGCCAGAAAAGCATCAACCACCTGCGGATCAAAATGTTTTCCACGTTCTTCAATGATGATTTCCTTTGCCTTATTATGTGAAAAGGCGTCCTTATAAACTCTCTTGCTTACCAAAGCGTCATAAACATCTGCCAGGGAAACGATTCGGGCGGCCAGGGGAATTTGTCGCGCTGACAGACCTTTAGGATACCCTGTGCCATTAAATTTTTCATGATGGCACAGGGCTATCTCCGCGCCCATTTGCAGGTAGTCCGTTCTTGGGTATTTTTTTAAGGCCTCGAAAAGAGTCATGTGCCCTATTTGGCAATGTTCCTTCATTTTTTCAAATTCATCCGGTTCAAGACGACCGGGTTTCATTAAAATGGAGTCAGGAATACCGACTTTGCCGATATCGTGCAAAGGACTTGTCAAAAAAATATTTTCGATAAATATGTTATTAATTTTGTGGCTGGGAGACCTCATGTCAGCCAATGCCTGGGCAAGTTCTTTGGAGTAATGGCGAATCCGTTCCAGATGGTTTCCTGTTTCAGGGTCGCGAGATTCGGATAATTTTGCCAGGGAAAAGATAACGAGGTCTTTTGTTTCAAACTTCTTTATTCTTTCACCCGCCCGTATTCTTACGGCAAGTTCCTGCATAATATAGGGCTTGGATATAAAATCGTCAGCCCCTGCATTCATGGCTTCAACAAGATCCTGGGTATCATGCTTTGCTGTAACCATTAAAATATAGGTGTACTGACTTCCTTCATTTTCACGAACTTTACGGCATAGATTAAGTCCGTTCATTTCAGGCATGACCCAATCTGAAATAATAATCTCAGGTCGTTCATCCTGCCATATTTGCCAGGCATTATAGCCATTTTCGGCTTCCAGCAAATCATACCCGAGTGAGGTAATTATTTTCTCCAACTTGCGTCTGCTGACAAATTCATCTTCTGCAATAAGTATTTTCATGTTTTCCGTAGGTTATCTCTTTATATTTCGGTAAAAATCTGTAATTTGACTGACAGCTCTCTGGAGATGCATCATATTTTCTTCACAAAGCGTATAATCCTCGGCCTTACCTGCCTCCTCAACCATAAGCGCAGTTTTCCCAAGTTGGTTTGCATATAAATTATAGGCTCCTCCTTTAATAGTGTGAGCCTGAGTCCACAGGACTGTGTAATTTTTATTTCTAAGTGCTGCTTGCATTTCCTCAAGCTGAGTATGCAAATTTTTGACAAAACCGCTTATCACCTCATCAAGGAAAACGGTATCATTCATAAATGAATCAAGGGCCTTAGGCATATCAAGAGGTGGAGTCTCCATTGCTGCAGGAACAAGAGCGCATGATATTGCCGCGGCGGCCTGATCATTTCCCTTTTCAGCCGGAATAGAACCCAACAACCATTTATCTATGAGCTCGATGAATTTGTTTTTACGCAGTGGTTTTGCAACATAATCGTCCATGTCTGCGGCCAGGCATTTATCCCTGTCGCTGGTAGAAGCATGGGCGGTCATGGCAATGATTGGTGTTCTCGGTTTAAGTAAATTTTCTGCTTCGAGTTGACGTATACTGTGCGTTGCGGCATAACCGTCCATTATGGGCATCTGTATATCCATGAGAATAAGGTCAAAGGATTTCTTCCCAAAAGATTCAACAGCCTGCTCTCCATTTTCCGCAATTTCAACATTATATCCTTCATTGGTGAGATACCGTAAGGCAATCTTCTGGTTTGTCGGATAGTCTTCAACCAATAAAATATAAAACCTTCCGCGCCTCATTTTTTCATCAAGATTTGCCTGTAGATCTTTTGACACTTCCTGGGGTTTGGAAAATGATTGATCCGAAAACCCAAAAACAATTTTAATTATTTTTTCCAGGTCATTTTTTTTAATTGGTTTTCGTATATATCCCTGAATGTTGATATCAAGGAACTGTTCGCATTTGATAAGGGGATTGGCTGATGAAAGCATTATCAGTGGAAGGTTCTTTATTTGGCTGCAGCTGTTTCCCCTTATGTGCCTCGCAAGCTCAAGACCGTCCATGGACGGCATGTAGCAATCAAGAACAACAAAGTCAAAAAACGTATTCTGTTTGTGTAGTGTTTTTATTCGTTCAACAGCTCCCGCTCCATCCGCAGATTGTTCAACCTGACAGCCCCAGGAGGTGAGATAATTTTCAAGGATAAAACGATTTGTCGGATTATCATCAACAACAAGAGCTTTCAGTTTATTGAGAGAAACATTTTCTGTCTGTTCGTCAAAGTTTTCTGCAGCAATTTTAAATGGGATGGTAAACCAGAAAGTGCTTCCTTGATTTTCAACACTCTCAACACCGATTTCACCGTTCATCAACTCAACAAGCTGTTTGGATATGGTTGTCCCGAGACCGGTTCCACCATATTTTCTGGTCGTTGAACCGTCTGCCTGGGTAAAACTTTCAAAAAGAGTATCAAGTTTTTCCGGGGCAATACCTATTCCCGTATCACGAACAGAAAACTTAAGTAGTATTTCATCATCTTTTAAATGAATCTTTTCCACGGAAAAGAATATTTCGCCTTTCCTTGTAAACTTGAGCGAATTGCCGCCCAGATTCATGAGTATCTGTTTGAGCCGTCCCGGATCACCGACAAGATGCGTTGGCAGGTCTGGAGAGATAAGGGATAAGACTTCAAGCCCTTTCTGCTCGACCTGAAGTGCTATGCTGTCGGTAACCTGTTCAACGATTGAACGCAGGCTAAAGGGGATGTATTCCAGATCAAGTTTTCCTGCCTCAATTTTAGAAAAATCAAGGATATCATTGATTACATTTAAGAGAGATTCAGCTTCTTGATTGATAGTCTGACAGAGATGAAGCTGTTCATCGTCAAGTTCTGTCTCTGCGATGAGTTGAGTCATGCCGATTACACCGTTTAAAGGTGTCCGGATTTCATGGCTCATGTTGGCAAGAAACTCACTTTTTACCTTATTAGCCTTCTCAGCAGCGTGCATTGCCTGTTCAAGCTTCAGCCTGGCTTGTTTGATCTCTGAAATATCAACAAAACTGGCGATAATAAATTTTTTACCATCTAACTGAACTCTTGTTTCAGTTTTGATAATATTGACCTCATCTCCGGACGAGGTATGCAGAGTTCTCTCCGAAGTATCAACTTTTTTCCCAAAGTTGACTATGGGGCACTCCCCTTTACTTGAATTGCAGATAAACTGGTAGCACTTTTGACCGACAACTTGATCCTTTTCAACCTTGATCATCTGTAGAGCCGTGGGATTGATGTCGACTATTCTCTGGGTTGAAGCATCAACAATAGCCACACCCGCCTGCACCGAGTCAAAGATGGTTTTGAGGCGCTCCTGATTTTCCCGTAATTTGATTTCAATTGTATTTTTTTCATCTATTTCTTCCTGCAGCCTGTTTTTGGATACCGTTGTCTGCTGCAAGGTGGTTAAGGTATAATTGATATGCCTGCTCAGTTCTGCTATCTCATTTTGTGAACGGTTTTGCAGTCGTTGTTTAAGAAGATTATTGAGGCAGCTTAAATCTCTCGGTGTACGTGGTTGATCTTTTATCTTTTTTTCTCTGTTCGTCTCCTTGATGCATTGTGTTATTTCAGCGAGGGATTCTTTCAGCTTAGAGACTTGCCTGATGCCGAGCCACCAGAAAAAAAAGATCGAAATACTGATCAAAGCAACCATACAGCCTCCGATCAAAATAATGAGCCTCTGGCGTGCATCATGAATGACGGCATTACGTACAGCTGAATTTCTGGCTATAACGCTGTTTTGCTCTTGACGTACTTTTTCTAAAATTCCCCTTTGTCTTTTTCCCTCTGAGAGTCTCTTTTCCTGGAGCTTCGAAGCTTCAAGACTTAAACTGATGCGGTCTGCCTGATCAAAAAAACTGTATGCATTTGAAACATCGAAAATGGTTATAAAGACGCCTCGATTATCTTCCGAAACAGGATAAGGAACCAGGCTGACAAGGATGTCTTTGTTGCCGATATTATCTTCAAACCAGTCGGTTTTTCCGCGCCGTGCGGCTTCACTGACATAGCGGGAAAAATCCTTTGAAAAATTATTTTGTTCAGCAAGTGTTACAAAAGGTGTTTTCTTATCCCAATAGAGGATGTCAAGGTCTGCCTCCCCGAATATGTTTTGTAAGGAATGAAGAATAAAAGAACTGGAAGCAGCCGATTGCACAGAAAATCCCTGAATAACGTTTTTAGCAAGATGAACATATCCATAAATTTCTCCCAGTATTTCATATCCTTGTTGCATGAGGACTTCTTTTTCGTGTTTTTTTGAAAAGTCAGCCTCGAATGCGGCAATTTTCGCAGCATTATCGTATTTCAATTCAGTCAGTTTAAGGAGTTCATTTTCAAGTTTAAGCACATCATTCTGGAAAAGGTGCTGCACCTCCTTGCTTGCAGAGGTTATATCCGTAAAAGATTGCTGAAGAAGTTGAATTGTTGTGAACAAACCAAAAAGTAGCACTGGCAGGGAAACAAGGAGTACCTGGAGAATTAATCTTTTTTTGATATACCGCACAAAGGCCGTCATTTCCGTCTCTTTAGGTAAAGGATATTTGCTTGTTTATCTCATAACAAAGGGGAGATATTGTAGCTTTTAAACAGGAAAGGAAAATCTCCTGGAATGCTGTCAACTGGATAGGGTCAGGTGAGTAAAAGCTGCAGGAATTGACGACTCGGAAGCAATGATGCCCCGGATAAAAGGAAGGTGTATGCAGAAAAGGTGTAAATACACAAAGAAATACCTCGCAAAAGTTAAAAACAGCTAAATTATCCTGAAGCCCATGGCTGAACTTCAGAACCCTATCCCTTCTTTTGTAGCTGCTCAGAAACAGATGGCCGATGAAATCTATGGCCACTTAAATTAAGCAAACTAAATGGAAGAAGAGCTATTTCGACTATTTTTCATTTTTAACAAAGCACTTGATTTGTCATTTACCCGTTTGTGGACCTTTTCATTATAGGAGAGAGATATTTGGATACTGTTAATTTTTTGTTACGTTTTTGTTCGCATGACCTGCAAAGGAAACAACTCGCAATAAAAAATTACAATTCTGCTTTAACGCTGACATTTCGTGCATATTACGATGCCGCACAAAAAAAAGAATACGTGCAGGGTCACCGTTGACCGAGCACGTATTCACTGTTACGAGGAATTTACTTCCTTAAGGGAGGTTCATTAAATAAATGATACCTGTAAAATATTATAAATACGTTTTGTTTTAGTTATAAGTTGATTAATCAGGGCAAGAATTTTCGGCTCTTGAAATACTGGCATTCTGCGTCTAAAACTCCTTATAGACCTTGGCCAGAGAATCTCCGGCAACATGCATGATGAACTCGTTGAAATAGCCAAAAGGGGTATGCGACACAGCAAAATCAGTTCTTTCAAGGCGTTTGATGACCTCTTTGAGTATTTTTTCCGCAAGTTCAGGAGATCCCTTACTTAAAGAAAGATGATTAAATGAGTGAAGAACAATGTTTTTTGTCTCAAACTTACGGGCCAGCCATTTGCTGTTCTTGACAAATTTCCGGATCACTTTGGCCTCCCGGGCCTCATCTTCCGCCTCAACATGAAAGAATACAACCAGGGCATTTCCCACATCCTCTTCCCTATCCAGTTCCGGCAGGTCAGGAAGCCCTTTTGATGCTGTTTTAAAATAAAATCTTTTGGTGTAAAAAAGAAGCATCTTCATAGAGTTGCCCGTTCCTCTCCATTTTTATAAACGTCCACTGTTATTTATGATGGTTTTTTACTAGAATAACAAGTTATAGGAACTGAATATGTCGTGCAACGATACCACGCCTCGCTTCGCACGTTGCCCAGTTACCTTGTATAAATCTCGTTACTCTTGCCGCAGATGAAAAGTCATTTATTTGCTTGTTAAACAATTTCAACAAAATATCCACACCGAGGACCCCTTGAATATAAATATAAATGAAATTTCACCACAAGTTGCAAAATTCTTTACAACTCCCTTGTTTGCAATATCCGGCACCGAAGTGACTCTGTTTTCCCTTACTGTTTTTATCGTCATAGTCATCTGCACCGTCGGGGTGTCATTTGTTTTGCAACGCGGTCTTAAAAAAGGTCTTTCCCACAGGTTCGACATACGGGAAGGAACACTGGAAGCCTTGCTGCGTCTCATGCATTACACTATTGTCCTTGTTGGTTTCGGCATAGGCCTGCAGACCATCGGCATCAATTTAAGTGCACTTTTTGCGGCTGGTGCGGTATTTGCGATTGCCATCGGATTTGCAATGCAGAATGTGGTTCAGAATTTTGTATCCGGCGTTCTCCTTCTCCTGGAAAGAACGATAAAACCTGGTGATATTCTCGAGGTGGAAGGAACGGTTGTAAAAGTAATCGACATGCGAATCAGAACAACCGTGGTCAGAACCTGGAAAGAGGAAGAACTTATTATGCCGAACTCTATCTTCTCCCAATCCACTGTTAAAAATTATACCCTGCGTGACAATGAATTTCGTCTCGGGGTGGTTGTCGGTGTAACGTATGGCTCTGATATGAAAAAGGTAATAGATGTACTGGAGCAAACAGCAAGAGATATCCCATGGCGATTGCCGGACCCCGAACCGAGAATTCTGATGCAGGACTTTGGCAATTCATCAGTGGATTTCGGCGTCTATGTCAGTATTGACAACCCATGGATGCAGCGCATATACATGTCCGATTTGCGCAAGGAAATATGGTTTGCTTTTAAAGACGCCAATATAACGATTGCCTTTCCTCAACTCGATGTCCATCTGGACCCTCCGGTAACTGAGGCTATTACTGATTTGAGAAGAGTTGTTTAGTTATGCTGCTCCCTACCCTTGCCCCTTCTTCAAGTACAAACACCTCGGGTAAAGGCTTTATAAAATTTTGGCGGAGGCTGTAGGTATAGGCCCCCTGGGTCGGAATCATCAGGATGTCGCCGGGTTGAATATCCTCTCCCCAGTAGTTATATCCCCAGATATCATGGGGAGTGCAGAGTGAACCGAGGATATGGCAGTTTTTTTCCGTCAGGGCCGGTCGGCTGAAATTGAGAACAGGAAAGTAATCCGTTTCAAAACGTTCCCACCCCACGGCATTGGTTCCTCCATCAGTAATAACCAGATCCTCCCCTTTTTTATCCACAACCGAGAGCAGGATATGCATGGCGTCATTGCAGAGCCAGCGCCCGGGTTCACAACAGATTCGACACAAAGGAGCATGTGGGAATATGTGTTTTTTCACCGCCAGACTGATATGCCTGGCAAATTCTTCAATAGGAAGGGCGGGCAGTCTGTAATGTTTTTTGTTTTTCCCCGGATGCAGGCCAAGAGCCATTCTTCTGATGCCGGCCTGGGTACCGGCTTCCTGGAGCCATTCTCCCTGGGGCGGCCAGAATCCGCCGCCAATATCAACAAACTGTATCTGTCTTTGGATTTGTTGCGGCAACTGGGCTATTATTCGTCCAAGTGACTCTAAGAAATCAACCTGGGCATCTGGTGTCAGGTTCCAGCTTGAATGAAACTGCAGACCTTGAAACCGTAAGTTTCGGCAGTCGCATGCCTTCTGCAGGAATTGTGGCAGCTCTTCGACAAGTATGCCGAATTTACGCCAAAGCCCAGTTGGGTTTGTGCTCAGCCGGACACCGATCCGGACCATTTTCTTTTGGGAAGCGGCTATTTTTTGCAACCGGGACAGTTCGCTAAAGCTGTCAATCAAGACAACAAGGCGATCAGCTTCTTCAACCGCAAGCTTCAATTCCTCATCAGTTTTGCCTGGCCCGCTGAAAACAACATCAGGGGCATTGAGACTCACCGCCATCTCCAGCTCCATCCCGCTTGAAACATCAAGCCCTACCCCCGTCTGCAGAAGGATTCGTGCAACATCAGGATGGTTGTTGCTCTTCACGGCATAATAAAAGGACACGTTGCCGAGCTCTTTGCCAAAAGCCTCCTGGAATAGTCTGGATTTTTTTTTCAAAACATCCGGGTCAATTAGATAAAGCGGCGTCCGGTGCTGATCAAGGCAGGCTGTATAGCGCGACTTCTCCCTGAAAAACTGCTTTACAAAAGCCTGCAACTCTTCCTCCGGCATGAGGGGATTGTTTTGATTAAGAAATGATCGAATATCTCCGGACTGCGAGCGTATACTAAAAAGAGTGGCCGTCATTTTCCATTACCACGTTTAAACTTTGACTGAGTTCCCTGGTTTGAACATCCAGATCGATGTCCGGAAACGGTTTAAAGATAACGTGCCCCAGGTACCACGACTCATAATCGTGGGGAGGCATGGTGACATGATGTCCCGGTTGCCTGAGTCGGTGGATTTCAATGACACGGGAATCCTGTTGCAACAGATTGTCGTTAATTTTTGTTATTTTCCCGGGACAATTTGCATGGAAACGAAGCGCAGCATACCTGCCGTTGCTTTTGGGCAGACTTGACTTTTTCCGCTGCGCAAAATCAAGGGTGTACGTTAAAATATCCAGCGCCATGGATTGCTTTAAAAGAAAGGGCAGACAATCTCCACCGGGTCGAGGCGTCATCTCAAGCAAGGAAATCTCTCCGCCGCAAGCAATAAAATCAACCATGCATATTGCTTCGGAAACACCTAAAGCTCCTGCAGCCCTGCAGAGAATACGCTCAAGTGCATTCTTGTCCAGTCCTTCTGTTTTGCAGTCGGAAAGCATATATGCGGAGATGGTTCCAAACGGCTTATCCGGGTCCTTTATTTTTTTTGTCAGTCGAATAATCCGAACAGAATTATTCCTGATAAAAAAATCACAGCTGAATTCGTCGCCCCTGAGACATTCTTCAACCACAAACCATGTTGTCATACTTCTGTAGAGTCGATCCGATTTTCTGTTTTTTAACTCTTTAAGTATGAGCCGGGTTCCCTGGTCGCAATCCTTCCGGGTTGAGCAGCGGAAAACAAGCTCGCTGCCGCTGCCTGTTACAGGCTTTAAAACACAGGGTGCGTCAAGCTCCATGAGAAAATCAGATACATCGCCGGCAGATTGTACGAGTTTGACGCGGGGACAGGGAATCTGATTTTTCCGCCAGATTGTTTTGGTGACGAATTTGTCACGGCAGAGACGGATGCTTTCAACCGAAGGATAAGGCAGATTCAGTTCCATGGCAAGATATGCTGCCAGCTCCAGGGATTCACAGTCAAAGCAGGCAATGCCGTTTACGGTGAGATCCCAGTTCTGCAGATGATTGATCAATTCATGCAGCGCATGGGAAGGTTCTTCAAGGTCGCAAAGTATTTCTTCAACCGGATGAGGATTCGCCTCATTGGCCGGATGTCTGATTTCAGGGGCCGTCAAAAAAATCGCCCTGCCGGGATTGGCCTGCCGGATCCAGTGGATGTAGTCTGCAGTGGTGCCAACCACGAGAACTTTGTCTTTACTGTGCATTGGCGTAGAGCGAAGGGACAGTAAATTCCGGGAAAACATTCCACTCGGCCTGACGGTCTATTTTGTAGAGGGGGCGGCTTGTTAAATGGAAACGTTTCTTCCAACCGAAATCACCGCACAAAAAATCTACAATCTCAAGACCTTGCCTGCAGCCCCATTCCATGTGATGGAAATTGATCATCTTCGCAACCCCTGGAAAATCCGGATGGGTGGCACCGGCCAACACCGTATATGATCTGTTCCAAAGCGCCCCGATGTCAATGGCCGCAACAGTACCGCCAAGTGAAAGGGTTGTTACCCGCAGCATGTTGTTTTGCGAAAGCCAGTGCACCAGTTTTTCAAATGAGGCCAGAAACCTGGAATCCTTGAAATAAGACCACTCACCGAAGTTCGCCATATTCATCCGAAACAGCTGATCCACATCCGGGAAATGATTGTAGCGCCAGGTAACCCCGAAATGTTGTAAGCCGGCTGATTCACGTGCCAGTTTTTTCCTGGATTTACCTGAAAAAGATTGCATGTAGTTTTGGAAGGAAAAGTTGTAATTACGGGGCAAAAAGAGGTATCCGATTTCGTCCACAGCCAAAGGTGAACCATCCATGAGGACGGATTCACCGGCAAGATAACGCAATTGTACAGGCCCCGGCATACTGTCGAGAAGAATGTTCAAAACCTGTGGAGAACGCGCAGGAATCCTGTTTTGCTCAAGCCATGTTTGACCATGATAGGTTTCTCCGGGAAAATGGCCGAAATACTGCTCTTCTTCAATCCAGTTCAAGGCCATCATTCCTTCAATTTTTCCGGATTGATCAGCAATTAAAAAATAGGGCAGTCGTTTAAAACAGGTGGCAAAGCTTGCCCTGACAGGCCAGAGATCAAAAAAACATGTCTGCGGCCAGACTCGCCCCCAAAGATACGCACACTCGTCCAGGTCTTCGCATACTCGTACGCGCAACATGCTAAAGCCTCAAACTGATATTGAGATTGCTGTGGGTGCCCTCGAAATATCTTTGAGCAAATTCCTGGACAGTTTCCGGAAGGTAAGGTTTGCAACTGAAGACATCCAGGTACACGGCATTGGTCTGGTTGGCAAAGTGTCCGGAAATCAATGAAGTTTCGATGAGCTGGACCATTGAAAACCCCGCTACACGCTCATCTTCACCAAAATGAACGACCTGGGTCTCCCCGAAACGTTTCATTTCAATGAGATCGCATAACTCAACAACAAATCGACGGATAACCTCCGCGTCTCGAATTTTGTGAAAATCACAGTTGTAAATGTCAATGGCCGAGGCTATGCCCCATGCGTTCCGGGCAATTGCTTCATTCATAGCAAACAGGCCTTCGTGGCCGCTTCTTACCGGTATTTGTTGCGCTATACTTTGCATGGTTTTCTCTGATCAGTAGAGGTTAATATTCCCAGTTTTTATGGGCCGGTTTATTTCGTTTATTTTTCTTTTTGGAACGTGACCACTTCTCGTCATCATCGTTGAAAAAATCATTGTGATTATAATCACTGTCAATGCCTGCCTGTTTGTTCTTTCTGTTCTTTAAACTCTGAGGTTTATCCTTTTTCACACTCTTTCTCCTTAACGATTCAGCCAAGACCGAAACGGGCCTTAACTCCAGACTGTAACTGTTCAGATGTGCACCAGATTTGTACAGCTGAACAGTTGCCTTTCTTATAACTATTCCTGAAAGGCAATTATGATCTAGCAACACCAGTGCCATTTCAGAAAAATCGTTCATTTCAAATGATAACTTGCTGAATTCATTAATGTATTATTTCAAAATATCAAATCTGGCATGACAATAATTCCCAAAAAACGAGAATTAAAATACTGATTTTAATCACCAGCAGAAGCATGCCTCAATAAACTTTTAAATAAACACTGCAAATGATAAGAAAGGAAGGCAAGAACAATTCATAATATCCTGTTTATTCGATGTAATTGAGCAAAACGACTATTTAAAATGTGATTACCACTGAAACTCAGCCAGTCTTGCAGCAGATACTGTAATGCATTAATAATTCAAAAAAAATACTGTCTACACAAAAGTCATTCCCGCGAAAGCGGGAATCCGGAGTAGTTGGCTAGTCCTCCTGGATTCCCGCTTTCGCGGGAATGACCTATAAAAAGGCTGAAGATGAGTGGTAATCATAATTTAAAATAGATAGTTAAAAACAAGAATTAAATTTCTTTTTATAAGGCGGCAGTTAATGCTTTATGATAAAAAAAGGAAATTAATTTCTTATATGGTTATAAACAATTCGCAGTTAAAAATTGCCACTTTCCTGTCGTCAAGTTTCCAATACTAGACTCCCGCCTCCGCGGGAATGACATAACCAAGCCCGCCGTCACTCCCGCGGAGGCGGGAGTCTAGAGGTTGGCTACTGAGAATTGTATAGAGGCAAAATTTCTTATTATTGTTCGGAGGGGAATGTATGCTGTCACGGCTGGTTATCTCAATTGACAACAAGGAACTGCAGGACCATCTTGAAGAAAGCCTGGTGGCGACCAAAACTCAGATTGAATGCTGCGGCCGGATTGCTCATCCCTGGCAGCATGTGGTGCAGAGTTGCGCCGATATCATTGTTATCAGCGAATCCCTTATCCCTCCACCTGTAGATTCGAGCATCGCAGTACTCAATAATCTTCCTGAGGCACCGACAACAGTCATCATCCATGATTTTGACTCATCGGAGGAACATGCAAAATTAATGGCAGCTGGAGCCGACGTTGTTCTCTATTCAGGTGTTTCACTGACAAGCCTTGTTGAAGCAATAGAATCAACGATCGATTCACGGCTGCAACTCGTCAAGCTCGATCTGCTGGACAGAAAACGATACAAGCAGCCGCATCTTTCTGACTTTATTTCCAGCAGTGAATCAATGCAGATATTTATTAATGAAGTTCATCAGGTTGCACCCAGCGATTCTGTCCTGCTCATTCTCGGAGAAACCGGGGTCGGCAAGGAACACCTGGCCAAGGCAATTCATGCGGAGAGCGCGCGGGCAGGCGGCCCCTTTATTGCGTTAAACATGGCGGCGCTTCCGGAACAGTTGCTGGAAAGTGAATTATTCGGCCATTCCCGGGGCGCTTTTACAGGTGCCACACGTTCCAGAAGAGGAGCTTTTGAACAAGCCCATGGTGGAACTATTTTCCTTGATGAGATCGGAGAAATGCCCTTGCATCTGCAGACAAAACTATTGCGGGTTCTGCAGGATTACGAGATCAGGCCGGTTGGCGGAGACAAATCCATATGGGTTGATGTCCGGGTTATTGCCGCCTCGAATCGTGATCTTGAAAATGAGATAGAGCTGGGGAATTTCCGGAAGGATCTCTTTTACAGGCTCAGCGTTATGACCTTGACCATCCCTCCCCTTCGCAAGCGACGTGAAGACATACCCAATCTTACCCGGCGTTTTATCAATTACTACAGGTATAAGATAGCAAAGGACATTGTTCTCATTACCGACCAGACTCTGCAGGCTTTGTATAACTATGACTGGCCTGGTAATATCAGGGAGCTTATGAACGTTATTGAACGTGCCATGCTGATCTGTAAAACAAAAGAAATAAGCCTGCAGGATTTACCGAGCGTATTTCATAGGGAAAACGGATTTCTTCCCCAGACTGCTGAAACAGGCAAGACGGAAACGAGTCTTTGGAAAGGGAAAACACTTCCAGAGGTTCGCAGGGAAGTTGTTGATCAGGTGGAAAAAGAGTACATTCAAATGGTGCTGGGGGAAACAAAAGGACGCATCGGAGAAGCTGCCGTTATAGCTGGAATACATTCAAGAGCCCTGTACAACAAGATGAAACGGTTTGGTATCAGAAAAGAGGACTACAAAAAATAACGTAACTATTCAGCTGCACCTCATCTTTGAACGATCAGGCCTGCTTGTCCAAATCTAAGGCACAGCTGAATAGACTTCTGAGTTGTTCCGTCAAGGCCAATTTAGACAAATTCCAAC
>JAHLLM010000043.1 GCA_020444175.1 Desulfobulbaceae bacterium | reverse complement strand
TTCTTATAATTTTAAACAGTAATCATTTACTTTTTCCTTTTGGAACAACTATAAGATACGTAAGTGTTATGTTTTATTTGTTTCGTGCCTTTTTCTGCTTTTTGCCGCCGCCGTAGAGCACATCGACGGTTCCTTCCACATTGTCATCAGTAATAATGATCCTGATGCCTTTTTCGCTGAGAATTTTTTTCGGGGTCTCTCCCGCACTGGCGGCAAGCAGGACAAAGCAGTCCTGTAACGTGTCGGCTAAGGTTTCCCACCGCGTGTTTCCGCCTCCGGGTTCAGGAAGAAATCGAGTTCCAAGCAGGCAGGCGAGGCCGTCTTCGCGGGGGCCGTAAATCAGGGCCTTTATGGCTTGCCCGAGATGGAGATCGATATCCATGCCGTTCGAGCTGACAACGGCAACATTGGGTCTCTCTTTCGTGGGTTTGGGGAGATGATCCATTGGTGAAGGGCTGCAGCATCCTCCGCAGGAAGATTCCTTCAGGGGGGCGCTTGGCTGCTCTTCGAATTTTTTTTCTATTTTAATATAGCGGGATGCGATATTGCTTAAGCCGATCATTGCTTCAATGCTTGGCTCTGAAAGGGAAGGCTCGCACTCGCCGTCAATGGGCTTTTTGTAGGGAGTCAAACTCATGGAGTCCGCGCCGAGGTCGGCCATTGTCCTGGCAATCTCCTCGACATGGGTGTCATTGTATCCCGGATAAATTGTCGTGCAGATCTGTACTTTTATCCCTGCATTTTTGAATGCTGTTACTGTTTTTTTCTGTTCAGACGTGAGAAGGGTAACGGCTTTGGCTAATGGAATTGTTTTTGTGCCGGGTCGTATCCAGGCATAGATTTTTTTAGCTATCTCCGGGTCAACCGCTTCCACAAGCAGATTGGCGTGGGCAACGCCTTTTTCAGCCAGCATTGCAACGTGCTCTTCTCCGCTCAGTCCCGCTGTTGTGATGCACAGAAGCATTTCCGGGTACTTGGCGCGTACCAGTTCCAGCGTCTTTTCGGTTGATTCCAGATGTGAAAGAGGGTCTCCCGGACCGTTGATGCAAACCATTTCAACATTGATATTCTGTTTAATTATGCTGTCCAGCCAGACCAGGGCCTCTTCGGGCATCATGGCCAGAGGGGATTTTTCTGTGGAAGAAAAGCGGATTCTGTAATTTGCGCGTGGGGCCACTGGAAGATGAAGCCGCCCCATCTGCTTGCAGGCAGCGATTCCCGAATAATTACGAGCTGTTGAGATAGGCACGACTTTCATGGCTTTTCTTCTTTTTAAGTGTTGAATGAATGACGTTGATTTATGGGTTGGGCCACGGAGACCTTGGAAGAACAAAGAAATTTAAGGAAAAAAATTCCATGTGTTCCTTGGTTTCCGTGGCACTGAAATCACGTTGCTTTAATGGAACTGTGCTTTTTTAAAGAACAAGTTCGAATTTCTGCTCTGTCGCGTCCCTGTCTTGGCGGTCCATTATGACACCCAGAATTTTTTCCAGGAGTCTGAGGCCGCCCTTGTAGCAGACAGTGGGGAAATACTGATGCCCCTGGCGGTCAAGAATTGGAAATCCCCAGCGTACATATGGAATGTCTTCATCGCGGGCAATGTACTTGCAGTAGGTATTGCCGATGATGAGATCCACGGGCTCGTTTTTGATCCACTGATGCAGGAGGAACATGTCGCCTTTTGCTTTAACATTGACCTCAAACGGCATATCCTTGGTGATTTCCCTGATGCGTTTTTCAAATTTTTTGCCCATTGTGCCGGTAACAATATGAACAGGACACATATCAATGGAGACCAGGAATTCGGTCATACTGATCAGCTGATCAGGATCACCGACCAGTGCCACTTTCTTGTGGTAAAGGTACTGATGCATATCTGAAATAAGATCCACAAGCTGTCCGCGTTCATTGGCTAACTCATCAGGAACCGTGACCCCGGCAATGGTGCGAAGCGCATCGATGAAGCGGTCAGTGGCCTTGAGGCCGAAAGGCATATCAAGGACCTTGCAGGGGACCTTATGCGTTTTGTCAAGGAATCGGGCTGCATCTGCAGAACACCATTCGCCAAGAGCCAGGGTTCCGGTGGAATCCCCGCTTGATTTGAGCTCGGCAACGGTCGTTCCCCCTTCCGGAAACATTTTGTACTCACCGGAAAGAGGGCCATTCAGTACTCCGGATGTGTCCGGAAAAACAATTGATTTGACGCCTATCAATTTGGAAACGCGCTTGATCTCTTCCATGTCGCAGGGTTCGACCCAGCCGGGAATGATATTCACCTTGCCGTTCTTTTTACCGGTGCTCTCCGCAAGTCCGGCCATGGATGTAACCATGTTGGAGAATCCGGTTACATGGGAACCCACGTAACTCGGGGTGGAGGCACTGATCATATCTTTGCCTTCAGGAATTTTGCCTTCCTTCTGGGCCTTCTTTTTAATCTGCTTCAGGTCATCTCCGATTGTTTCAGAGAGACAGGTGGTATGAACGGCTATGATCTCGGGATCATAAACCGTAAAAATATTGGTAATGGCCTGCATCATGTTCGCAGAGCCGCCGAAAACAGAAGCGCCTTCCGTAAATGAGCTGGTTGCCGCTGAAATCGGCTCTTTGTAGTGCCGGGTCAGCGTACTTCTGTGGTAAGCGCAGCAACCCTGGGAGCCATGGCTGTGGGGCAGGCATCCGTGGATGCCCAAAGATGCATACATGGCACCGATGGGCTGGCAGGTCTTGGCCGGATTAATGGTCAAGGCGCTACGCTCGGTAATTTCCTTGGGTGTATGTCGTAGTAACATTTTTTTGCCTCTTTTATTCACTCTCTATGTGAAGTTGCGAGCCGGGCATTTGAAGTGGGGGTTGGTAAACCACCCACTGCAAATGCCGTACTCCAGACTTTGTTCAAATGGTTTATTCCCAGCCGTAAGTGGCTGAAAGTTGTGGGTTTTCCTGCCATGGAGCCTTCATGTAGCTCCAGACTCGGCTGTTCACAAGGCGATCAATTTCATTATAAAAATTAATTGCTCCCTTGAAGCCGGCGTATGGGCCGCCAGAGTCGTAGCTGTGAAGCTGCTTCATGGGCACGCCAAGCTTCTGGATGGAAAATTTTTCCTTGATACCGGCGCAGAAAATATCCGGCTTCATGAGTTCCACAAGTTTTTCAGCCTCGTACTGATTGAGGTCGTCGATGATAAGAGTTCCGTTCTGCATGTCGGGAGCCAGACCATCGTAATGTTTGAACTTCAATCCCGCATCTTCAAGGGCCTGCAGTTCTTCCGGTGTCTTGCGCGGGCTATAGCGAGTTTCATCAGCTTCCACTTCGATCTCTTCAATGTTGCGGCTGTCGGCATCTACCTTGAGAGTGGGAAGAACTTGGCGTCCCTCATAGTCGTCGCGGTGGGCAAATTCATAGCCTGCTGAAATCGTCTTCATACCCATTTCGTTAAAAAGATCCTGATAATGATGGGCACGGGAACCACCGACAAACATCATGGCGGTTTTGCCTTCAGTTCTGGGCATAACATCCGCTCTTGAGGCCTCAACTTCAGGCATCTCCTCGGCAATGACTTCTTCTACTTTGGCAGTCAATTCCTGATCGTCAAAGTACTGGGCGATCTTGCGGAGGGACTTGGCCGTCGAGTCGGCACCGATGAAGTTCACTTTGATCCACGGGATACCGTATTTGGTTTCCAGCATGTCGGCCACATAGTTAATGGAGCGATGGCACATGACCGCGTTCAGATCGGCGGTGTGGGCTGAAGCAAACTGATCATAGGTGGAGTTTCCTGAAAAGGTTGCAATATTGGTGATACCGCATTTTTTAAAGATACGGTCGATCTCAAATCCGTCGCCGCCAATATTGTATTCACCAAGCAGGTTGATTTTGTATTTCCCCGGCTTGACCTCGTCGTTTTCGCCGACAATGTGTCTGAAGACCTGGTTGTTGGCGATGTGGTGTCCTGCAGACTGGCTGACACCTTTGTAGCCCTCGCAACTGAAGGCGTAGACGTTGCAATCGCCGAATTTTTCTTTCATCTGTTTTGAAACCGTATGGATATCGTCGCCGATAAGTCCAACAGGACAGGTGGCAAAGACAGCAATTGATTTCGGATGGAACAGGTCATAGGCCTCCTGAATGGCCTGTTTCAGTTTTTTTTCTCCTCCGAAAATGATATCTGAATCCTGCATATCCGTAGAAAAGCAGTAATTCATGAAGTTTGCACCGTCATCTCCTGCATCTGTCTGATTACGCCTGGTCAGCCAGGCGTAAAAGCTACAGCCGATTGGGCCGTGGACAAGGTTGACGATATCACGGGTCGGACCCATGATAACGCCTTTGCAGCCTGCATATGTACAGCCGCGCATGGTGATGATGCCTGGAGTGGTTCGTACATTGGCCGAAATCTGTGGAGTTTCATTCTCCAGGGCCTCGTTGATCATTATCTGTTTGGCGCGTTTGCGGGCTACCTTTGGGGGATACTTCGAAAGAAGCTCCGCTTTTACGTCGGCAGGATCCCACTGCACCATTTTTTTCTTTGTCGTTGTTGCCATTGTGTTTACTCCTTAAATTAGGCGATTGACTTTGCGCCGGTTTCGCCAGTTCGGACCCTGATGGCATCAGCCACAGGAACGACAAAAATTTTGCCGTCACCGGCCATGCCGGTTTGATTGGTTTTGATAATCGCCTGGACTACCTCGTCAACCAGATCATCCTTGACCACTGCCGTTACCATACGTTTGGCGTAGAGTTTGCCTTTCTCGCCAAGCAGAGCGGCCGCTTCCTCGTAACCTTGCTGCGCTCCCTCGAGAATTGCAGGGTTGACGAACCCTTTCCCGCGCCCATGGGCTTCATGAGCGAAAAAAGCGTCAATGCCTGCATCGGTCAGGGCTTGCTTGGTCTGGTTCATCATGTTTATGCGTACTACTGCAATTACCTCTTTCATGCCGCAGCCTCCTCAGCTGGTTCGCCATTTTCCTTGACTCCTGAACTGATGGTGTAGGATTCTTCCACGTCAGTGACGAAAATCTTACCATCACCAAAGGCGCCTTTGTCTCCGGACCTTGCGTTTGACATAATGGTATCGATGACAAAATCCTTTTCCTCGGCTTTGACCACGCTCATGAGCATGGTTTTGGGGATTTCATCGTAGGTAACCTCGCCGATTTTAATACCGCGTTGTTTACCGCGGCCGGCCACAGAGTACTTGGTTACCGCAGGGAAGCCTGCATCCATAAGTGCGGCAAGAATGGAGTCCGCCTTCTCCGGCCTGATAATTGCTCTGATCATTGTCAACATAATATATTCTCCAAAGTTGTTATTTCCTGATAGTCATAAAAAAATGTAATATTTCCTCAGTCCTCAGTCCTCAGTCCTGAAGTGAGGTCTATGCCGCTTGCATCAAGCCGTAATTCATCAGCAGTTGTTCGAGCTCTTCAATCTCAAGCGGGGTTGGAATGACAAATTTGTCGTTTGCGTCTATCGCCTTGGCCAGACCACGATACTTATCAGCCTGGGGAACTTCCGGTTTCCATTCGATAACGGTTTTTCTGTTGATTTCCGCTCTCTGTACATCGTTGTCGCGGGGGACAAAGTAGATCATCTGGGTGCCGAGTTTTTTGGCAAACTCCTCGATCATTTCCTGCTCATTATCAACCGCCCTGGAGTTACATATCAGGCCGCCGAGTCGGACACTTCCGGACTGGGCAAATTTCATGATACCTTTACTGATGTTGTTGGCGGCATACATGGCCATCATCTCGCCGGATACAACGATGTAGATTTCTTCCGCCTTGCCGTCACGAATGGGCATGGCGAACCCGCCGCAAACAACATCGCCCAGAACGTCATAAAAAGCGTAATCAAGTTCTTCGCTCTCTTCATAAGCGCCTAGGGATTCGAGCATATTAATTGATGTGATGATACCGCGACCAGCACAGCCAACTCCAGGCTCCGGACCGCCGGACTCAACACACCAGGTTCCGCCGTAGCCTTGTTTGCGGATATCTTCAAGTTCAACATCCTCTCCTTCTTCGCGCAGGGTGTCGAGAACTGATTTCTGCGCCAGACCGCCAAGCAGCAGACGGGTTGAGTCTGCTTTGGGGTCACAGCCGACAACCATGACTTTGCGTCCAAGTTCAACCAGTCCTGCTACTGTATTTTGAGTTGTTGTGGATTTACCGATACCGCCTTTTCCATAAATAGCTACTTTTCTCATGATACTCTCCTTGTGTTTTAAATTAGCGCCGGGAATGCCGACATTTCATTCATTGACGATGTGTTTTTGGTTACAATTTTGTCAGTTTTCTTTTTTGAGACAATGGCTCGTTCTTGTTTGGCTCGTGTTGCCACATTTTCTGTTCTCGGTTTTGATGGCGTTCAAGTTTGTGCGTTTGATTTCTCTAGTTACAAAAGGTGTGCCAAAGTGAATAAATGTTTTAAATGTGTGTTATATCAATTTGTTGTGTGGGGGAGTGGGGAGATTGTCGGGGCTACAAAAAAGAGATGGTACGTTGTTGTTTTGTCGAAAAGGCGACAAAAAAGAAGAGTTTTTTCATTTTTGTAGGACGATGCACGCCTTCCGCTGGAAATTTATGTGACAGAAAAGTAGTGTGCCGGGATGCTATAAATTACTTTTTTGTAATTTTATATTTTTGCTTAAAGGGGTGAATGTCGCAAGTTGCTTTATTTTCTTCTTTTATATCAGGTTGTTGAGGTGTTAATGCTGTCGCTTTTGGGTGGTGGAATGTATTTTGCATTTAATTAAGGAATCAAAGGCTTTAGGTCCCATTGCTATTTTTTAAATTAATAAGGGAGTACTTTCATGACAACTACAGGAGCGCTGCTGCATTCCAGTAAGCCAACCATAGAAGCTTTGGAGCTGCAGGCATTAAGCGAGATATGCAAGCTTATAGGCTCTGCTGTTCACCTGGATACAACGCTGTCTAAAATTCTTCGCATTCTCCATGACATACTTCGGATGGAAAGGGCCACTCTTGTTCTTGTTGACAGGACGGGAGAGCATCTTTCCATTCGTGCCTCTTACGGGCTGACGGTCAAAGAGGAGCAGCGGGGAGTGTATAACCTCGATGAAGGTGTGAGCGGCCAGATTTTCCAGACGTGTTCACCTTTTGTTGTGCCTGACGTTCACAGTGAACCTCTTTTTCTGAACAGGACAAAGTCCCGTTCAGAGATCAAAAAGGAAAGACTTTCTTTTATCGGGGTCCCGGTCATCCTCGCCCAGAAGCCGGTGGGCGTGTTGAGTGTTGACCGGCTTTTCGGGAAAGATGTCTCCTTTGAAGAAGACATCCGGTTTCTGAGTGTTCTGGCAACGCTGATCGCTCAGTTTCTCAATCTGCATCGGGCAATCATTCAAAAGGAGGCGGTTCTTGTCGAAGAAAATAAAACTCTGAAGGCGGAGTTGCATGGCCGATATAACCGTCATTATATGATTGGGCAGAGTAAGCCCATGCAGGCAATATTCTGGAGTATTGAAAAAGTTGCGCCAAGCAGGGCAACGGTTCTTCTTCTGGGGGAATCCGGAACGGGTAAGGAGCTGGTGGCGAGGGCCATTCATCAGGCCAGTAAGCGCAGCGATAAGACCTTTATAAAGGTAAACTGTGCCGCCTTGCCTGAGAATCTTCTTGAGAGTGAGCTGCTTGGCCATGAAAAAGGGGCTTTCACTGGTGCCCAGGCCGCAAAGCCGGGTCGTTTTGAGTTGGCGGACGGCGGCACGCTTTTTCTCGACGAAATAGGAGAGTTGCCGCTTCCTCTGCAGGCAAAACTGCTCCGCGTGCTTCAGGAACGACAGTTCGAGAGACTTGGAGGGACCAAGACAATTAAGGTTGATGTTCGGATTATTGCTGCAACCAATGTCAGTCTTGAGGATGCTGTGGCTTCCGGTACATTTCGAAATGATCTTTTTTACCGTCTCAATGTTGTGCCTCTTGTTTTGCCTCCGGTTCGTGAGAGGCGTGACGATATACCGCTGCTGCTTGATCATTTTCTGCGCTCAAGCAATAAGAGAAATGAGAAGAAGGTGAAGCTGACCAGGGAATTTCTTGATTTTCTTACTGCCTATGACTGGCCTGGAAATGTAAGGGAGATGCAGAATTTGATGGAGCGCCTGGTTATTCTCAGTGACAGCGGCTGGCTGCAGGTTGCTGATCTGCCTGACCATATGTTTTCCGCTCGGAGCGAAAGCGGACGGAAGCCTTCGCCTCCCGGCCCTTCCGTGGTGCCGGATGTTCCGATTGTAAACAGGCGTAGCCGCGTGCTCAAGGAAATGGAAAAAGAAGAGGTTGAAGCTGCTCTTAAACGCAATGGATGGGTTCAGGCCAGGGCCGCCAGGGAGCTTGGCTTGACGCAGCGGCAGATAGGTTACAAGGTAAAGAAATATAACCTGCAACGTTCGGATTCATATTCGTGACAGTATATTTGATTTTGCGCATACATATCTTTTCTGCCTGTGGGATTACGAGTTGACAGGCTGCAAATAATGGTAACTGTTATTATATAAGCGTTCCATCGGTAGAAGGAGGTGTGCAATATGCAAAGACAAATGGAAATGGAGCAAGGCATGGCCCTGGCTCACCATGAATTCATGGCAAATCTGGAAAAGTCCATAGGCCTTCTGGAAAAAGATATTGATGAGGCCGGTGAAATGATAGAAATTTGTACTGATGAGTGGTGTGCTTCTGTGGAAGGGGTTCTGGATGAATTGGCTAAATTGGTTTATTCAATCAGTGAGCCTCGTTGGGTCAACAAGGAGGACTCCGGCAGGATAAGAGATCTGCGGAGCAGGATACACGATATATATTTTCAATATAAAAACATCAAACATTGATGGATTCGTAAAAAAGCTCTGGAGCTGACCATTCGCCAACCTGATTGAGATAAGTTGTATTCGTGTCAACAGCGGTTTGGGGGGGCAATCACGGAGTATAAATATGAAGCCGTCAAACAATAAGGAGGGAAGTTATGCCTACTGTGCAATGTCCCGAATGCTTTCAGGAGTTGCTGCAGGATGATTTTCTTCATGATTTTATCCCGAATGAAGAAGAACATGTGCTCTGCGGCAGGTGCGGTCGGGAAGTATATGTTAAGTTGACAGAAAGCGACAAGAAAAATTGTCCGAAATGTGATGAAATTTCAAAGGGCAAAGAGTGTCACTGAGTGTTTTGCCGTGGGGTAGTTGCTCGTCGGTAATACGCGAGGATGTCTCTGTGAAAGCGTTCTTTGAACTCGTCTTTAACCCGTTTTTACGAGGTTTTCGCCGGAGGAACCTGCAAAGGTGCTCCGGCGTTTTTATTATTTTTTTACTGGAAGTTTAGCAGGCTGTTGAAAAACTACTGCGCTTGCTGATACTGCGTCAAAATTCGGCTCAAAATGCTCATTTACTCCATGTAAACTGTGCTTTTTCGCCTCATTTTTCCTTGTCTCCGCTACGCTCGCTACATTTTTCAACAGCCTGTTAGAGGGCAGGTCAGCTTTGGAGGAGATTGCGACAGGCTGTTCATCTCAGCAATTGACTATGGCCAGTATCTCCTCATCGTTCAACGCCCTTTTGTTTTTGAGGGCCAGACTGCGGACAATGGATATTGCCTGTTTTGTTTTCTCTTCAGGGAGAGATCGCCCCATGGCCTTGATGTGCTCAATCAGCGCTTTTTTTCCTGTTTTTGCTCCAATCAGAAGTTTTCGTGATCCTCCAACCAGTTCCGGGGCATAGGGCTCGTATGTTGCGGGGTTTTTGAAAAGTCCCTGCAGGTGCAGGCCGGTTTCACAGGTGAAGATGGCATCTCCTACCAGGGGGTGATTGTCTGCAATGGGATGATTTGCGGCCTGTGCCGCAGTGTGACAGAGGGCGCGCAGGTGTTCTATCTTGTAGGGGCGCTTGTGGTTCAGGCTGAGAAAGCCCGCCATCTCTTCAAGCCGACTGTTGCCTGCGCGCTCCCCTATACCGAGAACCGTAGCGTCGGCCCAGTGTGCGCCGGCTTCCAGGGCGGCAATGCTGTTCGCTGTGGCCATGCCGAAGTCGTTGTGGGAGTGAATGCCTATCTCGAGGGAGCAGCTTGACTTGGCTTCTGAAATCAGGCGGCTTGTTGTCGATGGGCTGGCAATTCCCACCGTGTCGGCAAGCCTGATTCTCCGGGCTCCGGCATTTTCAGCCGTTTTGATGAGTTTAGTCAGAAAGCTGCTGTCTGAGCGGGTGGCGTCTTCCAGGCCGACGGAAATGTTTTTTATTCCTAAAGAGATCGCCAGTCTGACGGACTCTGACAGTGTGTTTGCCGCCCAGGTTCGGGATCGCTCCAGCTTTTGGATAATGTGAAGATCCGAGGCCGGGATGGAAAGCGAAAGCACGTCAGGCCCAAGTGCTGCGGCGTGCATGATGTCGGGTGCTGTGCATCTGCACCAGAGGGCAAGGCGTGGCGGTGCCGGCAGTGAGCGGCAGGATTTGATGAGTTGGGGGAGATCGGTGTTATATGGTGTGGCTATGCCCAGCTCGATTTCCTCGATGCCGACTTTGCTCAGCAGGGTGGCAATTTTAATTTTGTCGGGCAGAGAAAAGAAAACGCCGGGTGTCTGCTCTCCTTCCCGCAGGGTGCTGTCGATGAGTCCTTTCATGGCGCAACTCTCCTATAAGAGGATGTCAAGCACAATAGCCAGACCTGAGGTTGCAAATATAAAGAGGTAATTCAGGTTTTCCCGTGATTTCTGCAGAGACGAAAGCAGGTAGCTCACCACCTGGCGGTCATCGGCAGAAAGAGGCGCCCCCTCTTGCAGTTTGGGTATGAGGTTGTAATCTGCAATTGCCCTTTTGCGCTTAATGGAAATGGTATACCGGAAGGCAAAGAAAAGGAGATAGCCGATCAGTCCCACATACCAGACGAGGCGGAACATCTCCGGCTGCAAGTCTTTTAAAGCCATAAGGCTGCGGAAGGAAAGGGCGGATATGAGTCCGACGACAAAAAAAGTATTGATAACTGCCGCCGGCAGTGTGTGTGGCGAATTTTTCATGTTAAAATTCCTCAATCTGGCGCCGAAACCAGCGAAGCTGCAGGTCTCTTAATTTCTTCATGTCGAGAAAGTAAATGCTTTGGGGGAAGAGAAGCTCGGCAACTCCTGTATCAAAAATTCTTTTTACCTCGTATTCATCGTGGGATACATCCCTCTGGTAGATGTAGTTCAGGTAACTTTCATAGGTGTGGACGATAAATTCCACCCTCATGCCCCCTAAACGTGCAAAAAACTTGAACATGGAGGTCTTGGATGAGCTGCCGGTGTTTTTGGTGACTCTTTTGCCGCCGGTCAGCGAGTCGGAAATATCTTCCAGGGCCATGAATGAGTCGGCTTTAATGGCGCTGCTCGTCAAATGGCGCTGGAAGACTTTTATGTCAAGGGGGGACTCAAGGACGCCCATGAGTCCCAGTTCGTCATCAACCGCAACAGCAGGGTTTGTTTCGCCCTTGCGCAGCAGTTTCAGGACCTTGGCCTCGGGCGGTTTTTTGCGGATTGATACATAAATTGGAATTTCACGGCCATTGGCGGAAAAGCGCCTGCGCTTGATAAGTGTCAGTTTCTGGCCGGGTTTAAGTTTTATTTTTTCAGCCTTGTCTCTGCTGATAATTGCAAATTTGGTGCAGGTGAAGTTCTCTTTCTCGTGGCTGCTGAGGAGATAGACGACTTCCAGTTCCCCTATTTTTGTTCTCTTGCTCCAGACATGATCGTTTAAAAAGCTGAGAAAATTTGTAAACTTGTTTTCAATATTGGTTTCTCGCTCCCTCTGGTCAATTGACCCTGCCAGGTTCATGAGAATCAGTTTGCGTTTTGCTTCAAAGCGGGCCTTTATGTGGTAATTGTCGTCAAAAACAATAAGCAGGAGTTCGGCAGGGCTGCTCAATGCATCGATTTCATTGGTCATCTCGATGTGAGAGCTGTAATTGTTCAGGACTTTATTGCGCAGGTAGCGTATCACGCCGTCGGCGGTGCGTGAATAGTTGTTTACTCTGGAGACAATTTCCCTTTCGTTGCCGTCTATGCCGAACATGTTGCCCAGCAGAGCATAAGCCCTTCGGTCAATTTCCTCACGCCGTTTACGGTCGGTGAGGAGTTTTTTTATTTCAGCAAATGAGTTGACATCAAGAAACTCGAAAATCTGATTACGAATAATACGATGTTTTGTTGCCTCTTCGCCGCGGCCAAGAAGCTTTGCCATTTTTTTTGCTTCCTTTGAAAAGGGGCTTTCGGGCAAAGGGGAGCCGGATGTGGCAAAAGGTCCATCCTGGTCGAGAAGGAGGAATATGTTTTCTTGATGTTTTTGATTCATTTTATCGCGTGCTGAAAAATGTAAAATTGTATTAAATTTCGATATGCTAAATGCGGGTTAGTAAATTTTTTTTCGGTTAAGATTTTTTTAAAAAGTAATTAGTGGATGAAGCTGTTTCTATCCGTCATATTAATAAAATTTTCAAAAAATTGTAGAAAATGTTCTTTTGTCTTTGCCTGATGTCTTTCAGCTTGGGCAATTATTTTTTGGGGATCAAAATTTTCTTCAACAGATGCGAGCCAGTCTGCGTTTTCTTTGAGCCACCCGACAACATCACTGGGTGATGCGGCGTGGTTGTCAAACTGAACACCGATAATGTGCTCACGATTTTTTACTGTAAACGATTCAACCTGGCATTCCGTAGAGGTTACCAGGATGTGGAAATGACTTGGAACTGGGGGGATTACGGCATATCCGTGCCACTTGTAAAGAGGAAAACGAATGTCTGATCCCTTGAAAACAGGATGGTTTCGCCCGTCATGTGTCAGGTGTCCCTCGGTAAAACCGAAACTGTAGCAAAAATTCGGGGCAATCCGGGCACCCAGGGCGTCCGCTACAAGTTGATGGCCAAGGCAGATGCCGAGGCACGGTTTGTCGATTGCCAGCCAGGAGCGGATTGCCTGTTTCTCGTTGCGCAGAAAGGGATATTCGTCTTCCTGGTCTATATTGGGGCTGCCGCCGAGAACAATAAGTCCGTCATATGCTGAAAGGTCCGGAATCTCCTCCTGCCAGACCTTGATGATATTAAGTTGCGTGTTGCAGCGATCTGCTGCATCAAGAAGAAATTGACCCGGGCCTTCCCAGCTGACGTGTTGGAAAACAGCAATATTTTTTTTCATGGCTTAATGGGGAGTCAAAGTTTGACGGGTTTGTAAAACATGTTTAACCGCCGCCGGCATTCATGTGTCTTGTTGGCATTACAAGGGCGGGTGGGTTGCGTTGTGCCTTCCTGTGGTTTCATCAGTTGTGTGTTTTGAGGAAAAACAGCGGGTAAAATTGTTAACTGAATGTTTTTACTATAAAAAACGGCACAGAGAGTTGAGTGGGGGAGACAAGGCTCTGTGCCGCCGGGGTGGAACAACAGTGCTGCAAAAAAAACCTAGAAGCTCATACTGAAAGTGAGGCCACCGTAAACGAAGTCGCTGTCGTCTCCGTTGGCGCTTCCTGCTTCAATAACATCCTCAGCTTCGCTGCTCAGAGGAAATGAGTAGTAAAGTTCCGGAGTAAGTGACATGTAGTCTCCGATGGGGAATGTCATAGAAGCTGAGATGACACCGTCATGGAAGGCGCTGTAGGCATCACTCGCATCATCCGGATCAGCAAGGTCGTCTTCGTCGTCATAGTCATAGTAGGAAACCTTGGCTCCGAGATCCAGACTCATTGTCTCGTTGATGGCAAATGAATGAGAGATGTCGAAGGTTACGTACCAGCTGTCGGCAACATCGTAGTCGCGATAGATGGTCAGAGTGGGGGCCAGAATCGTTTTCAGGCTGGCGGTAACATAAAGCTCCTGGGTGTCCTCAAAGCCATCCACGGCATAGTAGATGAGGCCTACTCCGTAATCAGCAAAATCGCAGGATGCGTCATAGGAGAGGGTGAGGTCGGTTTCATTCCAGCTGCTTGAATCTTCGTCTACTCCGCCAAGAAATTCATGCTCATCGGTATCAAGGTTGCCCCAGATGTTAAAGGCAAATCCTTTGTAGCCGACAGTCATGGAAGGTTCGATAACCATGCTGTCTTTGCTGAACTCCCAGCCGCGCCATACGTATTTGCTTAAAAATGAAACGCTCAGATCTGCTGTTGGTTTTTCTTCTTCGGCCCAGGCAGATGATGCTGCAATACCTGTTAATAAAACGCCCGCAAGGGCTATTCCGCCGATTTTTTTGATTCCTTTTTTCATTTCTCTTTCTCCCTTTGAAATGATAATTGAATGTTGATGTTGCGCTCCGGGCTGATGCCCGGAGCTTGGTAAATTAGTGTACCTGGAAATCGTTATAGGCATTTGCTCCGTGCTCGCAGATGTCCACGCCCTGCATTTCTTCTTCTTCGGATACGCGAAGACCGACGACTATGTCAATGGTCTTGAAGAGAATGAATGCAGCCCCAAAGGCCCAGACAAAGGCTGCTCCGATTCCGATAAGCTGTGTGGTCATAATTTTCATGGTAGTGCCGCCCATGTTGAAGAGTCCGGCTGCCAGGGTGCCCCAGGCGCCACAGACGCCATGTACGGATACAGCGCCGACCGGATCGTCAATATGCATTTTGTCAATGGTAACAACTGAAAGGACAACCAGGACGCCTGCGATGGCACCGATGATGATTGAGCTTGTCGGGCTGACATTGGCGCAGCCTGCTGTGATACCGACAAGTCCTGCCAAGGCGCCGTTTAAGGTCATACCCACATCAGGTTTTTTGAACATAACCCAAGAGGTGACCATGGCCAGTACTGCACCTGCAGCGGCCGCCAGGTTGGTGTTAACAAAGATCATGGCAATGCTTTTGTCCGCAGTTGTGGTGGATCCGGGGTTGAAACCGAACCAGCCAAGCCAGAGAATGAAGACACCGAGCGCGGCCATGGGGATGTTGTGGCCGGGGATGGCGCGAACTTCACCTGCAGGACCGTATTTGCCGATCCGGGGACCAAGGACAATAGCGCCGGCAAGGGCTGCCCAGCCGCCGACTGAGTGGACAACGGTGGAGCCTGCAAAGTCAATAAAACCAAGTTTTTCAAGCCAGCCGTTACCGTTGAGCAGGCTGCCCCATGCCCAGCTGCCGAAGATCGGATAGATGATGGCGCAAAGGAAAGCGCTGTATATGAGATAGCTGGTGAATTTTGTTCTTTCTGCCATGGCGCCGGATACAATAGTTGCTGCGGTACCGGCAAAAACACACTGAAACATCCAGAAGGCAAGGACCCATGGGTCGCCGTCAGGGGTCCAGCCGCTCAGAAAAAAGTCTGTTGTGCCAAACCAGCCGGTGCTGGAAGCACCGAACATGAGACCGAAACCAATGGCCCAGAAGGCGATGGAACCCATGGAGAAGTCCATCATGTTTTTCATCATAATGTTGACTGCGCTTTTTGCCCTGGTAAAGCCTGATTCGACCATTGCAAAACCCGCCTGCATGAAGAAAACAAGGGCGGCGGCAACAAGTGTCCACAGGTAATTTGCATGGTCCTGAACCAGCGCAATGGCGTCGGCGTTACTTAAAGCGGTTGGCGCTTCCCCTTCACCCCAGGCCAGAGCCGGGATGGCTAGCAAAGCTGTTGTAAGTATAATTTTTTTCATGGTTAATTCCTCTATATGTTATTTATCCCTTGTTTTTTCAAGCTGTTTTTAGTTGAGCGGCTTCTTCCTTTTTGTAATCTTCGGTTAGATGGCGTCCTGGTCAGTCTCGCCGGTTCTGATGCGGCAAATTGACTCAATTGGGCTGACAAAAATTTTGCCGTCGCCGATCTTGCCGGTTTTAACGCTTTGCATAATTGTGGTTGTGATTTTGTCAACCATGTCTGCGGCGCAGACAATTTCAATTTTTACTTTTGGGATAAAGTCAACTACATACTCTGCTCCGCGATAAATTTCCTTGTGGCCTTTCTGGCGACCGAAGCCTTTGACTTCGGTAACTGTCATGCCGTTCACGCCGAGGTCGTGAAGGGCTCCTTTGAGTTCATCGAGTTTAAATGGTTTAATGATTGCTACTATTTTTTTCATGGCAAGCCTCCTGTAAGTGTGCCGTTAATTTCTTTGGTTTCTCATTATAGCTAAATGCGTGCCAAAGGGATTTTGGGAAGTATAAATTTCTCTATGTTGCTAATTTTATTAGAATATAAAAAAATATACGGCGGCGGAGCCTTGTTCGGTGAAAATAGATTTATAACATTTTTGTTAAATATTGATTTTTGTAATGTTCAAAAGTGTATCGTTGTTGTTTTGTTTGGGGTTCAGGTGGAGAAAAGGCGAAAAGAGGAAGGAGGTTGTTCGCTTTTGCGCTGCTTGGCTGTCATTGCGAAGGTGTCCTTTTTTGTAAAATAGGGGGATAAATATATTACAAAAATGTTATTAAATTTAATCCTGAGAATTGCTCATAGAAGCTAATCCCTTTGCTGGCGTAGGATATGTGTGTGGGGGGATTATTGGCACACCTATTGCTTAAAATGCTCATGTGACGTGAAACTGAATATTTCAATAAAACGAAAGGAGTGATTGCAATGAATACTGGTGATACAGCTTTTATGCTGGTAGCAACTGCCATGGTCATGTTGATGACCCCGGGCCTTGCTCTCTTTTACGGAGGCATGGTTCGTTCAAAAAATGTACTGAGCACAATTTTGCAAAGTTTTATCTGTCTGGGGCTTATTTCTATAGTATGGGTGCTCTATGGTTATTCTCTAGCCTTTGGGCCTGACGTTGGCGGTTTTGTCGGGAATCTTGATTTTGCCGGACTTGCCGGCGTCGGTCTCGAACCCGGACCTTACAGTGATACCATCCCCCACCTTCTTTTCAGCGCCTTTCAGCTTATGTTTGCCGTTATTACACCGGCTCTGATTACCGGTGCCTTTGCTGAGCGTATCAAATTTTCCGCTTTCCTTATCTTTGCTGTTTTGTGGAGTACCCTTGTTTATTTCCCCGTCTGTCACTGGGTATGGGGCGGTGGCTGGATCAGCGGTCATGGCGGGCTGGATTTTGCCGGCGGTACTGTTATCCATATTAACTCCGGTGCTGCTGCTCTGGTGGCTGCGCTCATGCTTGGAAAACGAAAAGGCTGGGGAAAAGACGCCATCCATCCCCATAATGTTTCCATGACCGTCCTCGGTGCAGGCATGCTCTGGTTCGGTTGGTTCGGTTTTAATGCAGGAAGTGCCCTTGCTGCCGACGGCATTGCAACCAATGCCCTTTTTGTCACCCAGGTTGCCGCCGGCGCTGCCGCTCTTTCCTGGATTATTGCTGAGTGGGTTATACAGGGCAAACCAACCACCCTCGGTGCCGCCTCCGGTGCTGTTGCCGGTCTGGTTGCCATTACTCCGGGCTGCGGTTTTGTCGGTCCTGTTTCGGCAGTCATTATTGGCCTGGTGGCCGGCGTGATCTGTTATATAGCTGTGATTGCCAAAGCAAAACTTGGTTATGATGACTCGCTGGACGTGGTCGGTGTCCATGGGGTCGGTGGGTTGTGGGGCGCACTTGCCACGGGACTTTTTGCCTCTACGGCCGTTAATCCTGGTGGTGCTGATGGCCTTTTCTTTGGAAATCCGAAACTGTTTGCCATCCAGGCCATGGATGCCGGTATTACCATTGCCTACTCGTTGATCGTTACATTTATAATCCTGAAGGTAATTGATATTGTCGTTGGCTTGCGGGTTAACACCGATGACGAGGTGCAGGGCCTTGATATTACGCAGCACAGTGAGATTGGCTATACTCTTTAAAGGGGGGAGGGGCTGAACTCTTTGACCCTTTCCACTTAATTTTTCCTTGGGCCGGGGAGAGGCTGAGCAGAAGATGTTTGTTCAGCTTCCTCTGGCCTTACTGCTTTGATGGGCAGGGTAACCGTAAATGTTGCCCCCTTATCCGGTTCACTTTCCACCTGGATATTCCCCCCATGTTTTTTTACAATTCCGTAACTGACGGATAAACCGAGACCTGTTCCTTTAACGGCTGGCTTGGTTGTGTAAAACGGTTCAAAGATATGCTTCAGATTATCCGGTTTGATTCCTTTGCCCGAATCTTTAATGGACAGGGCGATTTTATCTTCCAGAGTTTTTGTTGAGATCTCTATTGTGCCGTCGTCTCCACAGGAATAGGAAGCGTTGTTGACCAAATTCAGGATTACCTGTTTGATCTGGTCGGAAACGGCTTCGATATGCGGCAGATCAGGGGTGTATTTTTTCTTGATGCGGATGCGTTTACCTCTTAGGTTTTTCTTGGATATGAGCAGGATGGTATCGATTGCATCGTGGAGGTCCATGGGGGCAATAATGCCTGTGGTTGGACGGTAAAAGTCCTGCAAGTCTTTTATGAGTGATTTCATTCTGTTGCATTCGGTGAGGGCAAGGTCAACAAGTTTCGCGTTGTCTGTGTCCAGGGAAACTCTTCTTTTTACACCACTCAAAACCGCCATAACTCCCTGGAGAGGATTGTTGAATTCGTGGGCGATTGAGGCGGATAGCTGACCGACAGCGCTTAATTTTTCTGCATGGAGAAGTTGATTTTGCGCTTTTTGGAGATTGTCTTCTGCTTTTTTGTGGGCAGACATGTCAAAAAAAGTGCTCACAACACCTAGGAGTTGGCCGTGTTCGTCTTTATAGGGAACAGCCCGGATGGAGCAGGTAATGTGACGGCCATTGACAAGTCTGTCAATGGAGCGTTGGAAGGTTTCGGCTCCATCAAAGATATTCTTTACGGGACAAACGCTTGATTCGCAAAAATCATGGTCCCAGAGATCGTGACAATATTTCCCGGTTATTTCCTGCTCTGTAACGCCAAAATATGAGCAGAAGGCCTTGTTGACTTTTACAAGTTTGTAGTCCTTTGTCACGCTGAGCGGCACAGCTGCGTTAAATATCTGATCAAGTTCGCTGTAGGCATGTCGGATTTTTCTTTCCGCTTCCTTTCTTGTCAGCAGATTCTGTTGGGATGTCTGAATTTCCTCCTCAGCTATTTTCAGTTCGTTTATATTGCGACGAATCTTTGCAACCTTGGTGATGGTTCCGTCTTCTTCAAAAACAGGATAGATGTATTCAGAAAACCAGATTTTTTCACCGAACCAGTCAAGTTGTATTTCGTATGTCCGGCTTTTACCGGTGGCGGCAGTTTCCTGGATCAATTTGACGAGTTTTTCGGCTGTTTCCCTGCTGAAAAAATCATAAGGTGTCTTGCCGACAATATCTTCCGGTCTGGATGAGTATCTGGAAGGTCCGTTGTAGTAAGTGTAGGTGCCGTCAAAGTCATGCAGAGAGATCATATCTTCCGAGCTCTGGATGAGTAGGCGGAGTTGTTCGTCGCTTTCCTGCAGGGCTTTTTCGGCCTGGGCCTGTTCCGTGATGTCATGGATCATGCCGCTTGAGGCAATTACCTCTCCTGAACTGTCAAAGAGTTCTTCTGATTTTTCATGAACAATGCGGACTGTCCCGTCGGGGCGCAGGATTCGGTGGACAAGATTAAAAGGCGTCATGTGTTCAATGGCATCACGGAACTCCGCTACAACCATTTCCCTGTCCTGGGGATGAATCGCCTCTAAAAAATTTTCTTTGGTGGGGCGGAAATTCTGGGGGGAGAGTCCGAAAATTCGGTAAACTTCGTCAGACCAAATGAGCTCATCGGTCTCGAAATCAAGTGACCAACTGCCTATGTGAGCAATTTCCTCGGTTTTTTTGAGGAGAGATTCCCTTTCAAGGAGAAGCGCCTCTGCGTAGAGTTTCTCCTGGATTTCTTTTTCAAGCAGGGCGTTTGATTTTTCAAGTTTTGCCGTGCGGTCCAGGACTATTTTTTCCAGATTCACCTCGTGTTGGTGCAGCTTGAGCTCTGTGTCTTTCCGGGCCAGGATTTCGGTTTTTAAGTCTTCTAATGCCTGGAAAAGGCCGCTTTCAAGGCGTTTTGTGTAGGTTGCGAAAAGCAAAAGGATGATGGTTCCGATAAAGATGCCTGTAATCAGCATCATGCCTGCAACACTGAGGGCGGAGATCTCCTTGGTGGCGTTACTGAGAACAATAATTTTACCGAGATTGTTGCCGCCGGCATCGACAAGGGGCACGAATCCGCCGCGATACTTGGAATTTCCCATGGAAACTTTAAAAAAGGGATCTTCATTTTCGCCATGTGGCTTTTTTAAAAAGGGCAGAATATCAGCGGGGAGCTCGGGAAGGGTTCTGTCCACAATGACATAGCCGGGAATTTCATCCCAGCTTCCTGTTTCATGGCCTTTCTGCCAGGCGTCCTTTGTCAGGAAGTGATTGTCGACCATAAAAAAGAGTTCAAGGGAGAGAGTCTTTTTTAGTTGCGGGGTAATATGGTGTATTTCTTTGGCCAGCTCAATGTATCCTGCACGCTTGCCGTCAATAACCCAAGGCTTGACAATGCGCAGGGAAAAAGTTCCAAAGGGGCCGAGTTCGATTCCTGATGAAACATTTCCTGTTTGTGCGGCCTGTTTCATCGTATAGCGATTGATGAAATCGCCATAGCTTGATGGCCTGTGGATGCGTAAAAAGCAGGTTTGGTCGAGGTTGATGAAATAAAAATGAGTTATATTATGCTTGGTGTTGAGGGAGTCAAAAAGAGGTTGTGCGGCCTGCAGGAGTTCAGGTCGGGAGCGGGCCAGAAAAGCTGCCTGGATGACCGGGTCACTTTCTGTGTACTCGAGAAGACTTGTAATATGTTCTGATTCAAGGTGCAGTTGTTGGTTGAAAAGCTGTTGAACGCTTTCCAGTTGTCTGGCAACGGATTCGTCGTTATGGGATTGTTGTATTAAATAGGTGGCAAAGACGAAGGCTGCCAGTACAAAACAGGAGACCCCTCCCAGGAAAAGGAGGAGGGGTTTCTGGAAACCGTCCAGATGCTGCCGTTTAAAGATCATCATCAAGAGGTGTTTTCAATTTGAATCCTTGGGTAACCAGGGCAACGTCTACTGCTGCATATATTGAAACCCTTGGGGAGTATTCTGGGGAGATTGTACCTCGCTGAAATCAAGGGGGTACATGAGCACGCTGCTGTCCTTGGCGGAGAAAACATCAAGCCAGCCGCTGTTCATGACCAGGCCTACAAAAAGGGTGGCTGCGGTTTTGTTGTCCGGGGCGTTTTCCAGTTGATAGGTGGAGACGTAGCCGTCAATTTTTCTGGTGCGCCACAGTTGGGTCATGCCAATACCGTTCCAGGCAAGTCCATGGATTTCGCCACTTGGATAGTTCCTCATGTTCTGCAGGTATTTTGAGGCGGTGGACAGGTTTTTGTTGACAATAATATCCGGCAGGTTGTCATTATTGACATCTTTGATAATGATTCGTGAATGTATATATATCCTGTTTTTGTTCAAGCTGTTTCCTTCTCCATCTCCTTCATCCCAGGTGCTGGCTTTGTACTTCGGGGATTCACCGCCAATATAGCGCAGGGTGCCGCCGTATGTTTCATCGCTTTTCCATATCATCTTGCCGTTTGATTGCAGAATCATCAGCTTGTCAAACTCGTCCAAAGCGATGACTTCGACCTTGCCATCCGCATCCAGGTCAGCCAGGGAAAAGTCATAAAGGTTGACCTTGTCGGGCACAGGCAGCATGTTTTCACTCTGGATAATATTGTCTGTCACTCGCAGTTGATGAATACCGGGTGCAAAGGCATCATTGACTTCCGTGCGCTGCCCGGCCAGAACCATTCCCTGTCCGGGAACTTTCATTGGTTTAACAAACCAGCGCTCATTTTTGAACACGTAGTCGAATGCTTTTCCCTGCCATTCGACGCCGAATGAATCAGGGGTGATCCAGTCAACGCTTGTCACATAAATTTCGTCTTTGCCGTTGCCGTTTAAGTCTGCAAGACCGAGTGAAATAATTTTGTAGCGGACAAGAGTTTCAACTTCCCCGAAAGGTATGAGGCGGTTGTTGACGAGATGATAGGCAATGATTTTGTTTTTGTCTGCAACAACAACGTCTTTGTTGCCATCTCCGTCTATGTCGCCGATATCCATTCCCTGTATGGAAAGGCTGAGATTTTGCGTTTTTGTAAACCCGAAAGCTCCTGTTATTGCAGTGGGACGAATCAGTGCGGAGCCGCCATATGGTGCACCGGCATGATTTTGCATAAACTGTCGGTCCGGATGTGCCGTGGTGTACGGTGATTGGATGGGTTGTGCCTGGCTGTCCGGTAATGCGGGAGGAAGTTCCTGTCGGGGTGAGAGTTGAGCCCCGGCAACCGGAGCTGGCGCCTGTTGCATTTGCGGGGCGTATTGTGGAGCCCCGGGGCGCTGTTTGCCGAATGATTTTTCGGCAATGTCCCAGGAGAGTGAATCAACGGCGTCGATAATATCATTTTCTGTGGAGGCTGAAGAATAAAATGTCTGGGCCGGCTGATTGCCGGAGACGGGATAAAGCTTGGCGTCAAGGCTTAAGCTGTTCCCGATAGCGGTTAATGTTGTGAGAAGAATGTGGGTGGCCCTGAGCTCTGCGCCCAGCCGACTGATTTGTTGCTGGTCCAGTGGTTGTGCTGCAGAAGCCAGTTTGTCCACCTGATTCTGGTCAACGATTCGCGCCCCTGCCTCAGCGGCAAGGCGACTTGCCAGCATCTGTCTGATGCCGGACTCAAGATATGATATGTCTTTTTGGGCAGTTGCCTTAATGGGCAGGATGGCTATGGATTGTTGAGCTGTTTCCTCTCCGGCAAATGTGAGGCCCGAAAAAAAGAGAAAAAAGAGAAGGGTGCAAATCAGGGAATGAGAAAATGATTTTGTCATGTTTAGGCTTCCTGTTTCTGTTTCCTGTTACTGGACTATTCGAAATAGTATATGAAATGTATTGTCTGAAGTAATTTATTTGTTGAGAAAGCTTTTTTTAATACGTTACTCCAGCCAGTTTATTTACCCCGAATGTGAGCTGGTTGGCAAGACTTTATATGGAAAGGGTTTGGATTTGTCCTGATTAACTGCAAGGTTAAGGCAGAGGTGCGGAGCAGGAATTTAGCCCTGCTAAACGAGGATAAGGCGAGATGTTCAGCTTTTGTCGATGTCCCGATGCTCAACTATCAGGTTGACGTTCTGTCGTGAAAGCAGTTCCCTGATTTTCTCGGTTACAGCCACGGAGCGGTGCTTGCCGCCTGTGCAGCCGATGCTGATTGTCAGCTGTACTTTGCCCTCTTCCTGGTATTTGGGGATGAGAAAAAAAAGCATTGGCTCAAGCAATTTGAAAAAATAGCGGCTGATTTCATTATCCAGAACATAGCCCGCAACATCTTTTTCGAGCCCGGTGCGGGATTTCAACTCCGGCACAAAATACGGGTTCGGCAGAAAGCGCACGTCCCAGAGCGATTCTGATTCCGGAGGCGGGCCGTGTTTGAAGCCGAAAGAGAGGAGGTTGACGGTCAGCTTCTCCTTGTCGCTTTGCCCGAAGATTTTGCGCAGCTGCCTGCCCAGGTCATGGGGACTCAGCTGGGAGGTATCAACAATGGATGCTATTTTTCGTATAGGCTGCAGGGCCTCCTTTTCACGAAGAATGGCATCTCTGATCGAGCAATTTGCAGCCAGAGGGTGATTGCGCCGTAACTGACTGAATCTCCTGAGCAGAACAGCCACATCGGCATCGAGAAAGAGAATGTGCAGATCCTTGGGTTTAATTTGCGAGAGGGTTGTTTCAAAGGATGTCAGCAGCAATGGATCGCGGCAATCCATGACCAGGGCCAGTTTATCATTACGCAGCTTGCCTTCTTCTGCCTGTGTGAGGAGTTCCTTAAGGAGAAAAACTGGCAGATTGTCGATGGCGTAATAGCCGATATCCTCAAGGGCGGCCAGAGCCGTACTTTTCCCCGAGCCCGCGAGCCCGGTGATAATGACTGTTTTAATTTCAGATGTATTCACCTGTTGCTCCGAAGATTGAAACGATGTCGTTTGCATTTTGGGCTTTTAGGAGTTGTGAGCGCACATGTGGACTTTTTAAAAAGCGGGCAAGGCTGGCCAGGGTATTGAGGTAGGGACCGGAAGACCTGGTGGGGGCCAGGAGGACAAAAAAGAGATGAACGGGTTTGTTGTCCGTGGCGTCAAAGGGGATGCCATTGATGCTCCTGCCAAAACAGATTTCTATGTGATCCAATCTGTCAAGCTTGCCGTGGGGAATGGCAATGCCTTCACCAATTCCTGTTGATCCGATTTTCTCTCTTTCCTGGAGAATTGAGAAAATTTTCGCCTTGCTTATATTTGGAGTTGTGATGTGCAGCAGTTCTGCAAGCTCATGGAGAACTTCTTTTTTACTGGTGGCCTGCAGGTTGCTCGCTATTTTCTTCTCAGTTATGTTGCGGATCACAATTGTATGCCGGGATCAGTTCATTCTGGGCCGTTTTCGAAATTTGGAGGAAAGAATTCCAAGTTGCTCGCGGTATTTTGCCACCGTACGCCTGGCAAGTTTAATGTCTTCGTCCTGGAAGATTTCCGCAATGGCTTTATCGCTCAAAGGTTTGTCCGGGTTTTCAGACTGAACAATCTGGCGGATTCGCTCTTTGATGCTTTCTGAGGAGAGCGCATCACCATCCTTGCGGGAAATGGAGGATGTAAAAAAATATTTGAGCTCAAAAGTACCCTGGGGGCTGTGGAGATACTTGTTGGTGGTGACCCTGCTGATGGTTGATTCGTGCATTTCAATGTCTTCGGCAACATCACGCAGTACAAGTGGTTTTAAGTGGGCGACACCCTTTTCAAAAAAATCGTATTGAAACTTCAGAATACTTTCAACAACCTTATAAATGGTGCGCTGTCGCTGTTGGATACTTTTAATAAGCCAGGCCGCGGATTTCAGTTTGTCCTGGATATAATCCTTGGTTGCATCCTGTTGGCCTCTTTTGGCTTTCAGGACCTCTTTATAGTAGCTGCTTATTTTTAATCTCGGCAGTCCTTCGTCGTTGAGAAGGATGACATACTCTCCGTCAACCTTCTGGATGAAAACATCGGGCAGAATATAGTGCGGCGTCTCGTCCGAGTATGCCCGACCCGGGTGTGGGTCAAGGCCGATGATGATGTTGACGGCATTAATGACGTCGGTCATTGAATGGCGTGTGGCTTTGCTTATGGCGCTGTAGTTTTTTGTTTCCAGGAAATGAAGGTGGTTTTCAACGATTCTGGTGGGCAGGGAGTTTCCAAGATTGAGCTGCTTGAGTTGCAGGAGAAGACTCTCTTTTACATTTCGTGCACCTACTCCGGCAGGATCCAGCTGTTGAATAAAATCTATCATCTTTTCAACAGTTTCCGAATCAGCGTTTGTTTCTTCGGCTATCTCTTCTTCTGTTATTTTTAAGAAACCGTCTTGATTCAGATTGCCGAGGATAAACAGAGCCACCTCTTCTTCTTTTGATTCCGCAACGACATCGGACAGATTGAGCTGCCAGCGCAGATGGCTCTGCAGGTCGGGTTTCTGGGTCAGAATGTCAAAACGGGAAGGCTGCTCTTCGCTGGCGCTTTCCCTTGGCTTGTAAGCACCACCGCTTTCATATTCGTTTGCGTAGTCATCCCAGTTTATCTCGGACAGGGTTGTTTGGGCCCCCTCAAGATTAACCTCGGATGTTTTTTCTGAAACATCGGGGGCAACCGCCTCAGGCTGTTGAGACTGATCCTGGGTGTCAGTATCCTGAGAGCTGCTGGGGGTGTCCTCCTCCAGCAGCGGGTTTTGTTCAACCTCCTGTTGGATGGTGTCTACCAGCTCCAGTCGGGAAAGTTGCAGCAGCTTGATCGCCTGCTGCAACTGAGGCGTCATGACCAGTTGCTGTGCCAGTTTGAGATGTTGTTTCAGTTCCAGAAAAGACATTTATTTTATGTTTGCGTTATGGTTGTTATGCAAAAAACACTCAACCGCCGCCGACACATAGTCAAACGTGTTGAACCTGTGTGGACGGATGATCAATGCGGCGTGTTTTTGCTCTTTCATTATCTTAATAAAAGTTTTTGATCCTCTTCCACTTTTGTGGATTAGAGTGATTCCATTCTACTGCATGTTATTTTTTATCACAATGTAAAGTCGTGTCCGAGATACATACGCCGGGCTTCTTCGGAATTAATGATCTCGTCTGCATCGCCGCTTGTGAGTATCTTGCCATTGCTGACAATATACGCAAAGTCGCAGACCGCAAGAGTTTCCCTGACATTGTGGTCTGATATTAAGACGCCCAGTCCTTTATTTTTCAGTTCTTTGATGATTATTTGCAGGTCAGCAACGGACAGGGGGTCAATGCCTGCAAAAGGTTCATCAAGCAGAATAAACTGGGGATTGGTTGCCAGGGCGCGCATGATTTCCACCCTGCGTCTTTCTCCTCCTGACAAGCCGTGCCCTTTGTTTTTAGCCAGATGCTCGATTTTCAACTCTGCCATAAGTTGGCTGATACGCCTTTTTATTTCTTTTTTCGGCAACCCAAGGGGCTCCAGGATAATTCGTACGTTTTCTTCGACCGTCAATTTTTTGAAAATTGACGGCTCCTGGGCCAGGTATGATATGCCGTTCAGGGCGCGTTTATGAATGGGCAAGGCGGTAATATCTTCCCCGTCAAGCAATACCTGGCCTGCGTCAGGGCGTACAAACCCGGCAATGGAATAAAAGGATGTTGTTTTGCCGGCGCCATTTGGGCCAAGCATGCCGATGATTTTTCCGCTTTCAACCTTGAGGTTGATGCCATCAACGACCCGCCTGTTTTTGTACTCTTTAACGATATCTTTTGTTTCAAGGACAGACATTGGTTTTTTTTGTCAGCTTCCTGGCCTTTAAGGGTGATAATGCAATTTAATTTGTAACTATTCAGCTGCACCTCATCTTTGAACGATCAGGCCTACTCACATAGACGGGCTATAGCCTCGCAGGCCTGCTTGTCCAAATCTAAGGCACATCTGAATAGTTACGGCCTGGAGTTGAGGCCCATTTCGAGCCCTCGCTGAATAGATACTTTAATTTTAACCTTCAGGTAATCACCCACAGACTAAAAGCCTCTGCCGAATGGCTTAGTTTTTTTCCGGATAAAAAAAGGCCTTTACCCGGCCACCACCCTCTTTGTCCGGCTCAATGACTGTCGTTTCCGTATTCAGGTCAAGCATGATCTTGTCGCCTGTCACCAGGTTTTTATCCTGCCAAACCTTGGTGTTCCCTGTAATAAGGACTTTTCTGTCGTCGGCAAAGAATTCCATCTCATTGCCGGTGGCAATCAGTCCCTCCTGAATGATTTTTACATTCCCAATGGCGAAAAGTTTCTGTATTTTTTGCGTGTTTCCCTGTTCCTTGTCCGTGTCGACGGGGTTGCTTTTGTGGTACACCGTCATTTCGTCGGCGTGAATTACCAGTCCGCCCTGTTCCGCTTCTACATTGCCGGTGAATATCACGATGTTTTCCTTCTGTTTGGAAACCATCTTGTTGGCTTCGATGTGGATGGGGGCGTCTGCATCAAGCCCTTGTGCCCCAAGAGCATTAATCGGCATTATAGCCAGAAAAAACAGGAGGCAGATGGAAAAGGTTCGGTTCATATTATCTCTGTAGTCGTTACTTTACTTTCTTAAGTAATGAACTCGTCCAGGTGGTGATTGAGTCCAAGGGGTGCCCAAACTTATTAAGTTTGGGCAAAAAAACAACAGTGTCGGCATAGAGTAAGTTTACAATAATGTAGTACCCTGGTGCTGTAAAAAACACCCGCTCCCTCTGTTCCGGGCTGCTTCCTTTTTTGTTGAAAAATCAGAAGGAATGGGGAAGTATGCGACTTCTTATCAGGATATTTCATTTTATGAAATGAATAATACCGGCTGATGGAGAGAAAGTAAAGGGGAAGGCTTAATAATTGCATTGTGCGGTAAGGAATGATTTTTCTTTGCTTCCGGGCCTTGTATACAGTATTTGTTTCAGAAACACCGCAACTATTCAGCTGTGCCTCAGATTTGAAGAGTTACGGTATGCAGTTGAGGCCCATTTCGAGTTCTCGCTGTGCTGTATAGATACGAAACACAAAGCATTGAAACTCAGAACTCAGAACTCAAAAACGTGGAACAGCAAATGCACAAAGGAATAGAAAAAGCGAATATCCTTATAGAGTCCCTGCCGTATATCAAGGAATTTTACGATAAAACTGTTGTTATTAAATATGGCGGGCACGCCATGGTTGATGAGGAGCTGAAGAAAAATTTTGCCCTGGACATTATTCTGATGAAATATATCGGGATTAATCCCGTTATTGTCCATGGCGGCGGACCCCAGATCAATAAATTTCTGAAAAAAATGAACATCCAGTCCAATTATATCCAGGGAATGCGGGTAACTGACGGAGAGACCATGGATGTGGTTGAGATGGTTCTGGTGGGAAAGGTCAACAAGGAAATCGTTGGCCTCATTAATTACCATGGCGGCAAAGCAATCGGTCTTTCCGGTCGTGATGGAGACTTGATCAAGGCAAAAAAGATGCAGATCATGAAAAGCCAGGTTGAGAATGCTCCACCTGAACTTATTGACCTTGGCCGGGTGGGAGCCGTCACCCATGTCAACCCCGAGGTTCTTATTACTCTGGACAGCAAGGACTTTATCCCGGTTATCGCTCCGGTCGGAGTGGGTGAGGACGGCTGTTCCTACAATATTAATGCCGATTTGGTGGCCGGTGCCGTGGCGTCCCACCTGAAGGCTGAAAAGCTTGTCCTGCTTACCGATGTCGATGGCGTGCTTGATGAAGACGGAAAGCTGATAACTTCGATGAACAACGATGAGGCGAACAAAATGATTGCCTCCGGCGCTGCCGCAGGAGGCATGATTCCTAAAATTCAATGCTGCCAGGATGCCATTGCCAATGGCGTGGGAAAGGCACATATAATTGATGGGCGTATCGAGCATGCAATTTTGCTGGAGATATTTACCCGGGAGGGTATTGGAACGGAAATAGTACGGTAGGATGTTGTCCGTTTCTCGGAAATGGCACTGCTCTCTATTTAAAGGATGAGGTATGGAAAATACGATTCAAAAAAGTGATGCGCTCTTTGTCAACACCTATGGCCGCTATCCTGCTGTCATGGTTGAGGGCAAAGGATGTTATCTGAAAGACAATACAGGAAAAGAGTACCTTGATTTTTTGTCAGGTATAGCCGTTTGCAGCCTGGGGCATTGTCACCCCGAGGTAACGGCGGCTATTGTTGGGCAGGCGGAAAAGCTGGTGCATGTTTCCAATCTTTATTATACAGAACCCCAGACCAGGCTTGCCGAGTTGCTGGTTGACAATAGTTTTGCAGACCGGATTTTTCTGGCAAACAGTGGTGCCGAAGCAAACGAGGCTGCTCTGAAGCTGGCCCGTAAACACGGTGGGCCGGGCCGATATGAAGTCATTTCCCTGGAAGGTTCTTTCCATGGTCGTACACTGGCAACGGTTGCCGCCACGGGACAAGTCAAATTTCATAAAGGGTTTGAGCCGTTGCCTGAAGGCTTTGTCCATGCTCCTTTTGGTGATCTTGCGGCCCTTGAAAAGATGATTACTGATAAAACCTGCGCCATATTCTGTGAGCCTTTGCAGGGCGAAGGCGGCGTGCGTCCCCTGCCCAGGGAGTATGTGCAGGGAATCCGCGAGTTGTGCAACAAGCATAAACTTGTTCTAATCTTTGATGAGGTTCAGGTGGGGATGGGCAGAACAGGCACCCTTTTCGGTCATGAACATTTCGGCATTACCCCGGATATCATGACTTCGGCCAAGGCCCTGGGGAACGGACTTCCCATCGGGGCCATGTTTGCCACGGAAGAGGTTGCCGCATCATTTGTTCCGGGTGACCATGCTTCCACCTTTGGCGGCAATCCTGTGGCCTGTGCTGCTGCTGTTGCCGTCTTAAAAACACTCCTTTCTGCCGGTTTTCTGGATAGTGTCAAAGAAAAAGGGGCCTATCTTGCTGAAAGTCTGCAGAAGCTCGCAGAGCTCTATCCTGATTATGCGAGTGGCGTCCGCGGCATGGGGCTTATCCAGGGGCTTGTTTTGACGGAAAAAGGCGTCCCCCGTGGTGCGGAAATAATCAATGCTCTTTTTCAGAAGGGAGTGCTGGCAAATTTTGCCGCCGGCGCGGTGTTGCGCTTCCTGCCGCCTCTGGTTGTCAGCGAAAAGGAGATCGATGACATGGTCATTGTATTAAAAGAGGTTTTTGAAACCCTTTAATAATGGAGCAAACCGCTACAAGGATGTTATACAGGGAAAAAAAACTTCCCAAAGATGTACTTTTTTTGTATTGATTATCGTTTGGGCTTGTTGTTAATGGCCTGTTAATCAACAGTTTAATAGAACCACAGAGCCCACAGAGTATGTTGACGGAGGTATGTATCCTGCAAACTCTGTGGGCTCTGTGGTTCATATGTTTTGTGTGAAAATTATGTCAAATCATCTGCTTAGACTTTGGGATTTTAAAAAGGAACAGCTTGTTTCATACATCAAGCGAGCCCTTGAACTCAAAAAAGAGAGTCGTGAGGGTACACGCCATCAGCAGCTGGCCGGCAAGGTTATTGGAATGATTTTTGAGAAACCGTCAACCCGTACCCGGGTTTCTTTTGAATCTGCCATGTACGGATTGGGCGGCCAGGTTATTTATCTTTCAGGTCGTGATACCCAGCTTGCCCGCAACGAACCTTTAAAGGATATGGCCCGCGTCATGGCCCGTTATGTAGACGGGGTCGTTGTGCGGACATTCGGGCAGGAAGTCGTTGAGGAGCTGGGTCGATATTCCAATGTGCCGGTTATTAATGCATTGACCGACCTCTATCATCCCTGCCAGATTTTAAGTGATATAATGACGGTTCTTGAGGTAAAGGGATCCATAGAGGATTTGAAAATCGCCTGGGTCGGTGACGGCAATAATATGGCCAATACCTGGATAGAAGCTGCCAGCCGTATCGGTTTTGAGCTGACTCTTGCCTGCCCCGAGGGCTATGATCCTGATCCTGCTATTCTTGATGCTGCCAGGAAAGAGGCAGTCAAGCCTATTTCCATTGTACGGGATCCAAAGGAGGCGGTAAAGGATGCCGATGTGGTCAACTGTGATGTCTGGGCCAGCATGGGCCAGGAAGACGAACAGGACAAGCGGGTGAAGATTTTTCAACCTTACCAGGTTAATGAAGACTTGTTGGCTGCAGGGAAGCCGGGCATGACCGTTCTTCACTGCCTGCCCGCCCATCGGGATGAGGAAATTACCGACGAGGTTCTGGAAGGACCTCAGTGTGTTGCCTTTGACCAGGCAGAAAACAAGATGCATATTCATAAGGCTATTCTTGAAATGCATCTGCTTGGAGAAATTTGAAATACGAATATCGGAATTCGAAACAAACCATCCAAAAACAGAAAAACAAAAAGATCAAACTCGGTCACGGGTTCGATCCAAAACATACTTTTTGGTCATTTGCCGTTAGTTTAATTGCTTCGAATTTCGTGCTTCTTATTTCGAATTTATTAGCATATTGCATAATTGAGAAACATCGAGCCAGATGGGCTCGGTCTCTTCAAACCTAAATTTAAATAAAAAGAGCTATGTCTGAAAATATAAAAAAAATAGTACTTGCATACTCCGGCGGTCTCGATACCTCAGTAATCCTGAAATGGCTGAAAGAGAAATATGAGTGTCCTGTTGTGGCCTATGCCGCTGACGTGGGACAGGAAGAGGATTGGGATAAGGTTCGCGAAAAGGGCATGGCAACCGGTGCCGAAAAGGTTGTTATTTCCGACCTGAGAGAGGAGTTTGTGCGGGATTATGTTTTCCCGGCTTTCCGGGCCAATGCCATCTATGAGGGCTCCTATCTTCTGGGGACGTCTCTTGCCCGCCCCGTCATAGCAAAAGAGCAGGTCAGAGTTGCCCATGAAGAGAATGCCGATGCCCTGAGCCACGGCGCCACGGGCAAGGGCAATGATCAGGTTCGTTTTGAGATAGCCTATCTTGGCCTGGATCCGAAACTTGCCATTATTGCTCCCTGGCGTATTTGGGACCTGAACTCCAGAACAAAGCTTGTGGCCTATGCCGAGAAGCATAATATCCCGATTCCGGTGACCAAGGAAAAACCCTACAGCTCGGATGAGAATCTTCTTCATATCAGCTTTGAGGGCGGTATTCTTGAAGACCCATGGAATGAGCCGGAAGAGTCAATGTTTAAACTGAGCCGTTCACCGGAAAAGGCCCCTGATAAGGCCACCTACATTGAAATGGCCTTTGAGAAGGGAAATCCGGTTGCCCTTGACGGCGAAACCCTTTCTCCTGCCAACATGCTTGCCCGTTTAAATGAACTGGGCGGAGTCAACGCCATTGGACGACTTGACATGGTGGAAAATCGTTTTGTCGGCATGAAATCCCGCGGGGTTTATGAAACACCGGGCGGCACGATCCTGCGCATTGCTCATCGCGACCTGGAAACCATCACCCTTGACCGGGAAGTGATGAAGATTCGAGACAGTCTTGTGCCCCGTTATTCTGAGCTTATTTACAACGGCTTCTGGTTTTCGCCGGAGATGCGGCTCATGCAGCAGACAATGGATACTGCCCAGGAGACGGTAAATGGCGTTGTCCGCTTAAAACTCTATAAAGGCAACTGTATACCGGTGGGCAGAAAATCGGAACAGTCTCTTTATCAGGAGAGTTTTGCCACCTTTGAGGAAGATGAAGTCTATACCCAGGCGGATGCCGGCGGCTTTATCCGCTTAAACGCCCTGAGAATGACCATGCAGGCCTTGCGAAAATAAGATTTCCAGCTGTAAACAACGAACCAATTAAACCAATTGAACAAACGAACCAATTGAGCCAAAATGACCAACGAAACCAAACTCTGGGGCGGACGTTTTACTGAAAAAACCGCCGCATCGGTTGAAGCCTTTACCGCCTCCATTCATTACGACAGCAGGCTGTATAAGCAGGACATCGCCGGAAGCCAGGCCCATGCCAAAATGCTGGTAAAACAGGGGCTCATCACCGCCGAGGAAGGCGAGCAGATACGCGGTGGCCTTGCCGAAATCGAACAGGAGATCGAAGAGGGACGCTTTGAGTTTAAGCCTGAGCTGGAAGATATTCACATGAATATTGAAAAGGCCCTGGTGGACAAGATCGGCCCTGCCGGAGCGCGTCTCCATACGGCCCGCAGCAGGAATGACCAGGTCAATCTTGATATTCGTCTGTATCTGCGGGAAGAAACAGATCGCCTGGTGGCAATTCTTGACGATGTGCGTACTTCATTCGTCAAGCTCGCCCGACGTTATCTTGGTGCTGTCATGCCCGGATATACCCATCTGCAAAGGGCGCAGCCCCTGCTCGTTTCCCATCATATGCTGGCCTATTTTGAAATGTTCGGCCGGGACCAGGAAAGGCTGCTGGACTGCAAAAAAAGGATCAATATCCTGCCCCTGGGCGCTGCCGCTTTAGCTGGGACCGGGCTGCCCATTGACAGGGAGTTTGTGGCAAAAGAGCTTGGTTTTCCAAAGGTAACGGCAAACAGCATGGATACCGTGGGCGATCGTGATTTTGCAGTGGAGTTTCTTGCCGCCTGCACCCTGATTCAACTTCACCTCAGCCGCCTGTCCGAGGAACTCGTCATCTGGTCGACCGATGAGTTCAATTTCGTCGAGCTGGCCGACAGTTTCTGCACCGGCAGCAGTATCATGCCCCAGAAGAAGAATCCCGATATCCCTGAATTGATCAGAGGGAAAAGCGGCAGGGTGGTGGGAAACCTCATGTCGCTTATTACTCTGTTGAAGGGCCTGCCCCTTACCTATAACAGGGATCTGCAGGAGGACAAGGAACCGGTGTTTGATACCCTGGATACCGTGTCCCAGGGGCTTGCCATCACAGCCGAGATGCTGGCTCACTTGAAGTTCAATACCGCCCGGCTGGAAGATGCAACCAAAACGGGCTACATGACGGCAACGGATCTGGCTGATTATCTTGTCCTGAAAAACATTCCTTTCCGGGAGGCGCATTCCATTGTCGGCAAGACAGTGGCCTATTGCGTGAAAAAAAGAAAAGAGTTAACCGATCTCTCTCTTGATGAATTGCACAAATTTTCAAAAGTGATTGAAGACGATGTCTTTCACGTATTGACAATACAAGGGTCGGTTGACAGCCGGAAATCAATCGGCGGAACTGCGATGAGCAGGGTCAGTGAAGCTCTTCAGAAGGCCGAAGAGGAGCTGGGGATATAGCTGATGTCAAGGCGCCGGCATGCCATAGTTTTTCTTTGCGTCCTGCTTGGTCTTGTCGGCTGCGGAATAAAAACGCCTCCCATTCCGCCCCAGTCGGCTATTCCTGCACCAATTGAGGACCTTGTCCTGAAGGTAAGTGTCCGGTCTGTCACCTTGAGCTGGACCTATCCTGAGGTTGCCGAATCCGGGGCAGAGCTTGACAAAATACGAACTTTTCAGCTTTTTAAGAGTGAAGTGGTTGAAAACGATTACTGCTCCGGATGTCCGGTTCAGTATGATCCATTTATCACGCTCAGTGCGGACAGGGGAAAACCCGGATCAAGAGTGCGCTATACAGACAGTGCTCTCAAGCCGGGATATCACTATGATTACAAGGTTGTTTCCAGTGCCGGGTGGAATATCGTCAGCCGGGATTCAAATAGAATCTCTTTTGCCTGGGAAAATCCGCCGCGACCTCCGACCGATCTTGTCCTTGATGTTGCGGACCAGGGCCTTACCCTGCATTGGCAGCCTGTGCAAGAGCTGTCTGATGGGGGAGTGGTTTCCGGCTCGATTCTGTATCAGGTTTTTCGTCGTAGAGCAGCCGGGAAATTTGAAAGGATCGGCGATCCTGTTGGTGCCATTTTCTACAGGGATGAGGGGCTGAGAAACGGCGAGAAGTATTTTTATAAGGTTCGGGCGCTGCACAAAGTGGACGGCACGAACCTGGTCGGCGAGGACAGCGACATCGTTGCCGGTACACCTCGGGATATGTCCCCCCCGCCTGTCCCGGAGAGATTCGAAGTCGTGGCAACAACCGCAGGGGCAGAACTCCTGTGGGAAGATGTGGGTGGAAAGGATGTTGCCGGGTACAAAATTTACAGACGCCGGGCTGGGCAAAAAGAATATGTTCTGGTCGGAGTAACGGACAGGCGATCTTTCTCTTATGTCGATAAGAGCCTTCCGGCTGGTAAAACAACTCTCTATTATGCACTGACAGCCTTTGACAGAGCAACTCCTCCCAATGAGAGCGGGTTTTCCGAAGAGGTTGCGCTGGTAAGATAGTTCCCTTTCGGCCAACTCATAACTTAACACTTAAAATAAAATTTTCCTGATACAATGAATCATTTCCAATACAAAGACGACATCCTTTTTTGTGAAGATGTGGCGATAGCTGATATTGCCGCTGAGGTAGGCACCCCTTTTTATCTTTACAGCACTGAAACGCTGACCCGGCATTTCAAGGCCTTTGACGGTGCTTTCAGCCATCCCCATATTACCTGCTTTGCCACCAAGGCATGTTCAAATATCGCTGTGCTCAATCTTTTCGGAGAGCTTGGCGGGGGGGCGGACATTGTCTCGGGCGGAGAACTGTTCCGGGCTCTGAAGGCAGGCATTGATCCAAAAAAAATTGTTTATTCCGGCGTGGGCAAGAGCAAGGAGGAAATGCGTTTTGCCCTGGAGTCCGGGATCTTGATGATCAATGTGGAGTCCCACCAGGAACTTGAGGCGCTGCAGGAAGTTGCCGCCGGGCTTGGCATAACGGCACCGGTTTCTTTCAGGGTCAATCCTGATGTGGATCCCAAGACCCATGCCTATATTTCAACAGGGCTTGCCAAAAATAAATTCGGCATCCCCATCCAGGAGGCACTGCATTCCTATCAGGCTGCCGAAAAGATGTCCCATATCGAGATTATCGGGGTAAGCTGTCATATCGGTTCCCAGCTCACGGACGTGTCGCCTTTTGTGGAGTCCCTCCAGAAGGTAAAGGTCTTTGTAGAAAAGCTGAACCAGGCCGGTATCACGATATCCTACCTTGATTTAGGCGGCGGGGTCGGCATCTGTTACAATGATGAGGAACCTCCGCTTCCCGCGATTTATGCCGAAGCCCTTGAGCGTGAAATGCACGATTTGGGCTGCACCTTGATACTGGAGCCGGGCCGCGTTATAGTTGGCAATGCGGGTATTCTGGTGACAAAGGTTCTCTTTACAAAGCAGGGCGGGAAAAAATTTGTTATCGTTGATGCCGGGATGAATGATCTGGCACGACCCAGTCTTTATGGTGCATATCACGCCATAAAAGCGGTAAACAGGAAAAACGATGCAGTGGAAGTGGCTGATGTGGTCGGGCCAATCTGTGAAACCGGCGATTTCCTGGCAAAGGAAAAGGAAGTGCCTGTCTGCCGGAGCGGTGACCTGCTGGCCGTGATGAGTTCCGGGGCATACGGATTCACCATGTCTTCGAATTATAACTCCAGACCAAGAGTTGCTGAGGTGCTGGTGAAAGGCGATGTTTTCCATGTTATCCGTAAACGTGAAACCTACGACAGCCTCATTGCCGGAGAAATGATACCTTAGGTAGTTGGCCTAAGGAGGGATCGCTTTTCAGTAGGTGGTCATACCCCGTCGGCTCAGGAATGTCGGGAAAGGGTTCCCGATCTACGGAAGAAAAGATAAAAAATACTATGAACTTTCCTATAGAATTTACGAAAATGAGCGGCACCGGCAATGATTTTATCATCATTGACCACCGCACGCCCTTTCTTGCCAAGGAAGAAATGTCCGGCTTTGCCAAAGCAATCTGCCGCCGAAAGTTTTCCGTGGGAGCAGACGGGCTTATCTTCATTGAAAACTCAGATAAGGCGGACTTCAGGTGGCAGTTTTACAATGCTGACGGCAGTGAAGCTGAGATGTGCGGCAATGGTGCACGCTGCGCCGCCCGTTTTGCCCATAGCCGGGGAATTGTCCCGGCAAAGATGCGTTTCCTCACTGTAGCAGGAGAAATACGGGCAGAGGTTGCGGGAGAGAGTGTCAAGCTTGAGATGACGCCTCCTGAAAACCTGATTTTACACCAGGAGGTTCATCTTGATGATACTCCATGGTTGATTCACAGCTTGAATACTGGCGTGCCCCATGCCGTCTGTTTTGTTGAGGACAATAAAGACACCCCCATATGCCAGTGGGGGGCAACGATCCGTTACCATGACCTTTACCAGCCTGCAGGCTCCAATGCCAATTTTGTTGAGGTGCTTGGACCTGATTTCCTGCATGTGCGCACCTATGAACGCGGGGTGGAGGATGAAACCATGGCCTGCGGCACCGGCGCGGTTGCTTCGGCTATTATCGGCGGTTTGCTTGGCCTGGTAAGCGGCCCGGTTAAGGTTAAAACCTCTGGAGGGGAGATGTTGAAAATTCATTTCACCCTGGAGGAAGAGCAGAAAGTCAGCGGCGTTTTTCTGGAAGGGCCGGCCCAGTTCATTTATGACGGCCATTTGCAGGAAGAGGCACTTTGATCACAGAAGGAAGACGTAGAGAATTTAAGAATTCTGAAACCGCAGGTTGACGTAAACCGTCGGCCGGCAGCTTTATATTGTCTGGGGCGTACATTTGCCGTTAGCCAAGGACGCCCTTGGTGGATTGCAAGGCAAGGCAAACCCGACAAAAGCAGTGGATAGATGCAATATAAACGAGATATCGCAAGATATAGATATATAAAGAGCAAGTTTTTCAAAAGAGGAGAATGATATGACGCCATTTCGAGGAGCCTTTGTTGCCATTGTTACCCCGTTTATTGATGGAGAACTGGATGAGCAGGGTTTGAAGGATCTCATTGAGTTTCAGATTGCAAATGGCACCAATGGTATTGTGCCCTGCGGAACCACTGGAGAGTCAGCCACACTGAGCCATGATGAGCATCACAGGGTGGTGGAACTGACCATTGAAACCGTTAATGGCCGTGTGCCCGTCCTGGCCGGAACCGGTTCAAATTCAACTTCAGAAACCATTGAGCTGACCAGACATGCCAAGGAGGCCGGTGCCGACGGAGCCCTGGTCATTACTCCTTATTACAACAAGCCTTCCCAGGAAGGTTTGTACCAGCACTTTAAAACCGTGGCCGAGGCCGTGGACATTCCCATGATTTTGTACAATGTGCCGAGCAGAACCTCAATTGATATGGCGGCAGCCACTGTTGCCCGTTGTGCAGAGGTTGACAATATTGTCGGTATCAAAGAGGCAACGGCTGATATGAATCGTGCCTGTGACGTAATCGGCAAGTGTCCTGCTGATTTTGCCGTCATGTCGGGAGACGATTTTACTTCAATGTCCCTGGTCCTGCTTGGCGGTACCGGCGTTATTTCCGTTACTTCCAATGTCAGCCCGAAAAACATGTCTGATTTAATGAGCGCTGCCCTGGCCGGAGATGTTGCCAAGGCCAGGGAGATTCAGTATAAGCTCTTCCCGCTTATGGGTTCCATGTTTTTCGATACGAATCCCGTACCCGCCAAGAAGGCCCTGGAACTTATGGGTAAAATCAAGTCCGGTGATCCGCGTCAGCCATTGTGGAAAATGGGTGAGGATCCATTAAAACGCATGACTGCGGTTTTGAAAGATCAGGGTTTGATCTAACCAGCAAGACCGGACCGGAAGTGACAGCCAGTACAGAATCTGAAATATCTGAATTCCGGCATGGCAAATTTGCTGCTCTGCCGGAATTTTCTAAGGATAGGGTCGAAGGGAGAAGAAAATGACAAAAGTTATCGTGGCCGGCGCTGCCGGTCGAATGGGAAGGCGTATAGGTTATATGGTGACCCAGAACAGCGATCTCCATCTCGTTGGCGGTTTTGAGCAGGAGGGAAGTCCGTTTGTGGGACAGGATATGGGTGATGTGGGCGGTTACGGCAACCAGGGAATTCCTATAGCTGCCGGACTGGAATCAATCATCGATCAGGGCGATGTGATTATTGATTTCACCTTTCACGAAGCAACCATGAAGTTTGCCAAAATAGCCGCAGCCCATAAAAAAGCAATGGTCATTGGAACCACTGGACTGAGCCAGGAAAATCTGGCTGATCTCAAGGTGCTTGCAAAGGATATAGTCATTGTCCAGGCGCCCAACATGGCGGTGGGTGTCAATGTTCTTTTCAAAATCACCCAGAAGGTGGCTGAAATTCTCGGCAATGATTATGACATCGAAATTGTCGAAGCCCATCACCGCATGAAAAAAGATGCACCGAGCGGCACGGCCCTGAAACTCGGCGAGATGGCGGCTCTTGGCGTGGGGCGGGATCTGCAGAAAGTAGGTGTTTACGAGAGAAATGGTATCATTGGCGAGCGGACCGACGACGAGATAGGCATACAGACCATCAGAGGCGGTGATATTGTTGGAGAGCATACGGTTTATTTTGCCGGTCCCGGCGAAAGGATCGAGCTGACCCATCGCGCTCACAACAGGGACAATTTTGCCCGTGGTGCAGCGGTTGCCGCAGCCTGGGTTTCCGGCAAGGCAAACGGCATGTACTCCATGTTTGACGTGCTTGGCTTAGGCGATGTTTAGTCGTCCTGCATACGTATCTCTGATTAAAAGGTAATCAAACAGTGGCGCGTGCCTTTATAGGGCTTGGTTCCAACCTTGGGGACGGACGGCAAAACCTGCTTCTTGCCTGGCGAAAACTCCAGGAGGAGGCCGGTGTTGCTTTGGCTCTTTCACCTCCATTTCTGACCGAGCCGGTCGGCATGGAAAGTGATTTCTTGTTTACCAATGCAGTCGGTATTCTGGAAACAGAGCTGACCCCGGATGTCTTGCTTGAGAAAATGCTGGCTGTTGAAGCGCTTCTGGGCCGGGACCGTCAAAAGGGTAAAGACAGAACAGTTGACCTTGATCTGCTCTATTACGATGATGTGGTGATGAAAAAGCACGCCCTCAGCCTTCCGCATCCTGAAATCGAAAACCGGCTTTTCGTGCTGGCGCCGCTGGCGAGTGTGGCGCCGGATTATATTCATCCTGTTTTGGGACAGACAACAAGAGAGATGCTGGAAAAAAGAGCGGATACCACTGCCTGCAGGCAGATCGCCTGGGAGGGAAAATGAGCCCGGTAAAACTAATTGTTCTGGGAGTTCTTTTTTATCTTTTATACAGGTTGCTTTTCGGCGGCAAAAAGAGCAAGACCCAGGAGCAGCAGCCTCCGAAATCGGTTGCTGACAAGTCTTCTACAAGCCAGGATATACTTGTTGAAGACCCGGTCTGCCATACATATGTACCTCAAAAGCAGGCAATACCTGCAGTCAAAAACGGCAAAAAATATTATTTTTGCAGCAATAAATGCTGCCAGGAATTCTTAGCAGATAAAGTCCATGACACGGAAGCGGGACACAAACATGAAGGAGAAAATGAATGAAGTTTTTTATTGATACCGCAAATATTGATGAAATCAAGAAAGGCGTGGACATGGGAATGGTTGATGGGGTGACGACAAACCCTTCGCTGATTGCCAGGGAAGATAAACCGTTTGAAGAAATTTTAAAAGAAATCTGCGCCACGGTTGACGGCCCGATCAGTGCCGAAGTGGTCAGCCTTGAAGCAGAAGGCATGCTTGCCGAGGGAAGGGAGCTTGCCGCCCTGCATCCCAATATCGTAATCAAAGTGCCGATGATCACCGAAGGACTCAAGGCGGTGAAGCAGTTTGCCTCAGAAGGGATCAAAACAAATGTTACCCTGGTTTTCTCCGCTTCCCAGGCCCTGCTTGCCGCCAAAGCGGGAGCTTCCTATGTCAGTCCCTTTGTCGGCAGGCTTGATGACATTTCCTTGACCGGTATGGACCTGGTCAGTGATATTATGACCATCTACGATAACTACGGCTATCAGACCGAAGTGATTGTCGCCAGTATTCGCAATCCTGTTCATGTTCTTGATTCAGCCCTTATCGGAGCGGATATTTGTACCATCCCTTATAAGGTTATTGCCCAGCTGGCGAAACATCCCTTGACCGATATCGGCATAGAGAATTTCCTGGCGGATTGGGAAAAAAGAAAAAAGTAAGCTGACGGTTTTTCGTTTAGACATTATAATAGAGTCATGTCTGTTTTAATAAAGGCATGGCTCGCAATGTTTCTGTCGGCTGTCCTTTATGCCGTTACCGGCCATGCCGCAATGTATACATTTGTAGATGAGCGCGGTGGGGTGCATTTTTCCAACGTTCCTGACGACAGGCGCTACGTTCGTGTTGATCGTCTTCGTGCAAAACTTCTTCGGGCCAAGTCCGGACGAGTTATCGACCCCAGAGAATACGAACCCTATATCGCGCTTGTGGCCGAGCGCTATCAAATTGATCCTTTATTGATCAAGGCTGTCATTAAAGCAGAATCGAATTTCGATTATCTTGCCATTTCCGAAAAGGGCGCCCAGGGGTTGATGCAGCTTATGCCCGGCACGGCCAAAGATATGAACGTGAAAGACCCTTTTGACCCAAAGCAGAACATTCGAGGGGGAACGACCTATCTTCGGAAAATGCTCGATACCTTTAATAATGATCTGGAACTCGCGCTTGCTGCTTATAATGCCGGACCGGAACAGGTAAAAAGAAATGGGCGCATCCCAAAATTTCCGGAAACTATCAACTATGTTAACAGAGTGTTGCGCAACTACAGGCGGTACAGGGCTTATGCAGTGTTCAAGAAAGGCGGTTAAAATAAAGGGAAAAAGGTGTATTTTGTGACAGGGATTGCCCACGTTCCCAATTTGCTGACAGGCTACAGATTCCTTGTTGCACCTCTGCTTGTTTTTTGTCTCTATCCCGGAGCTGAGATGTGGGTAAGGCTTGTCGGGTTTATTTTATACACAACCGCAGCTTTTACTGATCTTGCCGATGGATATATTGCCAGAAAGTATCAGGTGGAATCGGTTCTTGGCAAATTAATGGACCCATTGGCCGACAAGGTGCTGGTCGCTGCCGCTCTTGTTATGTTGATCCCCCTGGGCCGGATGCCCGCCTGGGTCGCCTTTGTTATCCTCTCCCGCGAGCTTATTGTAACGGGTTTGCGCGGTGTTGCCGCCTCCTCCGGGCTTGTCATATCAGCCAGTAAACTCGGCAAGTGGAAAAGTGTCATTCAGCTTATAGCCCTTGGCACCCTCATGTTCCCTGCCGGAGTATTGCCCATTCCCTATCTCCATCAAATTGGCCTGGTGCTTCTTTATATCGCTCTCTTGTTAACGATCTGGTCGGGGATTGATTATTTCTACCGCTTCAAGAAAGTTTATATCGTCTCATAGCGATATAAACTGACTCTTCCCTGGCAACTTCCTGACGGCGCTATGCCTTTTTTGGCTGTTTTCCGGCAGCCCGTTTTCCAGGAATTATGGAAAAAGACCATTTTATATACCGGACATCTCTTTTTGATAAGCAGCTTAAAAGCCTGCTGACAGCCGATAAAAAGGCTGCCGTCGCTGCAGACCGCGCTGAAAAAATAATCCACGATATAGCAAAGTACGGAATGTCGGCTCTTGAAGTGAAAAGCAAGCTGACCAAACATGGAGAACTCAGGGTCAGAAATTGTCTTAAATATGATCTGGGAAGCGGTTACAGGCTTATCAGTCTCAAGAAAGGCAATGAACTCTATTTTCTCTTTGCCGGCAGCCATGATGACTGTGACCGCTGGTTGGATAACAAGCGGGGCAGCCAGGTTAATCTGGAGCCCGGCAAGGTTGTTTTTGTCGACAGCCAAGGCGAGGAAGATGCTGAGTCCATGTCCATGCATGAATTTATTGACGCTGCTGACGAGTATGAGGAGCAGCTCTCTGCCAAACTCGATGATAAGACACTCCGTCATATTTTCCGGGGGATTTGTGAAAGATAGAGGGCGAGGACTAAAGATCCCTCCGGTTTGACGATTTTACTTTTATGCCCTTCAGGGTAAAAAAACACTCAATCGCCCCGACACCCATGTAACTTGGTGATCGCTGGAGGATGGTCAGCTTCAGAACTTTTTGAAAATCCATCAATTTTGGTTGAAAAATTTAAGGAAACAGGATAATTAGACCCTGTGTGACAACGATGCGTTTTAGTGTTTCAGGTATTGTTGCAATACGAAAACAAAAAATTTGCCGGAGTGGTGAAACTGGTAGACGCACTGGACTCAAAATCCAGCGGAGTTCGCTCCGTGTCGGTTCGATTCCGACCTCCGGCACCAGCATATAGTCCGATAATGTTCGGATAAGTCCTTAAAGCCCTTAGAAATAAGGGCTTTTCTTTTTTTATCAAAGAAGAGTTAGAATTTCCGTTCCCAAATCCTATCAAACAGAAGTTGACATAAACGACTAATTTGCCTATAACAATCAAAATCTGTAAAGGGTGAGGCTGATGAGCGATTTTGGGAAAACTTATTTTTCAATACCTGCCCCCCCCCCCGATTCCGATGAGCCGATTACTTTCACGTTCAGCTTGATCTTTTTTTCACACATCAGAAGAGGTTAAGGAATTGAAAAATAAGTTTTTCTGGATACGTAATTCCCCAATACAAGGCAGTAACATTTTATTTTGTCTGTTTATTCTTGTCTTCTGTTCTTGTGACAATTCTTCAAATACTTCCATAACTAAAAATTGTGAACCAACTTCATTTGATGAGATAGGACCATTTTATCGGCCCAATGCACCCATACGAGATAAGGTAGGAACTGGATATTTGTTAAAGGGAAGAGTGTTGTCTACAAATAAGTGCGCTCCTCTTCCCAAGGCAAAGCTTGAATTCTGGTTGGTAAATAGTAATGGTGAATATGATGATGCCCATCGGGCAACCGTTATCGCTGACAACAACGGGAAGTACAGCTTTGAAAGCAACCGTCCGACTAACTATGCCAGCCGTTTGCCACATATTCATATGAGAATAACTGCACAAGGACATGAAGAACTAATCACTCAACATTACCCCAAAGGTGGTGATGTGAGTTTTGAATTTGATATTGTATTGTTACCCGTATCAAGAGAATAAATTTTAGAGGAACTAATAGATCGTGGGTTCAGAAACATAAGGACCAAGCCACACACATTCGTGGTGAAACACAGTTTCAGTTTGGGGGCGGGCTGCGTTAACCAAATGATATAATAGTAAAATGCCGAATTGCATGTTCCGTAAGTAACATTTACAACAAGAGTCAAAAGCCGACTTGACCCCTTTTAACAAAGCAGGTTGCACTAAACTTGACGCAACTCAGGAAGTATTGACTTACGGGGTTTGCTGAAACGTTTAAGATTGTCGATGGATCTAAAAATACAAAATGGTTGACCAAATGGTATTGCTATACTGTTTCTGGCTATCCATCATGAATGAATGATCAAGATTGAACTGAACAACTACAAATAAATTGCATTACTGAATCTTGTTTGCTAGATATGGAACAAGGATGTATTCATATATCCCTTTTTCGTAGATTGCAAGCCATTGAGCAAACCGTGTAATATCACCCCCATACATGTTTTTCTCTATATCTTTGGGAATCCTCCCACTATCTAATAATATTTTTAATGAATCTTCGATTTCTGGATTCTTCATAAGTAAGCCAGCTAGCGCCCAGCATGACATTTCCTGTTTAATCTCTGACTCTTTGTTTGCTGCGCATTTAAGTGCATTATTGATTTGCATAAATAGATTGCTCGACTCTCGGTGGCTATATTCTGGCGTGAATCGTAAATCTACCATTCTTGAAAAAGCTGCTTCCTTATCATCAAGTTTATGGATTGAGTTTAGTTCTTTGTTCACCCATTCTATTTCAGATGGTTTCTGAGTGGGTAGATAGTTTGCTAATTTGTTAATATAATTCAGAATATCCACTGCTAGTTCAATTCGTTCATTTCTTGAATGAGCATCAAATTCTCCAAGCATTAATTGCATCGCTTTATCAGCATTACTAAAGCTTGGATAAAAAAGGATGAAAATCATAGATAATTTTATTGCAAGTTTATACATTTTCATATTTTCCCATCTGGAAGTATAATGATGCAAGCAATGATACAATTTATTACACTTCATGTCGAGGTGTTTGTAAATGCAATTTGTAGCTAGGTGCTAAGAATAGAGTAGCTTTCGATCGGCCATTTTCCCAGCTGGAGTCCCAAAAAATTTTTTTTTTATTCGTTTAGGGGGGGCATCGGTATGTGAGAAAAGGGGTCAGATCTGCCCTTGACTCTTGTTGTTGAGAAAAAATCAGGCTTAACTTTGACATCTAAAAAGAAATTAATTGTTGCAACTTAGTTGCAAGCACCCAGCAAAACCTTAATAGACAAGCATGATCGCAGGTTCGAATCCAGTAGTCTCCTTAATTGAACCCTAGTGTTTTTTATTTATTTGTACGAGCTTTGGTTGAAAACTATGGCACTAGGTGCTATAGTTTGATTATGAAAAAGCTAATGACTAGACATTTCTCAAAATGGGTTTCAAAACAGAAAATTTCGGAAAATGGGCTAGTCACAGCTTTGAAGGAAGTTGAGGCTGGTAATTTTGATGCAAATTTGGGTGGGCATATTTACAAAAAAAGAATTCGATTTGAAGGCCAAGGCAAGAGTGGTAGCGGAAGAACCATTATTTGCTTCAAAAAAGAAGACAGAGCCATTTTTATTCATGGGTTTGCAAAAAACGTTTTGCAAAAAACGAAAAATCGAACTTATCAAAAAAAGAATTAGTGGCCTTTAAAGAGTTGGCAAAAATTTTACTTACACTGTCTGTAGAAGATATCGAAATAGCCAAAGAAAAAGGCGATTTTATTGAGGTGGAACCATTGAGCCTGATCAAAATAATTGAGGGAAAAAGCGAAGAAATTGTGCAAAATAGC
>JAHLLM010000042.1 GCA_020444175.1 Desulfobulbaceae bacterium | reverse complement strand
GCTATTTTGCACAATTTCTTCGCTTTTTCCCTCAATTATTTTGATCAGGCTCAATTAGTGATAAATCATTATGAGAAGCAAATGAAAAATGAGAAAAAATTAACAAATGTCTCTGGCGCTGAGAGCAATCCAGTCGAAGAAATAAAAAAGGAAATAGAGGCTGTCGCGCCAAGTAAAAAGAAAAGAGTATTTGAAAAATTCGCACTCGCTGCCTTGGGAAGTATACCATGGGTTGGTGGCTTTATTAGCGCCGCGATATCTCTCAAAACGGAAGAAAGCTCATTAAAGGCAGACACATTACGAAATCAATGGCTTGAAGAGCATGAACAAAAAATGAACAAGCTCGGCGAAACCATGAATGACATTGGTGGACGCTTTGATTCTTTGGGAGAGGAAATTGATGATCGTATTCTGAGCGAGGAATATCTTGATGTAGTAAGAAAAGCCTTTAGAACATGGGACAAGGCTGACACAGATGAAAAAAAGAGTTATGTCGCTAATCTGATCACAAATGCAGCTGGTACTCGCCTATGCTCTGATGATGTTGTCCGTTTGTTTATAGATTGGCTTGAAACATATCATGAGGCACATTTTGCTGTTATTCGAGAAATATACAAAAATCCAGGTGTGACTCGATATGATATTTGGACGGTCATTCATGGGAAAATCCCGCGTGAAGATTCAGCAGAAGCTGATTTATACAAACTGCTTATAAGGGATTTAAGTACTGGCGGTGTTATTCGCCAAGCCAGAGATACTACACATGATGGGCAGTTTTTGAAAAAAAAGGTTACGAGGGGCAAATCAAGCGGGTCAAGAACAATGGAATCAGCTTTTGAATCAACCAAGCAATACGTGCTCACTGAGTTAGGTAAACAATTCGTCCATTATACAATGAGTGAAGTTGTTCAGAGGATAGATAACTAGTCAATATTGCACATCAATTTTGTTGAGCGGATGGCGTGAACATTGGCGGAGCTAATCGCGAAAAGTGGTGGGCGGCACCGCTGTTGAATCGTGTTTTGAAAATGAAAATACCACCAGAAAAGTTGTACAAGTACCTTCCCTCAGAATTTCTTGACAACGTATTAAATAAGGGTGAGCTGCTTTTCCGAAATCTGACATATTTTCGTCAAAGTGAATGTCGACAAAGAGGTGATTTCCTAGAGGCACATCATCGAGATAATCCAGATAATGATATTACGCTGACAATTAAGGACACAGGGAAACAAGTTGTTGGTGACTTCTCATTTTTAAACACCACAGACTCTGATCATATTTATGTGTTCTGCTTGTCTAAATCATTCAAAAAAGATTTATGTAAGGAGTTCAAATCAGATTCATGTATCGAAATAACGAATGTGCCAGAATTTATCCGTAGAGTCCGAATAAAATTAAAGAAATTATTGTCCGTTCATAACAACGGTTTGCTACATGGGAGTGCCCATTATTACGCACAAAATGCGCCAGCACAATTCAACATTAAAGACCCTAAAGAGTTGGCTTTTGCAAAAGACGAATACTTCCAAAACCAAGAAGAATATCGTTTGATTTTTGGCAACAGAAAAGCATTCAGGTTAGTACAAAAAATAGTGATAAATTCAAAATATGACTTCAGAAAAGAAGCTATGCAAGGGGCTCCAAAAGAAAAAATAATAGTTATCGGGAACCTAAGTGATATTGCAAGAATAATAACATAACAATTTAGTACAGTGGTCGCGAAGAGATCGGGTGGCCTAGACGAGCAAGCACCGGGCGCGCCTCTGCATGACCCATTTCATTTTTTTTGATTACCACTCATTTTCAGCCAAGGTTATAGCTGTATGTTAATTTTTCTTGTCATTTCGAACGGATGTGAGAAATCTTTATTGCGGTGGAGTCAGATTTCTCACATCCGTTCGAAATGACGACATTGGTCGTATTGTAGACAAGTCATTAGGTTACATGCAACTTGGCAACTATGGCTGAAAATGAGTGGTAATCAAATTTCTTTTACTCCTTTATAAATCCGCACCCATCATCCACATATCCTGCAGGTTACTGCTGCTTCGTCTGCGGGCCGAATGTCCAGAACTTGTTGCCCAGGAAATTAATGACCATGGTGATGGCGATTGTCACGAGCTGGGCGAGAAGGGGATTGACCTGAAATGATTCGACCAGAACAGCCATGCCGGTCAGATTAACGGTCAGCGACAGGATATTGATTAATACGAATTTGGAGAATTCCCTGCTCACAGGTGAGCCTCTGCGTTTAAAGGTCCAGAACTTGTTGAGGATATAGCTGTGGGTAACGGCAACGATAAAACCAAGTGCCGAGGCCAGCAGGTGATACAGGCCCCAGACGCTGTACAGAAGATAGAACACTCCGTAATGAATGACCGTGTTGGCAACGCCGACCAGTGAGAATTTAAAGAACTGACTGAGCATGAACTAGGGTTGTCTCTCCGGCTCTTCCGGCTTCTGACCCGGGGCGTCCAACTTCCCCGGAATCAGCTCGCATGGCGCATAATCCTGCACTATGTAGAGAGGACGCTGTTTCGTTTCATTAAACATCCTGCCCAGATATTCACCGATCACACCCAGTGAAAAAAGCTGCATGCCTCCCAGAAATAAAATAACGACCATGAGAGAGGGGTAGCCCTTGACCGGGTCGCCGAAGAGAAGGGTTTTGATAATGACCACCAGGGCGTAGATCAAGGCACTGAAGGCCGTGAGCAGGCCCAGGTAGGTTGATATTTTTAAAGGGGCGATGGTAAAGGAGGTAATGCCTTCAATGGCAAAGTTCCACAGTCGGGGATAGTTCCATTTTGAATAACCGGTAAAACGGGGATCGCGCTCAAAAGGAACCGCTTTCTGGGGATAGCCTATCCAGGCGAAGAGGCCTTTCATGAAGCGATGCTGCTCCCGCAGCTCTTTGAGTGACTCAACCGCCCGGCGGCTGAGGAGCCGGAAATCCCCGGTATCCTCGGGCAGGGCCACATTGGTGAAGCGGCGCATGAATCGATAAAACATATAGGCTGTGGCGCGCTTGAGCCATGATTCTCCTTTTCGTTCGACGCGTCGGGCATAGACAACATCAAAACCGTTCTGCCACTGAGCAAAGAGTTCCGGTATCAGCTCCGGCGGGTCCTGCAGGTCGGCGTCCAGGATCACCACGGCATCTCCACGGGCATAGTCAAGGCCTGCGGTCATGGCAACTTCCTTGCCGAAGTTTCTGCTGAGATCGAGGATGCAGACCCGGGGATCACTGGCGCGCAAGCTTTGCAGTTCCTGTAATGTCCCGTCCGCACTGCCGTCGTTGATAAAGAGCATTTCCACGGAAGCCGGGATTCCCGCAAGTGCCTGGGAAAGACGGCGATGCAGTTCCGTCAGGACGCCCTCCTCGTTGTAGACGGGAACAATCGCCGACAATAATGGTGTTTTGTCTGTATTCCCCTGATCCATTTTTATTTTCCCTGCTGCAGGGCTTGAGCCCTGGCCCGATGCTGTCCGGCAAGTCCGGTCAATCCCTTCATGCTGTAGGCATTGGCAATGTTGTTGTGAAAACCGGCATTATCCGGATCAATCTGCAGGGCTTTCTCGAAGTTGCCGATTGCCGCATCGATCTCTCCTTTCTTGGCCAGGGCTATACCCAGATGGTTGAGGGCTTCGGCGTTGTCTTCCTGAATCTGCAGGGCGCGTTGATACTGCCCGATGGCCTTGTCGACAAGCCCCATTTTTTCGTAGGCGTCTCCAAGGTTGTTGTAGACGCCGGGCTGTTGGCGATTAAGCTTGAGCGACTCAAGAAAAGAGCTTTCCGCTTTGTCAAACATACCCAGGCGCAGGTAGGCCACACCGATATTGTTATGCCCTTCAGGAGAGGCCGGTTTGAGATTGAGCGCCTTTTCGTAGTATTCCACGGCCTGCTGGATCAGGCCCAATTGTGAGTAGATGAGGCCGATGTTCGTATAGGTATCGGCAAAATCAGGGTTGATTTGCAGTGCCAGCCGGTACTGTTCCAGGGCTCTGGCTGTATCACCTCGTTCGAGATAGGCATTGGCCAGTTGATTGTGCGGCAGAACACCGTCCGGTGATTTTTCCACCGCGTCGAGCCAGAGTGTCAGTTCGTTTTTCCAGGCCATGTTTCTCGTGACGGTTAATCCCGAGTAGAGGAAGGCAACCGTCAGAACGGCGGCTAAGAGCAGCGGCGTTGATTGCGGTTTCTGTTTGCAGAGCCGGTTGACAAGCTGCGCTATGAGAAAAACAAAACCCACCGAGGGCAGGTAGAGGTAGCGCTCTGTAAAGGTATTTTCTCCCAGGGCGGGAATGTAGAGTACGGGCAACAGGGGAATGACAATGAACATGAGATTGAAAAATATCAGTTTGTTTTTCCGGGCTGTCAGCCAGGCGGCAGCGATATAAATGAGCGTGGCAACAAGACTCACGGCGCCGACAAATGTCAGGAGCGAGGAAATCGGGTGGAAAACATAATAGACCTTGAGGTTGAGCGGCAGAATGAGTTTTTCAATATAACGGGAAAAGAGTGGGAAAATATTGATGAAATACTCATAGGCGTTCAGGGAGCTGTGCCGCTTCACCGGAGCAAAGCTGCTCATTACCATCATCCGCAGGACAAGGTAGATTACTGCTGTTGCCAGAAAGGGCAGATATCTTTTTATATAACGAAGCGGCCTGAAGGAATGGGGCGCCTGGCAGTAGTCATAGACAACCAGCAGCAGCGGCAGGGTGAGAGCCGTCTCCTTGTAGAGACTTGCCAGGAAAAAGAGAAGTACGGACAGGAAAAAGCGGCCTCGCCTTCCCGGGGCAATCCGTTCACCATCTACTGCTCCCATATAAACGTAAAAGGACCAAAGGTAAAACAGAGTGAAGGACAGCTCGGGCAGGCAGGCGACCCAGGTGACGGCTTCGGTGTGGATCGGGTGGGTGGCAAAGAGCAGGGCGGCAAAAAAGGAGGTCATGTTGCCCGAGACCACGGATGCCATGGCAAAGAGGCGGCGGCAGGTGAAAAAGACCATGACTCCGACACCTGCATGAACAAGTATGTTGACCAGATGAAATCCCCACGGCTTGAGTCCGAAAAGGGCATAGTTGATCATATACATGGTATGCATCATGGGGCGGTAATAGTTGGACTGACCTCCTCCCATGAAACTCCAGACGTCTTCAGAGAAAACCCGCGGCAGATTGCCGAGGTCGCGCAGGGCGTAATTGGCGACAATCTGCTGGTAATCGTCATAGACAAATTCGTTGAACAGGGAGTTGCAATAGACGGCAAACGAAACAGCGACAATGATGATGAGCAGTATCGGCACCGGAGCATTGTTGAAAACATGCAAGGTCATGTTTTCCATGCTGTTTTTTGATTTTGGATTACGAGATGCCATAATAGTTGTCTTTTTGAAAATTCGGCCTGCTTTCGAAAATTTCAGCCCATGCTATTTTTTGCCTATATTTGTTTGCCAGCGGAGAGCCCCTGCGTTATTGAACTGGGCGACAAAGACATGCCCTTCTCTTGAACCTGTAAGATATATATTGCCGATTCTGCTTGCTGTGATGCCTCGTCCGAAATCAGTACCCGCTTCCCCGGCAAAGTTGTTCCATTGCATGGTGCCGTTTCTGCTGAGCTTGATGATAAAGGCCTTCTCCGCTTCGCCGGAACCATTCTCCGGTGCAGGCCGGGAAGAAGCATATTGTCCGGTGAGAAAGATGTCGCCGGACCAGTGGGTGGCAATGGCTCGACCATAATCATCACCGTTGCTTCCCATGAAGGTATGCCACTGCAGGACGCCGTTGTCATCAAGGGCGGCGGCAAAGGCATCATGGTTCCCATTGTGGGGGGTCAGCGGCTGTCCCCAGGAGATATTGCTGTTGCCGGTGACGTAAAGAGTGCCTTCCCGGTCAACGGCTATGCCCTGGCCAAAGTCTGAACCGATACCTCCCATGAAGGTATGCCAGACAAGGGTTCCCCGGCGGTCTAATTTCGCGGCAAAGGCGTCGTAATTCCCATAATAGCCCGGTGAAAAATTGTTTACCGGCTTGCCCCAGTCTGCACTGCTTTCACCGGCCACGTACAGATTGCCCCGGCCGTCAACAGTAACGGCGTATCCTCCGTCATAGTCTTCGCCGCCTAAAAAAGTATTCCACAGCAGGGAGCCGTTTTTATCCAGCCGTGCAACAAAGGCATCATGATTTCTTTCGGTGTGAGGAGTGCGCGGCTTTCCCCAGGTATCGGCGCTGTTGCCGGTGACAATCACATCGCCGCTGTTGTCAAGGCAAAGACCATAGCCTCCGTCATACAGCCCGCCGCCCAGAAAGGTATTCCACTTAAGGTTTCCGCTGCCGTCAAGCTTGGCGACAAAGCCGTCATATCCTCCTCCGCTGAAAAGCCTGACCGGGTCAGCCCATGATGAGGCGCTTTCACCTGTCACGTAAATGTTGCCCTGGGTGTCGAGGGCTATGGCGCGGCATCCGTCATCGTGCTCTCCTCCCAGGAAGGTATGCCATTGCAGGGCGCCTTTTTCTGAGAGTTTGGCCACAAAACAGTCGGCTGTTCCTTTTGTGTAGGGATGAACAGGGGTGCCCCAGGACGAGGTGCTGGTTCCGGCGATAAAGGCATTGCCGCTGTCATTAACGGCAATGGCATAACCGGTAACCTTCATTGCGGCGGCATGAGGCGGCTCTTCCGCCTGGGCGGTGTGGGCCGGGGCAATGCAGAGAAAGGAAACAAGGAGGCCGGCAAGAGGGAGGCAAAAGGATGCCGTTCCATTGCCTGGATGATACGGGTTCTGTCTGTCATGTGGGGGCATGGTGAAATAACGCATGATTTTCATATTCTTTTGCTATTACCACTGAAAGTCAGCCAGTCTTGAAGCAGGTACTGGAATGCATTAATAATTCGAAAAATACTGTCCACCCTAAAGTCATTCCCGCGAAAGCGGGAATCCAGAGTAATTGGCTTGTTCGCCTGGATTCCCGCCTTCGCGGGAATGACGTATAAAAAAGCTGAAGATGAGTGGTAATCATATATTCTTTTGTATCTATTGCGGGGCGATAACACCATTTTCCTGCAAAACGTTGCGGAGCTGGTGCAGATGCTCTTCATATTTTTTCCAGCGACCTATGGATGACGTGTACAGGGGCTGATCCGCCTGCCCTTCGCTTGCTGTCTTGATGTAGCGTTTCAACTTATAAAAGGCCAGACAGGATTCTTCCCATTCCAGGCCGCAGTATTTGAGAAGTTTTTTCGTCTCCTGTTCAGGATTATGTATCAGAGACTCGTAGCTGACAGAGTGTATGAAACCGGGCAGCAGTTGCTGCCAATGGCTCATCAGGCTGTGGTAGGCGGAATAATACTCCCCGATTTCCTTGAGTGAATAAATGTAGGGATGCAGCGACTTGAAATTCTGCATGTAGAGGCTCAGTCCGTTATCCATGGGGTCGCGCCGGCAGTGTATGACCCTGCTGTGCGGAAAGAGAAGGCGTATCATCCCTGCATGTATGAAATTATGGGGCATTTTGTCTGTGACCTGTCTGCCGTTTTTCTGGAGGGAGAGAATGGAATCCCTGTACATCCCGGCGATTTCTGTAATTGTTGCCCCAGGCACCAGCCTGATCTGCGAATAATTCGGCAGTTTGATGGTGTCCGGACGGAAGGGAACAGCCAGTTCGGGTGCTTTGCTGATGGCGGCATTCAGAAAATAGAGTTCTCCTCCGGCAGCAACCCGGGAGTGGGAGGCCAGAATCTGTTCAACCAGAGTCGTGCCGCTGCGCGGCATGCCGATAATGAAAATAGGGGAAAAATCATCCAGGCCGTTGCCTTCTTTTTCCTGCAGCAGATCCGGGGTAAAGGCCTGTTCTATCGAGGCGAACAGCTCTCTTTCTCCGGTAACGTCGTAGAGGAAGCGTTCCCTGACTATTTTGTTGGCCGGATCAAGAAATTCAAACACCCTGTTCGTATTGCCAAGTTTGTCATGCACCCTGGCAAGCTCAAAACAGAGTTGTTCCCTGGCCTGGAGTGCCGGTTGAGTGAGGAGTTCCTCCATGTGCTGCAGGACAGCCTCCAGTTCCTGCCTGTGTTCCGGGCTCCGGCTGAGAAGGCTGCTCAGGGCGCAGCAGGCCTGGACGTGGCTCGGATTCACGGAAATGGCCCGGCGGTAACATTCCAGGGCCTGTTCCGTATTGTGCAGGGCCTGATGGACGGTTCCGAGATTATAGAGTGTTTCATCATCCCGGGGGTTGATTCGCGAGGCGGCTGCAAAGGCCTGGAACGATTCCTCCCACTTTTCCTGCTCCTTGAGAATGAGCCCTAAATTACTGTGATAGGCGGCTTGGTTCGGTTTTATCTCTATGGCCCGACGAATGTGTTTTTCAGCCTCAACAAGGTCAGGTTTGTTTGTCAGCACGATGCTGAGCAGATTCAGGCCCTTGTGGTGGGAGGGATTTTTGCGAAGAAGCTCGCGGCAGGTCCTGTCGGCTGCCTGCCAGTTCCTTGCCTTGTAGAAGGCGATTGCCTCCTGCAGGAGCGGGTCCGGCACGGCAGCCTTTTTTTTTCTTTTGAGCTTCCTGCTGATTTTCGTCACAATAGGTTCCCTGAAAATTTTGATACCAGTTAGGGAAACGCCGGCATCCAGACCCGTGCAGGGGCTACTCCTCCGTTGCAAATATCTGCACCCGACTGTTGTTGCGGTCGGCTATAAAAATGTTTTTTGCCTGGTTGACGCATATCTGGGCAGGATAATAGAACTGTCCTTCACGCCAGCCGTAACCGAATTTATGCCCGAGAAAGGAGCCGTTTCTGCCCAGAAGAGCAAGACTGCCGCCGTGCTTATCCATCAGAAAGATAACGCCCTGATTATCTAAGGTAATAGTGGCGGGAAAATTGACAAACTCCTGCAGGTTTTTGGTAATCAATGAGAACGTGTCCCCTTCGGGCGCCGAGGAATAGACCCCGGGATGCACACTGTCCACGACATAGACGATCCCCTGCCTGTCCACGGCCAGATCGCTGAAAAATCCTCCCTGTTCCGGCAAGGGGATATGCTTGAGATATTTGCCGCTGGAATCTAGAACAAGCACCACCTCTTCGGAAATATCCAGGATATAAATATTGTTGTTTTCATCTATTTTGAAGCTTCTCGGCACCATCTTGGCGGCAACCGGCGCGCCCTTGGCTGAGAGCGTGCCCTTTGCCTGGCCATCCGCATTAAATATCTGGATACGCCGGTCTCTGCCGTCAAGGGCATAAATGTCCCCGTCCGAGTTGATCTGGGCGATGAGGGGTGCGGTGACCGGGATTTCAAACTCCATCGCCCCCACGGTGTTATCCTTGAAAGCGTACTTGACGAGTCTGTTGTTGCCGGTATCGGCTGCAATAAAATAATCGTCAGTGCAGGCCACTCCTTCCGGTGATTTCAAGCCTGTTCCCCCATTATCTTCGTAGACCGATTGGAGGAATTTAATTTTCAACGGACTGGCTGCCAGTGAGAATCCGGCAAACAGACAATTGAGCAGCAATAGAACAGACAGCACGGCTATTTTTCTCATGGGCTTACCTCCGAAAACGAACATGGCATTGAACGCATAATTCGTTGGTTGTTGCATAGTAAATAAAATGCTTGTGCTCGGTTCCATGTGTCCGGTGGCAACTCGCACACTGCACGGTGATGTTCTTGTTTCTTGGATCAACGTATTCCTCGCCGATTGGATGTGTCGTGTGGGTCTGCCATTCATGGCATTCCGCACAGGTCTCTATCAGGGAATCCTTTTTCATGATGAATTGATTGTTGGAGCTGTGCGGCGAATGGCACTGGCTGCATTCTCCCTCGGCAACAGGCGGATGTTTTGTTGTTGCTCTTTCCTGTCGTGCCACCGTGTCGGCATGACACGAACCGCAGACCGTAATCATCGGTTCTTTCATGAGTTTTTTCTCCGCCGAAGCATGGGGAGTATGACAGTTCATGCAGCCCTTTTTATCAACTACCGGCCAGTGTATATGTGTTTTATTCAGCACGCCGGTCATCATTTCATAATGACAGGCCAGACAGGTTTCATTGCCGCTTGCTTTCAGGCTGAAGGGCTTTGAGGAAGAGGCGGCAACGTGACAGCGCTCGCAGTTTCGCTTGGCCACAGGTTCATGGACATTATCATACAGCATGGCTGCGGTATTCGAGCCATGGGGATCATGGCAGGAGGTACAGTCGGCCTTTTGGACCGGATAATTCCGATGAAGTTTTTTAAAGGTCGACTTATCTGTGGCATGGCATTTCAGGCAGAGTGCCGGAGACCCATCGTTCAGGAGGCTGACATTCTTTTCCGAGCCATGTGCATCGTGGCAGCCCACACAGTTTTTCCGGACCGGCGGATGCCCATATTTGTTTTCCTGTATTTTGGCAGCAAGGGTCTGATGACATTCGTAGCAGAGCTCACTCCCCTTTTTCAGCAGATTGGCTTCATTATCCGCAGCATGGGGATCATGGCAGGAGGTGCAGGCGCCATCCGCCACAACCTTGTGAACACTCCTGGCGTTCTCCGGAATAACGCTGTCATGACAGGTATAGCAGATATCGTCAGTCGATGCGGACATGAGCTTGTCAAAGGAGGATGTATGAGGATTATGGCATCCTATACAATCCCCGTCAGCCAGTGGGCTGTGGACAAAGGCCTTTTTCATTTTTTCCTGCAGGCCGTCGTGGCAGCTCAGGCATATTTTCCCCGAGGCGCCGGCCTTTAATTTAAATTCCTGCTGCGCATACCCCTGCCGCGCGGGAAGGAATATTGAAAGAGCAGCGAGCAGCAAAATAGACATTGTAATATGCAATTTCATAATACCCTCCATTACTTCTTACCAACGTTGTGACAGGGATCGCACGTTCCCACCGCAAAAGGCCCATGCACCTTGGGTTTGAAAAAATTCGCATCTTTCGAGGCATGGGGAGTATGACAACTCATGCAGTTCATCACTGCAGCATCTATCCCCAGATGTGCTTCCTGAAAAGTGTCACGGTCTGCTTCATGGCACTCCGTACACAGGGTTTGAAGCGGTTGGTTCAAGAGAGATGCCTCCTCGGCAAAATGGGGTTTATGGCAACGCATGCAGTCCCGCGCTGCCGGCGGATGCGTTCGTTCCGTATCCATTTTTTCCTTGATTTCCTTGTGACAGGCGAGGCAGAGATCAGGGCTTGGCGCCAGCAGCAGCGTCTCCAGCGTTGATTTGTGCGGATTATGGCACTCTGTACACTGTCCGTTCTGCACGGCAGCATGTTTGCTTTTCGCCGCTTTCAGGCTTTCGTCGAGATCATCATGGCAGGAAAAACAGAGTTTATCCTGTGTGTCGACGATCATGCCCTTGATCTCGCCGGCATGGGGGCGATGGCAGGTTGTGCATTCTTCCTCATCAAAGGGAGAATGCAGGTTTTCGTTCAACTCTTTGCTCATCAGCGTTGTGTGGCATTCCTGGCAGAGCTTCTTGCCTGTCTCTTTGAGCAGGCTGGCATTACTTGCGGCATGGCCGCTATGGCAGGCGATACAGTTTCCCTTGCGAACCGGATCATGGATAACGGATTTCTGATACTCAGTTTCAAGCTCCAGATGACAGGAGTAACAGACCGTATCCGCCCTGTTCATCAGGATGTTGTCCACATTGGAGCCATGCGGGTTGTGGCAGCTTGTACAATCCGATTCTTCATAGGGCAGATGCCTGTTCGGCATTCTTTTCCCTACCGCCTGCGTCTTTGAGTGACAGGAAAAGCAGAGGGGGCCGATTTCCTTGTTGATAAGTCCCTTGAATGCTCCGGCATGGGCTGAATGGCATGACTGGCAGCCCTTTTCGCTGTCAACGGGTTGATGGGGAACCCTGACCTTGGACTGGGAGTCTTCATGGCAGCTGAAACAGAGGTTGTTCCCTCCCGCAAGCAGCAGCTTTTTGTAGTCCGCCGTGTGTGGGTCGTGGCAGGAGAGACAGTCTCCCTGGGCAAAGGGCTCGTGCTCGATTTTGCCGCCGCCCATGAGTGAATCACTGTCATGGCAGTTCATGCAGAGTTCTCCGCCCTTGCTCGTCGTTGCAAAGGGGTTTGATTCAGATGGGTCAACATGGCAGGAGTCGCATTCCGCCGAGGCAACCGGGGAGTGGGTGCTTGCCTTGAGCAACTTGGCCTGCTCGGAAGAATGGGGAGTATGGCAGGTCGTGCAGGACGATTGCTCAACGGGATAACCGCCATGTGCTTTCTTAAAGCCGCTTTCACCGCTGTCGTGACAGGAAATGCACAGGTCGTCCGCCTTCTTGCTGAGCAGATTTTTTTCAGACGAGGCGTGGGCATTATGACAGGCACTGCAGCCCTCTTCTTTGAGAACCTGGTGGACGACTTTTTTATTGTACTGTTCTTCCTGATGACACTCAAAGCAGACGCCGCTGCCCTCGGCATTCATGAGGAAAGAACCTTCCGAGGCATGGGGGTTATGGCAGGAAACGCATTTTCCCCGGCTCACGGCAGTATGAACGTACTCCTGATCCAGGTTCAACTCTTCCACCTTATGGCAGGTATAGCAGAGTTCATTGCCGTCCTCTTTAAGCAGCAACTTGGCCACGATGCCGTGACGAAGATGACATTCTTCACATTTCTGCTCTGCCACCACCTTATGAACATTCTTCATGGAAAGGTATTTGTCCGCAAAGTCGGTATGGCAGTCCAGACATCCTTTCTTGGCAAATGTCCTTTTTTTCGCATCACTCTTTGAATTGAGGCCGAAAACAACCAGGCAGCTGCAGAAAAGTACAATTGCCAAAATAGATACTTTGTTGATTCCTCTTTTGTTCAGCATAATCAGACCATCTGTTCTAAAGGTTATAGGTTATTCCCTCTCAACACATTTTCCGGTGGGCTCATCAGGCAGCTTTGTCCCGCATGAAACACCGCTGACCGGTTAAAAGTCACAGTTCCCGGCCGGTTATAAATATTTTCGTTTCATACACCTCTTTCAGCTTGCCGACCCATTCTTCAAGCACTTCCTGGGACTTTCGTTCAAAGACGGTTTTAGCCACAGCATCCTTGGCCTCCTCATAAGGTTGCGGTTTGGGCGGAAAAATCTGGTCCATGACAAGCACGTAATAATAATTTTTTTCCTGGTCGCCATAGAGAAGAGAGTCGCCTTTTTGGGCTTTTCCTGCTTTGTCCTGCAGATCTTCCGGCAGGGCGGTGAGGCTCAGCAGCTTTTCGTCAAAGGGCAGGAGGCCTTCGGCATCAGGGGGGACGTAACCTGTGGCATTGGCTGAAACCCATTTGAAGTCAGCTCCTTTGTGCAGCTTGTTCAAGGCGTTTTCCGCATCCTGCAGTTCATGAAACGCCAGGCTTTTTATGCGCAGCATGGCGGGGCTTGAATATTCCGTTATATGCTCGTCATAGTAAGTTTTTACTTCTTTCGGGGTGAGTTTGACCTCGGGCAAAACGACTTTTTTCATAAAGGATCTGAACAGGATAGAGCGCTCAAAGTCATTTATTTTTTTGATAAACTCTTCTGATTTATCGATTCCAAGGTTCCGGGCCTCAAGTTCACCGGTACGCTGAAAGAGGATGTTGGAAATTTCAATATCCTTACGTTTGTTCAGCATGTTCAGATTCTGGGCCTTGTCGGTGCCGTGAAAAAACTGGCCTTCAAGCTTTGCAGCCAGATCTGCCACTGTTATGGTCTCGGGCACATCACCATTCACCGTTGCCAGGACACGTTGATCAGATTTCAACTGGGAAAAATCCTGGTCAAAATTGAGGCTGTCGTACAGTTCTTCATCAAAGGAGACATATTTTTCCGTCAGGGCATCACTGTACTCCACGGCTTTCTGCCTTCTGAAACCATTGCCCACAATTTTTTTCGCCTCCTTTTCAACTGCCTCATCCTCAACAAATCGTGTATCCGCCAGCCGGAACAGGAGAAATCCCTTATCCGTGCGAAAGATGTTGCTGATATCGCCTTTTTCCATAGCGTAGACCTGTTCACCGATCTGGGGTCTGAGGTCTTTAATTTTGACGTATTGCTCACTTTTTTCCCCTGTGGCTTTTTCTTCCGCAATAAAGCGTTCGGCAAGCTGATCAAAATCGCCATCTTTCGCTTCCTTGAGAAACTGCTCTGCTTCAGGGCCAGTCGTAAAGGTGAGGGAATAGAGCTGAACTTCCCTGGACATCTTATGATAGAGGGCCGCCACATCGGCGGCATCGGGCTGGAGGCCTTCAAGGTGCCTGCTGACCAGCATCTGGAGCAGTGTTTTTAACCTGAAGGATTTCAGTTCGGTCTGAATGTCGGTGGTTTCATCCAGGCCGATATTTTTGGCTTCCAGTACCACAAGACGCGAACTGATCATGCGCTCAAGAACAGCAAGATAATCAGTGGCTGCTTCATTGTCGTGGTCCGTGTTCTGCTCAGCCGGCAGAGGACCGAGGGCTGCGTCCAGTTCGGCCACGGTAATAGGTTCATCGTTGACCAGGGCAACCGGGGTATTGCCAAAATATGGAGACTGGAGAGGAAAGGACAGGGAGATCATTTTTCCAGTGACCGGCCCGGACGAAGAAGGCGAGCTGCCTGTTTCCCCGGCGGCTCCGGGCTGCAGATCAGCGCATCGGACATCGGCTGAGAGGGTGAGGAGAAGAAGTAAGGTCCAGATTGGTGTCACGAAGGTGCGAAAATAATTTTGCATGGGTCCTCTCTTTTTTCAGTAAGTGCCGGTCTTTGATTTCGGACAGGGAAGCGAGGTTACGAGACTCCGCAATACTCTGTTTCCTGACAGACACCTGTTAATGGTAACAATATGGGTACAACATCCGCGTCAATTCTATCTTCTCTGCATCAGGTCATCTGTTGCCTCCTACGGCAGAGTACGCGATGAGAGAAGATAGGTGGTCGATCCTGTCATCTCTTCCAACAGTTTGTGGGCAGTGTAAACCTTGCCAAAATCAAAGAAATAGACGCCCTTATTTCCCGTACTGAAGGTTCTTGCCCCGAAGACCACCTCCCGGCTCTGGCCCTCAATAACCTGCATGGAAAAATCCACCTTTGGATTCGTGGAGATATTCTGGTAGTCAAAGACCTTGCCCGACAGAACCAGATCGACAGCAAGTGAGCCCTGGCTGGTGATGAGATCCGCCACGGCAAGGGAAGGTCCGGCCGGCATAATAGCCCTGAACCTGAGAAGTTCCTCTCGCACCAGGCCCGGTTCCACTACCTTGAAATTCGTTGCGTTAAACAGTTCCTTGACATAATGAAGCGAGACGATTTTCCCTGCATTTTTCCGCACCGCCAGGTTCAGCATGGGGATAACGGCGACCCTGTGTTTTTTGTTGGGGTCAATGATCTGGGAGCGGAAATAATCATAGGGCATATATTTGCTTTTCCGGTGCACATGGGAAGCTCTTTCCTGTGAGGCAGGTTCGGCAGACTCGGCGGAGTCCTCAAAGTCCGAAGACGGGGCCGCACTGTGCAGAAAGGCGAAAAGAGAGCCGGTCAGTTGTCCCACCGCCTTTTCCCGGAGGGCTTCAGGATCGGTTATGAGATTGAGCCCGAGCAGTCCGGGAGATTCGTCGCCGGACAGGCCGACGCTGTCCATCCAGAGAATCTCCGGCTCACTGCCGCTTGACACGAGCCTTGCAATAAGCGATATCTGGACCGGATTGCGTTCATGATAAGCCTCAAGTGCTGTAATGAGAAGGGCATCGGCTCCTGTTTCCTCCCTGATGGCCCGGGATAAATGTGAATTCACTCCACCGGTATAGCGCATTCTGTGCTTTTTCCTGAATTGTTCAATTGCCTCCGGGGTTACGAGATGAAAGCCTTTGGAGGCCAGGCCGGCATGGAAAGATTCAGCAAGCTCGGACATCGGTGCACTGGTGCCGCTGAGATTGTCAATCGGCAGAACGGCAATGAGCGACTCGCCTCCCAGGGGTGCTGTAATGATATATTCCGGCGACCACCGGCTTGCAGTCGAATCACCCCGGGCGTCCGAAACCTCAACCTTGATGCGGTATTTCCCAGGTTTTTTGGGAATCCATTCCCATACCGGGTCCGGCCCCTCCTGTGCAAGAGTAATAGCAGAGTCACGGCCTATAAAAAACTTATAGGAAAGCTCCCCGCTGCCGCCGGAACCGTCCGCAGTCCAGCGGATGGATGTCAGCACGGCCTGCTGGGGCCCAACCTTGTCGGAGTCAAGGGAGTTGAGCCGCAGTGCAGGCTGCTGCTGCACAAGGGCGCATGCCGGTAGAACCGCAAGCATCAGGCCAAGCAGCAAAAGCGCTTTACTGGAAAAGTTTGTTGAGCAGTTCATCAACACTCTCTAATGTCACATCATTCATAGGTCTGCCTCCGCCTCCAAACATACGGTCAGTGAGGGTAATGCCTCCTTTGGTGGAGGAGGCGCTCCAGATAATGGTTCCAGTCTGGGTTTCGATCATCTGCAGGCTGACGGAGATTATATTTGCCGTGCTTGCACCGGCCCTGACGAGCTGGTATTCCCGCAAGACGCCGGTGATGACAACATCGACACTGAGAATACCGGCCAGGCTCTTGATCTCATCGGTGGAAGGAGCAGCGGGATTAAGCATGCCGACCCTGCTGATTCCCCGGAATACTTCTCCCGGGGGCAGTACGTAGACTGCCTCGGTGGCAAGCAGCATGCCCATGAAGACATCCCGTACCCTTTCAGCCGCATCCTCATTGTCGGTCAGGTTTTCAAAAGGCATGACCGCCACCGTTTGAATGGAAGCAAAATCAACCATTTCGTTAAAAAACACCCCTCCTGAGGTTTTTTGGGCGCATCCCTGGACAAGGGCAAGGAAGGCGCAAATAAGCAGTAACGGCAGTACGGTGATTTTCTTTTTCATATGACAAGCCCCCCGATTTTTTCGGTTCAATAATATATCCTCAGCTTTGCGATTATATTTTCCACGTCACTCGATTCAGTCGATGATTCAATTGTCCCTGTATTGTATCGCAGGTCCAGAAAAACACTCCTAGCAATCTGCCAGGTCAGGGTGGGTGAAATTGTTTTTATTTCCTGGCCTGCGGAGTCGGTTGATTCGTTGTAGCCGATGGAAAAGTGGAGAGTGCCGTCCGGAAAGGGAGCCCAGTTTACGTTGAATTCCCTCTGATTGGTTGACGTGGTCTGGACGTCCTTCTGATCTCTGAAGTTGTACCTGAAAAAGGCATTTAAGGTATCGGTCAGAGCCCAGAGAAGCTGGACGGTTCCATAGGAGCTTTCTGCATCGACCCGGTCCGTTTCTTCTGTCCAGCTTTTGGTATAGTCCATACTGATATTAATGTCCCTGTTTGGCTCCACTGTTGTGCCGATTCGTATGCTTTTGATTTTCTGTTCAACACCGTCCAGCAGGGTATTGAAGGCATAACCGGTATCCAGGTTCATACTCCAGCCCGTATAGAGATCGGCATTGGTGCGGAGAATGATGAAGTTTGATTCCGTTGAGCCCTCAGGCTCCGTGGTGTTGGCGCCGCTGTAGGTCAGCACCTGGCTCAGGGTTTCAAAATAATTCGCTTTGATGGAGAGGCTGTAAAGCTGTTCCGTCTGCTCTTCCCTGTCTCCCTGCTGCGTTTCCGTGCGTTCATTGTGGTAGAAGCGGCCATAGGTGCTCAGTATCGGCGTCAGTCTATGGCGAAAAAAAAGGCCGTTTGTCCAGGAGGTCCGCTGCAGATCCGTATGTTTGGTATCCTGGCCCTTGTAAAAACCTTCATAGCCGATGACGGTTTTGGGGGTTGGCGTCCATTGCAGGCCATAGGTGTAGTACTGGTCAAAGTTCTCCGGTTCCTCCTCGGAGCTTCCAGTCACCCTTGTAAAGACACTGATGTTGTCATAGCGGATTTCTCCGGGTGCGGTCAGGGTCAGCGGCACCGTGGTGACCTTGATCTGCCGGGTACGCACAGGGGAGGCAAGGCGTATTTCAAATCGATTGTCAATACTGTTGTATTTCATGGATGACGGACGTGTGGTCCAGTCCGGATCAAGCTGGTCGTCGCTGACATAGACCTGGGTGTCAAAGGAATTGGCGTCAACGAGCTGTTTTACTTCCTGGGATGTGGCCAGGTTCGGAAATGCATCCTGATCGGCGTTCAGCTGTATATAGATGGTATCGACATCTGTCGGCGAGCTGAAATGAAGACCGATGCTGACCGGATTGAAGCCGCCGCCGCTGCCTATGTTTATATCGTTTAAGGGGCTGTCATCGACAAAGTCACTGTCAATATTACCGGTCGGTGTAATGTCATTGGCAATATAAAAAGGGCTGCCGGGGTTTGCCGCAGGCGTATCCACCGAAGCGCTGTCGGCATTGGCGCCGGTAAATTCGATGGTATTGTAAATATATTTCGCACTTGCCTGAACGTCAAAGCGGTTGTCCTTATAGTCAAAACCCTTGTTGAAGCGGACACTGCCATTGTGGTTAACCGACAGACTGCCGCTTTCTTCAATGTGGTCCGTACTGTCGAGGCTGTTGTAGGAATACTGAAAATAAAAGTCCTTGTATGTATATTTGCTGACCAGGTTCAGGGTGTCACGGGTCGCATCAAAGGTCAGTGGATCATCCTCGAGTTCGATGCGCTGGTAGTTGACAGTGAGCAGGGGGAGGTTCACAGGGCGCCAGTTGAGGTTGGCATTGTACTCATCCACAGAGACGGTTTCCGCTGTCCGGGACGAACCGTCGGTCTCTGTTTCCCTTTTTCTGTATGCCAGACCTGTTTTGTAGAGTGGGTTATGAAGATTGAGCTCCACATACGGCCTCCTGGTCGTTTCCTTGTTTTCGCTTGTTATCTCGGGAAAAGATGCGGTTTTCACAGTACTTTCCGTATCATCCTGTTCAAAATAGCCGCCAAAATTCAGAAAGACATTGGGGTAGATAAATCTGCCGATATCAAGCTGATAAAGCTGTGAGAAACGGGAAAACTCCGAGTCGGTCCCGATGCCGGTCTCCTTGTCCTTCGCCTCCTCCTTTGACAGAAAATATTCAAAGTCCGCCAGAAGGGAGACCTCTTCGGCCTGGAGAGCGGCAGGCACGGCGGATACCACAAGGACTGCCATGAGCGCCGGAGCCGGACTGCAAAGAAACCGTTTCGTCATATTTCTATAATTCTCCCATAACAACCAGGGCGTGTGCTCCTGCTTCCGTAAACAGTTCCGAGACTTCGCTTTTACTCACCAGATTGAATTTCTGCACCACATCCCGGCTGGTGGATAAGACCAGCAGCATGTTTGTTTCTCCGTCAATGGCCATGAAGCCGGCATCTCCATTGACCGGAAAGCTGTCGATAAACATTCCGGATGACGGATCGACAATAGCGACCTCTCCGTTTTTCTTGCCGATGTAAATGAGGTCGTTTTTGGGGTCTACTGTTATGGAGACGGCGTTGCCCCCTGAAAATATGGTTTTGCCGACCCGGTGTGAGCGGGTATCAATGCTCTGCAGACCCGTGGAAAAGTGAGAGACAATGTAGAGTGTGTCTTCTTCACGATTCAATGCTCCCCGCAGGGGAGATTCGTCGAGGGTGAAGGAGGAAGACAGGCGTCGTGCGGACAGATCGATAACAGAAACCGTATTTGACAGGGGATGGAGGACGTAGGCCCTCTGGTCATTCCGGCCGGTTACCACCCAGGCGGGATCCGGTTCAAGACTGAGGCGTTCCTTTTCCGCCATGGAGCCTGTGTCGATAATGCTGACTGTGCCGGAGCCGGTGTTGGCACATATCAGGGTCCTGCCGTCAGGGCCCAGGGCGAGCTCGCTTGGTTCATCCCCGAATCGCAGCTTGATTTTACCGGAGATATCCATGGAATCGACATTGATGCGGGCAACGGCGTCCTCTCCGGCCAGGGCGACGTAGACAATGCCTCTTTCCTGGTCAAGCGCCATTCCTTTCGGGGCGACACCGGCATGAATGGTCTGAACAACCTCCATGGTTCTTTTATTGAAAACGGTGATCAGATTGTCGTTTGTGCTGCTGATAAAACCAAGGTAGTTTTTCGGAAGTTGATGGGGTTTTGCCAGCACAAAGCGGGGAGTGAATCTGAAACCCTCGCTGAGCAGATATTCCGGCGAAAGAATGAGAAAAAGTGCATGGGAGTTGGCGCGCAGGATTGAAAAGTCCAGCTCTATGCGCAGCGGCTGTTCAGGCACCATGAGGTCCACTTCCCCTTGTTCCGTCTCAATGGTCGCCTGTGAGATGGTGAGTGAAACGCCTGCATAGGAGCCGGGCGGCAGGGTTTTACGCAACAGACGTTTCTGTTTGTCCACCAGGTCACTGCCATTGATGCGCAGCTCGCCTTGCATAAGCGGAACGGCGTTTCCCTGTTTGGGGAGAGCGGACAGATCACTGATGGTAAAAGTGAGGGCCAGCATCTCCTGGGGCAGAGGCTGCAGGTAAAAATATAACTCCCCCTGGTCGATAAGAGGCTGTTTGTACTCGGTCCTGAGCTGGACGGCACAGCTGCAGGAGAAAACAGCCGCCAGCAGCAGGCAGAGCATATACAGTCTGTTGTATCCTGTGTTCAAAACCCTTTTTCCTCCTTAAAAAGGTATATCCGGCCCGGGAAGAAGCGGGTCCTGGCCGGGTGCGGTCATGGTTTCCAGGCTGGTGCCATGACATTTTTCACAGAATGGCCCCTGGGTCGGTCCGAATTCAATGGCGATATTTCTTGCATAATAACTGTAATAGATATCGGTGCCCGCTACACCGCCATCGCCGGCCGCAGGGTGTGAGTCGGCCAGCAGAGCCGCATCAAGGTCCCACCTGCCCATAGCCCTGAAGGCGGAGGCATGGGCTCGATGACAGGTCAGGCACATGACCCTGGAGTTCGTGTTCGGGCCGCTCCGGCTGAGGGGATCAAGCTGCAGCGGGTCGCTTATGCCTCGTTCAAAAGGCACGAACTGGAGAAAGGCGGTGGCGCTGGAGCCTGACAGTTCACCTGTCCTGATGTAGCTGTTGTACATGGATATTATTTCACCCGGCAAGAGGGCACTGCTGCCGGAGGGATGCTCAAAGCCCCCTCCAGCCATCTGTTCGTGCTCGCCGCGCAGAATTTGCTCGTGACAGTTGGCGCACCATTCGCTCATGCCGGTGCCGTAGTCCACATGGGAGAAATCCGACTCCCCGAAGGGGATCGCATTGTTCTGTCTGGCAATGGGGGCATCGTAGGAAAAAAGAAAAGACGTTGCCGCGCTCCCTCCTTCGTAACGGGAATCACCCAGCAGGCGGTAATTACCCCTGAGCGTTCCGGCAGCAGGCTGTTCACCGTAGGAGCCGGAGACACTGATGGGCAGGGCGCCGCTTCCTCCTGTGCCGCCCTGGACCTGACCATGAGGGTCATGGCAGCTGGTGCAGCCAAGGGCTGAAGACTGATAGGTGCCACCCGGTGACTGGCTGAGGTGCAAATCCTGGCCCAGGTTGAAATCCTGGGCAATAATATTGTGTCCGTGGCTGTCGCCGGTACTTGAACCGCTGCCCCAGGTGAAGGTCTTGGACAGCCAGTAGAAATCTCCGCCGGGAGTCAGCGCCGAGCCGTCCGGACTAAAGACTGATGGACTGGTGCCTCCGCCGGGTCCGGCGTGGCAGTTTAAACAGACTGAGCTGGGATCAGAGGCCAGGAGCAGGGAACCTGAAGAGCTGCCGCCATCCATGGGATTGTGCATGGAATGGCAACTGTCGCAGGCCCCGACACCGCCGATGTGAAATGCCTGGGCAGGACCGATAGGGGCAAAGCCTTCCAGAAGAAGGAGAATGAGTGCTGCTTGCATGAATCCGGATGTTTGTCGCATGAAGACCCAGGTAATGACAGCTGCTTGTTTGTTTTATCAGTTCAGCGCAGGGGAAACTGCTGCAGGAACACCCTACGCGCTTTTTGCAGATTAATGGAAAATTTGATGGTCTCGCAAAAAGCTCTCAAGCTGACCATCCGCCAACGCAATATCAACAAGTTACATACTTGTCGGCGGCGGTTGAGGGGGTTTTTACGAAACCGTCAAAATTTGCCTCTAGACAATTCTCAGTAGCCACCCTCTAGATTCCCGCCTCCGCGGGAGTGACGGCGGGCTTGGTTATGTCATTCCCGCGGAGGCGGGAATCCAGTATTGGAAACTTGGCGACAAGAAAGTGGCAATTTTTAACTGAGAATTGTTTATAAGCATAATGGAAAATGGTCATTTTTCTGCATTCATTTTGTCTGGAACTCCGGGTGCCCCGGAGCAAGAAACAGGTTATTATTATTACTATTCCCGTAAACTCTATCACTTTGTAGCTGCAGTATTCAAATAAAAAAATTTAAAGAGATTTTATTTTTTAAAAAAAAAGGCTGAGGAAACCGAAGCTCCCTCAGCCTTATGCTACATGCCTCCTTGCAGATTGCCAGTAGAGCCTATGCTAAACAGGCATTAATCCTGGACGTGGCACTTGTTACACAGTGAGCGCTGGTAATGTCCGTAATCAGTGGCAACATCGATGACCACACCGTCTTTGTAGTAAACTGCAGCGGTCGCCGGTACGTCAGTTGATTCAAGGGCGTGGGATTCGGCAATAAGCTCGGTCTCAAAGTCCCAGCGGCCCATATTGTTGTGGGCGGAGGCATGGGCGCGATGGCAGGTCAGACACATAACCTGGGCTCCTGCAACCGGACCGGCTGTGCTTTGGCCTGCGGTAATCAGGGATGCTTTGTCGCCGCCGGTCTCAAAGGGAACGAGATCATCATAGGCTGTTGCCTGAACGCCTTCGAAGTCACCGGTTGCCACATAGGAGTTATAGTTGGTGCCAAAACCGTTCAGGATACCGTTGCCGGCACCGGCCACATGCTTGGTTGATGAGTTCAGGTAGTCGCCGTGACAGTTGGCGCACCATTCCGACATACCGGTTCCGTAACGGGTCCAGGCGCCGCTTGAGCCGTTGGTCAGAGCAACCGGGGCGTCATTGGAGTAGGCAAAACCGTCAGCAGTATGGTTACCGGCCTCGTACATGGAGTCGCCGAGGAGACGGTAGTTACCGGCAATGGTTCCGGTGGGGACGGTGTCGTCATAGGAACCGGAAACGGAGATGGGCAGGCTGCCGCCCTTTGTTCCGTCAAGAACCTGGCCATGGGCGTCATGGCAGCTAGTACAGCCGAGCAGGGTGGCGGAATAGGTGCCGCCTGGGGCCTGGGTGTTTACCGGGTCGGCGTTCATGCTGAAGTCGGCTGCAACAATATTATGACCGGCATTGTCGCCGCCATAGGTCTTGGTGTTGCCGCGAACGACCACATCATAGGGATTGGTTACCCAGTAAAAGTCGCCGCCTTCCTTGGCATTGGAGCCGTCGGCACTGTTGACATGGTAGCTGCCGGCGCCGTCATGACAGTTCAGACAGGTGGAGCTTGCGTCCGTTCCTTTCAGCAGTTGGCCGCCAGGTGTTCCTGCAACCGGGTTTTCCGGAGAATTATGCATGGAATGACATCCGTCACAGTGGGCAACACCGCCGCCATGAAATGCCATTGCGGTACCGGCGAAGGCCAGAGTCAACATTGTTGCGCCTGCTACTAAAGAGATTTTATACGTCTTTTTCATTTCATCCTCCAAGATGATTTGTTTCCCCGGCAGCCCGGCCATCCTTGTTCGTTTCAAGGATCCGTCGACTTTGTGTCCCTGCCTTGCAGCAGGTTTACCTTTTTCGGAGGATTTTCGTTGTCGGACTTCCGACTGATTTGTCATTCTGTTCTCAAATTTCGCTTTTTTCTTTTGTTTTCCTTTTTGTTGCCTTTTCCCTCCTTTTCAGTCTGATTTATGTATGGAATTGTTTTTTTCTTTTGCCGATGTCGAGTTGTTCAAGGAGGCAGGACATCGGGGTGCTTGTTGTTACTTTATGCAGGAGCAAAGAGCGTGCCACAAAGTGGCTGTTGTGTGAATGTGCCATAATAACAGTGTGTTGCAGTGGGGATAACAGAGGAATGGGAAAGGCGTGTGGCAGCTGGTTTAGGGTTTTCACTTATGTGGGTTGGGTATTTTACCATCTTTTTTTTACCGCTGTGTACAGACACTATCTCAGGTTACTGTCCAGTGTATTTCGGGGAGCAAAAGGTGTTTTCCGTTTGTCGGGGATGAGTGCCGATTTTATGAAAAAAAAAGATGAAGTTAACAACGAGTTTGGGGAAACGTAGGCAGCATGCGTCATGCTTTGGATATGGGGAAACGGCATGTGCATGGCACAAAAGATGACAGCGCATGCCGTAGGGAGTCCGGCCAGAGGTTTTAGTCGGTGATGAGTTTAAAGAAGCTGACGCCTCTGTTAGCCGCCTGGGCTACATAGATATATCCTTTCTTTTCGTCAACAATGACGTCATCCGGCACGATAAGATTCCCGGGCCGTGTGCCGCGAAAACCGAACTCCGTGATAAAGGAGAAGCTGCTGTCGAAAATCATGACAACGCTGCGCAAACGGTCCGTTACATAGATATTGCCCTGTGTGTCCGTGGTGATGCCGGCCACAACTCCGAACTTGCCCGGTCCGCTTCCAGAACTGCCGAAAATCCGAAGTTCTCCTTGCGCGGGAAGCTTGAAAGCGGAAAACAGGACCGAAATGGTAAAGTAGATATTGGTGTCGTGGTCCACGTAAAAACCGGTCATGTCAAGGTTCTCGAAGCGTTTCGGATCATTGAAGACGTCTTCGCCCTCAAGACCGCTGAACTCGTCTTCGACCTGACGCAGGGCTTCTTTAAGGCGGTAGCCCTTTTGGAAGTTCCCACTGGTGTCGGTGACAATGACATCCATGGAGCCGCTGTCTGCCAGATAGATCATGCCGTCAAGGTACTGCAGATGTTCCGGATTGAAAGGCAGATAGTCTGCCGGGATATCCTTCAGAGCAAAGGCTTCAAGATAGTCGCCCTTGTAATCGAGCTTGAGAAGCTGCTGGTTCTGCGCCCTGGGAAAGACAAGGTAGATATTGCCCTGTTCGTCCAGGTCAAGATCAGTGGCGCCGGCAAGTTCAATATTGTCGCCAAAGGCATAGATTTCCATGCCGGCTTCATTAAAGACGCGTACGTCCCGCTGACGGGGATTGAGCGTGATGACCTCGGTTCGCTCCTTGTCCAGGGCGATTTTAGACCAGAGAGAGGGGATTATGCCTTCAAAGTTGGCCAGGCGTCCCATAAAAGTTACCTGCATTGCCTTTGCCTGCAGGGGAGCAAACAACAGGGCCGCAAGACAGAGTATAAAAATTGTGGAAAAATATGCTTTGAATTTTGTTGTCATGCTACCGTGTGGTAGCAAGACCTGTGCCATATCCGGCTTCCTTCGTTTGATCAGGTATTTGGGGGCAGCGGGGGAAGTGGCGATTGGGAAAAACGGAACGGAATGTCAAAAAAATGGTGATTTCACCAGATCATGTTTGGCAACTCACCACCTTGTTTCGCGTGGGGGGAGAAAAGCAGCCGCTCTGATTCAGCCATGAAGGCCTTCTTCGTGTCCGTCCGGAAATGGTTCTTTCTCCGATTTCCGGACAGACACTATTTCAGGTCATATTTTTTTACCTGGTAACGCAGGGTGTCATAGGAGATATTCAGGAGTTTTGCCGCTTTGGTCTGATTGCCTCCGGTCCGTTCCAGGGCCTGTCTGATCAGGTCCTTTTCAACTTCATCAAGGGAAATTCCTTCTTCGGGCAGGGTCAGCAGGCCTGCCTCGTTTAATGAGGCAAAAGGTTCTTCCCCTGTCAGACCGATGGCCAGATGTTTCGGTTTGATAAGATCTTCATTTTCCAGGACCACGATGCGCTCGATAACATTTTTCAGTTCCCTGACATTGCCCGGCCAGGCGTAGGAGGTAATGATTTTCATGGCCTCGGGTGAAAAACCCTTGATGTTTTTCTTCATGTACTTCTGGGAGAAATGAATGAGAAAATGTTCGGCCAGCAGGGAAATATCTTCCTTGCGCTCACGCAGGGGGGGCATCTCAATGGCGAACAGATTGAGGCGAAAAAACAGGTCTTCACGGAACTCCTTGTCGGCCACAGCCTTTGTGAGATCCTTATTGGTGGTGGAAATGACGGTCACGTCGACGGGTAGGTCAACGCGGCCTCCCAGGCGCCGCACCTTGCGTTCTTCAAGTACGCGGAGGAATTTGCTCTGCAGGTCCAGCCGCATGTCTCCTATTTCATCCAGTAGAATGGTGCCGCCGTCGGCCAGTTCGAACATGCCTTTCTGATCCGCCTTTGCATCGGTGAAGGCGCCTCTGACGTGCCCGAATAGCTCGCTTTCAATGAGGTTTTCAGGCAGGGCGGTACAATTTACCGTGATAAAAGGCACATGATTCTCTTCATCTGCCTCGCGAAGATGGCGCCAGTTGTGAATATAACGCGCCATGACCTCCTTGCCGGTACCGGATTCGCCGGTAATCAGAACGGTTGCCGCTTTGGCCTCGGCAATTTTTTTAGCGTTTTCAATAATTTTGAGCATGGCGGGGGACTGACCCACCATGGTGTCTCCCAGGTGCGCGGATCCTGCTTTGCGCAGGTAAATGACCTCATCCTTAAGCCGCTCTTTTTCAAGGATTGTTTCAATAACGATTTTTACTTCATCAATATTAAACGGTTTGGTGAGATAGTCGGCTGCTCCAAGTTTCATTGCCTTGATCGCTGATTCCGCCGTATCGTCCGCCGTCAGCATCACCACCTGGGTGTCGATTTTCTCTTCCCTGATGTCGGCAAGAATGTCAAGGCCGTCCCGGTCTTCTTCAAGATGGATATCCAGCAGCACCAGGTCGGGATGCCACGCTGCGATCCTATTGACCACATCATCGACCGTTGTCTGTGTTTTTGTCTCATACCCTTCTTTTTTCAAGGACCTGGCCAGCATTGAGACAATGAGCTCTTCGTCGTCGATAAGGAAAATTCTACCCTTATTTTTCATGTTTCACCAATTCGGGTTGATGTTTTTCAGGCAAAGTGATGTATACAGTTGTGCCTTCTCCCAGTTGACTGGAGAGATGGATGGTGCCGTCATGGAGTTCGATAAGACGTTTGCAGATGGAAAGCCCCAGTCCGGTTCCTTTTGGTTTTGTCGTAAAAAAAGGTTTAAATATTTTACCTAGATTGTCGCTGTGTATGCCCTTACCGTTATCAGATACGGAAATCTGCATGGCTCCGTTTGATTCCTGCCTGGTTTTCACGGTTATGGTCCCCTGGGCAGGAATGGCATCAACGGCATTGAGCAGCAGATTGAGGAACACCTGCTGTAACTGGCCCTGATCGGCCATGATCTCCAGTTTTTTTGAGCTGAAATCCCTGATAAATTCTATCTTTTTTGCCGATTGCACGTTGTTTGTCGGATTCACGAGTGAATACTTCGCATTTTTTATAGTGGAAGCAAGCAGCTCATGCACATCAATAACTTTCGGCCTTGGTTCCGGAGGCCGGGCATAATTGATCAGGCTTTTCAACAATGCCTCAATCCTGTGAATTTCATTGATAATTCTGTAAAAAACGTCCCTGTCCTCCTGGTTTAAGGGAAGATCGTTGGCAAGCACCTCAATGGATACCTTGATGCCTGCCAGGGGATTTTTTACTTCATGGGCCAGTCCGGCCGAGAGTTCGCCGACAACGGCCAACCGTTCAGCATGCTGCATGTAGAGGCACTGTTCCTTCAGAGATCCTGCCATTTCATTAAACACCGTGGCAAGCTCCAGAAATTCATCGGATAATTTGTCTTTTACCCGGACCTGCAGGTCACCTTCCTTTATTTTTCTGATGGCATCGATCAGTACGGAAACAGAACCGCTGACATGATCCAAAAAAAAGTAGGTGATAAGAATGAGCAGAAAAGGGCCGATCGTAATAAAGAAAAACAGGAGACGCTGGCTCTCGTCAATGCTCTTGCGGGCCCGGGCTATGCGCGCCGCTATTTTATCAGAAGAGGTAATGACGATATTCTGTACATCTGCGAGAACTTTTTTGCCAAGGTTGAAAGCCTCTCCTTTTTCCTGTTCCAGTCTCTCTCTGTTCGCCCTGGTTGTATAGACCCGGCTCAGACTTTTTATATATCGTTTCATGCCGTTCTGCATACTGGTCAGACTTTGCAGCACTTCTGGGGAATGATGGCAGGTGAAGCAGAGGTCGGCGGCCTTTTCCATGTCCTCCACGTGGACGGTGAATTCATCGATATCCAGGGCATGGGGGGAATCTTTGAGAAGCAGGTCGGTCTGTACGGTTTTGATTTTACTCTGCAGGTCCTTTCTGAAAAACTCCACCTGGTGCAGGGTTGTAATTATTTCCAGTTTGCTGACCACATCCTCAGTGGAACGTGTTATATAAAGGCCTCCTCCTGTGAAGCAGAAAACCAGAATGAACAGGGCGAGGTAAACTTTTTTCTTCATACAGGTACCGGACTTAAAAGGGGTGTGTCTATTGGTTTTGAATGATCCTGCTCAAGGACAGGTCCTGTTTGCATTGACTGTATTCCTGGGGTGTGAGGTTGATCTGGTCTTTTCCTCTTCCGGGCAGCGGCCAAGAAACTTGAAAACTATGATATACTTTCAGTCTCGTCCATGCTACATGAATGTAATTTCGTATCTGCCATGAAAAGGAAAAGCTGTCGGCTTCTCAATAACAATCCCACATGGTATTACTTTACTGAAGAGTATCATATCTCACAACAACATAATATTCCTCTCCTCTCTCATTTGGCGAGAGGGAAATGTGACAATCTCGCAAAAAGTCCTGTAGCTGACCATCCGCCGGCGCAATATCAACAAGTTACACACGTTCCGGCGGCGGTTGAGAGGGTTTTCACCCTAAAGGGCATAAATACGAAAGCGTCAAATGTCAAGGAGGCTCAAAATGACAGCTAAGCTGACTTCAATATTCCTGCTGCTTCTCTTTCTGATGTATCCCGCCGCGTTGCTTGCCTATTGGGATTTTCCACCTCTTCCTCCGCCCCACGAATACGGCAACATTCTGATAAACCGCACATCCGAGACAAATAATATCAAGCCTGTTTCTTTCTCCCACTGGAGTCATCGGATAAAATATTCCTGCCGCGTCTGCCATCTGGAACTGGAATTCGAATTTTCAGTAAACAAGACAGAAATTACCGAACAGGACAACCGGGATGGTTTTTTCTGCGGAGCCTGTCATGACGGTAAAGTGGCTTTCGGGCATACCGAGGAGCATTGCGATAAGTGCCATTCCGGCGATCTTTCCACAGGAAGGGAAAGATTTGAAAAATTTACAGCCGATCCCAAGCTGCCCAGAGCCCCTTTTGGCAACAAGGTTGATTGGACGCTGGCAATGAAAAATAAAATCGTGAAGCCGATATACTCACTGAGCAATGAAAAGCCACGCGTCAACATGAAATTTAAAGAGCGTCTTGAACTGCAGGCTGAATGGGACTACGTCCCGCCTGCATTTTTCCCCCATTCCGTGCATACGCGATTACTGGACTGCGGAAACTGTCACCCTGATATTTTTTTCATTAAAAAGAAAGGGACAGAGTATTTCCTGATGGAATTTATTTTAAAAAAGAAATTCTGCGGGGTATGTCATCTTAATGTGGCTTTTCCTCTTAATGACTGTAAAAGATGCCATCCCGGCATAAAAAACAAATAGACCGCAATGAACCAATAGTGGCTCAAAGGCTTTGGGAAAGAATCGAAAAAAAAAGGAGTAGAGCCTGGAAAGGCCCTACTCCAGGAAGCAAAAGAAAATCATCTTGGAGGATTAATTTTTTTTTTCTTCCTTATTTAATCTTAAAACAAAATAGCCTTCAGTACAATAGCAAAATTTCTCTGCTTATTCTCGCCTGTCGTCAGTCTGGTTGCGGTTTTTCGCGTTGCCGTGCCGGGTAATTTTCTTGCCTTGGCTGTTGGCCTTGTTTTGTTCAACCGGCAGAGAGATGGTAAAGGTCACCCCGTGGCCGTCCGGGTTGCTGGTTGCCGTAATGCTGCCGCCATTGTGCTGTTCAATAAGACGTTTTGTGATTGCCAGACCCAGGCCGGTTCCCTGGGGTTTTGTCGTGAAAAACGGGTTGAATATTTTCCCAAGTGATTCTCGGCCTATGCCTTTTCCATTATCGGTAATGGAAATTTGCACAAAGCCTTCCTCTGATTGCCGGGTTTGTATTGTTATAAGGCCTTGACGTTCGGAAAGAGAGGAAACAGCGTCCACTGCATTCAGAATAAGGTTGAGAAAAACCTGCTGCAGCTGGGCCGGGTCAGCAATGATATGCGAGAGATCAGGGCTTAAATCTGTGACGAATTCGATTTGCCTCTCCTGTTCCATGGTCTTTCGTTTCGGTGTGTTGAGGGCATATTTTGCAGATTTCATCGTGGCTTCCAGCGCCTGGTTCACATCCAGGGAAATCATTTTGGGCTTCGGCGGCCGGGCGTAGTTGAGCAGTCCTTTGAGCAGAGCCGTAATTCTGTCAATCTCATTGATGACCTGGTGAAGAACCTCTTTGTCCTCAGGATCAAGGGGAGAATCCTGGCTCAGCACCTCCATGGACACCTTTATGCCGGCCATGGGATTTTTGATTTCGTGGGCCATGCCTGCTGCAAGTTCGCCTACAACAGCCAGGCGTTCCGTTTCCTGTAATCTTTTATATTGGTCCTTCAGGGAACCGGCCATCTCATTAAACGAGGCTGCCAGTTCACCGAATTCATCTTGTAATTCTTCCTCAATCCGGTACTGCAGCTTGCCTGACTTTATTTTGCGGGTGGCACTCAAAAGTTCTGCCACGGGCTTGGTGATGCTTTTGATAAAATAAAGGGAAATGAAGACGCTCAGCAGGAAGGCAAAAGCAAGCGTGCCTGTGAGGATTTTTTTAGAGTCCGCCACTTCCTTCATTGCAGAGGTTGTTTTGTCCCGCAAGGTGTTATTGGCGGTCATGGCCATCCACTGGGATTTTACAATTATCCTGTCCCCGATATCGGCTGCAAAGGTCTGAAGTCTTTTGACCCTCTGGGCATCCGCCGTAGAGGTTATAAAGTAACTGAGAGCTTCCTTGTACTGTTCAGTCAGCTCCTGCAGGTGAATGATTTCTTTTTCCACGTTCGGTTCATGGTGGCAGTCCGTACATGTTTGAGCCCTGTCCTGGAGTTTGAGAACATTGTCCACTATGGTGTCCAACTCCTTGCCGAATGAGGTTCCTGTAGTATACAGGTTTGACTGCACGGTCTGGACGTTGATGACCAGATCCTGGCGGATAACCTCGACCTTGTGAAGCGAAAGAAGGGCTGTGAGATTTGCGGTTGTCTTGGTGATAATATGCAGAGTTGTGACGATGCCGGCCAGAAAGAGCAGAAATAACAGGATAAAGGAAATGATAATTTTTTTCTTCATCAGTTACTTTCCGTGTTCCGCTATGGCCGCCCTTGCTTCCTGTGCCATCTCTTCTATTCTGACAAAATCCGCTCTGTTCGGCTTAACGAAACGAAGGGCCTTGAACAGCTTGAGGACCTTTCTGCCTGCAGATGTTTCGTCCATATGAAGCAGAATGTCACTCAGTTTTTCCCGTAACCGGGGATCGATTTCATTTCTTATACAGAGGGTAATTTCCGGGGCTTTGGAGGATTTGGCAAGGATGTTCAGTTCCTGCCGGATGGATGGGTCGTTGTTAACCAGTCTGTTATAAACCGTATTTTTGGCCGAGCCGATATCAGCTCTCCCGTCCAGGACCGCAAAGATTGCCGAGGCATGACTGCCGGAAAAATCAAATCGATAAAAAAATTTATTGATATCCGTAATGCCGTGCTGTTTCAAATAGGCCAGGGGAAAGAGGTAGCCTTCCATTGTTGCCGGGTCTACAAATATGAATCTTTTGCCCTGCATATCCTTGACCTCATGTATGTCGCTGTCTTTGCGCACAAACATGTATCCCTGGGAAGTAGACTCACCGTTCAGGTTAACGGGATTGGCCACAGGTTGCAGATGCAGCTCATTGATAGCCATGGTGGCGGTATAGGAGGTGAGAAAGGCGCCATCGAGATTGAGGAACTTAAAGCGCTTTATCACCTCTCCATAACGACTCATAATGGTGAGCTTTACTTTGACTCCGAGTTGATCGGAAAGATAGGCAGCTAAAGAGCGATAGCGTTCCATCTGGTCAAAAATGTTATGTTCCGGCTCGATGCCGATCAGCAGTTCCTCCGGCTGGTCCATTGCCGAAACGGGCAGGGCGGTTACACTGAAAAGACATATGAGCAGGCAGCCGATGAGCTTTTTGCATAAATTAAGGTTTGACGGTTTCGTAAAAACCCCCTCAACCGCCGCCGACAAGTATGTAACTTGTTGATATTGCGTTGGCGGATGGTCAGCTTGAGAGCTTTTTGCGAAACCATCAAGGTTTGACAGGGGATGGCTGCTCATTTTATCACCCTTGTCGCTTCAATGAGCAGGTGGATGGGAAAAGCGATGTCAAGATGCCTGGCCTCGACAAGATTGAAGACAAGCTCCGTATCCCTGAAGGTATGAGGAACAATGTTTGCGGCTTTTTTGCCGAGCAGAATTTGTGACGCCATTTCGGCAGCCATTTGTCCCTGGGGCTGAGCAGGTTGAAACAGAGTCATCAACAGCCCGGATTCTGAATCATCCGGGAAAATATCTGCGGCGGGAATATGTTTTTTTTTCAGATCAGAGAGAATCTCATCAAGATACAAATGGGCGATGGAGCTTCCCGTAATGAAGACTGCATCGGGATTTGCCGGCCTTATTTTAGAGATATCAGCCTGTGATCGGATATCGATTTTTTCAACCTTGATTTTCTGCTGCTCGGCCAGTCGTTTCATGTACTGGTATTGACTGACTGAATCTTCCTCAACACCACTGTAGACAATGCCAATGCTGCTGAGGGTTTTGAGGCTTTTGAAATACCTGATAATGCTTGATAAGGGGACCTTGAAACCGCAACCTGTTGCGTTTTTGCTGTCAACATCCGCATGGCCTCCTGATTCGTACACCCCGGCATAGATTAAGGGAATGTTGCTTTTTTCATGGAGAACCGCCTGGGTGGCAGGTGAACCATAGGTCACGATGAGGTCCACATCAAAGGCGATGAGCTTTCGCGCCGCATTACTCCAGGATATGGGATTTGGAAAAGGTCTTTGCAGGATTATTTCTGTTTTCTCAGCTCCGTGAAGTCTCTCGTTCAGCTCGGTGACAAAGGTTTCGTGCATGGCACCGTAATAAGGAATATTGCCGGTCATAATGACGCCGATGCGTTTTTCAGCATGCAAAACCGGTGCGGCTGCCATGACGAAAAAAACGGTGAGCACTAATCTCAGTAATGGGTGGAGTAAAGAATTCAACTTAAAAATACCTTTTTATACCAAAGATCGTGGTGAATACATTGCCGTCCAGGAAATCGTATGCCTTGTCATTATAGATCTCCATATGTGATCTGACTCCGATTTCCCATTCTTTGGAAATCTTTTTTGTTATTTCAACGGAAAAGATGGTTTCGGATGATTTTAAGGCTGAAAAAGAGGAAAGAGAAAATGGTGCTCCACCCACCACATCGTCATACCCTGTTTTGCCCTCGCTTATGGTGTAGGTTGCATCGGCAGTCAGGGTTATATCCTTGCGGGGGAAATACTGAAGAGACAGGCAAAAGGAGTTTGATTTGTCGGTATAGGGAACTCCGACGTCAATATAAGGCAGGTCCCCGAGGTCGAAGGTGAGCCATTTGCCGTAAGCCAGGTCCTGTTCCACATCCCAGCGTTGATAAAACCAGCTGGCAGTCAGGGATGTCTTGGCAGACAGTTGTGCTGTCAGGCTGGCCAGAAACTGATCGTGCCGACCATCTCTTTCTCCTGTTTCCAGAAGCAGGGAAGGGGAGTTGTTGAGGTAGTGCAGGGAGTCGCGTTCTGTCATGGACAGAATGTATTCCAGATAGAGGTAGATCCAGTGAGTCGGGATGTAGGTGGTTGTCAGACGCAGCTTGTTGGAGTTGTCCGGCGTGCTATTATAGGCAGGGTTGTCGTAATTTTTATATTCATAGCCGGCCTTGACCTTAACCTTTTTTAAGGGGCTGACGTGTGCCGTGAAATTGATGGTGTGGATGTCGGTTTCATCGGGCAGCACGATCCATTCGTTAACATTTTCCCGGGAAAGATGGGAAAAATCGTAATTTGCAAAAAGAGTAAGGCTGTTGAGCGGTTTATATCTGGCAGACAGGGAAAACTCATCCTTGTCATATGAAATGCCCTGCCTGACCGAATAGTTGAAGCTGTTGCTCTGTCCGATGAGACTGACTGCGCTCGGGGTGTCCATATCCACATCCCGGTGCCTGTATTTGAAAAAGAAACCGATAGGCGGGGCGGGAATCCAGCTGACGTCAAAGGCCCCTTTCCATGTGGTCGATTCCGTACCGCTGTAGTTGTTTTTCTGGTAGAGATTACTGACGGTGGCTGCGGTTACAATGCCGCCGGTATAGGATGAGTGCAGCTTGATGGCGTGAGCCGATGACTCGGTTTCAGGAACAACATTGTGCGGATAGACGTCCGCGGGCCTTGATAAATCCAGAGCAGCGGGATAGCTGTCGTAAAGAATGCTGTCGCTTCCCGGCTTGAACTTGGCCTGATCATAGCTGTATTCAACTTCAATCGGCCCGACATGACTGTTGGCCCCCAGGGTCATTGCATCTGATTTCCAGTCAATATCACGTGATTCGGAATTTTTGTTGAGCTGATCAAAATCTCCCAGCAAAAATCTCTGCTGGATCTTGCCGTCCCGTTCAATATGGCGATGTTTTAAAAAAGTATGAAACGGAAAGTCAGGTACCTTGAGCCTGAGTGACAACAGATTGCTGGCAAAATCGATATAATAGTCGTCTCCTGCATTTCTGTCCGTGTAAGTTATTTCAGGGGGATCATCGTCCTGCTGATAGCTTACATGATTCAGATTATGATGGACCCCGACCACAATGTCCCTGAACAGAACCAGATCCTTATAGGCAAAGCCGGCATCCGTATAATAATTATAATTGCTGAGAAATTCGGCATTGACATGATACCGGAAGGGAAGAGGGCAGGAAAGCAGATCCAGGCCAAAGGCGACGGAGGAATGGGGATAAATATATTTTGATGCCTGTAAGGAATCTTTGTTGGATACCCATCGGTATCCCAGGAAAAAATTCCCTTCCGTGGCATACGAGACGGCAGATTCTTCCTGTCCAGGTTCGGCGGTGGTCTCGGCAGTCTTGGGCGGGAGGGGATCTTCTGCAGCCATGGCCGGAGAAACAGTGCAGCAAAGAGCAAGGCCGATCACATAGATGCTGAAGATACAATTTGTTTTTTTGTATCTCATCGGATAAATCTCCCGCCTCCAGAGGTTGATGGAACATCGGAACCATGCAGTGTGGAATGGCAGTCCGTGCACCGGGTATAAAAAGCCCTGGCTCTCTCGGCAGAGGCACTGCCGCCTTCTTCCGTGTTTAATCTGTGCCCCTCATGGCACTGGAGACATAAAAAAGGCTCCCGCGCGTTCAGCAGCTTATTGTTCACCGAGCCATGGGGGCTGTGGCAGTTGGCGCAGTTATCCATCACATCGGCATGTTCATATAGGAAAGGGCCCCTTTTGTCCGGATGACACTGGACACAGGTTTCCTTGACAGTATCCTGATGCAGGTTATGGTCGGCAAATCCTCCATGGGGATTGTGGCAGTCAATACAGAAGACCCGGCCCTCCTTGAGGGGGTGATGACTGGGCAGGGAAAATTGCGCCTGGGCGGCTTGATGACAGGAAAAACAAAGCCGGCCAGAGGCCAGCGGCGTGACTTTTAAATCGGGTCCTGCGTGAATATCATGGCAGTCAAAACAGGATACTTCGTTTAAGGCGTGGAGTCCGGCATTCCAGTTGTGCAGGTTAAAGGTGGCGTTGACCGTATGACACTTGAGGCAGGTGAGGGATTGTGCCGTGGCCGGCAGATTTTTTAAATCAATGAGCGTCTTGAAATCGCATGCGGTTTTGATGCCTTTTGCCGCATTCATTTCCACCATTTCCCTGGTCAACCCTTTGATGGCAAGGCTGCCCGGGCCATGACAGGATTCACAATCCACAAGAGGCATGCCGGATTCTTTTTTCAGTTGGGCGCCCATGGTGCTGGCATCAAAGGACAGCTTGAGCTTGTCGTGCTCATGACAGGCCGCAAGACAGTTTTGGGTGCCGACGTAATCGGCATAGAGATTGCCGACAATCATCTTTTCATATTCACGTATGGGCAGAATCGGCTTTGATTTTTTCAAATCAGCGCAGCCGCCTATGAATGCAATGAGGATTGTCAGGGGCAGGCATAATCTGTTCAGGCGGCGTTGTCGTGTAGACATGGAGTCTCCTTAAGACTTCTGTTTTGAAGAAAGTCACTTGAAAAATCATACATGCTCCATCTGCTAAGATCCAGTAAAAATAGGTTTTCTTGCCAGGCAGGTTGGGAACAGTTTCATTGGGTTGTTGCGAATGTTTGACGGTTTCGGTCAAAGTCATCCGGATGATCACGAGTAACATCTTTTGGGGAGAGTTACAAACTGGGATGGAGTGCTTTTTGCCTTTTCCTCATTTATCAAATCATTTAATCGTCTTTTGGCATTGGCCAAACTCAGTTCCCAGGAAACAAAGCCGATCAAAAGGAGAAGTGTCAAATTCGATAAAAGAAGAACGAAAATAAAGCTTTTACTTTTTTTATGTAATTCAGGTCAGCAATGTCCGGCTAGAATTTTGCAGCAGTATCTCAGGAGTTTAAACTTCTGGTTCCCATGGTCTCCGTGGGAACCTATACATGAATCTCCAGGGGCAAATTGATATGCATTCCCACGGTGGACCGAGGGAACGAGGGACAATATGCCGCAGGAAGGTCACATTTCTTACTGCAATTCCTTAAACGGACACGAGTGAATTCAGGCGGGAGAACATGCGAAATGATGATCCAGAAATATTCGTTTGATTTCAAATCCCGTATGCTGTCATCAAACGGTTTGGGGGGATCCGCTGCTTGATTTTATTCCTTCTGCCAAAGGGTACACTTTCGTGTATGTCAAAAGGCCGTTGCCGTTAAATATTTGACCGCTGTCGTTGTCAATGATTTCCTGCCGGACAGTTGGAATTAAACTTTTTCATGTCAGTCTGCATGGGAAGGTGTGCAGATTAACGGGACATGTTACCTTGAGGTTCGTTTTAATAGAGGGCGGTCATTCACGGCTGCGTTGCTGGGGAGATATGCAAATTTGCTTGATACGACGGATGGTATGGTTCTTGAATGTTTTCTGATCAGCAGAACACTCAAACAAAGAAATAAATAAAAATGGAGGCAATGATGGGACACTGGTTCAATGGTTCCGGCTTTTACGGGCACAACATGACGGCGCATCCCCTGGGCTGGATTTTTCCGGTGCTTTTCTGGGTTTTGGTGATTTTGGGTATTATCTACTTTGTCAAACTCCTCATGGGAAAATCGACTCATGATGACACGGCACTGGATATTCTTCGCCGGCGTTACGCCAGGGGGGAGATCAGCAGGGAAGAGTTTATCGACCTGAAAAAAGAACTGTCTGAATAAGAGGATCATAGACACGGAACTATCTAATCCGCCCAGCTCTTTTCTCCATTTCCACAATGTCTTTTCCCGACAAGATATATTCTTGGCCTGTTCTCGGGAAAACCCCTTCGAGTATCCACTGACATGGCTCTGGGGTTACGTGTTGTTCTGTTTCTGAAATTTTTCCAGAATCTGAAGATTGAATGGTTTGCTCTCCTCGCCAAAATAAATTGTCCGGTGGGGAAAGGGGATTTCGATGTTATTTTCATCAAAAGCCAGTTTGACACGGCGCAGGAATTCTCGGCCCACCATCCATTGCCGAATGGGTTTTGTTCGTATGCGTCCTTTGATGATAACTGCGGAATCGGCAAATCTGTCTACCCCAAAGACCTCAGGAGGTTCGAGCATAATTTTGCCGTATTCTTTATCTTCAAACATGGTCTTTCCTACTGAATGGAGTATTTCTATAACCTGATCGGTATTTTCCTTGTAGGCCACTCCAATGTCAAAAACATAGGCCGACCACTCATTTGTCAGATTACTCAAAGTGGTAATTGTGCCGTTGGGAAATATATGCATCACGCCGCCAAGGTCGCGGAGCACGGTTGTCCGGAAGTTAATTTTTTCAACAAGACCGCCCGTGCCGTTGATAACGGCAACATCGCCAACCCTGATCTGGTTTTCCAGAATGATGAAAAAACCGGAAATAAAATCGCGAACCAGATTCTGCGCCCCAAAGCCGACGGCCAGGCCGACAATACCGGCACTTGCTATGATCGGTCCGATTTCCACACCGAATTCTTTGAGAATAATTAAACAAACAGTCAGCCACAAGGCAAGGAACGCGCCCTGTTTTATCAACCGGATAATTGTTTCTATCCGTTTTTGTGACTCCGAAGGCGGCTCGCCTTCCAGTTCACTTTTTTTAAGTAGCCGTTCTTCAAGATTCAGCAGGAATTTTTGCAGCAGTTTCGTCACAAGCCAGGCAAAAAAGAGAATTATGGTAATCCGCAGCCCGGTTAAGATAATTGTTTTCCAGGTAAAACCAGCGAGAAATTCTTTCATGATATTCATTTGAAATTTCCTTTTATCCGTTGAGAACGGTTTAACCATCATTCCTGTCTGTCTCTTTTAAAAAAGAGGGCAAACATGATGCTGTTTCCTGAAAGTTGAGAAAAACTTCATTATTCAGGCTATAAGGTATGATAGTGAAAAGAGCGAGAGTTAGAAAGTAAGTATTTTTTTAATTTTATTTGCCTCTATACATTTCTCAGTAGCCTACCTCTAGACTCCCGCCTCCGCGGGAGTGACGGCGGGCTTGGTTATGTCATTCCCGCGGAGGCGGGAATCCAGTATTGGAAACTTGGCGACAGAAAAGTGGCGATTTTTTAACTGAGAATTGTTTGTAAGTATATAATTTTATTTATGTTGTTTTTGTTTGGTCTTTTGTGTTTCGGCCTTGGAAATGGATGCCGGGCTTCAGCAGCATTAAGCTCGAATTCTGGATCCGTTATGAACAAAGCCCGTTATGGACCAATAAACTTTTTAACGGAAATTGGTGAACTGCGATGTTTCCGATTCGTGATGAAAATCCGACCTTTCATACTTCCTTTGCAACTTTTACCATCATTGGTCTCAATGTTATAGCCTGGATTCTGTTCCAGGGGCTGGGAACCAATCCCACTCTGGCAAAATCCATATGCCAATTCGGTCTCATTCCCGGTGAATTTCTGGGCAATCTCAGCCCTGGAACACAAATCCCTCTTGGACACGGGCTTGTCTGTCTTGTTGATAACCATCCGAATTGGTTGTCCCCCCTTACGTCCATGTTCATGCATGGCGGCTGGCTCCATCTCATCATCAATATGTGGTTTCTGTCAATTTTCGGCGATAATGTTGAAGACGCCATGGGATACATGCGATTTTTCATTTTTTATCTTCTTTGCGGCTTTGGCGCCGTGGCTGTCCAGTTATTTTCAGATCCAACCGGTTATCTTCCAATGATTGGAGCCTCCGGAGCCATTGGAGGAGTGATGGGTGGCTACGCCCTGCTGTATCCAAGAGCTCCGGTGCATCTTATCGTCTTTCTGGGGTTCTTTTTCTTCCGCGTTGTCGTGCCGGCTTATCTGGTGCTGGGATACTGGTTTTTGTTGCAGCTGCTCAGTGCAGCGCCAACAGTCGGAAAGACGACAGGCGGTGTGGCTTTCTGGGCCCATGTCGGCGGTTTTGTCACCGGCATCGTACTGGTCAAACTCTTCTGCAAGGATGAGCGTTTGCAGAAGAGTTCTGCCAAAAGAGTCAGAGGATGGCGATAAGACAGGATCAGCTCTTTATCCTCTGCCGCCTGGAAGATCCTTACTTGCTGTCCCTAAACTGATGTTGTAAAGCCGGGCGGCGTTAAGGCCGAAAATAGCATTTTTGATAAAACCGTCTGCCGCACCAAGTGCTTGCAAATCGAACTTTTCCTGGAGATCAACAGGAATTTCAATGCGTCGGAAGGCCTCTATCTGCCATTGCGGAGATCCGTACCATACAGAATCAGTGCCCCACAAAATTTTATCAACCCCCATACCCTTGATAAGTGTCCCCAGAAGCACGGCACAGTGGCGTGGAAAGGTTACTGCGGAAGTTGCAAAGGCTGTTCCCAGTTCGGCATAGACATTGGTCACGTTGAATTTCGAAGGAATGGCAGCCAGATCGCTTACCCAGGGGATGTAACCGTTTTCCTCAAAGGAGCGAATGTATTCAGCTGAGAAATCCTGCAGAGGCCGCAGAGCAGAATGATAAATGATAAAATTAAGCTGGGGCCAGTCTCTGGCGGCCTTGCCCAAATCGGTAACCGTGGCGTATTGCCAGAGATCGGCAAACGAACTCTTGTAGTCCTCCGGAAGAAGGCCTTTATGGACGCAGACATTTTTGATACCTGCTTTAACCATTCTTTCATAGGCAGGATAGACAAGTTTTTCATCGTCCAGTCGCCATGGATAATGTGATGGGCCCAATGGATCTCCAATGGTATATCCCTTCCAGCTGTCGGGATGAAGTTCATCTATGGCTCTGTCAATTTCATCCAGCCAGCCCGGTTGACCCGGGGTGAAAATTGCATGGCTGAGAAGTCTCCGGCTGCCGGCTATACTGTTTATAACGGATCTGGCCTCCGCTATTTCGTCGTTGGTCAGGAACCATTTTTCAGGATCATCGGAAGGGGCACCGGAAAGAAGGCCGATTCTGGTCTGACTCTCCAGGAATACCTCTTTTATGAAATTGGCAAATTTCAGTTTCTTCAGGTTTGTGTCCTGGCCAGCCAGTTCGCTGTTCCATTTCCGTGCATAACGGCGCAGCCCTGTCAGGCCTTCCCAGGCATATTCATCGCGCACAAAGTGCAGCTGCACATCGAAAATGAATTGATGGTCCAGTGATTTTCGTATTGCTTCGGCAGCGTATGGATCAGCGGCCTCTGCGGGGGAAACAGTAAAGATTGAGCCGTAGACCGCATTCATTGCCAGAAAAGCGGCGGCCATGCCGCTGGCACTTCGAAGAAACTGTCTTCGGGTGGTGCCCTGTTTTCCTGCGTATTTATCGGCAAGCTGAAGAAGGGTTTGCTCCGTCAGTTTCTGTTGCGGGGTCTGGGGCAATGGCCGGAATTCTCCGTTGGAAATCATTTTTGTCGGGATCGGGTAGCGTCTGTTCATACGGTTTCCTCTTTGTTGAGTTCTGCCGGGGTGCATCAACGGAAGACACGGATCAAACGAGTCTTGAGGCAATATCCAAAATCAGCGTTCTGTCCGTTATGGGGAGAACGTGTGCATCATGACAAGATGATTGAATCAAGTATCATGCCAATAGACTCATGCCGCAAATGTGTTGCCGGTGCCCTGCCGAAGGAGAAAAAGTATTTCCGTCTTCCCTCTTGAGGTGTGAACGTGGCATAATATTTGTAATTCTATATTTTTTTTAGAATTCTTTGGGACAGCAGGCTATTGGCTACACTACTTTGATTTTTTTTGAAAAAAAATCAAAGTAGTGCATGGAGGGTTTCCAGATGGGAAAAGAGTTCTATATCGACGATGATGAATGCATCTCCTGTGGCAGTTGTGCTGAAATTTGTCCGGGATGTTTCCAGTATGAGGAAGGCATGATTGCCGCAAGAGTTATCCATTTTGATTGTGATATCAAACTAATAGAGGAGGCCATGGATACCTGTCCGGTTGGATGCATTTACTGGGCGAAGGGCGAGTAATTGCCTTTGCCTGGAAAAATACAGTCCTGTCATGCAGGACCAGGGGTTGCCAAGAGGCTTATGAAGTTTATTTTCGCAAGCGAAACAATTGAGCAAAAAAGAGTATAACCAGGGATACTGAGAAAAATTTATGGCCAATCCTGTCCAGTTCGCCACCCATAAAGCTCGTTACGAAAGTGTTATGGAGACTGTTGCAACCGATGACATTCTCTGCATACCCATTGTCGCCGATCCTGACGCCATTGCCAGCGCACTGGCATTGAAAAGACTCTTCTGGAGGAAGGCCCAAAAAATTATTATCTGCCGCGTAAATGCCATTAAACGGTCCGATAATCTGGCTATGATCAGACGACTCAATATTACTCTTCCTTACATTAAAAAGGTAGATACCAGTGAGGTGACAAAATGGGCAATTGTCGACTCGCAGCCTCACCACCATAAATCTTTAGGAAAAATAAATTTCAGTATTATTATCGATCACCACCCGCCGGATCATTCTCTCCAGGGGCCTTTTATCGACATACGTGAGGATTACGGGGCAGTTTCATCCATGATGGCGGAATATCTTAAAGCCGCCGGTATCACTCCTTCAGCAAAATTAGCCACTGCACTGTTTTACGGAATAAAAACAGATACGAATAACTTTACCCGCACTTCCATAGCCGCTGATGTCAAAGCCTTCCGCTATCTTTATCCCTACGTCAATCTTAATATTATCAAGCAGATAGAGTCTTCGGAGATTAACAAAAAAAATATTGCCCATTTTCATAAGGCTTTTGACAGCCTGCAATTCATAGGCGATACGGTCTATATTGATATGGGCGAGGTAAAGGATGCCGACGCCCTGGTGATTATTGCCGATTTTTTTCTGAAGATGGCTGAAGCCACGTGGTGCATGGTTTCCGGGGTTTATGGCCAGAAGATCATCATAATCATCAGAAATGCCGGTTTTCGTCTTGATGCCGGTAAGGTTGCAATGCGCCTCTTCGGTAAGCTGGGGTCGGCTGGCGGTCATAAGAGTGCAGCTCGTGTGGAAATACCTGTCGCCGCTTTTCAGGAGGAAGTGGGGGATGTGTCAAAAATCAGCAACTACATCCATGAAAAAATAAAAAAACGCTGAATAGCCGTTTTTTCTCATTCCCAGCTGTCACTCTCCATGGGCATGCGCATTGTCCACTACCTATACTGGTGGTGTCATATCAAATAATTTTTGACGCATAAAGGAGGTCGAAAAAAACTCCCGATACTAAAGAGTCGCCATGGGTATGACGATCTACACAACAATTGGCACCTGACATGACACTCGCCGGGTCTCTGGGGCTATGCGTCGGCCATCATTTTAATAATAGCTTTCATAAAGACGGGCAGATCATCCGGAGTCCGGCTTGTGACAAGATTTTTGTCAATCACCACTGCATCGTCGACAAAATCGGCTCCTGCATGAACAAGGTCATCTTTAATGGCGAAAAATGCAGTGACTTTTTTGTCTTGAAGGATATCCGCGGAGGCCAGCATCCAGCCGCCATGACAGATTGCCGCCACAGTTTTACCTGCATCATAAAAATCCTTCACCAGTTTCACCATGGCCGAATGTCGGCGCATGTGATCCGGGGCATAGCCGCCGGGAATAATGATGGCATCATACTCTTCAGCATGGACATCGTTCATGCCTTTGTATGCTTTAACCACAATGCCTGATTTGCCGGTATATTGCCTGCCGGCCTCGGGACCGACGACACAGACCTCGGCTCCTTCCTCCTTGAGGCGGTAATAAGGGTACCAGAACTCCAGGTCGTTATAGAGTGTTTCAACGAGAATGATGGCTTTCTTATTTTTTAGAATCATATTTGTTGCTCCATGGACGATTTCCCCTTGATGGATTTATTTTTTGCCAAGATACAGATGCTCGAAGTCGTGCAGAGAGTTGCGCAGGTTTGCTGCATTCTCAAGATCAGTAGTCTGTTTGCATTTCATGGCATAAACAATGATACGGTGCAGAGCCGCCAGCATTTTATCGTAATTCTCGGTGTCGAATTTGATTCGCTGGGTGAGAAAATACTGACTGGCAATTTCCTGGATGTAGCCTGCGTGCGTCTCTTTATTATTAACCCAGCGAACCAGTTGGTTGTAGTTGATTTTTCCCTCTTTCTGCAACGCCATGATCTGGTTCATTGATTTCTCAATGGTCTGGATGTGTTCGGCAATTTCACTCAACCGCGCCTGGTCATCGTATATCCCGCAGGGAATTTCGCAATGGGCCTGGGCAGCAGTGATGGAAAAGGCAAAACAGGCGGCAATTGTCAGCAGGACAAAGACGATTTTCTTCATGAGATATCCCTCTTTAGGTGAATGTCAATCAATGGAAAGTGCGCCCAACAGGTGCACCATTGCGGAAAAAATCCTTTGGTTTTGTTTTAGTGGCTGAAGGGCGTTCAGCATTATTTTAATGTAATTTGCTGCGCGTTTTCCCACAGTCCGTGAATGTTGCAGAAAGACGTGGCAATGAGCGTTCCCGGCTTGTTTATGTTCAGTGAAACGGTGACCGAGTGGTGGGTATGGATGCATCCCTTGTCCGCCCCCTGAGCAGATTCACCATGTGCAGTAAATTCAAAATTACCGACCTGGTAGGTGAATTTTTCACCTTCCGGCTTAAAAAAAAGCTGGATCCAGCGGATATGATGCTCCGTGGTATTGGGATGGGCCACTTCCTTGCCAATGGAAACGGTCACCTGAAAGATCTCTTCAGCAGGCACCGCTTGCGGGGTTTCGATTACCGGAACGTGTTTTTCATTTTTCCAGTCAGCAGATTGATAACATTTTCCAATTGTTTCCATTGTACATCTCCTTACAAATGATTTGTTGGTGTTCTTGAATGCAACGTGTCTTTCAGAAAAAAGCCTTTCAGAATTGCTCCCCCTGGATGTTCTTTTTTAACTGAGCAATTTCCAGGCCGAGGGAAACGCACTGTTTGCCTTCCATGCAATCGTCAGCATCAGGGATTTCAAGATGATGCTGGAGTTCATGGTTATCCTTTTTGAGATCGACCACCCAGACCTTTTTGGCGTTGTTGTAGTTGACTTTTACATTAATGCCGCACTGGCCGATTTCCGGGTAAAGCTCGATGATCTTCTGGCAGAGTTCTTTCGGGGTATGCATGGTTGCAACCTCCATAAGCAAGGGTTTGAGATAAAGTGCTGCAGGTCATTTTTGTTATTAAAACAAGCAGCCTGTCTTGCAGGATAGGATTCTGTCCCGCTCAACAGGACTGATATTTTTTTCATGGCAGGATGTTTTGACAGGCTCTTCGGACGAGAGGAGTGGCGTTCCTGCCGCAACCTTCCTCTTTTCAACGACGATATGTCGGTTTATTCCGACAGTGAGGGGCAATCTCTCCAGGGTTCCCTCGTTTTTTTCTTTTTCTATGAGTAGTTGCAAGTGCTGTACCATTTAAACTCCGGAGTGCAGGCGGAATGAGCCCAGCCTTTGGGCAGGTTGAGTAAATGGTATGTTTCTTGAATAAACCATATACTATCACCGAATTTTTACTGTGTGAACTCAAGGACTGCCGGTTGGCATGAATGAGGAATGAAGGGAATGCATGTTTCCCCGTGAAAAAGACATTCGGGGGGCGATGGCGATTCAGCTCTCTTACGTTCCTGGTTCAATTTGAAATAAGAAATAAAACGGAGGTGCACCATGTCTCATCAAGAATATATTGTCTGGAGATCAGCATGCGAAACGGCGCAAAACCAAAAGGATGATGCCTGGTTTGCAACGGTCTATGAAAAAGGCATCCAGACCCTGAAAGAAGGGGGAGTAATAAAAATAGAACAGGAGTTTTCCGATGCCTCTTCGGAAGTCATTAAGATAATAGATAATAAAGAGCAGTTAGTGCAATATCTGCAGCAATTTTCCAATCAATTCTAATTCTGTTCGCAACTATGCGAACGAATAAGCTTGCTGGAGCAATCCTTTATGGAACACAAAAAAGCGCATGAAGTACTCGATGCGACCTTTAAGAAATTAGACGAGTTGATAGAGGAGGTGCAGGAGGAAAAATCTGTTGCTCCTGATAAAATGTCAAGGGACGAGCGGGAGAAAAAACTTCACAAACAATCCGACGCAAAACCCGTTGACAAGCGTTGAATTTTCGAATGGAACGGTTATTGAAATTCTGCCCGTATTGGCAAAGTATCATGCTTGTTAAAGGGAAATCGTATGGCGAAAATTGCAGTCATCGTAACGGATATGTTTGAAGACTCGGAATACACCGAGCCCGTCAGGGCTTTTCTGGAGGCAGGTCAGGAATAGTTGACCTGATTTTGTCGGGTTTTTGAAGCTATTCTAAAAGAATTGTATGACGAAAGAAGAAAGAAGCCGAAGCAGCCTTTCCCCTTCTATTCTGAAGCCAGGGAAAAATTGCCGGCAATGTGAAAATGCGGACCGGGCAGCTTTCTTGATTGATGCCGCGGACGATTTCCCCCTGCAGCTTGGTGAATTTTTAAATGCCCTTGCCAACAGGCGGAAAAGGCTCGAGATTCATATTTTGCTGTGGGATTTTTCCGTGCTGTTCGGATTGGAACGTGAATGGTTTCTTCCCATAAAGTTAGACTGGAGCACCCACAGGCGCATCCATCTTGAAATGGATGGAAAACATCCTTGGCAGTGACGGTGAGCATGACCCTCTCCGCATCGGTGCTGTGTTGAAGTATCTCTCACCGGATATTGCTGCCCTGCAGGAGGTTGAAGCAAAAGATACCGACGACTGTCAGGTGCTCGAATTTCTGGCACGACAAAATGGCTTAACACCGATTGAGGGCCCGACGATAATTGCTGAACAAGGACATTTCGGAAATATGTTATTGACTCGGCTGGACGTTTTATCTGTGCAGCATATTGATCTCAGTGTCCCGGGGCGGGAGCGTCGGGGAGCCATAGTTGCAGAACTTTCTGCGCATAACCGCAGGTTGCGCGTGATTGCCACTCATCTAGGGCTGAATCCCACTGAAAGACGCCATCAGATCAAAAAACTGCTGGCTGCAATGCGCAACAGTGAGAGGGAAGTTCCTGTCACTGTTTTGGCTGGAGACATTAATGAGTGGTTTTTATGGGGACGTCCTTTGCGTTGGCTTCGCAGATATTTTGGTCAGTCCCTTTATATAAGGACATATCCGGCCCGTTTTCCCTTTCTCGCGCTGGACCGTCTGTGGTGTTCTCCGGCAGATAGACTGGCCGGACTTTTTGCATACAAGAGCAGAATCACCCGTATAGCCTCTGATCATCTGCCCCTTGTCGGAGAATTGACTCTGTAGAGCCTGCGCAGAGTGAAGGCAGAAAATCAGGAAGATATATGCTGCAGGATTGTGTCGATTTCCAAAATGAGAATTTATTTACATTGAGGTCATACCATGAGCAGAAAACTCGTCAAAAAAAATCATCAAACCTTATATCTCGAACTTGAGAAGACCCTGAAAAATCAAAAACTGGGGTTTGTTCATGAGGTGAAAATAGGTCAGGAAATTTTTCCATACAGTCTTCCTCCCGTCATTCAGCTGGTTCTCCTCGATCCTGTAGAGAAGACAGTGGCTTTCAGGAGTAAATCAAATCCTGATGCAAAATTTGAAAAATCGGGTCAATGGCAGCTGGGCAGCCTGGGTGATGTCATAGATTTTGAAGAAGCGTGGCTGCAGCAGATGATGGAGACAAGAGCAGAGAATGAAGAAATTGAGATGGTGGAGAATGAATGATACCGTCCGGAAATTTGCCGGGGTGATCTGAATCCCATTGAAGAAGGTATTTATTCAGCGAGGGCTCGAAATGGGCCTCAACTCCAGGCCGTAACTATTCA
>JAHLLM010000041.1 GCA_020444175.1 Desulfobulbaceae bacterium | reverse complement strand
AGTTACATACTTGTCGGCGGCGGTTGAGGGGGTTTTTACGAAACCGTCAAAAGTCATTCCCGCGAAAGCGGGAATCCAGAGTAGTTGGCTAATCCGCCTAGATTCCCGCTTTCGCGGGAATGACGTATAAAAAGGCTGAAAATGAGTGGTAATCATATTATTTAATGACACCCCTGGGACTTTTATGTTCAGCGATATTCCCTGGCCGGGCCACTCTGCTCAAAATATGCCTTTCGAAAACAGCAAATTTTCTCCCTGTTGCCCTGTGATTTTTGATTTTCTTTTCCCTGCACGTGAAGCACCCTTTCGGGATGGCCCATGTTCACTAAATGCACTCATGCCATGAGCACATCCTGCACCCGCTCATCCAGGTCAACAACCTTTCTCTCCATGATACGAACCGACAGGTCCAGTCGTTCATCAAAACACAAACCTTTTACAAGAATGTTCAGATGTTCCATATACGCTTTATTCAAGGCAGCCTTTCCCTCTTCATGAATAAGAGGTATTGCCGGCTGCACGATCACAAGATCAGAAAAAAATTTGTTCGTTGCAGCAAAACAACGATCCAGATACTCTTCAAGGGCTGCAAAATCGACTTCTGTTTTTCCTTGAATATCAGCCAGAGTATAGGCCATCATATCAATGGGCGTTCTGTCAGTGATAAAAGAACCGACCGCCCCCTGCCAAACTTCCTCGGCAGCATCTACGACTTTCTGCTGAATCCAGATCCGGGTGGTAAAATCCATCGGCTCAGAGGGATTCAACCCGTTACCGGCAAAAACATCGCTTGTCGTTGTCTGCAGAAATTCCATTCCGGTCCGCTCGGCAATGACCCTGGCCAGAGTGGTTTTTCCTGTTCTATGGCTTCCGCAAAGTCCTATTTTCTTAAGCATAACAAAATAACTTGATTTACTGGACCTGAGGTCGAGTCCTTGTTCATAAGGGGCAGTTAACGTGTGCTGTTCTGCTAAAACCGATTTAAGCTCCCCGCGAGAGCACCGGCAATTGTTCGTAAATTTATTGCAGGCGATTGGCGGCAATTTCTCCGGCCATTGCCACTGCGGCAGCAAGACTGGATGGGTCAGCCTTGCCCTGTCCCGCAATGTCATAGGCCGTCCCATGATCAACGGATGTCCTGACAATGGGCAGCCCGATGGTTACATTGACCCCATCGGCAAAATGAAGCAGTTTAAAGGGAATAAGTCCCTGGTCATGGTACATGCAGACAACGGCATCATAATTTCCGGCTGCCGCCTTATAAAAAACAGTATCAGGCGGGAATGGACCACTCACGTCTATGCTGGCCTCGGTGGCCTGCTGTATTGCCGGTCGGATCAGCCGGTCCTCTTCATCGCCAAAGAGACCGTCTTCTCCGGCATGGGGATTCAAGGCTGCAACGGCAAGACAGGGAGCGGAGATACCGAAATCATTTTTAAGCGACAGAGCTGTCATTTCGATGAGATGAAAAATCTTGTCGGAACTCAATACCGCCGGCACCCTGCCCAGCGGCGTATGGATGGTAACCAGCGTTACCCGGAGTTTCTCTCCGGCCATCATCATGGCATAATCGTCCGTTTGACAGAGAGATGCAAGCATTTCAGTATGTCCTGGGAAATTGTACCCAGCTTCATTTAACGCTTTTTTGGTAATGGGACATGTAACCATACCGCTGCACTGTCCAGCTTGAATAAGACTGACAGCTGTCTCGATATAACCGGCCATTGCCTTCCCGGTTTGCACGTCAGGTTTTCCCCAGCCCAGGCAGTCCGGGTCGAGTGCCGGCAAATTTTCAGGAGCAAAAACCGAAACAACGCCATTTTTCAACCTCTCCCCCGGTGTCCATAACGAAATGGTGGCAGGGATATTAAGAGACTCGCTGCACCGGCTTAATATCTTGGGATCACCGACAACAACAGGCGTCATTCCGGCAGGAAAAGCAGGTTTTGAAGCAAAATATTTCAGGATGATCTCCGGGCCGATACCAACCGGGCATCCCATCGTAATGGCAAGTGGTTTCATCAATTTTTACGTGTTTACCAGCTTAATTCAAAAGCATTCTTAACGATTTCAACGAAGGGCTTATTCTCAGTCATCCGTACGGCAACAACATCAAATCTGGCCGGCTGATCCATTCCGCCGTTATTTACCATATATTCCATGGCAACCCTGGAAATCTGGCCGCGTTTTCTCGACGTCACGGCATCAAAGGGCGAACCGAACTGTTCACTTGTCCTGGTTTTTACTTCAACAAAGACCAAAACCTCTCCATCTTTGGCGATGAGATCAATTTCGCCGCTCTTTGTTCGAAAATTTGAGATGATAATCGTATATCCTTGTTTTTCCAGGTAAGAACGGGCTATTTCCTCGCCCTTTTTTCCAAGGCTCTGCCGCTTAAAGGTCATGGGAATGTTTTCCAGGTTATTGCAAATTTATCAAACAACGACAAGAGAACTTTCTCGCATCCAAACAAATCAGAGCAGTTCCTTCACACCGCTGAAGGTTTTTCTATGGATATCAGAAGGACCGAATTCAATGAGAAGACGCTTATGTTCCTTGGTGGGATATCCCTTGTGCCTGTCAAATCCATACTGCGGGAATTTCTCATGATATTCCATCATGATTCGATCACGGGTTACTTTTGCCACAATGGAAGCCGCAGCAATAGAGGCGCTTTTTGACTCGCCCTTGATAAGAGCCTGTTGGGGAAGGTCATCGAAAGGAACGGTAAATTTACCGTCAACAAGAAGATAATCCGGCATAGCGGGTAAAGCGAGAACAGCTCGTTTCATGGCCAGAAGAGAGGCCTGCAAAATATTGATGTCTTCAATTTCCGCAGCACTTGCGACCCCGACGCCATAAGGAATTCCCAGGTCATTCAGGGTCGCAAATAACTTCTCGCGCTTTTTTGCTGTCAGTTTCTTGGAATCAAGAAATGGGGAATAATCACAGTCAAGAGGCAGAACAACAGAACCAGCAACAACAGGTCCGGCCAGCGGTCCCCTGCCTGCTTCGTCCACACCTGCAACACAACGGAAACCCTCCCCTGACAGCTTTCTTTCAAAGGAAAAGGTGTCCATTTCGCAATTGGAAGTTCGAGAAGTAAAAGAAGTTAGAGAAGACAGAGAAGGTAAAAATATAGGCCTTGATCAGCAGAACATTTCCAGGCAACCTAGTTGACGTCCTGCATCCTTTTACTTCTCTAACTCCTTTAACTTCTTTAGTTAACACGTCTCTCTTTAATACGTGCCGCTTTGCCGCGCAGTTTGCGGAGATAGTAGAGTTTAGAACGACGAACCCGTCCCCTGCTCTCCACTTCGATTTTTTCAATACGGGGGGAATGGCAGGGAAAAGTTTTTTCAACGCCAACTCCGTGTGAAATTTTCCGCACGGTAAAATGAGCACCCATGGTGCCGTTTTTGCGGCCGATTACCACACCTTTGAATATCTGGACCCTTTCTTTGGCTCCCTCGACAATACGGATATGTACACTTACCGTATCTCCTGAACGAAATTCAGGGACATCATAACGCATATTTTCTTTTTCAATCTGTTCTAACACATTCATAATCTTCACTCACTGTTAGTGTCTTGCCAATTTTGGACCGTTATACAGGACAGTATCCCCGTGGCGACTCATGTGCGCCGGGCAGAGGCTTCCGACCTAAGGGAAACGACAAATGATATTTGACACGACATTAATATAAAAGGTCCAAATCCTATAATTTAAGTTTTATTCTCACTCTTGTTCATGTTTTCCAAGCAGCCTGTCCAGGATAACCGATACCGCTGACCGCACGGAAAGATGGTTGTAATCGCCATAGCCGCTTATGGGCGGCAGCATGGCATCAACTTCAGCAAGGGCCTCTTCGGCAAGGCCCCAAGCCGTCCCAAAGAGCAGCAGCACATGCTCCCCTCTGAATATTTTTTCCCGCATCTCTTTATAAGAAACGGATTTATCCGTTTTTTTAGCACTGGTGGCAACAACCAGAGGCCGTGTCCCTGTTTCTGTCACCACGCCATATAAACTTTGCAGATCATCACAGATCCGAACTCGTGTCAGAGCCTCCTTGCGATCACTGTTATAAGTGGCTCCGTATCCGTCCTGCCAGTGGCTGACAATCTCTTCAACAAGCTTCTGCTGGTCTTTATACGGAGTGACAATATAGTAACTGCCGACTCCAAATGTCCTTCCAGCCCTGGCGATATCATGGATATCGAGATTTGTTACCGCAGACCCTATCAGCTCCTGATTTTTATTGCAAACAGGATAGTGGATCAAGGCAAGATCCACATTAAAAATCGACTCAGTTGAGGCAGACAAGTCAGTTTTTCTCTTTGCCTGTTCCAGTGTAGCCCAGAAACACACCGTGATCGGCAAGTACCTGTAATTGCTCGTTGCTAAAAGCCATATCCGCCAACAAATCAGGTCTCTTTTCCTTGGTCATCTGCACGGCAGCTGCAAAACGCCAATTTGAAATTTTTTCATGATCCCCTGACAGCAGTACCTCGGGAACCGGATGTCCTTCAAAAACACTCGGCCTGGTATATTGGGGAAACTTCAAGCCCCCTCGGCTGAAGGTGTCATATTCCGCAGAACCGGCGCAGCCAAGAACTCCGGGGAGCAGGCGGGTAACAGAATCAATAATGACCATTGCCGCCAGTTCACCGCCGGTAAGGATATAATCCCCTATGGAGATTTCTTCATCAATAAAATTTTGCCTGATGCGCTCATCAACGCCTTCATAGCGGCCGCAGACCAGAATTAAATCCTTTTCGCTCCGGGCAAGTTCAGCGGCCACGTCCTGATCGTATTTTCTTCCCTGGGGGGAGAGTAATACCACATGGCTATCAGCACATTGCGCTCTGGCCTTGCGGATTGCCGCCGCCAATGGCTCAGGTTTCATGACCATCCCCTCTCCACCGCCAAAAGGACGGTCATCGGTCATGGAATGTTTATCAAGAGCAAAATCTCTGATATTGCTCAAATGCACTTCAATACTGCCGCCTTGCAGTGCCCGACGAATGATCCCCTCTTTAAGAGGCGATTCAAGAAATTCCGGGAAAATTGTCAGTACATGAAAGCGCATCAGCTGTTCATTTCCAGCAATCCGTCAGGGAGATCAACCTGAATGGTTCCGGATTCTTCATCAATCTCCACTACAAACTCATCAAGGGCCGGTATCATATACTCCCGACCGGCTCCTTTGACAACGAGAATATCATGGGCTCCGGTGGAAAGCAGATCACTTACTTTCCCCAGCTGCTCGCCGTCAACAGTAAGCACATCAAGTCCCAGCAGGTCTTGCCAGTAAAATTCATCTTCCGGAAGTTCCGGCATTTCATGCCGGGCAACCCAGACCTCACAGCCGGTTAAGGACTCCGAGGCATTGCGGTCTTTTACGCCTTCCAGGGAAACCACGGCAAATCGTCCCTGACTGCGAACTTTATGAATATCAAACCAGCGTCCGTTCTCTTCGCCAGAACAGAAGAGAAAAAAACGAGTGTAAAATGCAAAATTTTCAGCACTGCCGGAATAGGGAAAAACCTTCAACTCCCCTTTAATACCATGGGGTTTGGTTATTTTTCCGATTGCTACTTCACTGCATCCTTCCGGGGAACAGGATTTACTCAAGAATTTCCAACCTTGATCTCTTGTTTTCCTTGCCTGCAGCAGCGCTGAGCAGAGCCCTGATGGCACGTGCCGTCCGTCCCTGTTTGCCTATTACTTTTCCCAGGTCTTCCTTTGCCACACGAAGCTCAACCAGGATAACATCATCCTGATCAGACTCGTTAACATCCACGGCAGAGGGTTGATCAACCAGGGAAGAGGCAATAAAATGGACAAGCTCTTTCATAAAGATAACCAGCAGACGATCAAATTAGGCAGCAACAGCTGCTGCTTTTTTGAGCAGACTTTTTACTGTGGTAGTAGGTGTAGCACCCTGATCAAGCCAGCTCTGCAGCTTCTCCTGATGCAGAGTAATTGCTGCCGGCTCCTGCATCGGGTCATATGTACCAACAACTTCCAAAAACTTACCATCACGGGGAGCTTCTGAATTTGCAACCACAATCCGGTAGAAAGGTTTTTTCTTTCTTCCCATTCTGGTGAGTCTAATTTTTACAGCCATGTGTTTTTCCTCCAATATATTCTTTAACTTCTCTGACTTCTTTATATTCTGTAACTTCCGCGGTTTCTCTTTCTGCTCAAACTTCCGCTCTTACTAGCGAAACAATCCTTTTGGCTTCTTCCGACGTTTTTTCCCTTTGGCCAAAGGTCCGGCGCCACCCATTTTGCCTTTCATCTTCTTCATCATCTTCAGCATTTCGCTGTAGCTTTTAATAACCTTATTAACATCCTGGACAGAGGTGCCGCTGCCTTTGGCTATTCTCTGCCTGCGGCTGGAGTTGATAATTTGATATTTACGCCTCTCCTGGGCAGTCATGGAGCGAATAATAGCCTCGATCTTACCTAATTCCTTTTCATCGGGTTTAGGCATGTCTTTCATCTGCTTCATCCGGCTGAGTCCCGGAATCATACCCATAATCTGCTCAAGACTGCCCATCTTTTTAATCTGCTGAATCTGATCAAGAAAATCCTCAAGGGAAAAGGTGCTCTTGCTGATCTTCTTGGCAAGCTTTTCCGCTTTTTTCTTGTCAACAACCTCCTCGGCTTTTTCAATCAGGGTAAGAACATCACCCATACCGAGGATACGGGAAGCCATACGGTCGGGATGGAAGATCTCAATGGCATCAAGATCTTCACCAGTACCGATGAACTTTATCGGCCGCTGGGCAACCCTGGCAATGGACAATGCCGCACCGCCCCGGGCATCACCCTCCATCTTGGAGAGAACGACACCGGTTATTGATAGATCCTTATTGAACTTATCGGCAACAGTAACTGCATCCTGCCCGGTCATGGCATCTGCCACGAAAAGGATTTCAGCAGGAGCAACGGCAGCTTTGATATTGCCGAGCTCTCCCATCAGCGTTTCGTCAATATGCAGACGTCCGGCAGTATCAATCAGCAATGTATCATAATTACTGAGCTGGGCCACGGACACGGCATTGTTACAAATGGTTACCGGGTCCTGATCGCTCTGGGACGGATGAACCGGTACGTCAATGGACTTACCCAGCACATTCAGCTGCTCAATAGCAGCAGGCCGATAAACATCAGCAGGAACCAGATAGGGTCTCCGGCCCTGCTTTTTCAGCATCTTGGCAAGCTTGCCCGAGGTTGTGGTCTTTCCTGAACCCTGGAGACCAACCATCATAATAATGGCCGGTGTTTTGCCTTGCAGATCAAGGCCTGCTGTTGCCCCCCCGAGAAGACCAATCAGTTCCTCGTGGACAATTTTAATAACCTGCTGACCGGGAGAAAGACTCTCCAGAACCTCATGCCCGACCGCCTTCTCCTGGATGGCGGAAACAAATTGTTTCACAACCGTGAAGTTAACGTCAGCTTCAAGAAGAGCCATGCGTACCTCACGCAAAGCTTCCTGAATATTCTTTTCAGAAAGTTTCCCGTGGCCGCGCAGGTCTTTAAAAACTTTATTTAGGCGATCGGAAAGATTGTCAAACATATAATATCACTCTGGCCGGGGGGCTTTCATTTTCAACGAACATGGCAAACCTGCTCACATTGTAAAAAAATACGATGTGAGCAGATCCAGGCTTCTTACGTTGTCGATTTGCCGCCTTGCTCCGGCTCGTCCTGAGACTTTTGCATCTCCATCAATATTCACAAGTAAACGGGGAAAAATAATTGGATATGACAAGAAAGTCAAGAAATAGAAAAAAGAATTTAATCCCCGATCACATCCAGACATTCCTGAAGAGAAGCAGGATCTTCAACCTGCAGGCACTTACAATCGTAATCCTTGGGCAATATTTTTTTCAGCAGGCCGGTCAACACCTTCTTGGGCCCGACTTCGATAAACGTCGTGACACCCTGCTCCTGCATGGCCACAATTGTATCATACCACTTGACCATAGAAGCAATCTGCCGGCTCATGATTGACTGAATTTCCAGCGGATCCATTTCAGGTTGAGCGGTCACATTGAAATAAACGCGGCCCTCGGGTTTACAGAATGTTGCCCGGGACATGGCTTTTTCAAAATCTGGGACAGCATCAGCAACAAGGGGACTATGCCAGGCACCACTCACAGGCAAGGCTATGGCGCGACCTTTTTTCTCGGCAGCAAGCGCCGAAGCGGCCTCCACCCCTGCGCGCTCTCCTGAAATAACAATCTGTTTTTCAGAATTGTGATTGGCAGCGACAACAATACCCTTCTCCTTCGCCTTTGTGACGATATCCTCAACATCTTTAATGCCCAGCTTCAGGATGGCACTCATAGTCCCGGGATGAGCAGCGCTCTCCCTTTCCATTAATTTGCCCCTTTCGGTTACCAGGGCAATGGTATCCTCGGCGCTCAGCACTCCGGCCGCCGCCAGTGCCGAATATTCGCCAAGGCTGTGACCCGCGAAAAACTGCGCTCCAACTCCTGCATCAACCACGGCCTGCAGGCAGATCAGATTCAGCACCGTCATGGCAGGCTGCAGATGAACGGTACGGGTCAGCTCTTCCATCGACCCCTCAAGGCAAAAACGTTTGAGCGGAAAACCACTGATTTTTTCAGCCATTTCCATCAAATCCCGGGCCTTGTCACTTTGCTCAAGAAACCCCTGTCCCATGCCGACAAACTGCGATCCCTGTCCGGGAAAGAGAAAAGCGGTTTTTGCCGCATTATTTACATACTGAGTCATTCAAAAAATCCTTATTCAATATTTTAACTCACTTCACACTATAACGCCCCACACATCACCCCAATCAATGTCAGGGCAGAGCCAGGCGTTTATCTTCTTTTTCAAAAAAACCGGCCAGTATGAAAAAACAGACACCCACGACAATGGCGGAATCTGCTACGTTAAACGCCGGCCAATGGTATGATTTGACATAAAAATCAAGAAAATCAACCACCGAGCCGTACCTGATCCGGTCAATCAGGTTGCCCACCGCCCCACCGGCAATAAAAGAAAAGGCCAATGCATAACCCAGCCCCTTATCCTGGTAGTGGCAGAAAGCAAAAAAAACAAAAATCAGGGCAATACAGGCGACACATATAAAAAAATAAGCGCGCCAGGCAGGATTGGCATCAGCCAGCAGCCCAAACGCAGCACCTTTATTGTGCAGGTAGGTCAGATTAAAAAAACCGGGGATCACCCTTTTTATCTCATAAAGAGAAAAATGTTCCTGAACAAGCCATTTGGTATACTGGTCAAGCACAACAACCAGTCCACCGACAACCAGCAGAAAGGAAAACGGGCATCCCTTTTTTTTCTTCATTAATCCTCCTGAGCTCCAAGCTTGGCAACAACAGAGGAACAGCGGGAGCAGATTGTCGGATGATCCGGATTCTGGCCTACGGTTTCGCTGCGCAACCAGCATCGTTCGCACTTCTCTGATGAAGCAGACTTGACCAGCACGGATAGTTCAGGCAATACTTCGCCTGTCACGGCTCCATCCTCCGGGCTCTCGGTTCTATGCAGTTTTGAGACAATGGTTATGGTTTCCAAAGTGCCCCATTTATCCGCCATAAAATCTGCCAACTCCCCGGTGGCGCAGATCCACACCTCCGCCTCAAGGGAATGGCCGATTACCTTCTCCTGTCTTGCTTTCTCCAGCACCTTGGTTATCTCGGCCCGGACGTCACCAAGCCTTTCCCAAACCTGATTCAACTCCTCATCCAGATTCTCGTCTTTAAGAGCAGGGAAACTTGCCATAAAGACACTCTCTTCCCTTCCAGGAGCATCCGGCAAATTTTTCCACACCTCGGGAGCGGTGAAGGAGAGAACAGGACTCATCAGTCTGATAAGACCGTCAAGAATCTCATAAAGAACCGTTTGCGCGGCCCGCCTTTCCAGAGAGTCGGCAAGTTCCGTATAAAGCCGGTCTTTGAGTATATCAAGGTACAGCGAACTCATTGTCACTGTACAGAACTGGTAAACAGTATGATAGACAGTATGAAACTCAAAATCCTCATATGCCTTCATGACCTTGCGCTTCAAGACCTCAAAGCGGGACAGGGCCCACCTGTCCAGCTCCGGCATGTCCTGCAGGGCAATCGAATCCTGTGCCGGAGAGAAATCACTCAAGTTCCCCAGCATATAACGAATTGTGTTTCGAATTTTGCGATAGGCATCGGAAAGACGTCTGAGGATTTCATCGGAAATTTTGATATCATCCCGGTAATCCTCTGAGGAAACCCAGAGGCGGAGGATATCGGCCCCATAGTCCTTGATAATTTCACCAGGGGCGATAACGTTGCCCACACTTTTTGACATCTTCCGCCCCTGACCGTCGACCACGAAGCCGTGGGTCAATACCCCCTTGTAAGGAGCCTCACCCCTTGTTCCCACTGAGGCCAAAAGTGAACTCTGGAACCAGCCGCGATGCTGATCGCTTCCCTCAAGGTAGAGATCCGCTGGTGTGGTGAGTCCCCGGCCTTCAAGTACGGCGGCATAGCTCACCCCACTGTCAAACCAGACATCAAGAATATCATTCTCTTTGAAAAAATCCGTGGAGCCGCACTTGGGGCATACCTTATCCGCGCCAAGAAAATCTTCCAGTTCATGGGAGAACCAGGCATCAGCGCCCTCCTTGCGAAAAAGGGCATCAATACGTTCGTTTATCTCCTCGTCGTTCATGATTTCGCCGCACTTTTCACACATAATGGCGGTGATGGGGACTCCCCAGGCGCGCTGCCTGGAAAGACACCAGTCCGGACGGTTCTCAACCATGCCGTAAATGCGTTCCATGCCCCAGGAGGGTGTCCAGTTTACTTTTTTAATGGCGGCAAGGGCCTTTTCCCGCAGGTCATTGTTTTCCATACCAATAAACCACTGCTCCGTTGCCCGGAAGATAACCGGTTTTTTGCAGCGCCAGCAATGGGGGTAACTGTGGGAGAGCTCCTTCTTCTCAAGCAGGAATCCGCCCTTGCGCAAATCATCGCAGATCAGCGGATTGGCTTCCATAATATTCATTCCAACGTACGGCCCCGCCTCATCGGTGAAGGCGCCATGGTTATCAACCGGGGACAAGACGGGCAGGCCATATCTGATTCCGGTCAGATAATCCTCCCGGCCATGGCCGGGGGCGGTATGAACGCAACCTGTTCCGCTTTCCAGGGTGACATAATCCGCCAGCACGATCAGTGATTCGCGCTCAAGAAAGGGATGTTTGCATTTTTTCCCTTCAAGCGAACCTGCTGAAAATGTGGCAATAATCTTGTAATCCGTTATACCGCAGTCAGAGCACGCCTTTTCCACAAGGCCTTCAGCCATGAGAAAAACGTCTTCCCCTGTTTCCACTGCAGCATAGGTAAATGCCGGATGCATGGCCACAGCCAGGTTGGCGGGCAGAGTCCAGGGAGTGGTGGTCCAGATGACGGCAGAAACATTTTTTCCGGCAAGCTCGGGCACAACTTCACTCAGATCGCTCTCCACCGGAAATTTCACATAGATGGACGGCGAGGAGTGATCTTCATACTCCACCTCTGCCTCAGCCAGGGCGGTGGTACAGGACGAACACCAGTAGACAGGTTTTTTACTGCGGGTTACAGAGCCGTTTAACAGGAAGCTGTTAAACTCCCTGGCAATGGTGGCCTCATAGTCATAATTAATTGTCAGATAGGGATTCTCCCAGTCGCCAAGCACACCGAGGCGTTTAAAATCCGCCCTCTGCTTGTCAATCCACTTCTTGGCATATTTACGGCAGGCACCGCGAAAGGCAAGCGTGCTGATCTCCTTCTTCTTGCTTCCCAGTTCCTTGTCAACATTATGTTCTATGGGAAGACCGTGGCAATCCCAGCCGGGGATATAGACACAATGAAAGCCGGACATCCGTTTTGATCTGAGAATGATGTCTTTCAAAACCTTGTTAAAAGCGGTTCCCAGATGGATAAAACCATTTGCGTAGGGAGGACCGTCATGCAGGAGAAAAACAGGTCTGCCTTCGGTCATTTTCTGCACCTGCTGGTACAGTCCTTCTTTTTCCCAGACCTTAAGCAGCTCAGGCTCTTTCTGGGCAAGGTTTGCCTTCATTTTAAATTTTGTCTTGGGCAGGTTCAGCGTGGCCCTGTAATCCATTGTCATATCGTATCCCAAAATTTGAGTTTAGAGTTTTATGTATTTCGTGTGGTGATCCGGCCTTTGACTGGTATCAAACGGTACAGAATACCAACTCAGTTATAAGATGCAAGGGATTAATGGCGGTATCTGCTGGAAAAGAGATGAACCTGGAGCAATTGGCCATAAAGAAGGGTGGCAATGTCAGGTTGAAAGAGAATGTCGAATAAAAAACAGAAAATTTCGAGGCTCAGAAGGAATGAAAAAACTTAAACATTCGACATTCCCTGTTCGACATTCTGCGGTTTATGTTTTATCTGTATTAACTCAGATTAAAAATCATTACCGAATAATATAAAAGTAAATAGTGGAGTAGCCCATGACACCTAAAGTAATAGCCCTGGCCGGCAAGGGCGGCACAGGGAAAACCACAACTTCCGCCCTGCTCATCAAATACCTGCTGCAGAAAAAACTCACTCCGGTTCTTGCCGTTGATGCGGACTCGAACTGCAACCTGAACGAGCTTCTTGAGCTGCCTGTGGATATGACCATCGGAGAGATACGAAAGGACCTGAAAGGCGATATGCCGCCGGGCATGACCCGTGATCAGTTTATGAACATGAAAATTCAGCAGGCCATTATTGAGGAAAGCGGCTTTGATCTTCTGGTCATGGGACAGCCGGACGGCCCTGGCTGCTACTGCTCGGCAAACCAATACCTTGCCATGACCATGGACCATCTGGCTTCAAACTACCGCTACATCCTGGTGGATAATGAGGCGGGCATGGAACATTTGAGCCGCATGAACCTGCGTTCCATCGATTATCTCCTCATTGTCTCCGACCCCTCGGCCCGAGGCATATTGACCGCCCGCCGCATAGCCGAACTCACCGGACCGCTGGGACTTGAAATCAAAAACAAACACCTCATCGTCAACCGCGCCCCGGAACCAATGACGCCTGAGCTTGATGCCAAAATCAAAGAAGCGGTTCAGGAGAGCGACCTGCCCCTGGGCGGAATCTTTCCGTCAAGCGACGACCTTATCAAACAGGAAATCACCGGTGGGTCTTATCTGAAACTGGCCGATGATGTTCCGGTGGTAAAGGAGGCCTTTGCAGCATTTGATAAAATCTTCAGTTGACCGCAAAAAAGAACAAAAAAATAAACCACGAAGAGCACGAAGCACACGAAGTTTTGAAAAAAATTTAAGGCTTTTCTTCGTGTGCTTCGTGCTCTTCGTGGTAGAAAAACACTTTTGCTCCCTGGATTCCCAGGAATGGTAATCAGCTTATTAGCTCTGCCGACTTTCCGACTCTCCTACCTCTTCATATTAATAACATCGGCAATCATCTCATCTGTGGTGGTAACGATTTTGGTATTGGCCTGAAAGCCCCTCTGGATGGTAACGAGATTAACAAACTCGGTACCGATATCCACGTTTGACTGTTCCAGGGCGTTTGGAGCAATGGTTCCCAGACCGTTGCTGCCGGGAATACCGGTTACAGGTGCGCCTGATTCCGTGGTTTCCGAGAAAATATTACCGCCCTGCTTGAAAAGGCCTTCAAGGCTTGCAAAATTTGCCAGGGCCACCTGAGCTTTTTTCAAAACCTGACCATTGGAATAGTTGCCGGTCATGACACCTTCGGTATCCACGGCCACGGCCTGCAGGAAGCCGGAGGAGAAGCCGTTCTGGTCCTGAAAAATAGTGGTTGAGCTGTTGGCATACTGGGTTGTCGCCAGGGCCTCGGGGGCGAAACTGACGCTGACGTTGTCGCCAAGTTGACTGGAATCCTCACCGCTGGTATCGGCTTCCACAGTGAGAAACGGTGCTGCGCCGCCACTGCCCCATGGGTCGGCACCGCTCACTGACCCAGGACTGACCGAGGTAATTGCCAGCTTACTGGTATAGCCACCTGTCTGGGCCTCATCAGCTTTGCGATCGGTGAGGACAATACGTCCGGCATGATCTATTTCCGCGTCGGCAATAAAGGTGGTTTCCAGCCAGTCAAGGAGATCCTGCACCGTGCCGGTATTTGTCGGCGTTTCCACGGCATCTACCGTATAGTTAGCGTTCACGGCATTGCCGTCAGCGTCAAAACCGACAAAGGTCAGATCGTCCTGCCCCGGCAGGGTTCCATCCAGGGCCGTGCCGCCTGAATCAAAAACCTGCTCCCAGGGCGTATTGGCGGTGACGACCGGCGGGATGCCGCCCACCCCGAGCCCCTGACCCGGGGAATAGATTTTACGCTTTGAAGTAGTAATATTCAGAACCGTGTCCCCATTGGTTCCGGTTTCACCGAACGGGTTTGCATCGTCATTGGTGCCTGGATTGTCAATGGTTCCGTCACATACAATGCTGGTGACATACATGCCGCTGTCACCGGAGGTGAGATCGGCAAGTTTCAGACGCCCCACGGCATCGATGGTGGCCGTGGCATCAAAGGCTGTTCCCACCGCATCCAGAAACTCCTGAACCTTGGCATCTGAATTTACGTTATATGTGACAGATGTCGCTGTGCCATCATTGGTAAAACCCGTTAAGGCTATAGTGTCGCTTGTTCCTGCTCCTCCATCACCGGAGAGTTGCAGACCATTTCTATCATAGACATCACGCCAGTATGTTTCCCCGGTGATATAACTTGCTCCGGAGAGATTGCTGTCCAGGGCTCCCAGCTCACTGACCAGGGTCTGTTTGATCGGGGTTACAATGCCGGTATATTGAGCCCCGAAGTTGATCTCTATTTCCTGATTAGCCTGCAGGTCGCCTGTAAAGTTACACTCAAGCGTGTAATAACTATCCGTATTTGTTAAAGTGTTACGATTGACATCCAGGGCAGGATCAACCTTGCCGTCGGGCGGCACATTATAGGAGGTAATACCATTGATATTTCCCGACGTATCAAATTCAATGGTGCCATAGAGCAGGGCTCCGGCTCCCTTGTGATCCTCATAATTATAACGGGTGTTTGGCGCGTAAATAGCCTGCTCACGGGTATCAAGATTACGCAGGTCCTCGGAAGGGTCGCAGGTGATCATATATTCCCACTCATTGTCTTCGGTGGTACGGTCGAAATAGACAGTCAGATCGTGGCTGGCGCCTTTTGAATCATAAACCTTAATGGTGGTGATATAGTCATAGAGATTGGCGTCGATGGGAGGAGACGGTTTGACTGCTGCAGCGTTTCTGCCGTCCCAGGAATCAAAAAGCCGCACTTCATTGAGTTCATTATCTTCCCTTGAATCAACGTTGGTAATAACCTCAATGAGTGTCGTTTCAACAGGGGGAGTTGTTTTATCAATGAGGATATCGCCGATTGTTCCGGCTCTCTCCTCGGTCACCTGGTCGATGCTCCAGCCCTGGACAAAGTGGCCCACCGGTGAAATCAGGTAGCCTTCCTGGTCAAAACGAAACTCACCGGCCCGAGTGTAGAGATTGGCCTCGGAGGCCTCGGCGGAGCGCAGCATGAAAAAGCCCTGACCGCCAATGGCCATGTCCGTGGATATGGAGGAACTCTGGAAGGAACCCTGGGCAAAAAGAGCATCAACCGTACTCAGGGTTACACCGCGACCAACCTGCCTGGAACCGGAAGCCGTGGAAACCGATTGTGACAACACATCCTGAAAGATACTGCGGCTTGACTTAAAGGACAGTGTGTTAACGTTGGCCACGTTATCGCCCAAAACCGCCATGGCATTTCCCATGGTGTTGATGCCGCTGATGCTTGAATAGAGTGAACTTGCAATTGCCATTCTGTTTTCCTCCCTAACCAGCTGTTCCGAAAGCCTGAAACGAGCTTTTTTATAAGACCCCCAGGGTCTTTAATTTCAAAAAATTTATCTTTTTTATTTATCCGTACTCAATAACGAGTTCTTCCAATCTCTAACCTTCACACCTCTGTCATCGCGGCTAAGTTCTCAGTCCTTAGCCCTTAGTCCTCAGCCCTTTTTTCACAAAACACTCACCACTGACCCGACATCCGCACTCACATGCTTATCCAGGGTCAGGAGCGCCGCACCGCTGTCAAATTCTATCCCTGTAACCTTGCCCATGACGCTATATTCGACATCGAGCCGCTGCCCGGCCTGATCATATGCTTTGACAAAATAGGTATAGGCTCCATCTTCGACAGCTTCATCCTGCATATCAAGCCCGTCCCAGTCAAGATCATAGTCCCCGGCAGACATCGGCCCCATATCGATGACCTTTATTAGATGCTCGCCTGCGTCATAAATCTCAATGACACAGGTGTCCGTTTCCTGGGGCAGAACATACTCGCCATTGCCGGCAACGCCATCATTGACCCCCACGGTATTGCCGAGCACCTGGACATCCTTATCGAGAAGTGTAAGAAGCTGCAGGTTGCTCTCCGACATCTGGTATTCCAGCAGCTTGTCCACACTGTTGGACATTTTCAGCATTGCATCCATATTGCTGAACTGAGCAAGCTGGGCTGCCATTTCGTTGGTGTCCATGGGTTTCATTGGGTCCTGATACTGAAGCTGGGTAATAAAGAGGTTCATGAAATCCTTCTGATCCATCTCACTCTTGCCCACCGGCTCGAACAGTGATTCCTGTTCAGCCAGGGTATAACCGGCAGAACCTGCAGTCACGCTATCAACACTCATCAACTTGCCTCACTGTGTTAACTGTTTTAAATCTCATTTTCAGAGCTAAACAAAAATACTGACACCGTTCTCGCGTCCATCCGCACCCATTGATGTTACGCGATGATAAAGAACATCATCCGGCAGATCCTCCAGGGTTTTTCTTGCTGCCCCTATAGTTTTTCTTGCCTGCTCGAAGCGCTGCCACAGCTCCTGTCCGTTGTCATCCTGCTGCCCCACGGACACAGAACATTCACCTATCTGGAAACCCTTCTGCCCCATGCTGTCTTTAAACTCCTGCATATTACTTTCCAGCATCTCCTTGACCCTGGAGTTCTCCATCTTGAAAGAAACGGACACCTGATCGTCATGCACCACCAGATTGACTTTTACTTCCCCGAGGTCCTGGGGATAGAGACGAAGGACAAGATGATGCTCCTGATTTTGCAGCCCGCGCATAACTCCGGTGGAAAGCTGCTGAACAACCTGTTGCTGAAGCTGCTGGGGCGGAATTCTCGGCATTTCAGCCAGCCTGGCGCTATCCGCTGTTACCGCACCACCCTGCCCGCTTTCCGGCACGGTAAAAACAGTGGGAGTTTCCTGGGATGACTGATTTACCAGAGGTTGATTTACAGTGGTCATTTCCTGACCGGATTGGTTAGTTGAAGAGTCCTGGGAAAAATTTGCCCCCCCTTCCTGACCCGCCTGCTGGGCAAACTTTTTCTCAAGCCCATTGAGCCACTTGACAAAATCTTCATCAAGGTCTTGCTCCTCAAAAAACCTGCCCTCTTCCACTTTGGCACGGGCCAGGTCGGCAAGCTCCTGGATCTTTTGGAAAAGAGCTGTGACTGTTTCCTGGACAACCGGCGTCCAGCCCACGGAATTATTTTCAAAGTTTGACTGTGAAACAATGTGTTGCAGATCAGTAAGAAAGGAAGGGAGATCAACCTGGGGCTGCTGCTTCTGCGCATCGCTAATCCCCTGCGCAAGAATACTCTCAAGCCTGTCCAGAGTCAGCTCTACCGGTTTTCCCGCCTCACCGTTCCCCAGAACCTGATTTAAGAATCGCTCCGGGAGCAGCTCATTCTGTTCTTCAAGGGTAACCCCCGCCTGGGCAAGAATACTTTGCAGCTGCTCCGCCTCCCAATCGGTCAGGGTGATCTGCGCAGACACCTGTTCACCATTATTGCTTTCTGCTTGAGCGCCGGTTTGTAAACTTTGAAGTCCCTGCAAAAATTTGGCAAGGTCAAGCACGCCATCCCGTGTCACCGCCTCCTGAGCTATCCGTGTTATATCCTGTTCGGGAATTCCCATTTTGGCAAGAAACGACTCCAACAACGGCAGTTCCGCCTCCGGAACCGTTACTTCAGAACCTTCATTAATCTGCTCAAAATGCTGGCTTAAAAGAGTAAAAAACTCAGTCAAATCAACTTTATGATCAGAGGCATCAAGCTGCTGGAGGAATTGGGCAATTTCAGCACTGCTCATCCCGGCATCTTCAGCAAGTTGCTTTATTGTTTCGAGATCAGGGAGTTCGACATTCCACTCACCGGGAGAGGAGACGTTCTGCTCGGCAACTTCTTCCAGTTCGCTCATAAACTGACTCAGAAACGATGCAATGGTTTCGCTGTTCTCCTCGTTTGTCTTTTCATTTTTCTTTACAGAGATATTCTCGTCATTATTTCCCTTTGATCGTGCCTTCCGGTTAGCTTCTGCCTGCGACTGACTTTCACTCCGGCTCCTGACGCCAAGCTTGTCCCTGTCAGAGTAGTATTTATTATCCAGATGCCTATCAAGATGTCCTGCAAAAGAATTGTCACTTCCGGAATTCCTTTCCATTCTTTTTGCTGAAACATCTACGCCGGGTACAGGTAATACAGGATTCATCATAAGTGACATGTGAATCTCCCTCCTCAAATAATGACAATATCGCAAAAAGCTCTGAAGCTGACCATCCGCCAAAGTAATATCACCAAGTTACATACGTGTCGTCGGCGGTTAAGCGGTTTTTTTTACCCTGAAGGGCATAAATGCGAACCAGTCAAATAAAGTTTTTCTTGCAGGACCATAAGTGCAATTGAGATGCCAGAAAAAACCACGGCACATCAAAGAAAAACATTTTCTTAAATACTTATTTAATTTCAGCACATTAGCACATATTAACGCATTCGCGAAAAAGACGGCAATATCCAAACAGGGGAGACAACTGGCAGGTTTTGACCAGTAAAGACAGAGGGGCTAGGAAAGATTTTCCCGGAAGAGGAACCTGGAAGAAAGGATAAAATATAAAGGAAGGGGTATCTATTCAGCGAGGGCTCGAAATGGGCCTCAACTCCAGGCCGTAACTATTCAGATGTGCCTTAGATTTGGACAAGCAGGCCTGCGAAGCTATAGCCCGTCTATGTGAGCAGGCCTGATCGTTCAAAGATGAGGTGCAGCTGAATGGTTACAGGAAGGGGAGTTATTGGAAACGTCCGAGCAACCGACTGACCCTGACGGCTTTGTCGCTGTCGATTTTCGGCATAATCTGAGCAACCTGATCGGTTTTCATGGCACGCAGGATACGGGCCACATTCTCATCGGTCATCTGGTTGAGGAGCGGGGCCAGCTTGGTGGCACTCATTGAGCTGTACACCTTGATGAGATTACGAAAGCTCTGATCCTGCTCCTGCTTTATTTCTTCAAGCTTGCTTTCAATATCCTTTTGAAGACGGGAGATCTGTTCAAGCTTCTCATCAACCTCTTTTTGCAGGGTGTAGATATTTTTTTCCCGCGCAGCCAAATCCTTTTCCCTGGAGGCGAGAGCTTCTTCTCTGCTTTTAAGGGAAATGGCTTTTTCTATTTCCTTCTCGTTAACTGTGACAGGCTTGTCTTCACAATACGCACAGGAAACACCCATAAAAATGAGTCCAAGGGTGAAGCAGGATATTTTTTTATACTTTGATATCATTTATTTTTCAGTTTTTTCAACAGTTGCTGCTAAACCCGGAACGTGCAACACATAACTTAAAAAAGCACCCCGCGACCATAACGAAGCAGAGCCTGTTCATCGCTTTCATTCTGCTCTTTGCGGCGCATGTCGGCGAGGTAATCCTGTAAATCCTTTTCACGCAGGACATCAATTACCTTTCTCTCCTTCATTGCCTCGGCAAGCCTGGAACGAACCTTTTCAACAACCTGCTTCTGGGACTCAATGCCGTTCTGCAGGATATGAATCTGCAGCTCCAGCACTCGCAGGCCTTCCATATAAAAAAGATACATCGAAGCGCCCATGGTTTTCTTCTTGCGCATTTCCATATCACGACTGAGCTGCAACCGTTTTTGGTTCAGATCGGCAAGCCGACGCTGATAATTATTCAAAACCATCTGTTCCCGGGCAAGCTCAAGTTGAACCTGTTCCTCAATATTTCTCCTGACCGTCAGGACGGGCTCAAGTTTAAAATGGAAGGCCATAGCTATTCAGGGTCCATGTTTTGCGTTCTAAGTTCTGAGTTTAGCGTTTTGCGTTTTGTGTTTCCCGAAAGAGTGCGAGGAGCTGCTGACGGCTTTCGTCTGCTGTGCATTTTTCTTCCACGTTTTGCTGCAGGTAGCCATTGATCTTATCAATCATGTTGATGGCCGTATCGATCTTTGGATTCGTCCCGGCAGCATAAGCACCGATATTAATAAGATCCTCAGACCGCCTGTAGGTAGCCAGGGTTTCCAAAAATCTATGGGATGCGGCAACCTGCTCCTTAACCACAACATCACTCATACAGCGGCTGACGCTTCCCATAATTTCTATGGAAGGATAATGCCCCCGGCTTGCCAGTTCACGACTGAGAATAATATGCCCGTCAACAATGGACCGGACTGCATCGGCAATGGGCTCGTTCATGTCATCGCCTTCCACCAGAACCGTATAGATTCCGGTGATGCTGCCCTTCCCCTCGCAGGTGCCGGCCCTTTCAAGCAGTTTTGGCAGTTGGGCAAAAACAGAAGGCGTATAGCCCCTGGAAGTCGGCGGTTCGCCAATTGCCAGACCCACTTCCCGACTTGACATGGCAAAGCGGGTTACGGAATCCATCATCATGATGACATCGCGCCCCTGATCCCGAAAAAATTCAGCAATGGCAGTGGCAAGATAGGCACCTCGCATTCTCACCAGAGGCGGCTGATCAGAGGTGGCAACAACAACAACGGAACGGGCCAGCCCCTCCGGCCCGAGATCCCTCTCAATAAAATCCTTTAACTCACGCCCGCGCTCGCCGATCAGGGCGATAACGCTGATATCGGCGGCGGTATGACGGGCAACCATGCCCATAAGGGTGCTTTTTCCCACTCCCGAACCTGCCAGAATACCAATACGCTGTCCCTTACCAAGGGTGAGCAGGCCATTTATTGCCCGTACACCTACATCCACCGGCTCGGTAATGCGTTCCCGTTTCATGGGATTAAGCGGCTCGGCATAAAGGGGATAGTCAGCTCCTTCCTCTAAAGGGCCCTTGTCGTCCATGGGGTTTCCCAGGCCGTCAATAACGCGGCCCAGGAGAGAAGAAGCAACTGCCACCCTTGCCTGACCGCCAACAAGTCGGATGGCGCTGCCAGGCTCCACACCTCTCATTTCTCCAAGCGGCATAAGAAGAACGCGACCCTCCCTGAAGCCGACAACTTCGGCGGGAATGCGCCCTTTTCCCTTAAAAACATCGACCTCGCAAATACTGCCCACCGGTATGCCGGGTCCCTTGCTTTCGATGACCATACCGATCACCTGGTTCACCCGGCCCCGTATGGAAATAAGTGGCTGGTCCGATGCCTGTTGAATACAGTTGGCCAGATTCATTAAGGCGTCGATTCCTCGGAAAGTGCCGCCAGAAAAGACCTGTCAACGATCTCAAAAAGCTTTTCCCGGCAATTTTCGAGCCTGGCGTCAATCTCCCCAAAATCTGTTTTGAGAAGGCACCCTCCGGGAGAAACAGTGGGGTCTTCGACCAGCTCAATCCGGTTCTTCCCTTCAAGAAGGGACGGGTCCTCAAGACTCATCTCCTTGAGGCGCTGCAGGTCGTCAAAATGGAGATGCACCATAACCGCGGAGTCCTCCACTACATGCTCAAGGGCCTTACGCAGGCAGCTCTCAATAACAAGGGGATTAACAGAAACCTCATGCCCGACAAGCCGGTCAACCATAACTTTAACAAGGGCTAACAGATCCCCTTCATATTCCTTGTGAACCGATGTTCTTTCCTGCTCCAGAGCTGCAATGAGCTGCACGGCCTGGGCAATTTTTTCATCCAGCGCCTTCTGGCCGACAGACCGCCCCTCTTCCTCTCCGCGCTGGAAACCCTTTCCGTAAGCCTCTTGCTCAATGCGTTCCTTTTCGGCATTGGCATTGGCAATCATGGCTTCCGATTCCTTGCGGATCTCTTCCTGCTGCCTTCTCACCTCTTCAAGGGGGTCAACGACCTTTTCCTTGCCTTTGGGAGGAGGCATCATGCTCTCGAAAGAGACAAAGGTTTCGCCTTTGTCCTTGCCGATTTTTTCAGAAAATTCAATAATATTAGACAAATTCGTCCTCTCCGCCGCCACCGGACATGAGTTGAATCTTTCCTTCCTGCTCCAGACGTTTGGCAATCTTGATAACAGACTGCTGGGCAGCCTCGACATCCTTCAAGCGAGTCGGCCCCATAATTTCCATATCTTCCTTGAGCATTTCCACCGCTCTGGAAGACATATTCTGAAAGATTTTTTCTTTAAGATCTTCAGAAGCAGTTTTCAGGGCCAGTTTGAGGTCATCTGTTGAAACCTCCTTAAGAATGGCCATAATGCCTCGGTCATCCACACCAAGCAAGTCCTCAAAAACGAACATCAGGCGTCGGATATCCTCGGCCAGAGTTTCCCGCTGCTCCTCAACTCCTTCGAGCACCTGGGTTTCCAGGGCACGGTCAGCGTTATTCAGAATCTCGGCAACCGCCTCCACACCGCCAAGGCGCTGTCCTTCCATGCCTTCAACAGAAAGCAGCTCCTCCTGCAGGACACGATCCACATCAACAAGGATTTCAGGGCTGACTTTGTCGAGTTCGGCCATGCGCATGACAACCTCGATCTGAGTCTCCTCTTTCAGCTCGGAAAGGATAGCTGCGGCCTGACTGTGTTCAAGTACTGCCAGAACGAGGGCAACCGTCTGGGGATGTTCATTACGCAAAAAGTTGACCAGAATTTTCGGCTCAAGTTTTCGTGCTTTCTGGAAAAGCGTCAAACGCCAGTCGGAACGGATATCATCCAGAATCTCAGAAGCCTTATCCGTATTCAAAGCCCTTTTCAAAGCTGTTTCAAGCAGATCATCGCCGGAAAGATAAATTTCATCCCCGCCTTCATCCGTCTTGAATTCCCGCAGAAGTGCGGCAATGTCCTCACGGTCGACCTTGTCCATTTTGGACATCTGCCGGCCAACCATCTTGATTTCATCTTCTTCAAGACGTTTAAAAACTTCACTGGCAAAATCTTCACCAAGAGTCAACAGAAAGACCGCGGCTTTTTCCGCCCCGGTCAGGGTGTCTGCTGAAGGGTCTTTTTTCTTGACCAATTTCTTACATCTCCTCGCGCAACCAGCGCCTTACAAGATCTGCGGCCCGTTCCGGATCACTCTGTGCCAGTTTGTAAATACGCTCCCTGTCAGACATACCAAGCGGCCTCAGGGCATCATCCTCCAACTCCTGCTGCTCTGCGGCCAGTGCAGCCTGTTCAGCAAGATCGGCCTGCCTTTTCGCTTCAGCCTGCTGATTGTGAAGGAGCCGCAGAAACGGCCGAACAACAAAGAAAAGGAAGCCGAGAGCAATAAGGAGCAGGACAACCGGTACTGCCAGGTTTTCAACCAGGGTGCGCCATTTTTCCATTGGGTCGGGACCGGGCTCAACAATGGAAGAAAGATAAAAGGGCATGGCCACCACTTCCACCTGATCACCCCGCTCCGGATCATACCCAATAGCATTTTGTGTCATTTTCACAAAATGAGCAAGTTCTTCTTCATTCCGTGGTTTGTAGACAAGTGATTTCTTTCCGTCTTTATCCTTCTTTTCCTCATATACCCCGTCAACCATGACCGCCACGGACAGTCTTTTTATGGAACCTCCGGTTTCCTGAATGCGGCGGGTTTTTCGGGTAATTTCATAATTTCTTGTAAAATTCTTTCTGCGAAAGTTTCCGGATTCTCCTGCCACATCCCCGGTTTCAGTGAAGGTGGCCAGTTGTCCTTTGACGCCGGGAATACCGCTTGCTTCGTCCCCGGCCCCTTCCTGCTCAAGCAAGAGCTGTTCACTGCGGACAACCTGGCCTTCCGGATCAAAACTCTCCTCCGTAACATCAACCTGATTAAAATCCATGTCCACGGTTACCCGTGCCAGGGCCTTGTTAACGCCTACCACTTCTTCGAGCATGCTTTCCACTTTTCTACGCAAGCCATTTTCAATCTTAATCTGGTATTCAAGCTGGGTAGCGGAAAGCATGGTTGCCTCATCCCCTTCCTTGCGAAACAGGAGACGCCCTACGGTGTCGACCACGGTGATGTTTTCCGTTAGCAAACCCGGAACAGCACTGGTCACTAAATGAACTATAGCCATGATTTCGCTTTTGGCCAGTTTTTCTTGTCCAGCCATGGTAAGACTCACCGAGGCGCTGACAGGCTTCGTGTCTTCCACAAAAACGGATTCTTTAGGCGTGGCAATATGCACCCTTGCATCACGAACCTGTTTGAATTGACGTATGGTGCGGGCAAGCTCACCCTGAACGGCGCGCTGATAATTCAAACGTTGTACAAAATCCGTGGTGCCGAGACTGCTTTTGTCAAAAAGTTCAAAACCAACCCCTCCCCCCCGTGGCAGACCTTCGGCAGCAAGGCTCAACCGAGTCTCATAAACACTGCCTGACGGAACAAGAACAGCGGTGCCGCTTTCGGCCAACTGATATTCAATTCTCTGTTCTTTCAGTTTGGCAACCACTCCGGCGGCGTCTTCGGGCGACAGGCCGCTGAACAGGACATTATACTCCGTCTTGCTTCCCATCATAGTCAAGGATATCATTCCGCCCAGTACAACGACAACAATTGCCCCTGCAATAACCTTCTGCAACATGGTCAAGTTTTTGAGTACCGAGAGTCCTTGTCCGACAATATCTTTCACAGGTGCCATATGATTTCCGTTTTGTTGGTTTTATTAGTTTTATTAATTTCGTTGGTTTTATTGGTTGGTTGGTTGGTTGGTTTTATTGGTTGCGGGCTTTCAACCAACGAACCCATCGAACCAACAAAACCAATTAACAGGCTTATAACTGAATACGCATTGTATCCTGGTATGCCTGTATTGCCTTCTGCTGCACTTTTGTCAGCAGCCTGAAGGAGATTCCCGCCTTTTCCATGGCAATCATTGTTTCATGGATGTTTCCATGCTCGCCGGCAATGAGCCCCTCGCTGAGGGCACTCGCCTCCTCCATCCTGGAATTGACTGTTTCCAGAGATTTCTTGAGAACATCGCCAAAGCCGGTTCCTGATATTTTCTGCTCTTTTTCCAACTTCCCTGCGGTTACCGGTTCTCCAAACCTGACCGACTGCATTGGTAAAGTTTTCATTTTTTTTAACCCTCACTCTCACATGTCAATCCAGAGCTACGATTGCATCCAAACTCGTAGAACGGATAATGATTGACGGTTTCGTAAAACCCCCCTCAACCGCCGCCGACAAGTATGTAACTTGTTGATATTTCGTTGGCGGATGGTCAGCTTGAGAGCTTTTTGCGAGACCATCATGATTCATTGTCCTTAATTATCTTCTGCCGATATCCAGTGCCTTCAGGGCCATACTTTTCACCGCCTCAATAGCTGTGACATTGGCCTCATATCCTCGCTTGGCGCTTATCATGTCCACCATTTGCTCAGGCACATCAACATTTGGGAAAAGAACCACGCCATTTTCATCCGCATCAGGATGGGACGGGTCATAAACTGATTTAAATTCCTTATTATCCTCAACGACTTCCACCACCTCAACCTTACGCAATTTGGCTTCGCTGGAGTTAAGCGCTTCCTGAAAATTATCCAGCCGCCTGGCGCCGAAAACCACTGATTTCGCCCTGTAAGGACCGCCCTCAATGGTTCTGGTGGTATTGGCATTGGCCAGATTCATGGATGTCACATTAAGACGCTCCCGCTCGGCCTTCAGACCGGAACCGCTTATTTCAAAGGCTTTCAAAATATCCATACCTATTTTCCTCCTTCATCAATGGCGTATTTTATACCATCGAATTTTTTCCCGACAATTCGCGTGACGATCTCATACATAAGCTGGTTTTCAGAGAGTTTGACCATCTCTTCATCAATATCAACGGGACGTTTTTCCTTTGAAAACTGAAGACTCCGGCTCACGGAAACGGGATCAAGGTCAATATGCTTCTGATTGGTACGACTCAAGGTCCCTTCGCTCAATTTGGCTGTTTCCATGGCTTTTTCAAAGGAAAAATCCTGAACTGTATAACCCGGGGTTTCCAGGTTTGCGATATTTGACTGGATAAGCCCCTGTCTCTCATAACGGAGGTTCAGAGCCTGCTCCAGATGATTAAGGCCACCAAACAGTTTATTAATGGGCATAATTTTCTCCTCTTTGGACAAAATGATTCTTTTCCGGAGAAATTTGCAATTATTATGCCTTTACCAAAAAAGGCCTCTTTCAAGGGGAGAAAAAGCAAGGAAAACAAAGAAGGAAAGAAAAAAGAAAAAACTATGATATCAAGTAATTAGACCTTGATTTCGATACTCGTTAAGTTTGTTGCGCAAGGTACGGACACTGATGCCAAGCATCTTGGCGGCATGGGTGCGATTATCGTCAGTTTTTTGAAGGGCCTGCAGGATCATTTGACGCTCAACATCTTTCAGGCTCGCCATCTCCCCATTGCCTGTTTCATGAAAAAAACTCGGGTCACGATTCTGATCATTGTCAGTAAGGGTATAAATATCCAGGTCAGCCCCATCCGTCTCTTCATCCCAGAAATCCCAGGGTTCCAGTTCATCGCTTAAACTGAGCAGCACGGCTCGCTCAACAAGATTTTCCATTTCCCGGATATTTCCGGGCCAGGAATACTCAAAAAAACGGCGGCGGGACTCGGCGGACATCTTTTTTTCCTGTTTGTCATACTGCTCGGAATAACTCTGGATAAAATACTGGGCCAGTAAAAAAATATCCTCCTTCCTTTCCCGCAAGGGAGGAAGTGTCAACGGAATGACATTAAGACGATAATAGAGATCCTGGCGAAATTCTCCATTCTTAACCGCCTCCTCAAGATTGCGGTTCGTGGTGGCGACGACGTGCACATCGACCTTTACCGGTCCTTTCCCACCAAGGCGGTCAACCTCCTCTTCCTGCAAAACTCTAAGCAGCTTGGCCTGCAGATGCAGGGGAATTTCACCTATTTCATCAAGAAGCAGGGTCCCGCAATCAGCAAGTTCGAATCTGCCTTTCTTCGTATACACAGCCCCGGTAAAAGACCCCTTTTCATGCCCAAAAAGCTCACTTTCAAGCAGCCCTTCGGGTAATGCGGCACAGTTTAAGGCGACAAACGGCCCTTCATTCCTGTTGCTCTCCTCATGTATATACCGGGCAATCATCTCTTTACCCGTACCTGATTCTCCAAGGATGAGTACCGTCGCCTTGCTTGAAGCCACGCTTTTTGCCTTCTGCAGAATCCGAGAAAGCTTTGTGTCATTGCCGATTATTGATTTTCTCCGGCCGGCTCCCGGTTTTTCCTGTCGCACCTGACCAGCTGACTTTTCCTTGGGTGTACCATTGCCGGCAAAGGCCCTGGCCGCTGTTTCGACAATAATCTCCACGGGAAACGGTTTAAGGAGATAATCAAAGGCCCCGAGCTTCATGGCGGTAACAGCTGTTTCGACAGTGGCATGGCCGGTGATGATTACAACAGGGAGATCGGAATATGTTATACGGATGGCCTGCAAGAGATCGAGCCCATCCATTTCCGGCATGTTGATATCACTAATGATCAGATCTGCGGGATTTTTCTTCATCATCTCCAGGGCCATGGCGCCATTTTCGGCGACACTCACCATATACCCCTGGCGATTGAGAGCCTCGTAAAGACTCATGCGCAGGTCCCGCTCATCATCAACTATCAGAATTTTACCGGACTGTTCAGACATGTGGTTGTTGATTGGTTTAATTGGTTTAATTGGTTAATTGGTTAATTGGTTAATTGGTTAATTGGGTTGTTTTGCTGGTTGGCGGCCGGATATATCATTTCCAACTTATCCATTATCCATTATCCATTATTAATTCTTCAGGACCGCTTCTGTTTCAGACATGGCCTTTTTAATATCTTCCTGATCCAATCTCTGTTGCGCCATTTTTTTAACAAGCTCACTTTTCCCGTCAAGCGCTTTTTGGTAATTGTCAATTCCCTCTTTTGTCACGCCTTGAAGCAACAAGGCATCTCCCAGGTGAATATGCATCAACTGGGCAGTCTCATCTCCCTGGGGCATGTCATCAGCTAAGGCTGAACGATAGGCTTCTATAGCCTTATCAAAGTTATTTTGTGCTTCATACTCCTGGCCGAGTTTTCCATACCAATACTGGAGCTGCCCGGGATCAAGCCACTTTTCCCCATGGAAGGTCTCAAGAATAGCCGCATTTTCGAGGAGTTCATCCTGGTCAAGCAGCAGACGGAGATAATCACCGGCATATTGCTTTTTCTTTTCGGCAAAAGTCGGGTTTTCTACAGCAATCCGATAAAATTTCAAGGCATCGGAATTTCTTTTTTGAATTTCCCGCAAACGACCGCTTAAAGAACAGATCTCCCCCATGGCCGGATTATCTGCATAAATCTTGCGCAGGTATTTCAAAAGTCTCTGGGCAGATTTAATATCATTATCCGCCAGATATGACTGAGCCCGATGGATATAGAGGTCCAGTTTTCTCGCATCACTCAATGTAAGTCCCAGAGCCCGATAATAAACAACTCCAGCCTGCCGGTAGAGTGCCATTTCCTCCAGAGCACGGCCAACCAGGTAGAGCAGTTCCCCTCCGGTGTATTCCTTCAGATACGTATACTCATCCTGATAAAGGGAATAGATCTGCTCATATTTTTTTTCCTGAAACAACTTTTCCATGCGCACGTAAAGTACCTTGCCCATGATATCCAGGATTTCTTTTTTTTCTTTTTCAACGGTTTCATAACGCAGATAGGCTTTCCCCATATCATAGGCGTTATCGTATTCCTGCCGTTCCCAAAATCGTTTAACCAGATCAAACCGGGCATCCTGGCTCAAGGGGTCAGTATAATGACGGTCCAGCACATCATGAAACGGCTCGTCTCCCTCAGGGGAAAGGATCTTCTCCTCTTCCTCTGGATTATCCTGCGTTTCTTCCATATGGGCAATTCGAAAACGGCTTAAAACAACGACTCTGTCCTCGTCTGCGCCTTCATCAATTATCTGTTCAAAAAGCCGTCTGGCAGTATCATTTTTTCCTTCATCCACATAGCTCTCCGCAAGTTCAAAAAGAATTTCAGGGCGCGAAGCGGTCAATCCGGTCAAATTGAGGTACTTGAATAAATCTTGCCGCCCCTCTTCCCTATTGCCGACTCTCAGATTAGCAATTCCTTTGTTTCTGAGCATATCAGGATCATTGATATAAAAGGACGGATTTTTGCGAAGAATTTTAAGATAAATGGCCAAAGCATCATGGTATTCATTGTTGGCAAAATGAATATGCGCTTCACCACTTTGCCCCCTCAGGCTGTAAATCGGATCAGGGCTCTGGCTTAACTCTCTGAAAGCGGCTTTGGCCTCTGAGGTCCGGCCAATATCAAGCAGAGCCCGCGCCTTCATGTACCTGGCCTCATTTACTTTTTCTGAATCGGGAAATCGTTTGAGAAAAAGCCCCCAATAGGTCAATGCCTCCCGGTAATAACGCATGTGGTAAAAACTTCTGCCAACGAAAAAATAGGCATCCCCAAGATGAGGAGACTGGGGAAAATCAAGGGTAAAAGTCCTGAAAAGATCTTTTACCTTTCCCCAATCGGCTTCCGGATCAGCCAGGGCAAGATTCATGTGGAGGTTTGCCGTACTCCACAAGGCTTCTTCCGCATTGGGGGAGTCCGGATATTTCCGGTAATATTGACGATAAAGATCGGCAGCCTCTTTGTCTTCACCGGTAAGGAAAGCCTCATTGGCTGCTTTCCAGAGTTTTTCCTCACGCTTTTTTAAAATCTCCTGCAAAGCTTCTTCTTCGGTTTTATCTTCCCCAGCAAAAGTATTGGGAACGGAGGCGAAAAAAACCGAGAAATTGCACAGCAGAAAAAACAGAAGGAAAAACAGGGAGGCAAAGGAGGTCCTTTGAAAAGAAATATGACAATCAATTTCCTTTAACAATTCCATACCTTTTCATCTTTTCAAGAAGCGTCGTCCGGTTAACCTGCAGGAGATTTGCAGCACGATTTTTCACCCAGTCGGTTTGATCCAGGGCCTGGATAATTAATCGTTTTTCAAACTCAGCCACCTCTTCACTCAGACATAAGCCCTGGGCCGGGATTTCTCCAGTATGATCGACCCGATGTTCCGGGTCAAGAATACGCTGCGGTAAATCGTCAACAGTGAGAGTATCGTCGTCTAAAGCAAGAATCACCATTCTTTCAATGACATTCTCAAGTTCACGTACATTTCCAGGCCAGGAATAGTGAAGCAGAAAATTCATGGCCTCATCAGATATTCCTTTAATCGATCTTTTTTTGGAACTATTGAATTTTTCGATAAAACTTTCCACCAGAAGGGGAATATCCGAACTTCTGGTCCGCAGGGGCGGAGCTTGAATGGGCACGACAGTCAGACGGTAATAAAGATCCTCTCTGAAACCGCCGTTCGCCACTTCCTCCTCAAGGTCCCTGTTTGTAGCGGCAATCACTCGGAAATCAGACGTAATCGTCTTTGTGCCGCCAATTCTCTCAAACTGTTTTTCCTGGAGTACTCTCAGAAGTTTAACCTGGAGCATGGGACTCATTTCGGCAATTTCATCCAGAAAAACCGTTCCCCCATGGGCCAGTTCAAAACGTCCGAGACGGGTTCGGACGGCATGGGTAAAGGCACCTTTCTCATGGCCAAAGAGTTCGCTTTCAAGGAGCTCCCCCGGTATGGCCCCGCAGTTCACAGGAACAAAAGGCGCATCTCTTCTCTCACTTCTATAATGGAGAGCCTGGGCAATAAGTTCTTTCCCTGTACCGCTCTCACCCTGAATTAATACAGTGGTATTGGTATCACAAACCTTTTCAACAATTTGAAAAACCTCAAGCAATGGCTTACTCTGCCCGATGATACGAGGGAAAGGTTTCGTTGAAGGCGCTTCCGGGGAGTTATTTTCTGCGGTTAGAGGTTCAGCCAATGGACTCTCGCTTATTTCGGTTCACGGTTTCGCGCTAACAGGCTTCGCTCTGATAAAACATCATAACTCTTTGACTCAACGCAATTGACTTATGGTGCTTCAACTCGGAACAAACCGCTTAAGATTGGTTGTATGTACTAATTCAGCTAAAACACAAAACGTGCCCTAGCTCCGGCCTGTAACTGTGCAGATGTGGCCCAGATTCGTGTAAGCGGGACTGCGAATCTATAGTGGCCTATGTGAGCAGGCCAGATCGCACGAAGATGGGGTGCAGATGGACAGTTACGGTTGTATTTGAAATAAATTTCAATTATTACGTACTTTTGATATACAATATACACGAAAAAGGTGTCAATTTCTTTTAAAAACAGTTTAAGGTGAGGATAACGTCAAAGCTCATCTTTAAATAGGCTGTTGCCCACGAAGCACCCAAAGAACAATTTATTGAAATCAAAATTTGAAATCATGCAAGAACATACCGAAGACAGACCAACGTTTACTTTTCAACCGTCCATGGAGGATCATTCAGAGGGTGACGAGAAAAGTATCATTGTGGAACTTGTTAAAGTAACAAAAATCTACCCTCCTGATGTTGTGGCCCTCCGTAATGTTTCTTTTACAGCCCGCAAAGGAGAAATCGTCTTCCTGACCGGTGCCAGCGGGGCTGGAAAAACAACTCTCCTGAAACTCCTCTGCCGCCTCGAACGCCCCACAAAAGGTCTCATTGAGATCGGCGGGAACGACCTGAACAAACTCAACTCCAACGCCACCCAGAAACTCAGACAGCGTATCGGCGTTGCCTACCAGGATTTCAGGCTGCTGCCAAGACAATCCGTTTACCAGAATATTGCCATGGCAATGGAAGTACAGTTTAAAAACAAAAAAGAAATCAAGCAACGGGTCCTTGAATTGCTCGAAAAACTCTCGCTGTCGGAAAAAATACACAAACCGGCCGGCAAACTCTCCAGGGGAGAGCAACAGAGGGTTGCCATTGCAAGGGCTGCGGCCAACGTTCCTCCCCTCATACTTGCCGACGAACCCACCGGCAACCTGGATCCGCAGACCACCAGCCAGGTGATGGACCTTTTCCATGAACTGAATGAAAGTGGTTCTGCAATCATCATCGCTACCCACGATAAATCAATCTACCAGGGAACCCATCATCAGCAGTTCGAATTACAGCAGGGTGAATTACAGAGGGTAAATTCATGATATTAACAACGTATCTATTCAGCGAGGGCTCGAAATGGGCCTCAACTCCAGGCCGTAACTATTCAGATGTGCCTTAGATTTGGACAAGCAGGCCTGCGAGGCTATAGCCCGTCTATGTGAGCAGGCCTGATCGTTCAAAGATGAGGTGCAGCTGAATAGTTACTTAACAACAAAGAAAAATAATTTTCTCCCATGAGACTTCTTACATTTATCTTCACACAAACAGGCAGGAATGTCCTCCAGTCCTGGGGTCTTCAGTTGATGACCCTGCTTACTGTCACCCTGTCCGTTCTTATTTTTTCTTTCTTTTATCTTATTTATGTCAATATGGTTCAGACAGGAGTGAGACTCGGGGAAGAACTGCGACTCATAGTCTATCTGGACTCAGGATTAACAGCAGATGAACAGATACTTTTCACAAAAAAAGTAGAAAGCTTCAGCAAAGTAGACAAGGTAGTCTTTATCACTCCGGATGAGGCCTTTGCACAGTTACGCGACCAGCTCGGCAATGACCGGGATGTGCTTGAGGATCTCGACTCCTCCTTCCTGCCCTATTCTGTTGAGATATACCCGCACAAAGACCTTAAGAACCTGAGCAGAATAAAGGATTTTTCCGATTATCTGGAGAACCTCCCCGGCACCGCAAAAGTCCAGTACGGACATGGCTGGGTCGAACGCTTTGAGTATTTCACCAAGCTGCTCCGATTTATTGTGATAATCAGCGGCTCCCTTCTCATCCTTACAACTATGTTCATGGTATCAAACACGCTCCGCCTGAGCCTGTACGCCCGTCAAAAAGAACTCAAGGTTCTTCGTTACCTTGGCGCCACAAACAGCTATATCAAGGGGCCAGTACTTATTGAAGGTTTTCTCCTCGGTTTTGTGGGTGCGGGAATAGGTTTGCTCTCTCTTTTTTCTCTTTTTCAGTGGATCAAAAGTCATTTTGCAGGACCGAGCCTGGTGAACCTTTTTAAACTGAATTTTCTTCCCTGGTCCCACTGCACCGCTATTCTGCTCTGTAGTGTTCTTCTCTGCGTATTGGGAAGCCTTCTTTCAATTCGAAAATTTTTAAAAATTTAGACAGTACCTGTCCGGAAATGAAATATTGCCTCAACCTTTTGCATAGACTCTTTTTTTACGTCACCATAGCCATGGGCTGCGTTGCCGTGCTGTGTCACAGCCGTCCTGCTGCCGCAACAGACATAGACCTGGAAGATATCAAGCAATATGACAAAGAGGTATTTGAGCAGAAAAAGAAGATAGATCGCGTAAAAAAAGGGATTCGTAGCCATGAGAGTAAAGTTGCCCAATCAAAGTCCAAGGAGATAGATCTGCTTGCCGAGCTGGAAAAGCTCAATGAAAAAATACTTGCTGAAAGCCGTAAGCTTTCAGATCTCCAGGAAGAAATGGACAAGCAGGACGAACTCTTTCTTGAAAAAAAGCAGGAAATGGAAAAGATCTCCCAGGAAAAAAAGAAACTGGGCGAACACATGAAAAAAAGGCTTGCCGCCTATTATCGAATGGGCGACATAGGCATCATGAACGTTATCTTTTCAGCCTCTTCTCTGCCGGAACTGTTGACCTTTCAGGAATATTTTCACCTGATGCTTAAATACGATTATCAGGTCATTGCCTCCTACAAAGATAAAATGATCGAACTGGAAGCCGCACGGCTTGCCCATGAGGCGGAAAAGATCAAACTGAAACAGGCCGCGGATCAAGTTATGGAACAGCAGAAATCACTGGCTGCCGTCAAACTCGAACGCAGGAAACTGCTGGAACGCACCAAAACAGAGAAAAAACTCTACCAGCAGGCCATCAGGGAGATGGAAAAAGCTGCTGATGATCTGAAGAAAACCCTGGCGAACCTGGAAGAAAAAGCGACAACCGCTAAAGAAGAACGGGAATTACAACGAATCAGGGACTACCCTTTAAAGGCCTTCAAAAAGAGAAAACCGGCTGCAGCCCGTGGTTTTGCAAGCCTCAAGGGCAAACTCCCCCTGCCGACAACAGGATCCATTTTGCAAAAATTTGGAGAAAAGACGGATGCAACCTTCGGCGTCACATCCTTTACAAACGGCATTGACATCGAATCAGCTCCAGGCGCGGATGTTGTTGCCGTTTTCGAAGGCAAAGTCGTTTATGCCGGGGCATTACGCGGCTACGGCCAACTGGTGATTATTGACCATGGCAACCATTATTTCACGCTGATGAGCGGTGTCGGCGAGATTCTGAAAAAAGTAGGTGATTTTGTTGAAGAAAATGAAAAAATTGCTGTATCCAGCCGTCACACCGGGCTGTTACAGGAAGGGCTTCATTTTGAAATACGCCATAACACCGAGGCACTTGATCCTCTTGAGTGGCTCGACCCATCGTTCCTTTCGTTTAAAAATGTTGGTGAGCAGATTCAAGAGTGAGGAATGAAACGATCAAAACAAATTAAGGAGGAAGCATGAAGAATCGAATTTTCACCACTCTCTCTATCCTGTCGTTTTTTTTCACTCCTCTATTCATGTCTTCGGCCTGGGCAGAAACGGTTGACTATGATCTTGTTATAAAAAAACAAAAAGTCAATTTCACAGGCACAGCCGTGCAGGCCATGACCATAAACGGGACAATCCCCGGCCCCACGCTTCGCTTCAACGAAGGAGACAGAGCCCGTATCCATGTTCATAATAAAATGGATGTCGATTCATCCATTCACTGGCATGGCATCCTGCTTCCCCCGGACATGGATGGTGTCCCGTATATCACGTTTCCTCCAATTGCCCCGGGCGCGACCTTTACCTATGAATTTCCGATCCGACAGAGCGGGACCTACTGGTATCATTCCCACACACGCCTCCAGGAACAGCGCGGGGTATACGGTTCCATCGTTATTGAAGGCGATCAGCATCACAACGCCTCAGATCGGCAGCATGTCATCGTCCTTTCCGACTGGACCGATGAAGACCCGCACACTGTTTTACGAACCTTAAAACGCGGCAGTGAGTGGTACGCACTTGAAAAAGGCAGCGCCCAAAGTGTGTTCGGTGCTCTGAAAATGGGTATGCTTGACGACTTTTTCATACGCGAGCTGCAGCGTATGCCTCCCATGGATATCTCTGATGTTGCCTATGACCGCTTTCTTGCCAATGGCAGTCCTGAAACAACTCTAAAAGCTCATCCTGGTGAAACGATTCGGCTGCGCCTCATAAACGGCTCTGCAACGACATTTTTTCTGGTGGAATTTGCCGGCGGTCCGATGACAATCGTCAGCGCCGACGGCATTGCGGTTGAACCACTCGAAAAACAACGCCTGCTCATTGGAGTGGCTGAGACCTATGACCTCCTCATCAAAACCCCTTCTTCCGGCTCCTATGAATTTCGCGCCACAGCACACGACTCATCCGCTTTTTCTTCGACCTGGTTTGGCTCGGGCAAAAAACAGTACGCTCCTGACATTCCCAAACCGAATGTCTACCACTCAATGGGAGAGCTTGATTTCAAACGCGTCTTTGCTCTCACTCCGGCAGGCTCTATGGGCATGCCGGATAAGGATGTAGAAGCCGGAAAATTCGACCAGCCTGGCATGGCGGCAATGAATTCCATGGACATGGGAAGCATGATGGGGCACGAAAATATGCATCATGACGCACCAGTCATGGACCACAGCATGCAGCATGGTGAGCCCAATATGGATCATGCCATGAACCATGGCGAATCGAACATGGGGCACGACATGCATAACGGCAGCATGGAACATTCGCCCGGCAAGCCCATGGAATCCACCGGCTCCCCTATGAAAAACATGAGCCATTCCCCTGAAGCAGAAAATCCGGCAATAAACAGAAGCGGCAAAAAACACGGAAAGGATTTCACTTTTTTGGGACCGGATATTGCCAATGCAGAGAAGACGGCTATGGATGGAATGGACACAATGCGCCCCTGGTCACCATACGATGAACTGCGGGCCTTAAGCCCTACAAATTTCAGCGCCGACAGAAAAATCAGAGACATCAGGCTCACCCTTGACGGCGACATGGAGCGCTATGTCTGGTTTTTAAATAACAAACCTCTTTCGGCACAAGATACAATCCGCATCCATGAAGGAGAGGTGGTCCGATTCCATATGATCAACCGCACCATGATGCATCATCCCATGCATCTTCACGGCCACTTTTTCCGGGTACTCAACAGGCAGGGAGAGTATGCGCCGCTGAAACACACAGTGGACGTGGCACCGATGTCAACGACCGTAATTGAATTTGATGCCAACGAGATCGGCGACTGGTTTTTCCACTGCCACCTGCTGTACCATATGAAAAGCGGCATGGCACGAGTTGTCCACTATGAAAATTTTGCGCCGTCTGCTGAAGTTGCCGCGGTACGTGACAAACTTTACGAGGAAAGCTGGTATTTTGCCGGAGAAACCCACATACTGAGTCAAATGACTGACGGTTCCTTATCCCTGTCAAGCAGCCTTAATTCGATCTCACTGCAATGGGAAGTCGGCTGGGAGGAGGTGGAAAAAAATGACTGGGAAGGCATCCTGACCTGGGAACATTACTTCAATCGCTTTTTCTCCATTTTCATGGGCGGCGACATGCTTGGTGAGGCAAGTGAGACAGAGAAAACCCGTGCCGTTGCCGGATTGCATTATCTTCTGCCGTTAAACATTGAATCCCGGCTCTGGCTTGACTCAGACGGCGGCACCCGTTTCAAGCTGGAAAAAGAACTGCCTTTGACACCCCGCCTTCATCTTGGCGGGGAAACGGAATATGACAGTCATGACCAGTGGGAAGGGGGAGCCGAGCTGTCCTATATGCTCAACAAAGACCTTTCCCTGGCGGTAAGCTGGCATTCCGAGTTTCAATGGGGCGCTGGAATTATTTTCCTTTTTTGATACAGATCGAAGACAAACCTTATCGTAAAGAAATTTGTTTTGACATTGTCGGAACGAATTGAACGTGATACACTCTTAAAATGTACTCTGTTTTGACTATCATATTTTCTCACTGTTGAACTCCATATTGGTATCCCCATGAAAAAAGAAAAAAATACCGTAAAAAAAATAATCCTCATTGCCGTAATCTGTCTTCCTATTTTCTCCCTTTTTCTGTGGGAACGTACTTCAGGGGTGCAGGCAAAGACTCAGGACATTTACAAGAATCTGGAGACGTTTTCCGCGGTTCTCAGCCTGCTGCAGAAAAATTATGTTGAAGAGATAGATACAAATGCAGTTATTGAAGGCGCCATAAAAGGAATGCTGGCAACTCTTGATCCGCACTCCTCTTTTATGAAGCCTGATGATTTCCAGGAGTTGAAAATCGAAACCAAAGGCAGCTTTTCCGGCATTGGTATCGAAATTACCATGAAAGACTCCATTCTCACCGTTGTCTCACCTATCGAAGGGACTCCCGCCTTTGAAGAGGGCGTGAAAGCCCAGGATAAAATTTTGAAAATTGACGGGGAGTCCACAAAAGATATGAGCCTCATGGAAGCAGTCAAGAAACTGCGTGGACCAAAAGGCACGGAAGTAACCATCTCCGTCCACAGAGAAGGCCTCACGGAACTGAAAGACATTACCATTGTCCGCAACGTTATCCCTCTTATCAGCGTCAAGTCAAAAGTTCTCGAACCCGGTTATGGCTATTTGCGGATTCGCAGCTTTCAGTCCAAAACCACCAAGGAGTTCAAAGATGGACTGGACAAACTTGAAGACAAGGAAGGGAAACTGCACGGCTTAATTATTGATCTGCGAAACAATCCCGGCGGCCTGCTCGACCAGGCAGTCAAGATTTCCGATATCTTTCTTGATGAAGGGATGATCGTTTCCACCAAGGGCCGGATGAAAGAGCAGAACATGGAGTTCAAGGCCCATCCAAACGGTAAAAAATATGCTTTTCCTATTATCGTGCTGGTAAATGAAGGAAGTGCCAGTGCCTCGGAGATCGTGGCAGGTGCCCTGCAGGATCACAAACGTGCCCTTATCCTTGGAGCCCAGACCTTTGGCAAGGGCTCAGTACAAACCATCATTCCGATGAACAATGGAGCCGGTCTGCGATTGACTACCGCACGCTACTACACGCCAAATGAAAGATCAATCCAGGCAACGGGCATTACCCCTGATATTATGGTTGCCACCGAGTTTGCAGATCCGAAAACTGAAGACAAAGACAAGAAAAAACCTCACTTCCTCAGAGAAAAAGATCTGAAACACCACATGAAAAACGGTGAGACTGAACAGGAATCAGAGTCGGACCAGGCTGTAGAGGAAAGCGAAGAAGATGACAAATTAAGCGAAGAGATCTCCAGGGACAACCAGCTGAAACAGGCCTTGATGCTGTTGAAAGGTCTTGCTGTGTTCGGTAAATTAAACTTGTCTCTTTAAGAAGGTTTCCGCCATTTTCATTGGCAATCACAGCTCCTGGACAGGTTTGTCCAGGAGCTGTTTTCGTTCATGCCCTGTTACGAAAAAGCCCGTAAAGACACTTCCATCCAGCTGTGCCTATTAAATTATCTCCCCAAGCCCTTTCAACGTTTCCGACTTTCTAGCGCCAAAAACGTCCCACATTTTTCAAATCCCTAGCTGCCCTCATTACATGGAGATCAGTCTGAATGGAACAAGAAAATCCTTTGTATAGGGCTTAAAAATTATGGTATCTTTTACTGCTTTCAAAAGAGGGAGGATAAGCATGAGTGGAGAAAAAACACCGATAAACGGCAGTGGCCTAACGCGCCTTTTCCGAGCTTTTAACTGTTCAGTTGCCGGATTCGGCTCAGCTCTGAAAAATGAATCTGCTTTCAGACAGGAAACCCTCTTATGCCTTTTCCTGAGTCCGCTTGCCTTATGGCTCGGAGAAAACGGAATAGAACGAGCCCTTCTGCTGGGCACTCTTATGCTGGTTCTTATGGCAGAGCTTTTCAACAGCGCGGTGGAAGCCGTGGTGGACAGAATTGGTCCTGAAACTCACGTCCTGTCCGGAAGGGCGAAGGACATGGGATCTGCTGCTGTTCTTATTTCACTGATCAACGTGGTGGTGGTATGGTTTCTCGTTATATTTTAAATACAATCCGAGATGAACCCAAATTATTCGGGCCTTATTTACCCTGCCCTTTAACCACTTCATAATAGTCCACACCGTGGACATCATTGATAACAACGGCTGGAAACCCTTTCACAACAAACTTGAAAAGCGCCTCCGGGCCGGCATCCTCAAAAGCCACGAGTTCGGCACTGACGATGCATTTCGACAAATAGGCCCCGGCACCGCCGAATGCAGCAAGATAGATAGCCCCTCTTTCTTTCATTGCCTCGCGCACCGGCATGGAACGTGACCCTTTTCCCATGGTAGCCTTCAAGCCAAGTTCAAGCAGTCTGGGGGTGTAGGTGTCCATCCGATAACTGGTTGTGGGACCGGCGGCACCAATAACCTGCCCCGGCTTGGCCGGGCTTGGCCCGACATAGTAAAGGAGCTGTCCGGCCAGATCGACAGGTAAAGGTTGGCCTTGATCAAGTAAATCAATCATACGCCTATGGGTCTGGTCCCTGCCGGTAAAAAGAGTTCCACTGAGGCTGATCAGGTCTCCGGCATTCAAGGACTCAACAACACCTTGTTTAAAAGGAATTTCAACCTCTTTTAAATCTTCCATAAAAGCCGTCTTACTGCGGAGCAAAGACATCGTAATACCTCAGATAGTAATCTCTTTATGTCGATGGGCATGACACTGAATATTGACAGCCACAGGCAAACTGGCAATGTGTGAGGGAAAAGATTCAATGTGAACGGCAAGGGCCGTGTTCACTCCTCCCAGTCCCTGCACACCCTGTCCCATCTCATTGATTTTATCTAAAATTTCCTCTTCAAGCGCAGCAACATCCTGTCTGGGACTGGCTTTGCCGAGTGAGCGGGTCAGCGCCTTCTTGGCGAGAATCGCGGCTTTTTCAAAGGTGCCCCCCATTCCGACTCCGACAAGAATCGGCGGACATGGATTGGGTCCGGCATTGACAGCCTGGTTCACGACAAAATCAACCATTCCCTTCAAACCGGCGGATGGCGGCAGCATGGTCAGGCCGCTCATATTCTCGCTGCCGCATCCCTTGGGAAGCATAAAAATCTTTATCTTGCTTCCCGGAACAAGCTCAAAATGAATAACAGCCGGCGTATTTGTGCCGGTGTTGACCCTGGTTATGGGATCGCAGACAGATTTTCTCAGATACCCTTCCCCATAGCCTTCCTTGATACCCTTTTGAATAGCGTCGTTCAGGTCTCCAACAACATGAACATCCTGACCGAGTTCGACAAAAACAACAGCCACGCCGGTATCCTGGCACACCGGAATTTTTTCCCGGCTTGCCACATCCGCATTGAGCAGAAAAAGTTCAAGTATATTTCTGGCCAGAGGAGATGTTTCCCGGTCCCTTGCCTTGAGAAGGCCTTCAAGAATATCCGGCTCAAGATCGCATCCCGCCGCCATTGTGATATTTTTTACGGCTTCAGTTATTGCAGCAGATTCTATTTCCCGCATTTTAATTTACCCGTAACCATCATCCCTTATTCAGCCGCCTGTTCCGGAGAGCCAGACTCTGCTGCTTGAAATTATGCTGAATCAGTTTTTCCTGATCTTCCTCCATGATAAGAACAAATTCAGCCGCCACCTCCATGCGAGGTTCGTCACCTTGCGAGGCAAGGACCTTGCAGGCCATTACCTTTCCAAAGCAATATACATACGTGTAGGCAGGAAGCAGCGCAATATGGAGTTCAAGAATATCACCAAGCTTAACTTCTTCCGTGGCGATAAAAGAAATGCCCTTGCCGCTTAGATTCAGGTCGCTGAGCTTGAGTTTATCAAAAATGGTCTGCCCTTCTGTTGCTTTTTTCAAGAGGAGATTAATTTTCGTATCAAGGTGAGCAAGAAAATCGCCAAGATCTTTATCTCGCTCACCTATACGTGTCAGAGCGCTTTGTGCCCCAATAAACATCTGAATGTCGGCAAGTCCCTCCTGGCTGTGGGGAGGAATACCGGCTTCAAAATCTTTGTAAATGTGAGCGAATTTTTCAGGGGAAATTCGTTGAAAATGAAAGAGATTGCGCCCGACAACTCTGACTGATTGTCGTCTATCAGGACCATCTTGATATTTATCTGTCATAGGATCAGCTCTATTTGTCTGGAATAACTTCCTTGACCGGATTTTGTTCCAACTCGATTCCGGTAACGATAACTTTCGGATTTGCAGGCCGTATTTTGAATTCCACCCGCCTGTTTGCGGCTCGCCCCTCTGCAGAATCATTTGAGGCAAGGGGTCTGCCGTCAGCATAAGCAACAGCGGACAATTTTTGCGGCGGGATCTTCATTTTCTCAAGCCAGTATTCAACTACCCCCACCGCCCTTGCAGAGGAAAGACTCCAATTCGTACGATAGGAACTTTGCCCTTTTTTCAGCGGCACATTGTCGGTATGACCGCTCACCTCAATGGCCAGATCTTTTTCCACAGCCAGTTTCCCCAGCTTATCAAGAAAAGGCAGAAAATCTTTTTTAATTGTGGCCCGGCCCGAATCAAAGGCAATCCCGCCCTTGACCCTGAGAATCAAACCATTTTCCGTATAATCAGCCTCAATGTCATGCTGGCTTATATCTTCCGACAATGACCTGGCAACTTGAATCTGCACATGAAGGGGAACAGACTCAAAAGTCGCTGAAATCATTTTTTCGCCCTGCATGGGCACAGGCTTGATGACGTCTCGCTGAACACCAAAAGCATCTTTCATGGAACCGGCAACCTTATAATACTGCTGGGCATCCATGACGGAAAAAGAAAGGAGCAGAACAAAGAAGCAGAGCAAAAGCGACATAAGGTCGGCAAATGTGCACATCCAGATCGGAGCACCAGGTGGACATTCCTGTTTTTTTTCATCGTCGGCCATGCTCTTCCATCCTTTAAACGAAACTTGAATTTTTTTGCGAAATCAAAAAAATGGCCCCGCCTATTTGTCACCTCCAATCAGCGACACACAAGAAAACGGCTCTAAAGGGGCTTGTTTCAAAGTCATCAAGTATCAGCTTATCTTTCATCTCCAGAGGAGCGCTCCTTTGGAGGGAGAAACGTTTCAAGAAATTCTTCCATAACTCTGGGATTCAGACCTTTCAAAATTCCCAGCACACCTTCGATAATCAGTTTTCGATTACGTTCTTCCTCCTGGCTGCGCAAGGCAAGCTTGTCGGCAATGGGCAGCATGAAGAGATTGGCTATTGCCGCTCCGTACAGGGTTGTCAGCAAGGCAACAGCCATAGAAGGTCCAATGGAAGCAGGATCGCTCATATTGGCCAGCATCTGGACCAACCCGATCAGGGTTCCGATCATGCCAAAGGCCGGTGCGGCGTCTCCCATGCCGGCAAAAACCTTCCGCCCCACATCATGACGCTCCACGGTGAGACTGACCTCTTTTTTCAGAACTTCCTCTATAAATTCAGCTTCATGCCCATCAACACAATACATGATGGCTTTTTTCAGAAACGGATCTTCTATGGGTTGTTGCTCAAGAACAATGAGTCCGTTTTTTCTGGCAATGTTGGCAAGATTGACTATTTCTTTAATCACCTGCTCCGGCACGCTCAATTTTGAGGCAAAAACATTATTAGCGACCTTTATGGAATTAAGGACATCACCCATGCCAAAACGGATAAACGCCGTGGCAAAGGTCCCCCCGAAAACAATCAATAGGGAAGGTACATTAAAAAAGATGCCGGCGGAGCCACCAAGAATAATCGCCAGCAAGATGATACTTCCACCACCGACCAGACCTATAATAGTGGCTAAATCCATACGTTATGCATCTCCGTCATCCGTAACAAGCTGATCGACGTCAACCTGAATTGTAAAGCTGTGTTTTTCGTCAGGAAAACTGCCGGACTTTACTTCCTGACTAAAAGCGGCTATCGCATCTTTTATCTGGGGTGAAAGGTTCACATACCCTTTGACAAAGGAGGGCACGAACTTATCAAACATACCGAGAAGGTCATGGGTCACAAGCACCTGACCATCGCAGAAGACTCCTGCCCCAATACCAATGGTCGGCACGGCAACATTTTCAGTTATGACCTTGGCCAACTTGTCGGGAATGCATTCCATGACAATGGCAAAAACTCCTGCTTCTGCAAGGGCACGAGCATCAGCAAGCAGCTTTTGGGCTGATTTGGCGTCTTTTCCCTGCACCTTATATCCGCCCAAACTGCTCGCAGTCTGTGGAGTTAAGCCGATATGCCCCATAACCGGCATTCCTGCAGCCACAAGAGCCCGCACCGCCTCGCAAATTTCCGGGCCACCTTCCAGCTTGACTGCATCACAGCCCGCTTCCTTGAAAAAACGACCGGCATTTTTAATGGTATCCTGGACACTTACTTGATAGGAAAGAAAAGGCATATCGCCAACAACAAAAGCCGAAGTCCCTCTGCGCACAGCACTGGCATGGTGAATCATTTCATCCATGGTGACGGGCACTGTTGATTCGTAACCCAGCAGCACGTTGCCCAGCGAATCACCCACCAGAATCATGTCAACTCCAGCGGAATCGAGCAAACGGGCAAAACTGGCATCATAAGCGGTGAGCATTGTCAGCTTTTCACCGCCCTTTCTTTTTATGATATCGGGAATTGTGAGTTTTTTCATATAAGCACCAGAAATAATTTTAGCGCAAAGGATGCGGAGACACAAAGGGAAAAGTGAGGAAAACGAACAAAACTATCTAAAATGACTTCAAATATCTTCTTTTACCAAACAAAAAGCTCAAAATTCAAGAATGAAGAAAGAATTTCATTTCGATTTTTCTGACATCAATGGATTCCGTAACGACAAAAGTCGTTCCATGAATAGGAGCAGCCGTCAATTCCAAGACAGCAATTTAAAACAAAAACATTGAACTTGAAACTTGATGGTCTCGCAAATAGCTCTCAAGCTGACCATCCGCCAACGCAATATCAACAAGTTACATACTTGTCGGCGGCGGTTGAGGGGTTTTTTACGAAACCGTCAAACTTGGAACATTGAAAAGCCTATTTCAAAGGGCCTGTAAATTCACTGATCTCCGTCTGACGGCAATAATCAACAGATCTGCCGAAATGTTCATAGGCGGCCATTGTCACCACACGTCCTCGCGGCGTGCGCATCAAAAAACCGGATTGAATCAGGAAGGGTTCATAGACGTCTTCAAGGGTATTTTTCTCCTCGCACACTGCAGTCGCCATCGTATCTAGACCCACAGGCCCTCCCTGGAACTTATCTATCATGGTGAGTAAGATTCTTCGGTCCATCTCATCCAGCCCCATGCGGTCGACAGCGAGCATATTGAGAGCGTCGTCAGCCACCTGGGCCGTTATTTTGCCCTCGGCCTTTACTTGTGCAAAATCACGAACTCTTTTGAGTAACCTGTTGGCAATACGAGGGGTTCCGCGGGATCTTTTACCCATTTCAAGGGCTCCCTCTTCATCAATGGGGATTCCCAGCAGGGAAGCGGAACGTTTTATAATGGATACAAGTTCCTGGGGAGAATAAAAATCAAGGCGAAGAATAACCCCGAACCGGTCGCGAAGAGGCGGGGTCAGCAGTCCGGTTCTCGTGGTGGCACCAACGAGAGTAAAGCGGGGGAGATCCATTTTTACGGTTTTTGCACCAGGCCCCTGTCCAATAACAAGATCGAGCTGAAAATCCTCCATAGCCGGATAAAGAATCTCTTCAACAACATGATTCAAACGATGAATCTCATCGATAAAAAGGACATCACCCTGCTGGAGACTGGTGAGAATGGCGGCAAGATCACCTGCTCTTTCGATAACCGGCCCGGATGTCACCTTTATATTGGCCTGCATTTCATTGGCAATGATATATGCCAGTGTCGTTTTACCCAATCCGGGAAAACCGTGGAAAAGAACATGATCCAGAGCCTCGCCCCTTGCAACTGCAGCCTGAAGGGTGATTTCCAGATTTGCCTTCAGTTGATTCTGTCCAATATAATGCTCTAATTTCTTCGGTCGCAGATCCCCTTCTTCAATTTCCTCACGGGGTGTCACGGTATCGGTACTGACAATTCGTTCCTCAAAATTCATGTCAGTTGCCTCAATGCCTGTTTAAAAAGATCTTCAAGGGTGAGTGTGGTGTCTTCAGCAGCAGAAATCACTTTCTGAACAGCGCTTTCTGCGTTCATTTGAGTATAGCCAAGATTCACCAATGCTGAAACCGTATCCCGGGCAAGTTCATCCTGGATATTTTTTTGCGGAAGGCTCTTCCGCTCTGCATGGTCGGGAATCCATTTTACTTTATCTTTCAGCTCAAGACAAAGCCGCTCAGCAGTTTTCTTGCCCACCCCTGAAAGCTTGGTCAAACGGTGAAGGTCATCAGTACGGATGGCTCTGCCGAGTTCACCCGGGGAAATTCCGGACAAAATGGCAAGCGCGAGCTTCGGACCTACCCCTGAAACGGTAAGCAGTAAAAGAAATGTCTCTTTTTCATCTTCAGAAAAAAATCCGTAAAGTAAAAGGGCATCTTCCCTGACATGGGTATGTATATGCACAAAAACCTGGTGTCCTGTCTCAGGCAGCCCACCCAGGCAGGCAGCGGTAGCATGAACCTCATACCCTACACCACCCGCCATGACTATCAGCTTTTCATCCGATTTATAAAAAAGTTCACCCTGCAGGCAAGCAATCATTTACATCCTCTTTGTCGCAGCTCGAGAAACAGCGAGATGGTTTGCACAACACATGGCAATTGCCAGCGCGTCAGCAGCATCGGAACTCGGGGTTGCCGAAAGCTTCAGCATGGCTCTGACTGCTTGCTGAATCTGCCCTTTGGCAGCCTGTCCATACCCAACAACAGCCTGCTTAACTGCCTTGGCTGAAAACTCCTGAATTGGCATTTTTGACTGACTGACGGCCAGCAGAAGGACTCCTCTTGCCTGACCAAGTTTTAAAGCAGAACTGGGATTGCGGGCAACAAATACATTTTCAATTGATGCCTGTTGCGGCTCATACTTGTCGATTACTGCACAAATGCCGTCGTAAATTTCTTTCAGCCTCTCGTGCATGGGAAGAGAAACCGTGGACTTGATCACTCCACAGCCAATGAAATTAAGATGAAAACCACACTGGTCTATGACACCGTAGCCAGTGGTCCTGGAACCGGGATCAATACCGAGAATGCGAACAGATTCACTCACTTAGGAGAGGCTCTCCATTATCTCATCAGGGATATCAAAGTTGGAATGAACATTCTGTACATCGTCATTATCTTCCAGGGTTTCCATTAATCTCAAAAGACGTTTCACAGCTCCTTCTTCCGTCACTTCAACCACATTTTGAGGAATCATGGACACAGAAGCCTCTAAAAAAGAGACTTCTTCACTCTCAAGGGCTTCCCGAACGGCATCAAAATCTTCGGGAGCGGTGATAACCTGAAACTCACTCTCCTCCTCAAGCACATCTTCCGCTCCGGCTTCGAGGGCCATATCCATCAGTTTTTCTTCATCAATGGAGTCTTTATCAACCAGAATGGAACCTTTCTTGTCAAACATATAGTTAACGCAACCTGTTTCACCAAGATTGCCGCCGCTTTTAGTAAAGGCATGTCGAACATCTGCCACTGTGCGGTTTCTGTTATCAGTCATACAGTCGACCAGAACAGCTACCCCGCCAGGACCGTAGCCTTCATAGGTTACCTCTTCATACACTGCGCCCTCAAGCTCGCCGGTACCTTTTTTGATAGCCCTGTCTATGTTATCCTTGGGCATATTTTCAGTTTTAGCTGTAGCAATAGCTGAGCGCAACCTCGGGTTGCCGTCAGGATCGCCGCCACCCATTCTGGCAGCAACGGTGATTTCTTTGATTAACCTGGTAAATATCTTACCGCGTTTGGCATCAACTGCACCTTTCTTTCTTTTAATAGTGCTCCATTTCGAATGTCCAGACACGTTTTCCTCCTTGTCTTGATTTGTGCGTATATAGGGATAAAATTTATTTTTCTTTTAACGAGATACCCGGAGAGGCATGTTACAGTAAAATGGGAAATTAAAGCGTGGAGTATGATCTAAAATCAGTACCAAGTACAAAAACCTCCCTGCTTTCAGTACGCGAGCTCTTTGGTTTCACAGTCTTTGCCTTTTTAAACAAGGCCCGTACCTCATTGACAAAGTCAGGGAAATCTTCACCCTGAAAAACCTTACAATAAAAATGTCCTCCGTCAACAAGCACCTTTGAAGCTATTAAAAGAGCCTGTCTTGATAACTCGATGGATTTCAGGTGGTCGGAATACTTATGACCGGTTGTTTTCGGGGCTAAATCACTTACGACAACTTGAAACTTGTTTTGCCCGGTAATATAAGAAACAAACTCAGGATCAAAAATATCTGCTTTTAAAAATTCTATTGGCGCTGATCCGGCATTCGCAACATTTTTACTGCTATGCAGATCAACACCTACAACAATTCCCTGGCGGCCTATAACTTTTGCAGCATAGAGAGCCCAACTGCCGGGGTGACATCCTAAATCAAGAACTCTGTCATTCTTACGCAAAAAACTATATTTTTTCTGAGCCTCTTCAAGTTTAAAAACCGAACGGGCCGGATAATTTTCCTTTTTTGCTTTTTTAAAATAGTAATCCTGAACTTTTTTCACAATGAATCAGAGTCTCTTTGATACCGTTAAAGTTAATGGAAGAATTTGTACTAGGAAAGTAGCGTATTTGACCAGCAAAAACAAGGGAATTGAGCCTCCCGACCTGCTACTTCTCCTGCCAGATAAGCAAGGCTGTCTTATAGACGTTTGAGCGTGACAGGTTTAAATCTTTGGCTATTTTTTTGACTGAATCTTTCAGAGAAAGTCCTGATTCATCGCGGTACCAGCGCAACATGTCATCCAGATCTTCTTCATTTTGAGTTCCGGGAGACGTTGCAGGAAGTTCATCAGAAGGCGAAATCGCAACAACAAACTCCCCTTTGATTTGATCTCGATTATCAAGAAGAGAAATAATTTCAGTCAGTGAACCTGAAAAAATCTCTTCATAAATTTTTGTAAGCTCACGTCCAAGGCAAACATGGCGATCACCCAGAACATGTTTACATTCAGCAAGTGTTTTACGTATACGACGGGGGGAATCATAAAAAACGAGAATTGAATCATCCTGGGCGTGGGCTGTTAAGGTATGGCGGCACTGGGATTTTTTTGAAGGAATGAAACCGATAAAGGTAAAGGAAGAATGAGGCAGACCGGAAACGCTAAGAAATGTTGTTACTGCTGAAGGACCTGGAACAGGGACAACGTGTATCCCAGCTTCCCTGCACAGCCGAACGAGAACAGCTCCTGGATCGGAAATACAGGGTGTGCCTGCATCAGAAACAAGAGCCACATTATGGCCGTTCATGAGTTCCTCAATTATTTTTTCGGAGCGGGCAATTTCACGATCCTTGTAATAACTGATCAGAGGCTTGCTCAGGCCAAGGTGGGATAACAATTTTCGGGTATGCCTGGTGTCTTCGGCCGCAACGAGATCAACCTCGCCAAGAATGCGGATTGCCCGCAAAGTAATATCCTCAAGATTGCCAATAGGTGTGGCGAGGACGTAAAGCTGTCCGTATTTACATTCCTGCGGATCTGACATATATACCCTCCGCCGCCATTAAATCAGATCGGGACAAAAAAAGCCCTCATTACCTGAGGCAATGAGGGCTAAAAA
>JAHLLM010000001.1 GCA_020444175.1 Desulfobulbaceae bacterium | reverse complement strand
ATATTTCGTTGGCGGATGGTCAGCTTGAGAGCTTTTTGCGAGACCATCAATTTTGCTTTTATATTTTTTTGATTACCACTCATCTTCAGCCTTTTTATACGTCATTCCCGCGAAAGCGGGAATCTAGGCGGACTAGCCAGCTACTCTGGATTCCCGCTTTCGCGGGAATGACTTTTGTGTAGACAGTATTTTTTGAATTATTAATGCATTACAGTACCTGCTGCAAGACTGGCTGAGTTTCAGTGGTAATCACATATTTTTTAAAAGATACAGGTTCCCCATGATCCACTCCCCCCGCTCCTTGCGCAGTTTTGCCTGTTGGCAGCATGTCACGTGCAAGCCGCTTTTTTCAGCAGTCTGTCTGATATAGCTTTCAGCATGGGCATAACGGCCTGATGGCTGCAGACAAAAGGACTCCTTGCATTCTTCTGTGGAAAAAAGGAAAAAAGCATTCTTCCTGCATTTCCGCTGGACAAGGGTAAAAATTTCACTGAGATCACCAATGTAGACAAACACGTCTGCAGCCAGAAAGAAATCAAAGCTTTCAGGGGTATTTGTCAGAAAACCGGCAATGTCGCTTTCTTCCAAAGTGCTGTAAAGACCTTTTTCCCGTGCCTTCAGCAGCATGTTGCCGGAGAGATCAAGACCAGTGAAACGTGCGACCCTGTCCGCAAAGGCCGCTCCTGAGAGGCCGGTCCCGCACCCCATATCAAGTCCGTTTTGGAAAGAAGCGTCATTGTTTGTTTCTGCATCCAGAAGCCTGCGAAGTTGCGTTGGAGTGCTGTACTCAAGTTTTTCCTGCAGTGATTCATCAAAATCATCAGAGAACTGGTCAAAAAGGTTTTTCACGTAGGAGAGGGGAGAGCTGCTGGTTGTCTGGCCTGTCAGGGCGGCTGCCATATGTTTTGCTGACTCATTGCCCGGATCCAGTTCTATAACTTTCCGGTAGCTTTCAAGCGCCATTTCCGGAAGTCCCTGTTTGTGGAAAAGGTAAGCAAGATTATTGTGGGCCGGGATGTAGTCTGGTGCGAGCGAAATCGTTTTTTCAAAGGCATGTATTGCCTTTTCAGTCTGTCCTGTCTCTCTGAAGAGAACGCCGAGATTATAATGGGTGTCCGGATCAGTCGGGGTTAGGGTCAGTACTTTTTCGTATTCCTGTTCAGCTTCCCGGAAGCGGCCCAGTGTTTTCAAGGCAAGGGCAAGATTAAAAAAAATATCCGGATCATTGGCAGTTAATTCCCCGGCTTTTCTGTAAGCGTTTACTGCCTCTTCAATGTTGCCTTTTGAAAAATGGAGCGCGCCAAGGTTGTAATGTCCACTTGCCAGTTCAGGGTAAAGACTGACTGCTTCTTCAAAGTGATGGATGGCCGGCTCTTCTTCGTCCTGCTGCTGGTAGAGCATTCCGAGAAGAAAGTGAACACGGAAATCGGTTTCGTTTTTTGCCAGGAGGGAGAGACAAAGCTGGGTAGAGTCATTCATTCTGCCCTGTCGGTGGAGTTCCAGGGCCTGTTGTATCTGTTCTTCAATGGACATTTTTGAGGCTCGTGATGGATGGACGTGAGGTCGTGTTCCTGCAGTATCGGGTGGCGTTGTGCATTAATAATTTTGACGGTCTCGCAAAAAACCGCTCGACCGCCGCCGGGACGCGTGTAGGTCGTTGATATTTCGTTGGCGGATGATCAGCTTCAGGACTTTTTGCGACATTGTCAATTTTGATTACCACTCATTTTCAGCCTTTTTATACGTCATTCCCGCGAAGGCGGGAATCTAGGCGGACGAGCCAACTACTCTGGATTCCCGCTTTCGCGGGAATGACTTTTGTGTAGACAGTATTTTTTGAATTATTAATGCATTACAGTACCTGCTGCAAGACTGGCTGAGTTTCAGTGGTAATCAAATTAATAATTGTTATCTTATCTCTTCAATGTAGTGAACAAGCTCACCGGCCAGGTTTCGGTTGTCGATGAGAAGGGAAAATTCATGATTCATGCTCAGGGCGGAATGGCTCAGATTGTGACTGCCGATAAATGAGTACCTGTTATCGATGACAATAACTTTTGCATGGTTTGTGGTGTCCGGTGAATCAAAGTAGACTTTAATACCATTTTTTCGAAGTTTACGTGCAACCTTTTGGTTTTCCTTGTTGATGGACTCCTCGTAACCGGAATTTTCAAGAACAACCCTGATTGCAACACCTCTGCTTTTCGCTTTGGTGAGTTCTTTGAGAAGGAGTGCTGCTTTGTTCTTTGGGGAGGAGGTGGTTTTAAAAAGAAACATGCTGATGTCTATCGTCTGTTTGGCGCTTCGGATAAAATCGACAAGGGTATGGAAATACTTTTCATCGGGCAGGGTGACAATGTCTCCGGGCCTGGTTGTGATTTTTTTATGAAACGATGCTGTATCTGCTTTTGAGGACTGCGCAGAAGACCCAATTGACAAATAGGGACTGATTGCCTCCAGGGATTTCTCGCCGATATTGCTCACATTGAGTAAATCGTCAAGACTTGTAAATGCGCCATGCTCACGGCGATAACGGATGATATCCTCGGCTCGCTGTTTGCCGATGTAGGGGAGTTCCTGGAGCTCCTGTTGGGTGGCTGTGTTGATATCCAGCCGGCCGGTCAGACAGTAAGTCTGTACCGGCCAGTTAAAGAGCAACAAAGAGAACAGGAGGCATATGAAAAAGCGGCATTTCGTGTGTCGTTTTTTGCTTCTTTGTTTAGGCATCAGGTTCCCATGAAATTACGTTCATTGAACATTGAACATTGAACATTGAACATTGAACATTGAACTATTTTTTCGGCCACCAGTCCACTTCAAGTCTTGAAATGCAGTTGAAACCGCCACCCAGATCCTTGGTGTCGGAAATGCCAATGCTGTCCAGGAAAACCTGAATTTCATAGGAGCGGGTGCCTGCATCGCAGATTATGATAATGGTTTTATCGCGGGGGATTTCCTCGTGACGCCGCCTTATTTCGTTATAGGGGATGGTGTGCCAGATGCTGCCGAATTTCTCCTGAAAGGGGCCTACCTCGTTTGGATGTCTGATATCAAGGGCTACCCAGTTTGGCTGGGAGGACGGATTATCCGTCCAGGCCAGAAAATCTGCAATGGAGATGTTGCGCTGGCGACCGGCCGCCAGGTTGTCTGCCACATTGGCTGCAGCATTCAGGGCGTCGATGGCGGTGGAAAAAGGTGGGGCATAGGCCAGCTCCATGAGGCTGAAGTCGTCAATGGTGCCTCCCTTGGCAATAAGTGCTGCGGCTGGGTTAATGCGGGCCAGGACAGCGTCGCCCATGGGGCCGAAGCCCTGCACTCCGAGTACCCTGCGTGTGGTACGGTCAAAAATGAGCTGCAGGGGGATTTTGGTTTCTGTGGGGAAGAAGTGAGCCCGGTCGGAAGGTGCAGTAAGAGCGGCGTCAGCGTCAAATCCTTCGGCAAGGGCTGTTTCCAGGCTGATTCCCGTTGCGCCGATGCAGCAATCAAAGGCTTTCATGATAAAGCTGCCCACAACGCCTGGAAAGGTTTTTGGAATACCTGCCAGGTTGGCAGCAAGAACTCGGCCTTCACGGTTGGCCAGGGACCCCATTGGAGCCAGCATCTTTTTTCCTGTAACGAGGTTAATGCTTTCAATGCAGTCGCCGGCAGCATAGATGTCCGGATCTGATGTTTGCAGGCGTTCGTTGACCACGATTCCAAAGGGGGAAACCAACAGGCCGGCTTCCTGGGCCAGCTGACTTCGAGGCCGGACTCCGGCAGCCATTACCACCACATCTGCTTCAAGTGATCTGTTGGGAGTGACAACCCGGCAGGCTTTGCCGCTTTCGTCGGCCTCGATGGATTGGGCGCCTTCGCCGGTATAGATGTTGACACCGGCTTCTTTCATATGTTTTTTGACCATGTCGGCAAAGTGGGCATCAACAATGCGGGGCAGCAGCTGGGGCATGAACTCAACAACCGATGTTTCAACTCCCCAGAGGTCGGCAAAGGCTTCAGCCATTTCCAGTCCAATGGCCCCGCCGCCGATAACCACGGCTTTGCCGATTTCGCCCCTGGCCAGGCCTTTTTTGATGGCAATAGCTTTGTGCAGGTCGCTAATGGTGTAGACACCCTCCAGATCAGCCCCGGGAATGGGCAGGACAAAAGGCTGGCTTCCCGTGGCAATGACAAGTTTGTCGTAGGGCACGGAGTCTTTCTCTTCGGTGTCGAGATTTATAACTTCAACGCTTTTTTCCTTGCGGTTAATGGACAGAGCTCTGGTTCGGGTGCGTACCGAAACCCCTTTTGCATTTTCAAAAAAGGACGCATCGCGGGTCATGTGAAAGCTTGTTTTTCGCAACTCATCTTCATCGTTGACATCGCCGGAAACATAATAGGGAATGCCGCAACCACCGTAAGAAATAAGACTGTCCTGATCCAGGATGGTAATTTCAGCATCCGGCATCAGCCGTTTGGCATGACACGCGGCTTTTGGGCCGGCCGCAACACCACCGATAATAACTATTTTTTGTCCCATAGTATTTTCTCCCAGTAAATAGAGTGAATTTTGACTAACTGTTCAGAAGTTGAGTAAACGACTGTAAATGTATGTTGTGGGTGACATGATGAGTGGCACGCATCCGTTCAATCATAAGCAATCTGCTATAATGACGTTCCCTTGATAATAGAGGCCGAACCCCCTGTATGTATCGCTGAATGGTGACGTTTTCCCTTCAGCGAAAATGAACGAAGGCTCACTTTAGCTTGAAAAATGTGCAGTGTCAATGAGATGGTATCAAATTTTAGCGAATGCTTAAGTTGTCTCTTGACAATGCGAAGTGTCAGTCGTATATATGAACATATGCACAAAATTTTGCCACCTTTTTTTCTTTTTTTATATATATCAAGGAGAGTGTTATGCAGAAAAATCAAGTGTATGCAACCGAGACAAGCAAAAGTACCAGTGAATTTGCCGCATCTTTTGGCGAGGTAACGAAAAAATACGGTTTTGTCATCCATAACGAGTCATCCATGGATATGGCGTACTCGTTTGGCAAGCATGGCGCCGAGGTGGCAGAGGGGTTTGACCTGCATATGATACAGATCTGCAAGCCTGAAAAAGCGGCTAAAAGTCTGAGCGCCAACCCGGAACGTGCCATTCTGATGCCCAAATTTATCATGACATTCACTCAGAACGGCAAGACGCAGATCCGCTTTTTAAGTTTCAGTGAAGAAAATATCAAGGCTGTGGTTGATGATGATGTCTTTCCTGCATCTTTGGCGGAAACATATAAAAAAATTCATGAAATGATCGACGAAGCCAAATGATGACAATGTCGCATTTATGCCCTTTAGGGTAAAAAGTCTTGAAGCTGACCATCCGCCAAGGAAATATCAACGACCTACACGCGTCCCGGCGGCGGTCGAGCGGTTTCTTGCGAGACCGTCAAATGATTTTGGAGTGCAATTTGTCTGTAACTGCGAAAGTTTCCGAAATTGTAACCATTCAGCGAAAACCTAAAAACTAGGGGAACCACCTATGCGTATCTGTTCGGATGTGTTTCATATTTGTTCATTTGGAGCTTCGAAGCATATGCATGATATTCAAGAAGATCAAAATGGGCAAAGATGAAGTGCAGCTGAATAGATACCCGAAATTTACTTATAAGGTGTCATCATGTGGAAATTTTTAATCAAAATTAATAAGAAACTGGTCATAGCCATTCCGGTTATGATGATTGCCGGATTTCTGTTCGGAATCAGCGTGGATAAGACCTTTCTCAAACAGTTGAAGGCACTGATCATCCCCTTCACCTTTTTAATGGTCTATCCAATGATGGTGACTTTGAATATCAAGCATCTCAAAGACGGCATAAAAAATGTGAAGCTGCAGCTCATGACCCAGATAATAAATTTCTGTATTGTGCCATTTCTGGCCTATGGTCTGGGGCGCTACTTTTTTGCGGACCAACCGTATATGGCGCTTGGCCTGCTCCTAGCCTCTCTTCTGCCAACAAGCGGCATGACAATTTCATGGACAGGTTTTGCAAAAGGAAATATGGGGGCTGCTATCAATATGACGGTCATCGGCCTTACCTTAGGTTCCCTGGCCACCCCTTTTTATGTTCAGTTTCTGATGGGGACAACGGTTGATGTCAACATTTACCTGGTTGTTAAGCAGATTGTTATAATCGTCTTCATCCCAATGCTTCTCGGTTATATTACCCGTAGTTTTCTTTTGAAAAAACATGGAATGAAGAAATTCAAAGCAGAGATTGCGCCCCGCTTCCCGGCCATGTCTACTTTGGGTGTGCTCGGCATAGTTTTTGTGGCCATTGCTTTGAAATCCCAGCAGATTTATGCAAATCCTGCAATCCTTGGCTCCATTTTCGTGCCGCTCTTGATTATATATTTCGTCAACTTTTCACTTGGAACCCTGGTCGGGAAGATGTTTTTTAAGAGGGGAGATGCCATTGCTCTGGTTTATGGAACGGTTATGAGAAATTTGTCCATCGCCCTGGCTATCGCCATTAATGCCTTCGGTACCCAGGGGGCAAATGCCGCTCTGGTTATTGCCGTATCGTATATTATTCAGGTTCAGTCGGCAGCCTGGTATGTGAAGTTTACAGATAAGATTTTCGGAGCGCCTCCTCTGGAGGCATGAAAGAGTTCGCCGCATATGTCGTGAAGTGCTTGGGTCACGGCGTCCACGGAAAATACATGATTTATTTTTGCGGACTCCGTGGCAATCTACTTGGAGATAGTGTGAATTGAAGTTCAAGATAAAATTACCGGTTGCTTCTGCAGCTGGCGGGAGGAAACAAATGAAAACGATGAAATTGGCAGTACCAACAAATAACCCGGGTGGGCTGGGGGCAACGAGGTCGGATCATTTTGGCCATGCTGATGTCTTCACCATTATTGATTTTCAGGACGGAAAGATTGCCGGAATCAATACGGTGGACAACGTTGCGCATGATGCCGGTGGCTGTATGGTGCCTGTCAAGCACCTTAAAGAGCAGAATATTGACGCTCTGGTGGTCGGCGGTATGGGAATGCGGCCATTACTTGGTTTTAACGAGGTGGGCATTGATGTCTATTTTGCTCCACGAGATACATACCTGGACGTGCAGGCCGTTGTGGATGGTTTTGTAAAAAATGAGTTGACAATCATGCAGGCAAATAATGCCTGTAAGGGCGGGGCTGACTGTCACCACTAACATGTTTGTCGAGCAGGCTGTTGAAAAATGTAGCGAGCGTAGCGGAGACAAGGATTTATGCCCTTTAGGGTAAAAATGAGGCGAAAAAGCACAGTTTACATGGAGTAAATGAGCATTTTGAGCCGAATTTTGACGCAGTATCAGCAAGCGCAGTAGTTTTTCAACAGCCTGCTAGTAAAGTGGATTCTGTTAGGTGGGTTAGGGATTTAAGCGGGATACTCTATTAATGATTTTCTCGGGAAAAGCACAGCGTCGCCTGGCCTGTATAGTGATCAGGTCGAGGGGGGGCATTTGTCATCGTCTTCATGGAGATGCTGCACTTCCGGGGCATCTTCCTGGAAAATGAGAGCTGCACCTTCGACAAGTGCCTCGGCAACCTTGCGTCTAGCCGAGGTAAGGGTGCGCTGCACCGTTCCCCGGGAAACACCCATGCGGCTCCCGGCCTGTTCCTGGGTCAGTCCTTCAAGGTCGCAGAGTTTCAGGGTCTCAAGTTCGTCACGCAACAAATCAATTTTGCGGAGTCTGTTCATGGGAGTACGAGTGGGCTTAAAACCGCGTCCGCACATCTTACCCTGACATAATCTGATTTTTTTGGGTCGTGGCATCTTTATGAATTTGTAATGTTTTTAAGAAATAGAGAGGGTAAGATCGTCAATAAAAAATCAATGTACCATTTAATTCATGATACAGCAAAAAAAGCTCAAAAAAATTGAATGAAGATCTTTGACTTTTCCCTGCTCCAATTTTCATACAAAAGATAAAGATTTTTTGTTGACAAAACGTTGAGAGATGGATAAGTTCGTCCAAACTGAATTAGTATTCAGTAATTTTCTTGTTCGTCCCGAGGCTAAAAAAAATGAGGCGTTGAGGCTATCATTAATACTGGAAGCCGAAGGGGTGAGCAAATGGCTTACATAATTAACAGATCCTTAGGAGGAAACGAGAAAATGCCAAAGCATGATACGCCCTTATTGGACGAGCTCGAAAAAGGACCATGGCCTAGCTTTGTATCCGATCTCAAGCGTCAGGCCGAGACAAAACCAGAGTGCTGGGACATTCTGGGACAACTGGAATTGTCTTACAAGGACAGAATCACCCACTGGAAACACGGTGGTATCGTCGGTGTCTTCGGATACGGTGGTGGTATTGTTGGCCGTTACTCTGATGTACCGAAACAATTCCCCGGTGTAGCTCACTTTCACACCGTTCGTCTGGCGCAGCCATCCGGTATGTATTACGCCACAAACAAACTTCGCGGTATCTGTGACCTCTGGGAAAAATATGGTTCCGGTATGACCAACATGCATGGGTCAACAGGAGACGCGGTACTTCTCGGTACAACAACTGAAAACCTTGAGCCCCTGTTCTATGACCTGACTCATATTGAGAATCAGGATTTAGGTGGTTCCGGATCTAACCTCCGTACACCTTCCTGCTGTCTTGGAAAATCACGTTGTGAGTGGAGCTGTTATGACACCCAGGCTCTCTGTCATCACCTGACCATGCACTATCAGGACGAGATTCATCGCCCGGCTTTCCCTTATAAATTTAAATTCAAATTCTCCGGTTGCCCAAATGACTGTGTTGCCGCAATCGCCCGTTCCGACTTTGCTGTTATCGGAACATGGAAAGATGACATTCGTATCGATCAGGCTGCAGTAAAAGGCTATGTAAACGGCGAATTTCCTTCAAACGGTGGCGCCCATTCTGATAAGGATTGGGGTGCATTTGACATCCAGAAAGAAGTTATTGGCCTCTGTCCCACCGAGTGTATGTGGATGGAAGGCGATGAGCTGAAAATCGATAACTCCGAGTGTACACGCTGCATGCACTGCATCAACGTCATGCCTCGCGCGCTGCGTCCTGGTGTAGAGCAGGGAGCAACCATCTGCGTAGGTGCGAAAGCCCCTATCCTTGATGGCGCTCAATTTGCTACCATGACCATTCCTTTTCTCGAGATTAATGCTGACAACGAGTTTGAAGAAGTTGTTGAGCAGATCGAGAAAATCTGGGATTGGTGGATGGAAGTCGGTAAAAACCGCGAGCGTGTTGGTGAAACCATTCAACGTGTCGGTCTGCCTACCTTCCTGAAAATTATGGAAGTTGAGCCGATTCCGCAGCACGTCAAAGAGCCTCGCTCCAACCCATATGTCTTCTGGCAGGATGAAGAGGTTCCGGGCGGATTTGAGCGTGATGTTAGAGAGTTCCGTAAACGTCATGCCCAATAAGACTGCTCTTATTCTTAATAATCATATATATACTTTATAGATACTATAAGGAGGTATAAAAATGGGTTACGATCCAGCGAATCCGATGGCGGACAGAATAACAGATATTGGTCCTCCACATTATGAGCAGTTCTTACCACCAGTTTGTAAAAAGAATTTCGGCAAGTGGGTCTATCATGAGATTACTCAGCCCGGCGTTCTGATGCACAAAGCTGAGAGTGGCGATGAAGCATGGACAGTACGTGTCGGTGCAGCCCGTCTGATCAGTATTGAGTTAATTCGTGAAGTATGTGACATTGCTGATGCGCATTGTGACGGTTGTGTCCGCTTCACAACCAGGAACAACATTGAGTTTATCGTAGACTCTAAAGATAAAGTTCAGCCTCTTCTTGACGACTTGGCTGGCCGCGGCAATAAATTCCCTGTTGGCGGTACCGGTGCCGGTGTAACCAACATCGTTCATACCCAGGGTTGGGTACATTGTCATACTCCTGCTACCGACGCTTCAGGTGTTGTTAAAGCAGTTATGGATGAGCTTTTTGATTACTTCACCAGCATGAAGCTTCCTGCTCAGGTACGTGTTGCTCTGGCTTGCTGCCTGAACATGTGTGGTGCTGTTCATGCATCTGACATCGCTATCCTTGGTGTTCACCGTAAACCGCCGATGATCGATCATGACGCCATCTCCGGCCTCTGTGAGCTTCCTCTTGCTATTTCAGCCTGTCCTCTTGGAGCTGTTAAGCCAGCCAAAGCGACAAACGCTGCCGGTGAAGAAGTAAAATCAGTAAAAGTAAACAATGATCGCTGTATGTTCTGTGGTAACTGCTACACAATGTGTCCTGCTATGCCACTTGCTGATCCTGAAGGTGACGGTATTGCAATCCTGGTTGGTGGTAAGGTTTCCAACGCCAGGTCCATGCCTAAGTTTTCCAAACTTGTTATCCCCTTCCTGCCCAACAATACACCGCGTTGGCCGGAAGTTGTAGATGCAGTTAAGAACATTCTCGAGACCTATGCCAACGATGCCCGTAAATATGAGCGTCTTGGTGAGTGGGCTGAGAGAATCGGCTGGGAGAAATTTTTCGAGAAAACAGGTATTCCGTTTACCATTAAGTCTGTTGACGATTATCGTCTGGCTTATGATACCTGGAGAACTTCTACTCAGTTCAAGTTCACAAGCCATATCAAGTAATTGACTGCCTTTCAGCAGTCGGCTGTCTGAATACTGCGGGCGCTATGGTAACGTAGTGCCCCTGGTTTTTTGATTGCAGAAGCTGAAAGCTTACTTAAACCCTTACCATATAGGAGTTAGTAATGGCTTTAAGCAAAGAAGAACTCAAAGCTGCAATGATCGAAAAAGCAACTAAGGCTCCTAAGCCACAGTTGTATGTAAAAGACTTTTACAAATGCGATCCAGATACCAAGCCGCGGATGATTAAAAATGTTGCCAATGAGCTTGTTAAAGAAGGTGAGTTGATGTTCTGGTCAAGTGGAAGTACGACCATGTATGCCCGCCCTGACCGTATCAAGAACGAAGAAGCTCGTGATGATGCAGAAGAGCATAAAAACGATTAATTTTTCGTTTTATATTGAATATAAAAAAGCCGTTTGTCCACATGGGCAAACGGCTTTTTTTATTGGGGAGAGTAAAGCACTGTAAGAGGATTTGAATTTATGCGTTCTCCACCTCTTCAGCCTTTTTCATCAAAGCCTTGGCATGTTTTTCGTGCTTAAAGTTTTTATGGATGGCTGCTGCGGTGCGGAAACAGTCTGCCGCCATATCCCTTTTGCCGGCGTCAATATAAACCTGCGCCAGCATTTCGAGAGTTTTGACCGTACCCTGTGGGTTCTTCATGGCATTGCACTCGTCAATAATGTCCAGATAGAGGTTGACTGCTTCGTCATGTTTTCCCCAAGCTGCATAGAGTTGGGCCTTTTTCCTGTCAAGGGCGGATAAACTGAAGGCATCACCCTGCGCATGGCAGATGGCAAATGCTCGTTCGTAATGCTTCAGGGCAACTTCATAATCTCCCCGAGCGGTGCAGACATCCCCAAGTTTATCAGATGCATTGGCAATACCTTTTTCATTCTCTTCCTGCTCAAAACCTATGAGCGCATTATGAAACATGTTGGCAGCAAGCGAGATTTTATCATTTTGTAAAAACTGTTGCCCCTCTTCATAATCGAGTTGCGCCTGGGTTTTTTCCTCATCCTTTTCTTGATTGCCTATTTGGGTTGGTTCGGTAGTCATCTTTCTACTCCATATAATTCAATTGGCAGCAGTATGCGGTAATCTGATGCTGCTGCCCAAATTTTATATTTAACACGATGTGTTAATCCGTTTCCTGGATCAGTTTTAATGCTTCCCGGGCAAGTGCTCCAACCGTTGTTTGAACAGGTTTCCCGTGTTCGTAAACAGTGAGCCCCGCCTCATCATCAATCTGTTTTTCTATTTCGCTTTTCAATTCCACGGTTTTGATGCGGCCGAAAAGCCTGATGGCGTGGCCGCGGGTAAAAGAGTCTGGGTGGTCGATATAATTGAATACACTGTATATCGGCGTGTTTCTGACCGTTTCAGGGCTCATTTCTGCAATAGACCCCATGGCCCATAAAACCTGAACACGACTTGACGGGACAGCCCGGTACATGAGGAGGTGACGGGAAAATCCGCCGTAAATGTCAGGGCGGGCAGCAATAATAGAGCCGATTGTTTCAATAAGCCCCCAATGGGTGGCTGCAGAGTCCGTACAGGCCTCGTACATCCTGTGAAGCATGTCACTTACCGCTCCAGGTTTGCGGGTGGCAAGCCGGGCACACACCTGTCCAATGATATACGCGCAAAGCCAGCGGTTATCTTCAAGAGGGTCGTAGAGCAGCCTCTGCATAAAGCGCAGAGTTTTCAGGTCGTCAAAAGCGAAATCAACAAGGCTGTCTATGTCGCCTGCCAGTACGAGTTTTTTTATTTCCTGTTTGCTGGCACGTTTTTTCTGCCGTTTCGGGTCACGTGCCGGTTCCATTTCCGGCGCGATAAATTTTGAAACAGACTTGATTTTCCCACCAACTTCCTGTTTGTGTCCTTTGAGCCGCTTGGACAAATCAGCTATATCCTTGGTCAGTCGGATAAAATAGAGAACTCCGCCTACCTTTCTACCATCGACGTTTTTAATTTCATAGACCTGATGTGTTACTTCATCATAGTTGTCTATGCGACCGGTAAGGTAATCTTCATCCGGCATCAGTTCCCAGGCGAGATCCGCATTGTCATCACAGGCGTAGACCATGCATTCAACCATGGCGGATCCCACGTTGAATCCAGTAGGATCGGAGGTGTACACGGCGCCGCATTGGCAGGTTCCGACTTTAAATTCATCCATTTTGCGCTGTACAGGTTCCTGGGGTTGGTCAACGTCCTGTCCGCAAAAGGGGCACCATGGCCTTACTTTAATTGTCGCTTCTTTAACCATGATTACAGCTCTTTATCAACGGCTGCGATAAACGTTGGATCAACGGGATAGCCACGATTGAGAGCTTCCTTGATTGATGCTTTGGCGGCTTTAAAATCTTTTTTATAAAAATAGGCTACAGCGAGATTATTATGTGACATGGGGAAATCAGGATCAAGATCCACCCCTTTTTTAGCCGCCGTCAGTGCTGCATCAAAATTACCTTCCATGATCTGGGCTGAGGCAAGATTAACCCAGGCAAAAGCCATCTGAGGATCATGATGGGTGGCTTTGGTATAGGCATCTATGGCTTTTACCTGATCTCCCTTCTGCTGCATGATAAGTCCGATATTTGTATGGGCCTGTGCTGGATTTGGTGCATAGAGAAGCGCCATTTTATTGGCATTCAGGGATTCATCCAGATTGCCCATCTCAAAATAAACAGCACCAAGATTGATATATGCTTCTGCGGATTGATCGTCAATCTCTATACACTTTTTCAGCTCTTTGATAGCGTCATTATGCCGCCCGGCTTTGCGATAAACAAGGGCAAGATGATGATGCGCCATGATTGATTCCGGGTTTTCCTGACACTTTTGTTCCATCTCTTCAATTACTTTAGGTAGATCTTCACTAAGTTTTTGTGCTGTCATAAAGGTACCTTTCCTTTTATTGAAATTTGAGAGTTTATATATTCAAGTTACGAGACTGTAACCATCACAGTAAAGAATTTCAAGAGTATGTATGAAGAAGAAAACAACATTTGTCCGTATTAGAGATTTAAGTGAAAAATGATAGGTGCAAATTGTAAAAGAAAGCTTTGTGTCCTTGTGCCTTTGTGGTTAATTTTGTACTTATTATTTTAAGAAAAATACATAAATTCAGATAGAGGCGAGTTTTGATTGTGAGTGATAAAATAAAGCTTCCCAAGGGATTGGTTATTGCAGGCCTTGGAGGAGGTTCTGGGAAAAGTGTGGTGGCGGTAGGGCTTGTGGCCCTCCTTGCCCGCAGAGGTCTTCGGGTCGTTCCTTTTAAAAAAGGTCCGGATTACATTGATGCCGGTTGGCTGAGTCTTGCTGCCGCTAAGCCATGTTTTAATCTTGATCCCTTTCTGATGGCGGAAAAGGCCATGCTTGCGTCATTTGCGGAACATACTGCTGATGGAGACTGTCTTATTGTCGAAGGCAACCGCGGCCTTTATGACGGTGTGGATGCAGACGGAACATTCAGCACGGCGGAGCTTGCCATCCGCCTTAAGCTTCCCGTCCTTCTTGTGGTTGACTGCACAAAAACAACACGGACCATTGCTGCGCTCGTATTGGGCTGTAAGATGCTTGATGAAAATGTATCCATATGCGGCGTTGTTCTGAATAGAATCGGCAGTTCGCGACACGAAAAAATAGTTCGCCAGTCTATTGAGAAATATACGGGTATTCCCGTGGTTGGGGCCATAAGACGCATGAAAAAAGATATTTTCCCCATGCGGCATCTTGGTGTTACGCCCTTTCAGGAGTATGACGGAGCCGGAGACGCAATTGATTTTCTCGTGCAGACACTTGAGAAGTCGGTTGATACAGACAAGGTGCAGAGTTTGATGCAGACTCCCGGAGTGGCTCCGGGGCAAGTTGTTTCAGGGCAGAGTGACGAGAAACGGGTTCGTATTGGTGTTATCCGGGATGCCGCATTCCAGTTTTATTACCCTGAGAATTTACAGGCCCTGGAGCGGCAGGGGGCAGAAATTGTCGAGGTCAATGCCCTGCAGCAGGAAAAACTGCCGGACGTTGACGGGCTCTATATTGGAGGCGGTTTTCCTGAGACAAGCGCCGGTCTTCTGTCCGCCAACGTCTCTTTCCTGGATTCAATAAGGGAAAAGGCTCAGGCGGGGTTGCCAATCTACGCGGAATGCGGCGGTCTTATCTATCTTGGGGAAAAGATTACTCTCGAAGGTCAGGAGCATAGTCTTGTCGGTATTTTTCCTGTTCACTTCACCTTGGAAAAAAAGCCCCAGGCCCATGGATACACTGTGTTAACGGCCAGAGCTGGAAATCCGTTTTATGAGGAAGGCCAGGAGATTAAAGGTCACGAGTTTCGCTACAGCAAGGTCTCGGAATGGACCGGTAATGGTCATGACCTCGGTTTTGATATGCAGAGGGGAGTTGGTTTTGCCGGCAAGCGGGACGGTTTGATCTATAAAAATGTGCTGGCTCTTTATTCCCATATCCATGCAGTTGGTACGCCGCAATGGGCAATCGCCTTGGTTGGGAAGGCACGACAGTTTGCCGGGAGGTAAACAATGCTGAGAAAACTTGTTAATGCCGGGGATTATCTTTTCGAGTCGTCTGCCAGGCACACAATTTTTGAGGCACATCTCCAGACCTGTGTGGGTGTGGCTATTTATGACAAATTGGCCGGTGTAGGAGGACTATGTCATATCCTGCTGCCGGACCCTGCAGTCCCGGGCAGCAGCTGGCAGCCAAAGAGCTATGCATCATCATGTCTGGCTCTTTTCGTGGATGATCTCCTGAGAGCCGGGGCCTCACTGAATAGACTTGAAGCCGTTATGGCAGGAGGATCGTTAAGCCAGCCTTTTTCCCGGCACGATATGAATCTTGATATAGGAGGCCGCACTGCCGAGTGTGTTTCTTTTTTTCTAAAAAGGCACCACATACCCATTTTCAGATCAGAGACCGGAGGCGTTTCGGGGATGACCATACGGCTTGATACGACGAACTGGCAGGTCGGTATTTCTCAGCTTGTCGCTGCCGGGGGCGAAGAAAAGACAATCTCAAAGCCTTCTCCGGACGAAATCAGACAAGCCATTAACAACGCCAAGCCGATTCCTCAGATTACTCTGAAAATTATACGTCTTATGCAAAGCGGCAGTTATCATATGGCGACTATTGCCGAGGAACTGAGTCGTGACCAGGTTCTTTCCGCCAAGGTCATCAGTTTCTGTAATTCGGCGCATATCAGTTCAAATGCCAAAATTGACTCCATAGAAAGGGCAACGTTGATTTTAGGTGAAACAAAGATTCTGGAAGTAGTTATTTCTGCCTCAATGAAGGGTTTATTTGAGCAACAGGAGGGGGGGTACTCACTCTTGCGGGGAGGACTTTTCAAGCATTCAGTCGCTGTAGCCGGTCTGGCGCGAATTATTGCGGAATATTCGGGAAAAGCCGATGCTCCAACAGCATATACTGCAGGCCTTCTCCATGATATTGGTAAAGTTGTGCTGGATCAGTACGTCACTGCGGCGAGGCCTCTTTTTTACAATATTGACCAGCAGAAGACGAAGGATTTGATTAATGTCGAAAAGGAGGCCTTTGCCATTGATCACCAGGAGATTGCCAGGGAACTGGCTGTGATGTGGAAGCTGCCCGATAATCTTACTGAATGCGTCAGTCTGCATCATTATCCTGAAAGAGCATCCGAGCACCCGGAACTGGTCCACATTGTATATGTTGCAGATCTTCTGGCGTTCTGGTTCATGGCCGGCATTGAACTCGAAAAGGTAAATACCCAGATGCTCACCGGCAGATTACGGCATTTAGGTCTTGATGCGGATGATATACCGGAAATTGTCAGTAAAGCTCCATGGGACAAGCTGATGTATCTCTAGCAGGCTGTTGAAAAACTACTGCGCTCGAAGTCTCACTTTGTTCGCTATCTGCTGATACAATGTCAAAATTCAGCTTACAATGTTGTCTGAGTTCTTTCCCGGTTCAAATCGGTTTTTTTTCGTCCAGATATATTTCTATATCGGCCTTTGCGCGTAACTCGGCAACATGTTGTGCAAGAAGTTGCGGCATTTTTCTCTCCTGGAGATATTTTTTCAGGAATTCCCTGGCTTCATCATAAGGAATGCGGCCTGCTTCCTTTTTATCCAGAACCTGAAGAATGTGGAAACCGAATTCTGTTTCTATGGGTTCGCTCACTGTGCCGCTTGGCAGCGAAAATGCAGCATCCTCAAATGGTCTCGGCATATAGCCCCTCTTTATATAGCCTAAATTTCCACCTTTTGTGTTGGATCGGCGGCACTCGGAGTATTCCCGGGCTATTTCCGCAAAATCTTCACCTTTTTTTATCCTGGTCAGCAGTTGGATAGCTTGCCTGTGGATAGCTTCTTTTGTCTCGGGGGTTGCATCTTTTTTTACTTTGAGCAGGATATGCCGAACCCCAACGCTCTCTTCTCTCTGTAGCCCGGTCCCGTTTTCATAAAATTCCTTAATCTCGCTCTCGGGTATGACTGCCCCTGTAACACCTTGTTGCTCCAGGTATTCAGACATATAAATTTTATTTTCAAGCTCTCTGGCATAGTCTTGCCTGGTCATGTGCTTTGTTTCAAGGTAGCGGGCAAACTGCATTGCCGAATGGGACTGATTTTCTTTGGCTGCCAGGGCTTCTTCAACACGGGTTGTAATGTCCGGGATCGATATGGACCGGCTTGCCTGTGCAAGCAGGATCTGATTTATCAATTTGTCAAGAACATCCCGCTGGGTACGAAATGAAACCTGCTTTATATCAGGTGTTTTTACAAATTTTTTAAATCTATTTTGATGTGCGGCCACGGCCTGCATTAATTGATTTGAAAAGAGGGTGGTGCCGTTGACCCGCGCCACTATCGTGTCCCCATTTCCTTGACCAGCTACAGCAACCTGGGCGATAAAGGTCGCCCAAATTAAAATGATCCAAACCGCTCTGCCTGATGTTTTCATTGCTCTATTGTTCATAATTGTTGTTTGCTTTCTCATGGGTTTTATATTCTTGCATCTTATTCGTCGTCTACGGATGCAATATTGACCTCTGCGGAGCTGCCTGCTTTGCCGATACCGATAAAAGTTATATCCAGGGTTATATTGCTTGCGTCAATGGTCAAAATGGCTTCCTGGGGCGATTCTGTATCGTTAAAGCGATAATGGCTGGAGAGATCCGCTCGAATCTTTCCGTCCTGTCTGGCGAGAACAATTACATTGCGAAGAGAGTTGTTGATGATAACGGCTTCGAATATGCCATTTTGCAGGATGATTTTTTCTCTCGGCATTGGAGATCTCTCCTGCCTTTCCAGGATAAATGATATGAAATCCTCATCAGGAGAAGGTGTAACATCAACGGCACGCGCGATATTAATAAGCCCATAGCCGAATTCTTCGTCACGTCCCTCTATGCCGAGATCTGTTGCTGTGGCAATGAGGCGATGTCGGAGGTCGGCGTTGTTGATCACTCTGTCTTTATTAAAATCCTGCAGACCGGCTTCAAGGAGCAGTGCTGCCGCTCCGGAAACATGGGGGGCTGCCTGTGATGTCCCGCTTAAATAGGTATATGTTTCATTTCTGGTGGTGGAATATATGGCAAGCCCGGGCGCGGCCAGTTCCACCTCCGGTCCAAGGGGAGCAAAATAGCCGGACTGATCCTGGGGGTCAGTGCCGGTGACGGCGATGACTGATGCGAATGCCGCAGGATAAGTAACCTCTCCTCCGCTTGTATTGCCTGCGGCGGCAACAAGCAGCACGCCGTTTTCCGAGGCGTAGGTGCATGCATCTTCTATTGCCTGGGAGTACTGGGAAAACCCAACACTTATATTGGCGATATCCATGTCATTTGCCACTGCCCATTCCAATCCGGAAATCAGCCAGCTCGCTGTGCCCATGCCGGAACCGTCAAGTATTTTTACGGCGTACAGTGATGCGTCAGGCGCCACTCCGATAACACCAACATCATCCTTGGCTGCAGCAATAATGCCGGCAACATGGCTGCCGTGGCTGTTCCAGGAATCGTCAAACGGATCGTCATCGCTGAAGACAAAATCAATGCCGCCCTGGTAATTGTCAGCAAGCTCCGGGTGGTTGTAGTCAATGCCCGTATCAAGGATAGCAATTTTTACACCGTAGCCGGTTACAGGTAACTGGTGAACACTCTCGGCGCCAATATGGCTCACTCCCCAACTGTTGTCGTATTCAACACTTTCCTGCACCTGGTCAACCAGGGAAATGGGGAAGTCTTCTTCAACATAGGCAACGCTTGTATCGCTCATTATAGCGACAAGGGATTCCTCCGGTACTTCTGCTACTATTGCATTGATGTGGCGGAATCTTTTCTTGATCCTTGCCCTTTTTTTAACCAGGAAAGACTGGGCCTTTGAGTCCAAGGTGTTTTTGTAACCGATAATGACCGAACGATTTTTTGCCTCTGCCTGACTGGCAATACAGCACAACAGGACACTGAAGACAAGCAGGTGGAGGATTGTCTTTGTATTGTAAGACAGCGGGGCTGTCTGTCGTAAATCGAGTTTTTTCATCTTTGTGTGGCTCAGATAAAGTATGGATGGCTGCTGAGTTATGTGACTCAGCAGCCATCCTTAGAACGGATACTCCCGCTCTGTTCGGGGGAGGCTGAATTACCTTCTCCGTTTTTTTATGGTGGCAAGATCAACATTTTTGGCTGCAACGCCAAAGACTGAACTTACCTCGGCAGTACCAGTCACGGCATTGCATTGGACATTAATCTGGGTGTCCGACCAGGAGAGAACCGCGCATGGCTCAGTTATCGTCTCGCCGGTTTTCAGGCTGATAATTCTGGTCAGATCGACACTGGTGCCTGCCACAGGATCGAGATAGCCGCTGAAACCACTGCCTGTCACTGTAATCGTGCCATCGCTATTCGCCTTAACAGAAGCGATAATAACCTGAGGACTGATGACTATGCCTTTCGGATTACTTTCACTGGAAGCCTTCACCACCTGGAGGGTGTAATTCCCGGCTTCGAGGTTGCCGGGGATTGTTACGGTGAGTTCTGTTGGTGTTAGAGACGCTGGGGTCAGTTCCGTTACGACTCCTGCGCTGTCGGTTACTGTAACCACGGATGTCAGCTCAATGCTGGATCCGTCCAGAGGGTTAACCACTGAGTTGCTGAACGAAGATCCATTTATGGTTATAGTGGCAGCGGTGCCTGCTGTAAATTTTTGCTGGCTGATGGTGTCGATGGAGGGAATGATCGGTCCTGTCATTGGAGCGGACAGTGCTATTCCGTCACTGCCATGGCAGCCCCAGCAATCCCACTGGTTGCCTATATGGCCGTATCCAAGGTCTTCCTCATTGGGCACGATGCCGTCGCCTGCATTATCAAACTCGATATTATGAAGAGTGGCTACTGTATGACATTCTTCACATTGGCGGATCGCCAGTCCGGTGTCAGCAGTTAAATCATGGCACCAGCTGCATTTGTTATTGTCAAAGCCGAGGCCTGTGCTGTGATGGGTCGATACATTGGGATAGATGTCCTGCTCATAGCCGACAAGGATATTGTTTGCATCCAGAATCGGCACACCGTCATGGCAGTAGTTACAGTTGCCCGGTTCGGTGCCCAGGAAATTCGTGTTGGTGTCATCGCCGTTTGGTTTTCCGCTTGGCCAGGGAGTAACCAGGGAAGTGGGATATTCGGGCACGTATTTTCCGTCAGCGCTGGAATCCGGCTGACCTGGGTTGGGTGTTACACTGCCATCCGCTTCCAGGTAAGCAAGACTGTCAACAAAGCTGCCGTGACAGGCTCGACAGTCACCAACCTGGGCAAGCTGGGTTACGTGATGCACGGTTGGGGCTCCGACTCCCTGTGCGTGGCAGTTGAGACAATCCCTGAAGTTGACAACAAGCTCGAAAGAACTTGTGGCCGCATTCCACTCGATGAGATGGCAATCAAGACACTCATAGGCATCGCCCGGTGTCCCGAAAGGAGCGGCTGTCGGATCCGGCATAATGGTACCTACTAAGGCATGATGGCGATCCGGCAGATAGGTGTTGTCCACCGGGATTCCAGCCGGAGGATTGGCATTATGACAACCACGGCAATCGTTTTCCTGCAGGTTGTTAAAAACGCCATCCGGTATACCCAGATACTGGTTTGCCGGAGGGGGAGGTGCATCGGCAAAACTTGTTGCAGCCATTCCCGCCAGCATGAGAAAAGTCATATTCATTGTAATGAAATACTTTTTCTTCATTTTAGTTTATCTCCTTAAATTTTCTTCTTAAAAATCCTCAATTGTTGAATGAATCAACCCTTAAAAACATACTTCCACTCCTTAACGTCTTTTTTTCTCCACCTCCTTTGTTGCAAGATTCTGGTTAAACATTCCCCTGTAAGATGTGCATGAAGCAATATGTTCATATTGCTCATAAAAAGGAAAGCTCTGGCTTTTGGTTTATTGAAAGCTCAAGCTTGCCGTTGTTATTATGAAGAGTAAAATAAAGACTGTAATAGGATGTGTTTTGCCCCAATCGTAATACTTAAATTTGAAAAAAAAATTACCTGTGACCCTGATGGCAGATCGTGCAATTGAATTGATAAAAGGTTTCAGTCCGATGATGTCTGTTATCAGTGTGGGGACTGCCTGTTACCGTCTCTACGGGATGACATTGCAGACAGTCTCTGATGACTTCAATGGTAAGGCTCGATGTTGATTCCGACCACGTCAGGCCATGGCAGGAAGAACATTCATAGGTGTCACCCTCGGAAGCGTATGGAGCAATGACCGGCGGCTCTACGAGTTTTCCAGTCAGGAGGTGGTGTTTGTTGGGGTTCGTGTCATCTAGTTGTGGGAACCTGTCAAGGTCCTCATGGCAGAAACGGCATTCGCTTTCGATAGTGTCATCCCAGTAAGGGGAGCCGCCCCCGTAAGAAGTGGAATTGTTGCCCCAGCTCGAAGTAGTTGTGTCAGCCTCACTTGTCGACATCCTTGCAAAAATGTTGCTGGGAAAAAATAAAAGGATGAGGGCAACAGGAATAAGCAGAGATAAAAAATGGTTCCGTTTCATGGTTATCCTTATAGTTGGAATATTGATGTTTTGCGCTCATGTCTTATGTGAGTGAGGTTATTGCTGTTGGTGCAAAAAGCAATACGTCATTTTGGGGGTTGTTTGGAGTGTGAGATGCAACTGCAAGATAGGCATGGTTTGCAAAATCCCATTAATAGGAATAGAAGAGAAAAAGCAGCCATTTATTGCCGCTTTTTCTCTTCTATTTTATAAATATTATTATGATGTCTCTCATGCAAAAAAGTCAGAATCTGCAGGGGGCACCAAAACTACATTTGTCTGCTGTTGCCCGGCTGGGCAGTTTTTCAACGAAAACTCTAATGACTAGCTGAGAGATTTTTTCCGCATGGCGATCAGTCCGGCAAGGCCTGAGCCTAAAAGCCACAGGGCTCCAGGAATCGGAACAGCGGCCGGTTCAATGTCCAGTTGCCAGCTTTGCAGGACTCCGTCGTCCTCATCGTAGCCGTCCCATATCTCAATGATCCAGTCGCCCTGGGCGCTTTGGCCTGAAAATTCGCTTGCAAATGTGTAGCCGCTTTGAGCATCGATGGGCAGGTAGTTTCCTGAAGGAATTACGTAATCTGCTCCAACACGTGGATCGCCTGAACCGGGCAGCTCTGTTCCGAAATCTGAGAAGGTGTACATCTGGCCTTGTTCGAATATGTTCCAGTTGTCCGAAGGGGTTGCCTCGGTGAGGGTCAGCATCAGATAGTTTCCGCTTGGAGCGTTAAGGGCAATCTCAAGATCACCTGCCCAATCGTGTGCAATATCAAGTGTGATACTTATTGAGCCTATGGTGATATCATCGGTAATGGTAAGTGTGTCGGAAACAAACTGGCCTGGATTTGCATTACTGATGGTCAGTCCTAGAGGACCTGATGAATAGGTGGCGGCCAGGGCCTCCGAGGTGGGGGATTGCAGGCTGCAGAGCATCATGCCGCAGCCGATTACCAGGTATTTAAGCATTTTTTTCTTCATTTTTTACACCTTTATGCTGTTTAAAGTAACTCTTCCCATGCACAGAATTGTCACATGGATATATAAATTTGTTGAAGCATTTGGAGGAGCTTCGACAAAAAGCGTGATCAGAAATTAACGGCTTAAACAGTAGTTTTTCAACAACCTGTTAGTCTTTCGATGTATGGCAGACAAAGCAGCCGGTGTCAGCATAATCACCTCCATTGCCCGCAATCATATTGTCATAATCCCAGCGTAGGATATCCGGGTGTTCAGAGCCATGTACCCTGTGACATGAAAGGCACATGACAACAGCCTCTTCCCTGACGGGAGTTTCAGGATTGACCCAGGCTACCGGGGCCTCCATGTTGTAATTTGTGGCAGGATCGTAGACAGCATATTCTCCATCAGTCGGCAGAGCGATGTCAGTGGGGTGACGCAGCCAGACACTCCCATCTGTTATGCTGTCATTTTGGTGAAAGTAGCGATGGCAGCCGCCGCAGTAACTTGAAATGCTCTGGGTGCTCATAAGCGTGTGCTGATCGGAATCCCGTATTACTCCCTTATAGGAGTTGTGACCGCCATGGCTGGGCTGTTCCCAGAATTCATCTTCCACGCCTTCTACATAGGCCATATCTCCCTTGTGGGAGTTCAGAAAGCGGTAGTTGTTGTTGTCTTCATGGTGAAAGACATTGTAATGGCAGCCCTGGCAGCCGCCACGGTACCAGTTCTCTCCATTAGGCGGGGCAGCCAGAGTGTAGTGACAGGAGCTGTTGTAGCCCCCGCATTGGTTCCCGCCTCCAGGGGCCTGTAGAAGCTTGCTGTCAATGGCGGAAATTCCGTAAACATTGTGACCGTATCCATCGTACTGTGCTCCCTGGGCAACCTGATAGAAGTTGCCTGCTGCAAGTGCCTCGGATGGGTAGCCATTTGTGTTGAAGACAATTGGGATCTTATTGTCGCCCAGGGTGATTATGGTGTCTTCAGTTGCAGAAGAATGACAACCAATACAATCAGTAACAAGCAGCCTGCCGGTGGGTGAATCCTGAACGCTTCCACCTGTTATCTGGCCATCATCGCTTGACCAGGCAGCGCCGGTCCCTTTTCGGACAACTGGCGTCCCATCCTGAGAGTTGTGCATGGTGTGGCAGTTACTGCACTCTCCGCTCACCTTGCCGAGAACACTGCTTTGGGTCAGGCTGATGGCCAAGGCGCAGGCAATAGCAGACACAAAGAAAGGGAGGGCCTTTCGCAATTTACGATTCTTCATATAGTTTTCCAGCTCATCAAATTGTAACAATTTTTATCTTAAAATTTGCTTACACCAAAAAAAGGCTCTTTGAAATGTGGCAAATTGCCGCACGGGGTGTAACAGTAGCTGTAACAACAAGTGCGTTAAATTTTGCTTACACCAAAAAGAGTCTGTTTGAAATGCGGTAAATTGTCGCACCTGGCCGGTGTGTCAGGTTGTTTTCCTTTTATCGTAAAAGAGTTTCTGCTGGAGGGTGCAACAAAAGGTGAGGACTTCTGGGGCATGAGTCTTTTTTTTGCTACCAAAAAATACTGAATGGAGAAGTTGTGTCCGACAATAAGTGGTGGGGACTGGAGACTTCGGCAAGAGGGATATTTCCGCAGGAAAAAATATTCCTGCGGAACAGGACGGAAGAGTATGTTTAGTGAGTGGTTCTTGTACCCAGGACTTTGGCCTCAATGTTTGTTTTGGTCGCTCCGTCTGGTTCTGGTTCAACCCAGTGTATAAATTCGCTCGTTACCCGTGCAAAGGCCCCATTGTCTTCTTTACATTTGTCGCAAATGGAATTTGCTCCATCCCTATAAATGATAACCTTGCTTGCCGGTTCACCCTTTTTATCCACTGCCGCCATTTTGCGGCATCCGCAATCCAGCCGGATGACTGCCACCCCAATACCGTCAGGGCTCCCTTCCAGAATGCCGGCAATCATGGCTTCTTCGGATTTTTGAGCGGCAAGTTTTTTACTTACCTGATTTTTTGTTTTCTTTTTTTTAATCTTCATTGCGACTCCGTTTCATTCAATTTTTGAAAAGCACAATAATCTTTTTGGCCTCTATACAATTCTCAGTAGCCCCCCCTAGACTCCCGCCTCCGCGGGAGTGACGGCGGGCTTGGTTATGTCATTCCCGCGGAGGCGGGAATCCAGTATTGGAAACTTGGCGACAGGAAAGCGGCAATTTTTAACTGAGAATTGTTTATAAGCATTTAATCGGTTTATTGTACTGGATGATCATTTTCAACTTTATAACATCAAATATGCCAATTTAAAATGCAACTATTGGCGGTTTCGCAAAAAAAACTCCGTCTTTGAAGGATGCGGCAGCGGATCGAGCCAATTTTTGATGGTCTCGCAAAAAGCTCTCAAGCTGACCATCCGCCAACGCAATATCAACAAGTTACATACTTGTCGGCGGCGGTTGAGGGGGGGTTACGAAACCGTCAATTTTTCATTGTCAAGAAAGAGGTACAAAGCATGACCCGTCCAATATAATTGTCTGTTGGCGAGTAACAACTGGGACGGGGAGCAGGCTTCCTGCTGAATAAAGACAGCCTCTGTGGAAACGGGGTGCTTCTGTCAGGATTACAGGGTTTGGCAATCAGCATATATAGAGGTTATTGGAGAGCTCTCCCATGATGGTCGTTTTGAATAGTTTCAGCCAATTGAAAGGTTGCTAAAAATTCTGTTGACAAATAGGAGGCTTTGATTTAATGCAAATACAATTTTTGATTATAATTGAATAAATTAAGTAATCAAATTGTGTTGGTTTATAATTATGGGTTGGGGGTTGTAAAGTCCCCAAAAAAACATTTTGAAACTGGAGGTTTATTATGGCTTGGGTTGTTGAAGTTGATGCAGACAAATGTACTGGCGATGAAGAATGTGTAAACGCTTGCCCCGCACAGGTTCTTGAATTAGTAGATGGAAAAGCTGAGCCTGTAAATCAGGACGAGTGTCTCGGATGTGAGACATGCGTTGAGGTTTGCCCTGAAGGCGCCATCACCGTATCCGAAGATTGATACGTCGCAGGTACTCCTGCCGATTGCAAGGCCTGTCTTCTGTTCCTGGAAGATGGGCCTGTCTTGTTTTATGGTATCCTGCATCTTGGATGCCGTCTCCCGATAAGGACAACACGTGTTCGCCAAGTTGAAACCAGCTGTTTCCCGCAAGACTCTCTTATTGACCGCGGCGCTTTTCTGGACGGCTGTTGGCTGTCTCCTTCTTTTTAAGGGGGCCAGGGCTCTTATGTCAGAGAGCCATTATGCCATCCTGGCAGTCGCCATAATAATCGGATCAGTCAAAGGACGTATGATTTTTGAAAAGAGTGCCAGAAAAAACATTACCCGTATTCTTGATAAAAAAGGCAAGATCTGTCTTGGCGCAGTTTTTTCCTACAAGGCTTGGGGGCTTATTATAGTTATGATGGTTATGGGCAGAATGTTGCGTACCTCAAATCTGCCCCTGCAGGTTTACGGACTTCTTGTGGCGGCTGTAGGGTGGGGGCTTCTCTGGTCAAGCCGGGTTTTCTGGCAGGAATGGCTGGGTAAAATTGCATGACCCCCCAGTTGACCTGGATAGAGATCGACTTGGCGGCGCTGAAAAGCAATTGTCGTTTTCTGCGGAGTAGGGCGGGGGAAAAGACCGAGTTGCTGGCTGTTGTCAAGTCCGAGGCCTATGGACATGGCATGGAGGAGGTGGCCTGCTGTCTCCATGATGAGGGGATTCGTGCTTTCGGCGTATCTGCTGTCAGTGAAGGCGTCAGGCTTCGCAGAAAAGGAATTAGCGGTCTCATTGTCGTCTTTCTCTGGGGTGGCAGAGATTTACTTGCCGATGTGGTGGAACATGATCTGCAGCCTGTTGTCTTTGCTAAAGAGCAACTTTTGCAAATCTCGGAAGCTGCTGTATGTGGCGGTTCAAAAATCGGCGTGCACATCAAGGTTGATACCGGTATGGGAAGACTGGGTATGCTGCCTGATGAGCTTCCCGCTTTTCTGCACTTAGTGACTGAGACTCCCGGCGTTTACCCTGCCGGGATTATGAGTCATCCTCCATTGGCAGATGGGGAGTCAACCCAGTTTGCTGAAGACCAGAATCAGCTTTTTAAAAGTATTTTGGACGCCGTCTGCGGGGATGAAGACAGTGTGCCTTTGGCTCACATTGCAAATTCTGCTGCCCTGCTGCGTTTTCCTGACATGCATTGGGATATGGTGAGGCCGGGAATTGCCATTTATGGCTGCCGGCCTTTGGCCGGAGGTTTGTTTGCTGATGCAGAGCTGGCTCCTGTGATGTCTTTTAAAACAAGAGTCCTCCAGGTAAAAGATGTTCCAGTCGGCTTTGGAGTCAGTTACGGGCATACATTCACAACAAGCCGCCCCAGCAGACTGGCAGTTTTACCGGTGGGCTATAGTAACGGTTATTCCCGTAGTTTGTCGAATCGGGTGGATGTTCTGCTGCATGGCAGGCGGGCACCCCAGGTGGGACGTATCTGTATGAATGTTACGGTTGTTGATGTCACGGATTTAGAACAGGTGCGTGCCGGCGATGAAGTGGTCCTGATGGGCAGACAGGGAGACGAGGAAATAAGCGTTGATGAAATTGCCGCTCTTATGGGGACCATTAATTACGAGGTTGTCTGTCTTCTCGGGAATAATAATCCCAGGATATATATCAATTGATTGCAACGAGTATTCTTTACCTCCTCTCAATCCTAATAAAATTTATAAATTCTGAAGAATAATGATCAAATCACGAATAAAAAAATATCTTGATGTCTGTTTTCTGGAAGGAATCGAAAAAGGTTTCTGGTCGGATGCTGCAAAGGAAAGCTATGCTGTTGAGGACCCGAAATTTGAGGGGCAGGGAGATTTCTCCACCAATGCCGCCATGGTCATTGCCGGCAAGGAAAAAAAGCTAACCGGCAAAAAAGTAAATCCCCGCCAGATCGCCCAGCAGCTTGTTGAGCTTCTCAGCCGTGAGAACGAGCTGTTTGAGAAAATTGACATTGCCGGACCTGGGTTTATCAACTTTTTTATTAACGATGCAGTCTGGCAATCCGTAATTCCGGTTGTTTGCGACGTGAATGAAAACTATGGCCGTGCAGCCGACAGCAATGGCAAACGGGTCCTGGTGGAATTTGTCAGTGCCAATCCAACCGGACCTTTGAGTGTGGGCCATGGGCGGCAGGCTGTTCTGGGTGACTGCATCGCTCGTCTCCTTGAAGCCGGCGGCTATGAGGTTGAGCGGGAATACTATTATAATGATGCAGGCCGCCAGATGCGGGTACTTGGCGAGTCAACCAGGGCGAGATATCTGGAGCTCCTTGGTCTGCCCCATGCATTTCCTGAAGACGGGTATCAGGGCGAGTATATTCGTGATATTGCCCAGGGACTTATTGATTCTGCCGGTGACTCCTTAAAGGATGAAGAGGATTTTATTCCCTTTAAGGAAGCTGCGGAAAAGGCTATTTTCGAAGATATCGACCAGACCTTGAAGCGTTTTGATATCACCTTTGATAATTATTATAACGAACATAGTCTTTATGAAAATGGTCTTGTTGATGATGTGGTTGCGAATTTACGTGAAAAGGGACTTGTTTATGATCAGGAAGGGGCAGTCTGGTTTAAAACCACGGAATTCGGCCATGACAAGGACAGGGTTATCATAAAAAGTACTGGTGAACCGACATACAGGCTGCCGGATATAGCCTATCATCGCGAGAAATTCAGGCGGGGATATGACTGGATGGTCAATGTGTTCGGTGCAGACCACATTGCCACGGTTCCCGATGTGCTGGCCGGTGTGCGCGCTCTTGGTTATGATGATTCAAAGATCACCGTGGTTCTGCATCAGTTTGTCACCCTTATGCGTGACGGGCAGCAGGTAAAAATGTCCACCCGCAAGGCAAATTTTGTTACGGTTGATGAACTTCTTGATGAGGTTGGCGTTGATGCGGCCCGTTTTTTCTTTCTGATGCGTAAAGCGGACAGTCAGCTTGAATTTGATTTGAACCTGGCCACGGAGGAAAGTAAGGAAAATCCGGTTTATTACGTGCAGTATGGGCATGCCCGTCTGGCCAGTATTGGACGCAATGCCACGGAAAAAGGTGTTGCAAAGGGTGAGTTGGACCCTTCTCTTCTCAGTCTTTTGGTTGAACCGGAAGAAAAAGCAATTTTAAAAGCAATGGCCGCCTATCCGGATCTGGTGCTTGATGCAGCTGAGGCGCTTGCCCCACATAAAATAGTTTATCACCTTCGTGAGCTTGCCGGTCTCTTCCATAGTTACTATAATGTACACCGTGTCATCAAGGATGAGAAGGTGCCGGATATGGATATGGAGCTCTCCAGGGCCCGTCTCTGGCTCTGCGAAGGTTTACGTATTGTGTTGCACAACGGTTTGACTCTGCTTGGCATGAGCGCACCTGAGGAAATGTGAATGAATGGCAGCTAAAAAACGCAAAAAAAAAGGGTTTACCATTCGCTTCGAATTGGGAATCGGTGGGGTCTTGGGGCTGGGAGTTGTCTGTTTTTGCGTTTTTTTATGGATGTTTCTGCTGGGCGTCTGGAGTGGACAGACTGTGCTTTTGCCTTCATCGCCAGGAAAAGGGCCTGAGATGTTGAGTCGCATGGCTTCAAATTTATGGCAGCAGGGTAAGAGCAGTCTGAAGGAAGGTCTTGAATCGGGTCGCGAGGCCGTGGAAGAGCTCAAGCTCGGTAAAAACGATCAGGCTGCTGAGGATGCAGGGGCAGCCGATGAATCCGGGGCTTCGTACTTTTCATTGCAGGTCGGCTCTTTTCGCGATAAAAAAGAAGCCCATCGTGCAGTACTCGGCTGGCAGGCAAGGGGGCAGGATGCCTTTTTTCTCCCTCCGGAGGGGGACTCCAATGCCTACAGGGTCTTTGTCGGCAAATTTGAAAAGCTGGCAAAGGCCAATGAAATAGCGGCCGGTCTTGAAAGTGATGAGAACGTCCGGGCCTATATAACTCTGTTATCTGAAGAACAGCTGCACAAGAAGTGAGAATTCAGAAGTAAGATGAGCCTGCAAAAAATCAAAATAAATTATGATTACCAAAGAATTTCAGCCAATGATATATTATTGGCTCATTAACAGTTTGATTTGTAGACATAAAATGCAAATGGTGTCATTTCGACCAACGGGAGAAATCTGTCACCACAGATATTAAGATTTCTCACATCCGTTCCGGTAAGCGAGCTTGTGAGACACCGAGATGACAGGAAAAACTAAGAACTCTCTTTGTGCTGGCTGAAATACGTTGGTAATCACTTTTTAATTTAAACTTAATACTTGATTCTTAAACTCATTTTTTAATAGTTCACAAAAATATGCTTCGTGACGCCCGTATGGAAGATGTAAAGGCGATTTATAATCTCCTGAATCATTTTTCCAATAAAGGATTGCTGCTGGGAAGATCTCTCAGTGCTTTATATGATCAGCTCCGGGACTTTAAGGTCTTTGTGGTGTCGGAAAAGGGGAGCGATCGTGTGGTGGGTGTCTGTTCTCTCCATATCAGTTGGGAGAATCTGGCGGAAATTCGTTCTCTGGCGGTTGAAGAAGTTTATCATGGCCAGGGCATCGGCTCAAAGCTCGTGGCGTCTTGCCTGGAAGAAGCGAATTCGCTGGGTATCAGTCATGTTTTTACCCTCACCTATCAGCCGCTGTTTTTTCGCCGTATGGGTTTTTCGAGTATTGACAAAAAAGAGTTGCCCCACAAAGTCTGGAGTGACTGCATCAATTGCCCTAAATTTCCGGATTGTAACGAAGAGGCGATGAGCTGGAAGAAAGAAGATGTGGGGAACCCTTCAGCCTGATGTCGAGAATGAGCTGAAACCACGGATTTTATTTTAAGATGTGCATAAATTGGCAGGCATACATGCCAATTATCAATTTCCGGTAATACCGGCTTAGGAGTTTTCATGATTGGACAGGTTTTGACCAAGGTTTTTGGCAGCAAGAATGAGCGTGTTTTAAAGAAGATACAGCCCATTGTGAAGCAGATAAACAAGCTCGAACCCGAAATAGAGAAGCTCGATGATGCCGCTCTGGCTGCCAAGACTATCGAGTTCAAGGAGCGTTTTGCCCAGGGTGAATCCCTTGATGCCCTTCTTGTCGAGGCTTTTGCCGTGGCCCGTGAGGCCGGACGCAGAGTTCTCAATATGCGGGCCTATGATGAACAGCTTATCGGCGGGATTATCCTGCATGAAGGAAAAATTGCCGAGATGAAAACCGGTGAGGGTAAGACCCTGGTGGCAACTCTCCCTGTTTATCTGAATGCCCTCTCCGGCAGGGGCGTGCATGTGGTCACGGTTAATGACTATCTGGCCAAGCGCGACAGTGAGTGGATGTCCGGAGTCTACAGCTTCCTCGGGCTCTCAACCGGTACCATTGTTCATGCTATGGATGATGAGGAGCGCAAGGCTGCCTATGATGCGGACGTGACTTACGGAACAAACAATGAGTTTGGTTTTGATTACCTGCGGGACAATATGAAATTCCGCCTCGAAGATTACTGTCAGCGCGATTTTTCCTTTGCCATTGTCGATGAGGTGGACAGTATTCTTATTGATGAGGCGCGAACTCCCCTCATTATTTCCGGTCCCTCGGAAATGTCGACAGATCTCTACAAGCAGGTCAACAAGAAAATCCCGGCCTTTGAAAAGGATGTCCATTACGAGGTGGATGAGAAGGCTAAATCCCTGGCCATGACCGAGGACGGAATTGCGCTCGGGGAGGAACTGCTGGGGGTTGATAACCTTTATGATCCGAAAAATATTGAGTGGTTGCATCATCTGAATCAGGCCTTGAAAGCAACCCACCTTTTTGCCAGGGATGTTGATTATCTCGTACAGAACGGGGAAGTTGTAATCGTTGATGAGTTTACCGGTCGCAGCATGCCGGGCAGGCGCTTCAGCGACGGTCTCCATCAGGCACTGGAAGCCAAGGAGGGGGTGAAGATCGAACAGGAAAATCAGACCCTTGCCTCCATTACTTTCCAGAACTACTTCCGCATGTACGACAAGCTTTCCGGCATGACCGGTACGGCAGACACCGAAGCCACCGAGTTTAAAAAGATTTATAACCTGGAAGTAACGGTTATCCCAACCCACCAGGATATGATCAGGATCGACTTTGCGGATGTGATCTATAAGAACGCCAAGGCCAAATACCGGGCTGTCGTGCAGGAGATTAAAGAGCTCCATGAAAAGGGGCAGCCGATTCTGGTGGGTACGGTGAATATTGAAATTTCCGAACTGCTTTCCTCCATGCTCAAAAAAGCGGGTGTTAAGCATGCCGTGCTGAATGCGAAACATCATGCCCAGGAGGCCGAAATCGTAGCAGATGCAGGCCAGAAAGGCAAGGTGACCATTGCCACCAACATGGCAGGCCGCGGTACGGATATCAAGCTTGGCGAAGGCGTGACCGAGCTCGGCGGGCTTCATATTCTGGGAACCGGCCGTCATGAGTCCAGGCGAATTGATAATCAGCTCAGGGGACGTTCAGGCCGACAGGGAGACCCTGGGTCATCCCGTTTTTATCTCTCCCTGGAGGATGATCTCCTGCGCATCTTCGGTTCAGATCGTATTGCCGGCATTATGGACAAGCTGGGCATGGAAGAGGATGAACCCATTGAGCATTCCATGATCTCCAAGGCTATTGAGAACGCTCAGCGTAAGGTGGAGGGGCATAACTTCGATATCAGGAAGCATCTGCTTGAGTATGATGATGTTATGAATCAGCAGCGTGAAGTCATCTACAAGCAACGGCGCCAGGTGTTGGGGGAGGAGAGTGTAAAAGACATTATTGTGGACATGCTTGGCGATCTTGCCGGCGCTGTGGCCATGGAGTTTTCCCAGGAAAAAATTCCCTCCGAGGAGTGGGAATGGGATCTGATCCATGAACGGGTACTGGCAAGCATGGGTTTACGCTTGAACTGGGGTGAAGAAGATCGAAAGGACCTTAACCAGGAGAAATTCGAAGCCAAGCTGCTCGATATTCTGCAGCGGGGTTATGCGGCCAAGGAAGTGGAGCTTGGTGAGGAAAATATGCGGCAGCTTGAGAGGATCGTTCTTCTGCAGATCGTCGATACCCACTGGAAGGACCATCTCCTCAGCATGGATCACCTGAAGGAAGGAATCGGGCTTCGCGGTTATGGACAGAAGAACCCTCTTGATGAGTATAAAAAAGAAGGCTTCAAGATGTTTACGGAAATGATAGAGCGGGTGAAGGAAAAAACTGTCTCAACCATTCTCCGTGTTCAACTTGCCCGGGAAGAAGAATTATCGCAGCTTGAGGAAGAGCGGCGGGCAAGGCAGCGCGAAATGGAGATGATGCGCAGTGACGAAACTCCTGACAAAAAAGTTCCATCCCGAAGGCAGGGAGCCAAAGTTGGCCGTAATTCTCCATGCCCCTGCGGCAGTGGAGAAAAATATAAGAAATGCTGCGGTAAAACAAAGTAGTTATTACACTTGAGGCGTGAGGCGTGAGGCGTGAGGCGTGAGGCGTGAGGCGTGAGGCGTGAGGCGTGAAGGATGGGCGATACGATAATGGAAGTTACAGGTTTTAAGGCAGGTGCTGTCAGGGCGGGTATCCGGGGCAAGGATAGGCTTGATGTTGGGCTTATCTATTCTGAGGTTCCGGCTGCCGCTGCCGGAGTTTTCACCACCAGTCAGGTCAAGGCTGCACCGGTACTTCTTGATATGGAGCACCTGCGGAACGGAAAAGCGCAGGCCATTATCGTTAACAGTGGTATCGCCAATGCATGTACCGGGGCACAGGGCATGGAGCTGGCCAGGGGAACAGCGCGCCTCGTGGGAGAACATCTTGGCATTGCTGCAGATCTTGTTCAGGTCGCTTCAACAGGGGTGATCGGCAACCAGCTTGAGCTGTCAATTTTTACAAATTGTATGGATAAGCTTGTGACAGGCCTGAATGAAACAGCTTTTATGGATGTTGCCCGGGCCATGATGACCACCGACACTGTATCGAAGACCGCAGTGCGCACCATCTCTATTGGTGGGGAAAAAATCACCCTTGCGGGCATGGCAAAAGGTGCTGGTATGATCATGCCCAATATGGCCACCATGCTCAGTTTTATCCTGACCGATGCCTCGATCAGCCCTGATGTGCTCAAGTCAATGCTGCAAAAAAGCGCGGATCTTTCCTTTAACGCCATTACTGTTGACGGTGATACCAGTACCAATGACTCTGTGATCGTCCTTGCCAACGGGATGGCCGGCAATACCCGGATTGCTGATGAAGCCTCGGAAGACGGCAGGGTGTTCCAGGAATGTTTGAATGATCTCTGTCTGGATCTTGCCCTGCAGATTGTCAGGGATGGAGAAGGGGCAACCAAGTTTATTACTGTTCATGTGAAAGGAGCGGAAAGCGGAACTGAAGCTGCCCAGGCCGCCCGGACCGTGGCCAATTCGAGTCTGGTCAAAACAGCTTTTTTTGGCGAAGACGCCAATTGGGGACGGATTATTGCCGCGCTTGGCCGCTCTGGCATCAGCTTTGATGCAGAGAAGGTTGATATCTTTTTTGATGACGTGATCATGGTAAAGGATGGTCTCGGGCAGGGACCTGAGCAGGAAGAAAAGGCCACAGACGTGCTGAAAAAAAATTCTTTCTCCGTGATCATTGATTTAAAGAAAGGAAGCGCCGCCTGGAAGATTTATACCTGCGATCTGTCCATGGATTACATCAAAATAAATGCTGATTACAGAACTTGAGTTTTTACTGCTGAAATCCTAGTGGTCAATCAGTAATTTTTTCTCTTTTATTTGCCTGATATTTCTTTTCTGTTGTTTTTGTTCTAGCCCTAACTTTCTCCTTAACTAGTTGATTTCTTTTGGGTACTTCTACGTAAAATATAGTTGACTTTCATTTTGGCAAAACATACCTTATTACTATGTAGTATGTTTTTTTGCTGCCTAACTAATAAGTAAGTGGGATAAATATTACCAGGAGGAGAGAGGATGAAATCATTTCGGGCTCTACGACTATTTTGCTTTATTGCAGCTCTTACGTTTCTGTTTGCCGGCCAGTCTTCAGCTGAAGTCAAAATAGGTGTTCTTGCCAAACGTGGAGCGGCAAAGGCCATGTCGCAATGGGGACCGACCGGGGAATATCTGAGCAGTAAAATCGGTGAAAAAGTTGTCATTATCCCTTTGAAGTTTACGGCCATTGAGCCCATGGTAAAAGACGGACGTATTGATTTTCTGCTGGCCAACTCAGCTTTTTTTGTGGAAATGGAGAAAAAATACCAGGCAAAGGCTGTGGCAACCCTGATTAATTCCCGTGGCGGCAAAGCCCTGGATAGCTTCGGCGGTGTTATTCTTGTCAAAAAAGATAGTCCTGTTCAGACCCTGGCCGATATAAAAGGGAAAAAATTCATGGTGGTCAAGTTCTCCTCCTTTGGTGGCGGCCATATGGCCTGGCGTCTGCTGATGGATAACGGCATTGATCCCCAGAAGGACACCGCTGCCTTTCTGGAAGGCAAAAAGCATGACAATGTCGTGCTGGCGGTACTCAATAACGTGGTTGAGGTTGGTACTGTTCGCAGTGATACGCTGGAGCGCATGCAGGATGAAGGGCAAATTAAAATGAGTGATTTCCGAATTATCAATGAAATCAAAGATGACTTCCCTTTTGTTCACAGCACACGCCTCTACCCGGAGTGGCCCATGGCCGCACTCGCCAATACTCCGGCTGATTTGGCTTCCAAAGTGGCAGGGGCTCTCAAGGAGATGGGGGCGGATTCTCCTGCTGCCAAAGCCGGGAAAATTATCGGCTGGAAAGATGCTGCTGATTACAGCAGTGTTCGCGATTGCCTGACTGTCATTAAATATGGGGTTTTCGGGGAGTAGCATTGCCTTATGTAAAGACTTTAAGGGGAGTTTATTGCCGAGTCCGGGTGGGAATAACCTCCTCTTTCTGGGATAAACTCTCAAAGGAAAGAATAATATGGCAATACAGCAAGGAATAACATTAAAATTTATGGCAATTGTCAGTGCTGTAACTGCTCTTTTGCTGACCTTGCTTGCTCTTATTGTCATTCAAACCTCTTCCCTGGCCCAGATGAAACAAGCCGAGGACTTTAGGACGGCCCTTCAGGAACAGATTGACCATGAACGCCAGACTTTGATTCTGAAGCTTGATGAAAAAGGCAAGTCTTTTGCTGAGTTAATGGCTTTAACCGCAGCCCCCCTTGTCCTTGGTTATGATTTTGTTGCTTTGCAGGAACTAGCTCAAAATGCCCAAAAGGATGCTGATATCGTTTCAGCGGTTTTTTTCAGTCCTGATGGGAATTCGTTAACTGCAGTCCCGGAGGAAAAACAAAAAAATATCAAAAAGATAAAACAGGATGTTGTTTTTGAAGGCGACGTGATCGGTTATCTTGAGCTCGATCTCAGCCTTGCGCTGATCCGCCAAAAAGAGACGGAAGCACTGAAGCGTAATAAGCAAATTACGGCCCAGACTCAGTCTGCCCTCCAGGAGGCAAAACGCAGTTTGCTTCTCATGGTCTTGGCAAGTGCCGTCGTGAGTGTACTCGCTCTTTGCCTGGCTATCTTTTTTGCTTTGAGAAAATATGTTGTCAAGCCCGTTGAGGGTGTTGCCGGAGGACTTGTCCGGGGAGCACAAGAGGTAACGGGAGCCTCCAGTCAGCTTGAAGGCGCTAGCCAGCAGCTTGCAGCCGGCGCCACCGAGCAGGCTGCCTCGCTGGAAGAGACCTCTGCCGCTTTGGAGGAGTTGCTGGCCATGACCAGAAGCAACTCTGAAAATTCCCAGCAGGGAGATTTGCTCATGCAAGAGACCCAGCAGGTTCTGGAACAGGCCAACGCGTCAATGGCGCAGCAGACAGAGGCCATGTCCGCTATTTCACACTCCAGCGAAGAGACATCAAAAATAATTAAAACTATCGATGAAATAGCTTTTCAGACAAATCTGCTGGCCTTGAATGCCGCTGTGGAGGCAGCCCGGGCAGGAGAAGCCGGAGCAGGTTTTGCCGTAGTGGCGGACGAGGTTCGCAACCTGGCCATGCGGGCGGCCACAGCGGCCAAAGATACAGAAAGACTTCTTGCGGATATTGTTCACCAGGTCGGGGAGGGGGCGCATATAGTTGACCAGACAAATAAAGATTTCTCCAATATGTCGGAAAAGATCATTAAGCTGGGAACCCTTGTTGCTGAAATTGCACGAGCTTCCAATGAACAGGTGGAGGGGTTTGGTCAGATAAATGATGCCATGGGTGGCATTGATCAGGTGACCCAGCAGAATTCGTCAAATGCGGAGCAATCTGCAAGCGCCGCTATCCAGTTGCATGCCCAGGCAGAAAGTCTTGAAAATTTTGTTGGGGAATTACTTGCTCTCATTGGTAAAGACAGCTCCGCTCTTGCTGGGGGCAAAACTGCCCGAAGAAGTGAATTCGAAGACGATACCATAAACGACGAGGAATTTGGGGAGGGCCAGGCAAGACGTAAACCAAAGGCGATTGCTGAGAAGAGTTCCGAAGCTGACGATTTTGATGATTTTTGAAATTGAATGAGGTTCTGTTTTCTCTTTATCTGTTGTATTTTTCTTCACAGGAGAGAAGGATTTCTTTTTGGGCATCGGCAAGAACGTCTTTGGCCTGTTTTACATCCTCTCTTATCTGGCGGACCAGCTCATCGGGTCCGCTAAATTTTTTTTCGGCCCGTAAAAATTGAAGCAGATTTATTTTAATCGGTTTGCCATAGATGTCCTGATTAAAGTCGAAAATATGCGTTTCAGCCGATAGCTTTTCTTCTCCAAAGGTCGGATTGTAGCCAATGTTCAGCACTCCTCCGTAACATTTGCCGTCATAACTGACCTGGGTGATATACACGCCGTGACGAGGACAGAGATCTTCTTCGGAGATATGGAGGTTGGCAGTGGGGAATCCGAGTTGCGCTCCACCCCGCTGTTTGCCTTTTTTTACCTCACCCCTGATCTGGTAGTTGCGTCCCAGCAGTTTTTTTACATCACGCATTCTGCCCTCCGAGACGAGCTCGCGTACCTTGGTGCTGCTGGCAAGGACACCGTCAACATAGTAAGGCTCCACAACGGAAACTGGAAAATTTTTCTCCTCTCCCTGCTTTTTCAAAAAAGCAATATCTCCTTCCCGTCCTTTGCCAAAAGCATAATCATAGCCCACAACGAGTTCTTGTAAGCCGATTTTTTGAATAAGGACCTGGTCAACAAAATTGGCAGCTGTTGTGCCCGCAAAGTCTTTTGTAAAGGGGATGATAATCAGAACGTCAATGCCTGCCAGTTCGATGAGTTCCCTTTTTTGTTCGCAGTTTGAAATAAGCTTGATACCGATATCCGGTCTGACAACCTTGAGGGGATGGGGATTGAAAGTAATTGCCACACTGGTTCCACTGTGCTGAAAGGCCTTACTCTGCACTTCACTGAAGAGCATCTGGTGACCGAGATGCACTCCGTCGAAATTGCCGATGGTGACAAATGGTTTATCAATGGGTTCTGTAATTTCTGAAAGATCGGTATAAATTCTCATAGGCCAATCATAATCATATCGCCCGAATGTCACAAGTTGGAAAAATGAATTTTTTTGATGAAACAAAAAAACTTGACAAAGTGCTGTCAAAGTCAGTAAATAGACTCTTCACATCGTGCCGAAGTGGCGGAATTGGTAGACGCGCTAGGTTCAGGGTCTAGTAGGAGTATTCCTGTGGAAGTTCGAGTCTTCTCTTCGGCACCATTGATAATTCAGCCTGTTGTTACTCTCTGTAATGACAGGCTTTTTTTATAAGCTGGTTAGTGCATCTCTAACACATTCTCATTCTTAGTGAAGGAAGGGCGGACCATGCCCCACTTGCTCTCTAAAAATCACCCCTCATCGTTTTATTATTTCCAAATCCGAATTCCAACGATGTCTGTAAATGCAACCTGGATGAATCTGGTCGATGGTATTTTCATTTAAAATCCTATCCGAATTTATTCACCCTGGTCTGGGCGACAGAGAGCGAATTCTCAGGGAAGGCTACAGGATACCTAAAAATAATACCAGATGGTATCATAATCAGTGATGCTTTCTCCATCAGCATTAAGACGCTTCAGGTAATCAAGTATCGGTACGTCTACTGCGGAGTAGGTGTGTGATTTGTCGGAGATATTTTTTTCCCAGGAGTAAAATTCATAGACTCTTGCTCCATCGGGCAGGATGGAAAGCAAGTCCCTGTGCTCCCTTGATTTAAGATAGTTTTTCCCAAGCCGCGGTACATTGAAAACCGCCTCATCCGTTCTTTCCAATCCCGGAAGCAGCCTTGCTTCCTCCTGTTGCTCCTGCACCAGTCTTGAGATGGGCACGCGATAGGCTTTTGTTTCGTCCTTGCCCTTTGTATTAAAAGTATAATAGGGGTCAATGCCGATGAGCCTGAGATGACGACGCAGGGCAGAGGCCTCGAAGCGTCTGGAGACGAAGTAGGTATAAACCAGCTGGTTGTAAACCGGAATGCCGCGGGAGCGAAAACGGTTAACTGCGTTGACCAGATCCGGGGTAATTTCGTAAGAGTGCTGCACATGGGTGGTCACGGCCACCTCCCTTCTGCCCACCTCCCGGAATTGTGCGATGATTTCAGCTAAATCTGCAGTGACGCGCATGGGCATGGTCACTGGAATTCTTGTGCCTATTCTTATCCTGTCCACCGTCGGAATGGCTGCCACCTTGCCGAGGATGTCATTGATGGTGGCATCTCCCATGGCCAGCGGATCTCCGCCGGTGATTAAAACTTCATGTATCGTGGGATGTTCCTTGATCCAGTTGATGGCCGCATCAATCTGACGCATACCGGCAAAGGCGTTGCTGGCCATGGCATCATCGATTTCCCAGTTGCGCTGGCAGTATACGCAGATCTGCGGGCAGCTGTTGAAAGGTTTTAAAATGCAAATTGCCGGATAGCGCCTGGTAATCAGGTCAAAGGGAGAGGTGTCCTCCTCTCCCATAAAGTCAAGGTCCGAAGCCCCACGAGTGCAGGCGACTTGGTCCACATAGTCTTCCGGCGGCAGGACCTGGGCTCTGATTGACCTGTCACGTTGACTTTGTTCATCGTCCATCAAAGACAGGTAATAGGGGGTAATTCCGAAAGGGAGGTTGTTTTTTTGGGCCTTCTTTAATGCCTTTTTTTCCTGTTTTCTGAGCTTGATGAGTTTTTCAAGAACTTCTGGTTCTTTAACAATGTGTTTTATCTGCCATCGCCAATCCTGCCATTCATCAAGTGTTGCATCAAAAGCTGCAAGAATTTTGTCCCTGCGTTTTTTTCGTCTTGAGATTGCTCGTTTTTCAAGACCTGAGGAAATTTGAGAAATTTTACTGTCAACTGTTGAGCGTAATTCATCAAGCTGCTGGGAGCGGCGTATTGCTGCTGCGCGTCCATGCTCATTTATTGCCGAGAGGGGAGCGTCATCAAGCGCCTTGCGGGAGCCAAGTCCCTGAATACCCAGTATGAGATGATACAGGTCGGCATAAAATGCTGGAGACAGATCCGGTCGAGGATTATCCCATGCTATGTCAAAAAGGGCCTGGGCCATTGAAAAACCTGAACGTTCATCAGACCTTTTTTTCAGCATATTGCGGATAACCTGTGCTGTGTCACGAACACGGGCAAGGGTGGCTGCATCACGATCAAAAGACTCATAGGCTTCAAGTTCAATTTGAAATAACAACGAAGCCAGATCCTTACGCATTTGATCAAGATCTTTATTTTTTTTTGCCGTATTAAAAAAACGGGGATAAAGCTTCTTGAGAGCTGCAGGAGTGTATTGAGATTCATCCATTGGCGAGATAATGTTTTTTTCTGTCAATATTTTTTTCCTTTGTCAAAAGCAAATAATATACATCTTCAGGCGGTAGCTTAGACTCATTAAATTAACATAAATGTAAAATGTTTCAACTGCTGAGGTGTTCCGTGGAAGGCGCCTGTGGCTATCCAGGATGGAGGAGTCTGTCGTTTGTGTTTTGACAAGGGTATCTTTCCTTTGTAATGATGATGCTAACAGGCTGAGGAAGAAATATTTCCTGTGCGATATTTTTTACGCAGACCTCTTATCGTTCATTTTAAATGAGAGAAGCATTCATGAAGTGTCCGAAATGTAAAAGCCCGAGGATAAGCAAGGCAAAGTTTTGTCATAAGTGCGGGGCCAACCTCGAGCTGAATGAGAATAAGTCGAGAGGTCTCAGTCTTGTGCTGTTAACACTGGTTTCTCTCCTTTTTGTGAGTGGGACGTTCTATTTTTTCTACGGAATTCTTTTTCCGTATCATTCACCTTCTGAAGATGATGTTACCCATTTTAAAGAAATTGTCCCGACTAAAGAAGAACCAGTAAAAATTGGAGAGGAAAAAATAGAAAAAAAGGCGGCAGAGTCGGTATTGACTGTCGCTCAGGATGATGCTCTGATCGAAAAGGTGGAAGAAAAGAAAGGAAAGACAGCAGGCAATTTGATTATCCTTCCGGTGGGAGAGGTGTCGATTTATGATCCCTGGGGTATTGAGATTTCCACTTTGCCGGCCGCAATTCTGGATTCGTCATGGCTTGCCTTGCCTGCTCGATCCTGCCTTGGAGGGGTAAAAATATTTTTCCACGCAAGCGGCTCTGATTTTTCAGCAGGAATAGATGGCGGTTACTGGAATGATGGGGATGAAATTGTGCTCTGGCATCTTGAAAAACCGTTTCCCGGAGATCCTGTCCTGGTCATCCCTTGGCAGATTGGGGAGGAATCTTTCTGGCGTTCCCTGGTTTCAGTTAAAACGTCAGCGGCTTTTTTGCCGGCATTTGACTGGCAGTATGGATATTTCCTCCATTCTCCTCTGCCTTATTTTATTAATGAGCCAGGAGTTTTTCTGCAAAACGGCAAGGTAAACGGGTGGACGTTCGGAGGCTGGCTGGAGGGAGGTTATTTCTGGAACAGTGATGAGATCGGTATCAATGGCATTAACATAAGCGTTGAGGGATTTTACAACATTACGTTTGCCGGTGGGAGGGAAGAATATTTTGTCCGCGCTCTGGCGCTGGGGGACGACACGGTGATCTCGGAGCGTCTTCTGGCATTTCTTGACGGCTTTCGACGCCAGCCAAAGCTGGATCCCCTTGATGTGCCTGACAGTCTGCATCCTGAAAATGTTCTCAGGGAGGTGCGTGCCCTGGCCAGGGAACTGCGGCAGCAGGAGATGCCCCAAACGGTCACCAAGCTTATTGATGCCGATATTCTCCGGCTGACAAGAGATTTCGAGCTTCTTAAAATAGTCACAGGGGCCTTTATCGCCACTGATGGTGGTTATGAGGATGCAACTGATCTTGTGGAAGAGCTTGGGGGTGTTTTTCTGGAGAGTGGTGTGGCGCAGGATTTTTCAGCTCTTCATCTCCGGCTTTATCAGTTGTGGATGGCGCAGCTTCTTGAGGGAGGCAACGCGGAACCCGGGTGGTCGGTGCTGGAAAGAAGCAGGGCTTATTTTCCAGATGACCCTCAGTTGTATCTTGATGGAGTTGCGCTTTATCTGACAGAGGGAAACTGGAGGGTGGCAGAAGATTTATTGATGGCCAGGGAGTATCCTTCTGAAATGCGGGACCGGGTGGAGGGTCTGTTTGAACAGATCGCAGGTTTCAAGGAGCTCGAAGGGAAAATTGTTATCCATTTTTCTCCCGGGTCAAATTATATACCTGTCACGGCAATGGTCAATGGGGTCAGCGGGTTTCAATTCCTCGTCGACACAGGGGCTTCTCTTGTGTCAATTCCGCCATCCATGCTTTCTGCACTGGGTATTGCCATTGACGGAAATACACCCAGGCGTATGGTTGCCACAGCCGGTGGAGTGAAGGAGGCATTGCTGGTTACGTTGGATTCCGTTGAGATGCAGGGCTGGGTTGTGCAAAATGTTGAGGCCTTGGTGATAGAGGCACTTGAGAGCCATGATTATGGGTTGCTCGGTCTTAATTTTCTCAGCAGATTTCAAATGGAGCTTGATTCCGATGGAGGAGTGCTTATCTTAAAACCTCGATGAACTTTGTGTTCAATGTTCATAAGGTTTGGCGTTTGGCAAAAAAAGCTCAGCCGCCTCCGGTATATGTGTAATTTGTGCGATATTGCTTGGACGAATGGTACACAATGATGCACGAATGTACCATTCGTCACTGTTTGAGGTCCGGGGAGATCATCTTTTGTGAATGACAATGAAAAATGGGTTGCGGTTGCCCGGGTAAAAAACTATCAACGCGCCTATCTCTGGTCCCTGGTTCTGCAATCCGTCCATGTTCCCCATGTTCTTTTTCAACAGGGAAGAGACTGGATTATTACTGTTGAGGAAGAGTATCAGGCCCCGGCTGTCAACCACATAGCCTCCTTTGAACAGGAAAACCGTAATTGGCCTCCCCCCAAAGAAGAGCCGGTCGGCTTGTTTTCTTTCCGAAACAGGCAGCCGCCAACTCTGATTCTCATGGGCTCTCTGCTTATTTTTTACTGGCTGACGGGGTCATGGAAAGGCGGCAGCTGGTGGTTTGGGGCAGGAGCTGTCAACCAGCAGCAAATAGTAGACCATGGACAGTGGTGGCGGCTGGTTACCGGACTCACTCTTCACGCCGACCCGGTACATGTTTTGGGAAATGTTGTGATCGGTGGCATAATCATTCATTTTCTTTGCAAAATTCTCGGCAGCGGTCTTGGTTTCTTCCTGGTGCTTTTGGCCGGGGTCTTGGGAAACTGGATGAACATTTTTTTGCGTAGCGGGCAGCATCTTTCTGTCGGTTTTTCAACAGCCGTCTTCGGGGCGGTGGGGATTCTGACCGGCCTGGAGCTCAAAAGGCAAAGGAAACTGAGAGGGATTCTGTTGCCTTTGGGAGCTGGGGCAAGTCTGCTTGCCATGCTCGGCAGCAGCGGTGAGCGGACCGATCTTGGCGCTCATTTCTGGGGGCTGGTTGCCGGAGCGGCAATAGGTGCCATGGCGGCTGCCTTTCCCTTGTTTCTCAAATGGTCGAATGCCTGGCAGCGCCAGTTATTCTTTTTTGCCCTGTCGCTTGGTATAATATGGGGCAGTTGGCAGCTTGCTTTCTCCAAGGCTGCAGCTAATTTTTGAATGTTTCGTCGTTTTGCTCCTTGGGGGGAAATATCCGTCTACCACTCACGCCCATGTAACCTGTTGATGTTGCATGGCGAATGAGCAGCTTCCTGACTCGTAGCAACTTCAGCAATTTTGAGAAAATTGTTGAAATACAAAGGTAAATATGGGAACCTTCAAGTTCTTGGGGTATTCATAATCTTTCAAGTTTGAAATCTCGTTGTGTTTTTAAGCAACATTATCAATCGGACATAGGATAAAAAAATGAGCTTTGATGACCAACAACCTCCGTGGGGAAAGAAAAAAGGTTCCTCATCTCCGGAAGACCTGATTGCAGCTCTTCTGAAAAAAATTAAAGAAAGTTTTGAAGGCGGCGGCAAAGGCGGTGGCGGTGGTCGGGATGGCGATGGCCCTTCCGGCGGAACACCCCCAAACATCGGCGCCAGTATCATGAAAATCGCCGCAATTGTTGCCGTGATTTTTCTTATTCAAATCATCTACTCCTCTTTTTATACCATTGAACCGGGGGAAAAGGGTGTGGTTTTACGGTTTGGGCAATTCAGCAAACTCACCTCATCTGGTTTGAATTTTAAAGTGCCTCTCATTGATGAAGTCGTTAAGGTTGATGTGGAAACAGTGCGCAAGCAGGAATTCGGCTTTCGAACACGAATCCCGGGGCAACAATCTGTTTTTGCCAAACAGGGATACGGTGTGGAGTCCCTCATGCTCACCGGTGACAAAAATGTAATCGATGTGGAATGGATTGTTCAGTACAAGATCCAGGATCCTTTCAGTTTTATCTTTCGGGTGAGAAACGTTGATCAGGCTGTGCGTGACGTCTCTGAAGTGGCAATACGCCGTGTTGTCGGCAACCAGGATTTTGACTATGTCCTCAGTAATCGCGAGATACTTGAAGCTGCTACTGCCCGGGAACTCCAGGACAGCCTGAATAAATACGAGAGCGGTGTAAAGATCCTTGCCGTTAAACTGCAGGATGTTAACCCTCCGGATCCAGTCAAGCCTGCCTTTAATGAGGTCAATGAGGCGGATCAGGACATGAAGCGTCTGGTGAATGAAGCAGAGCAGACCTATAACCGTGTCATTCCAAAGGCCAGGGGCGGTGCGAAAAAACTACTTGAAGAGGCCCATGGATATGCAGTTGAGCGGACCAATCTGGCCGAGGGTGAAACCTCTCGTTTTCTCTCTGTGCTTGAGGAATATAAAAAAGCAGAGGATGTAACTCGTCAAAGGATGTATCTGGAAACCATGCAAAAAGTGCTGCCCACTGTTGATGAGATTTACGTTATTGACAAAGAGCAGCAATCCATCCTGCCTTTTCTGGACCTGTCCGGCAGCCGTCAGTCCGGCGCCACAAAGTTGAAATAAGGGGAATACCGTGAATATATTTGTGCGATATCTGTTAATTGGCTTGGTGCTTGTCGGTGGCGTTACCGTCTGGGATGGTTTTTTTATTCTGCCGGAAGGAAGACAGGCGGTAATCACTCAATTCGGAGCTCCTGTGGGGCAGCCGGTCACCGAGGCTGGACTCCACTTCAAAACTCCTTTTATTCAGAATATACAATATTTTGAGAAACGCATCATGATCTGGGACGGGGATCCAAACCAGATTCCCACCAATGATAAGACCTTTGTTTACATTGATGCAACCGCGCGCTGGAGAATCTCTGATGCCCTGCGTTTTTTACAGGCTGCCGGCAATGTGAATCGAGCTCAGACTCTTCTTGACGACATCATCGACAGTACGATCCGTGATCTGGTCAATAAGAATGATCTGGTTGAGATTATTCGGAGTTCGGACTGGGTTCAGGGAGCAATGCAAAGGGGTGTTGCCGAAAAGGTGGTGGCCGAGCCGATTCAGTTTGGCCGTGATAAGATTACCGCCATGATTTTTGATGCTGCCTCCAAGCTGACCACTGACTATGGCATTGAACTTGTCGATGTCATGTTTAAGCGCGTCAATTACATTGACAGTGTGCGGCAGAAGGTCTATGAGCGGATGATCTCGGAACGCAAAAGGATCGCAGCGGAAAAACGATCGCTTGGTGAAGGCCAGAAAGATGAAATTCTTGGTAAAGTGGAGCGTGAGTTAAAGGAAATTACCTCAAAGGCAACTCGTGAGGCCGAAGAAATCAAGGGAAAGGCTGATGCGTTAGCTGCCCGGATTTATGCGGATGCCTATAATCAGGATCCTGAATTTTATGCCTTTACAAAGAGTCTGGAGTCCTACAAAAAAACGGTTGGCAAGAATACTCGCCTGATTTTGTCTTCTGACTCTGAATTTTATAAATACCTGGATCCTTTAAAGAAATAGGCTACTGCTCCCCTTCTTCCTGAACTGGATAGGTGGGGCGCTGGGTTTTAGGATCAAAGGGGACACGGCCTTTTTCTTCAAGTTGGGCCTGAAAGACCAGCAGGTCAGATTCGTTGTGCAGGTTTTTTTTGCCGGTGATTGTGAAGCGGCAGGTGCAGTTGGTCAACTGACCGCTGCACCAGGGGCATATCTCCACCGGGCAGCCCAGGGTGTGAAATTCACCTCCGGCGGCTGAACATATCGGGCAGAGGTTCTCGTCTGCATGTGAGGGTCTGTATGTGGGAAACGGACTCAGGCTCTCCAGTTTCTTTACACTCGCTTCCCTGTCCTTGAAACCAAAAAAATGGAGGACTTCCTCGTCCCAGATTCCTTCATCTCTTCGTCCCAGAAATTCTGTTTTGTCCTGGCTTACCAGATACAGGTAGTTGTCAATTCCGGTGATGGCGCAGAGCAGGAAGACCCCTTCCTTTCTGTCTATGAGGAGGATTTTGCTGATGGTATCGTCGAGCCCTTCAGGTAAAAAACTGTAAAAATGACGAAAAAGGTTGAGTGCTATCCGGTCACTGTCGTATTCCGTCAGGAGTGTTTCGGCCTGGGGGAGTTCCTTTTCCGGAACCGCATATTTCATAAGGAGTCTGATTTCTTCTATGGTTTTGCTCATCATCATGTAGTTTCTCCACTGATTGCTTTAATCCAGGTGCGTGTTTCTTGTTCAATGTTTTTGGCCTGGGTCAAGGCCGTTACTACGGCAATTCGTCTTGCCCCGCACTGGATCAGGCGGGGCACATGGTTTAATTTGATTCCGCCCATGACGGTAAACGGCAGGTCCGACTGTGCCGAATAGCCGGCAATGGCCTCTTCGCCTATGAAATCGGCCAGCCCGGATTTGGTTGAAGTCTGGAACAGGGGACCGATATTGTAATAACTTGCGCCACGCTCTTTAGCCGTTGCTGCCTGTTCTTTTGTGTTTGCCGATACACCGATAATGATATCAGGTGCAACTTGACGAATTTCTTCGGCAGGAATATCACTGTTGCCGACATGAATACCGTCCGCCCCAGTAAGCAGGGCGATGTCAAATCTGTTATTAACGATAAAAAGGGCTCCTGCCTCTGAGGTTTTTCGTCGGAAAATCCGGGCTTTTTCGAGGAGTGTCCGGTCGTCAGACACTTTATCCCTGAGTTGCACAATACGGGCTCCTCCGGCCAGGACAGCATCCAGCCATTCGATATCTGTCCGGCCACATGCCAGTTTCTCGCATGACACAGGGTATACTGTAACCTGATTAATAAATTTTGCCAGTCTTTGCTGGTAGATAGGGGTCTGAAAAACCATGTTATAAAGAAATGAGGTCCCTGTTTTTTTTAACTTATTGAAATGACATCTAAAAATGTGTTAGTGCTTGAAAAAAAAACGAAATATGCCTATATTTGCTACCTTATATAATGAGTTAAGAAGCACTCGTCAATAATTAACAATATCGCAAAAAGCTCTGAAGCTGACCATCCGCCAAAGTAATATCAACAAGTTACATACGTGTCGGTGGCGGTTGAGCGGTTTTTCACCCCAAAGGGCATAAATGCGAAACCGTCAATAATTGATGACCCACAAAGTACCCAGCCCCTCAACAACATGGGTATTTTTTCTCCACTCTGTTCTTCGCGTGCCGGTTTGGAACGGCAAAAATAACTCGCGTTAAGCAATAAAGCTGATTTGACTTCCTCTGCATTCTGCTTATTATAATCAAGTGCTGCAGGGTTGCATGTCTGAGTGGAAAGTTAACAAAAAGGATGAAGCAATGCTAAATAATTTTGTCTCCGATCAAAAAGCTCAGGTAATACTGGATGGGAAAACATATACTTTGCCGGTAATTATCGGTTCTGAAGGGGAGAAAGCTATCGACATAAGGACGTTGCGTGCTGAGACAGGGTATGTGACAATTGATTCCGGCTATATGAATACAGGCTCCTGCGGCAGTAATATAACCTATCTGGATGGGGAGCAGGGCATCCTTAATTACCGGGGATATGGTATAGAAGAGCTGGCCAACAACTGTTCTTTTGTTGAAGTTGCCTTTCTGCTCGTGCATGGCAGCCTCCCCACCCAAAGCGAGTTGTCCAACTTTAGCCGGCTGTTAGGACGATTTGCCCTGCTGCATGAGGATATGATTCATTTTTTTGATCATTTTCCTCCCTATTCGCCTCCCATGTCCATTCTGTCATCCATGGTCAATTCGCTCTGTAATTTTTATCCGGAGATGACGGAAAACCCTGTGGAAGATATTGATCTCATGTCGGCTCGACTGCTGTCAAAGATTCGGACTATTGCTGCTTTTTCTTACAGAAAGTCTTTAGGGCAGCCCCTGGTGTATCCCCGCCATGATTTGTCATATTGCGCAAACTTCCTCAATATGATGTTTGATTCACCGGTCCGGCCCTATGAGGTCAACCAGAATGTGGTTGCCGCCTTGAATAAGCTGCTTATTCTCCACGCGGATCATGAACAGAATTGCTCCACCTCAACCGTCCGTCTGGTCGGAAGCGCCAGGGTGAATCTCTATGCCTCGATTTCTGCCGGCATAAATGCCCTCTGGGGCCCATTGCACGGCGGCGCAAATGAGGCGGTCATAGAGATGCTTGAAGAGATTTATCAGAGTGGCGGTGATTATATGAAGTACCTGGACAAGGCCAAGGACCGCAATGACCCGTTCCGCCTTGTCGGTTTCGGCCATCGTGTCTATAAAAGTCATGATCCCAGGTCGCGTATAATAAAAGCTGCCTGTGACCAGGTTTTAGCGGCCTTGGGGATATCTTCAGATCCTCTCCTTGATATTGCCAGGGAAATTGAAGAGGTTGTGTTGAGTGACTCTTATTTTGTGGAGCGCAACCTCTACCCCAATGTGGATTTCTACAGTGGGATCATCTACCGAGCGCTGGGTATTCCCAATAATATGTTTACCGTGATGTTTGCCTTGGGCAGATTGCCGGGCTGGATTGCTCACTGGAAAGAAATGTGGGATGACCCTAACTGGCGTATTGGTCGTCCCCGCCAAATATACACAGGTCCCACCCGGCGTCCTTTTGTGCCGATTGATGAACGTGAGTGATTTATGTTCCGACCTGATTTTCCCCGGTTCCTTTCTGGTCCCGGGGTTTTTTTTACTCCAGCAGAGAGACTAAGTGCCACTTCATTATCATTTTGTTACTTTAGTTTTTCCTTTTCTTGTTTTGAATTTCCAAATTTGACAATCTCGCAAAAAGTCCTGTAGCTGACCATCCGCCAACGCAATATCAACAAGTTACACACGTTCCGGCGGCGGTTGAGAGGGTTTTTACGAAACCGTCAAATTTAAAAAATATCAGACAACTGATCTAACTATCAGTTGTATTCCAAGTTGTAATACGATTGAAATTGGGAAAACCATCACTGCACGAGATGATTAAAAGAAAAAGCTGGATTTTTCATGGGAAGATGCATAGTTTATATAAATTGGAAGTAAATCATGAAAGGCAATTCCCGCAAAGCACGACCACCTCACCAGCCCCCTGAACGGGCTAAAATGTTACTGAATAATTTCGTTATGGATAAGCCGAACATCAACCCTATGATTCCCTGAAGTTTATCCATGATTTTCAAATAGCTTAATGTTGAAATTTGAAGGTCTCGCAAAAAAGTCCTGAAGCTGACCATCCGACAATGCGATTTCAACAAGTTATATGCTTTCTGGCGGAGGTCGAGCGCTTTTTTACTCGTCCATCAAACTTCATTTTAGAGCAAGGAATTTCACGCCATTCAACATGTTGACTTCTGCTGCCAGGCACTGGCGGTCTTTTTTCTCTTTGACGGAAAAGTGATATCCGTAATGCGTTTTGAAAAGCCTTTGGAAATGGTGTCGTGCTGTAGTTCCCGCCAGGTGAGAATGGAAGAAAAATGACATCATGAGGCAGAACAGTTTGGAATATGAAAATGAAAAGGGGGTATCATGAGGGAATATAAACGTATTCTTGTTGTCGCAAGAATGATCCAATCATGCAGGAAAGCTATTCAATACGGGGTATCACTTGCCCGGAAATATGAGGCCGAGTTGTATGTGGTTCATTCCATACACAATCCCTTCGGTATTAAGGGCTGGGGGCTTGGAACCAGAGCGCTTGCCCTGGAGTATGAAAAAAGTATTCAGGACGCCAGACGGAAATTGGCTAACCTTGTCGAGACAGAAAGAACACATGGCCTGTCTATAAAAGAACTGGTCAGAGAGGGAGAGCCCACGACAGAGGTCCTGAAAACCATCAAGGAAGAAAAAATTGATCTTCTGGTAATGCTTGCCCACGAAGAGGGGCATGTGGAACACTTTCTTTTTGGACGCAGCAATGATGAACTGGTTAGAAAAATGCCCTGTTCGATCATGCTGGTGAAAAAAGAACCTGGGGAATCAGCTGAAGATAATGAAGATGATCAGTAACTGCTTGTAACAGGCCTCTTTTCCTCAACGAACTGGCCGCAGGTCTGGTAAAGATGGGATATTCCTCTGTATAGCGGCCTGATCTCATTCAAGACGTAAAGGGAACCTGAAATGACGGACAACAGTAATAAAGGACCGCCAAAAAATATAATCGAAACAATCCGTTCCTGGATGGGTTTCGAAAACATGCCGTTGAAAAAAGATACCTTGCCACCAAAGTCCGGCTTTAATATCTGGTATCTCATGATCCTTTTTTTCTTCATTTCATTGATCCAACAATTCTTTTTTTCTCCTAAAGTGGGCCCAATCCCCTACAGCCAGTTTAAGCAGTACGTAATCGAAGGCAAAGTAGGCACACTGACCATTGGTCCTGAAAAAATTAGCGGTACGCTGACGGAAAAACAGGGGCAGAAGTTTACCACTGTTCGGGTAGATGATCCGAACTTAGTGAAGCAACTGGACGAACATGGTGTGAGTTATTTCGGGCGACATGAGAATAAATTCCTGGGTTTTCTGCTAGCCTGGGTCATTCCGTTCGGAATTTTCTTTCTGATCGTACGGTTCTCCATGAAAAAAATGGGGACTGGCATGGGTGTCATGTCTTTCAGTAAGAGCAAAGCAAAGATTTTTGCTGAAAGCGAAACAAAAGTCTCCTTCGAGGATGCAGCCGGAATCGATGATGCCAAGGAAGAACTCCAGGAAGTCGTTGAATTTTTGAGTAATCCCGGGAAATTCCAAAAACTGGGCGGAAGAATTCCCAAGGGTGTCCTTCTGGTCGGCCCGCCCGGAACCGGCAAAACACTCCTGGCCAAGGCGGTGGCCGGGGAGGCAAAAGTGCCGTTTTTCAGCATCAGCGGCTCTGAATTCGTGGAGATGTTCGTAGGCGTTGGCGCAGCCCGGGTTCGAGATCTCTTTTCCCAGGCTGCCAAGCAGGCTCCCTGCATCATTTTCATCGATGAGTTGGACGCGCTTGGCAAGGCGCGGGGTATGAATGTCATGGGAGGGCATGACGAAAGGGAACAGACCCTCAACCAGCTTCTGATCGAGATGGACGGCTTTGAAACCAATAAAGGGGTGATAATCATGTCCGCCACCAACCGGCCGGAGATCCTCGATCCCGCCCTGCTGCGACCGGGTCGTTTTGACCGGCAGGTACTGGTGGACCGTCCGGATATCAATGGCCGGGAGGCCATCCTGAAGATTCATTCCAAGAATGTACTCCTGGGACCGGAGGTCGATCTTCGTAAGATTGCCGGTCGAACGCCGGGTTTTGTTGGGGCCGATCTTGCCAACCTTGTCAACGAGGCCGCCCTGCTGGCCGCCCGGAAAAGCAAAGAAACAGTGGAGGCGACTGAATTTGATGAGGCCATTGATCGTGTGGTTGGCGGCCTGGAGAAAAAGAACAGGGTGATGAATGCCCGGGAGAAGGAAATTGTCACCTTTCATGAATCCGGCCATGCAATTGTAGCCGAGTCGGTCGAGCATGCCGACCCGGTGCATAAAATCTCCATCATTCCCCGGGGGATTGCGGCGCTTGGCTATACCCAGCAGCAACCAACGGAAGATCGGTATTTAATGACCCGGCCTGAACTGCTTGACAGGTTGGCCGTTCTTCTGGGAGGCAGGGTGGCGGAGGAGCTGGTTTTTGAAGAAATCTCCACTGGAGCCCAAAACGACCTGCAGCGGGCAACTGATATTGCCCGGTCCATGGTGACGGAATACGGCATGAGTGAACGGCTGGGACTGGTGACATACGAACGCCCTCGTCAGTCGATGTTCGGGCCGCAAGGTTTTGCTTCAAGTAATCAAACCTACAGTGAAGAAAAAGCCGCTCAAATCGACGAAGAGATCGCTCGTTTTGTTGACGAAGCCCACCAGCGTGTGCGAAAAATCCTCACGGAACGGCGGGGTGTCCTTGATAAACTGGCTGAACTTCTTGCTGAAAAAGAAAGTGTGCAGGGTGAGGAACTGAGAACCATGTTGTCTGATTCTCCCCATGAAGCAGCGTAGATTGAATGATGTGACAAAAATTCTTGTCGATAGTATGCGGGATGTATTTGCCGCAGGTGTGTGTAACCAAAAAAGGAAGCAAGCCATGATTGATCAGAAAGTACTGTGTGAAAAAATTACCTCCACGTATCCGGAAATCGGCGCCTGTGGCATTAATGTCGCCGTTGTATTTGACAAGAAGAAAGATTCCTGGCTCGTTGATCTCAGAAAAGAAGAGAGTCACCTGCAGACTCTTCTGGAAATACATGATGCCGAGAAATACCTGGTAGGGGAGAAATGTCTTTGTCTCAGCATGCGGGTGGCGCAAATTGTCAAAAAGACTTCCATCGGCATGGAGGAGGTAAAATCCCCTATTCTCTGAAATAGCAAGTTGAACAGACTGCGAGGATAATCATGAATCCTGAACGATACCTTCCCCGATCTCTGCCGCCGAAACTGAAAGGGCTGACGGATCTGGCGCTCGACATGCGCTGGAACTGGAACCATAGCGCTGACGCCCTTTGGAGGACAGTTGACCCTGAGCTCTGGGAAGCAACGGAAGATCCCTGGCTGATACTTGAGAGTGTTTCCAGAAAGCAACTGGAGACCCTGGCTGTTGATGCGAGCTTTGTGAATGAGTTGCAGAGCCAGCTCGCCCACCGTAAGACTTATCTCAAGCAGTCGCCATGGTTCGAAGAGACCCATGGCGACGATACGCTGGGAACCGTCGCCTATTTCAGCATGGAATTCGGGCTAAGTGATGCACTGCCCATCTATTCAGGCGGTCTGGGGGTGCTCGCCGGTGATTTCCTGAAGACTGCAAGTGATCTGGGCATCCCCGTGGTCGGTATCGGGCTGCTCTATCAGCAGGGGTATTTTCGTCAGGGGCTGGACACCAATGGCGACCAGCTGGCTTTTTTCCCATACAACAATCCCACCATGTTACCCGTGCTGCCATTGCAGGGTCCTGATGGGGAATGGCTGCGCGTCAGCGTGGAACTGCCGGGTCGCACACTGTGGCTGCGCGGCTGGCAGGCGCAGGTTGGCAGAGTGCCGTTGTATTTGCTGGACAGTAACGATCTCCTCAATTCTCCGGGGGATCGAGGCATTACCGGTGAGCTTTACGGCGGTGGAACCGAAATGCGTCTGCGACAGGAGATTGTGCTGGGCATGGGCGGCTGGCGTCTGCTGGAGGCCTTGAAAATCTCTCCTTCGGTATGTCATCTTAATGAAGGACATGCCGCCTTTGTCGTGCTGGAACGTGCTCGTCGCTTCATGGAACAAGCGGACCGATCATTTTCCATCTCTCTGCTCAGCACCAGGGCCGGAAATGTCTTTACGACGCACACTCCTGTTGCCGCAGGTTTCGATCGTTTTCCGCGGGCGATCATGACGCAGTACTTCTCTGATTATGCGAATCATCTTGGCGTATCCATGGATACGCTGTTTGACCTGGGGCGTTCTCATGATTTAGATGACAGCGACTCCTTTAACATGGCTTATCTCGCCTTGCGCGGTTGCGGCAGGGTGAATGGAGTCAGCCGCCTGCATGGAGAGGTCAGCCGTCGTATTTTTCTCCCCCTGTTTTCCCGTTGGCCACAGCATGAAATCCCTATCGGCCATGTAACCAATGGCGTACACATGCCTTCATGGGATTCAGCGGCGGCTGATGCATTGTGGACCGAACATTGCGGTAAGGGGAGCTGGCTCAGTACCCTGGAAGACATTGAGCAGGTCTGGCGCAACGTGGGCGATGAGAAACTGTGGTCCATGCGGAACCAGGCACGGCAACCCCTTGTTAAAGCTGTTCGGCGACGTCTGACCCGTCAGCAGGCTACCTGCGGCGTGACGGAAGATGGTCTTATGCAATGTCTCCAGGTGCTTGATCCAAATGTTCTGACTATCGGCTTTGCACGGCGCTTTGCCGAATATAAGCGGCCCACACTACTCCTTGCCGATCCGGATAGACTGACTCGTTTGCTTACCGACTCCAAGCGCCCTGTGCAGCTCATCATTGCCGGCAAGGCACATCCCCAGGACGAAGAAGGAAGGCGCTTGGTGCGGGAGTGGAATGATTATCTGCGTCAACCGGAGGTGCGTGAGCGCGGTGTGTTTCTCGAAGATTACGATATGGGACTTGCCGCTGAACTGGTTCAGGGCGTGGACCTCTGGTTGAACACGCCGCGCCGTCCCTGGGAAGCAAGCGGAACAAGCGGCATGAAGGTGCTTGTCAACGGCGGACTCAATCTGTCCGAACTTGACGGCTGGTGGGCCGAGGCCTATGACTCGGAAGTGGGCTGGTCCCTTGGCGACGGACATGAGCACGACAATGATCCCGGCTGGGATGCGGTGGAAGCCGAAGAGCTGTATATGCTGCTGGAGCAGGAGGTGGTACCGGCTTTCTACACCCGTGACGAGCAAGGAATACCAACGGCGTGGGTGACCAGGATGCGGCAGAGTCTGGCGCGGTTGACGCCCATGTTTTCCTGTAATCGGATGGCGCGGGAATATACCGATGAGTACTACATACCGGCGGCTGCGGCATATCGACGTCGTGCGGCAGACAATGGGAGCCTTGCGGCTGCCATTGAAAAATGGCACATGTCGCTCTCTGACCATTGGCAACAGGTGCGTTTCGGGCAATTTACAGTGCAGGAATCTTTGCTTCGAAACCTGTTTCAAGTGGAAGTTTACCTGGAGGAACTTTCGCCGGCAGCGGTACGAGTTGAATTATACGCCGAGGCGCTGCCGCAGGATGCAAATCCAGTCCGCGTCACCATGGATCGCGGAGATATGCTCGCTGGACCGGGCGTCGGCTATCTCTATCATGCAGCCGTACCCGCAGGGAGGCCGGCTCGGGACTATACTCCGAGGGTGATCCCCTATCATGCGGAGGCCTCCGTGCCCTTGGAGGCTCATTTCATCCTTTGGCGAAGCTGATCAAAGGGAAGGATTATTATGAAGACGGATCAGGACAAATCCAGGGAGGAATTGATCGGCGAGCTCAAAGAATTACAAGGTCTGCTCAAGGATGCTGAAGCATCGGAAACCGCGCTTAAGTTCGCTAAAATTGAAGCGCAGGGTGCTCATGCCTATGCCGATAATATTATCGCAACAATGCGTGAACCGCTTTTGGTGTTGGATGCAGACCTGAAAATACTCTCCACCAACCGCTCCTTCTATACTACCTTTAAAGTGACGCCTGAGGAAACTGTAGGGAAGTATGTCTATGACCTTGGGAACCGTCAGTGGGATATTCCTCGCCTGCGCCTACTGCTTGAGAGCATTCTCCCAGAAAAGGCACACTTCGACGACTTCGAGGTTGAGCATTATTTCCCGGCCATAGGGCATAAGATCATGATGCTTAATGCCCGCCAGATCTATCAGGAAGAGATCGGTCGGCGAATGATTCTCCTTGCCATTGAAGATATTACAGAATTGAGAAAGCTGGAGCGGGAGAAGAGGAATATTTTTTCCATGTTCGCCCATGATATGAAAAATCCGCTGGTATCCTCTGAAGGGTTTCTGGCCCGAATCATTTCCGGGAAGGCGGGTGCACTGACGGAAAAACAACAGAAATACCTTAGCATCATCCTTTCAGAGCTGAATAAGGTATCGCATCTGGTATCTGCTTTCCTTGAATTCTCAAGATTTGAGACAAGGGAGTATAAGCCTGTTTTCGCTTCTGTCGATATCCTGTCGGAAATCAAGAAAAACATTGAAGCAGAAAAGATGGAAGCAGAAAAGAAACAAATCACTCTATCCCTTGAGTCGCCGGATACAGCGTTTTCTCTAATTAAAGTTGACGCAGCCATGATAAACCGTGTGATCAGAAACCTCCTGGATAATGCAATAAAACACACTGACTGCGGAGGTTTCGTAACAGTCGGAATCACTGATGGAGGCAGCGAACTGCTCGTTTCTGTCAAGGATACAGGAACAGGTATTCCGGAAGATCATTTGCCCTATGTATTTGATGCATTTTATCGTGTAGGCGGGGGCTCAAAAGGTTCCGGGCTGGGGTTAGCCATTGCCAGAACAATTGTAGAATTGCACGGGGGAAAGATATGGGCCGAAAGCACCCCTTCTGAAGGGAGTACTTTCAGTTTCAGCCTGCTGAAACAATGAAACGAGAATGGGACAAGTTCAGAGATTCAATAGAAATCAAAAGAGACGAAATTTTCTACAAAAAAGGATAACAACAATATGGAAATATTAACTGATATACCGACGCCGGAAAAATGCGTTTCCCAGATATTAGAATACAGCGGTCGAAAAGTGGAACCCCAAGGGGCTCAAGATATGTGGCATAAAATTTTGCAGCATAAATGGGTCCTGTCCGAAAAACTTGGCCGGGATGTGGGCACCAATGTTTCGTGCCTGGATTTTATTGAGAATATTGAGCTCAAGGATCATGCGTCACAGGATTTGGAAAAAATTCAGTTTCTCAAAAAACTTGGTGCTGTGAGGGTTGACCAGGATATCTGGAAAACCATCTCCGAAACTCAACCGCCGAAAAAAATCGTTAACAAGAGAATAATACTGCCATTCACGGAGGCCAAACTTGCTCAAAAGCATGGAGTTATGCCGCCTCGAGCGCTCATTTTCTTCGGCCCTCCCGGAACCGGCAAGACCCATTTTGTCCGTGCCATTGCAGGAGTGCTCCAATGGTGGTACGTCGAGGTCAGCCCCAGCGATTTGATGGCAGATGGCCAAGACCGCATTGGTACAAACTTGAAAAAAGTAATGGAAAAAGTCGGCGAGATGGATAACGTTATTCTCTTTATCGATGAGTTCGAGGAGATTGCGGGAAGCCGGGACGATGCTTCCCGTATCGACAAATCAATCACCAACGAATTCCTCAAGCAGGTGCCCCTTTTGAAGAAACAGAACAAAAGAAATCTCTTGGTGTGTGCAACCAATTATATTGAACAACTGGATGCCGCCCTGTTGCGACCAGGCCGATTTGACTGCATCATCCCGGTAGGAGGATTGGACGCTCAGGGTCGGAAAACTATCTTCGAGCATTATCTTTCGAATACCAATAAAGGAGAGGTTGATGTGGATAAAATTGTCTCCATGATCTCACTTTTTACTCCAGCGGATGTTGAATATCTTTTCCAAAAAGTCAGACAAGTTACTTTTGAAAGGGAGTTTGAAAGAAAAGGGAATTGCCTTGTCACAACAGAGACTTTCATTGAGATGATCCCCCAAATCTCGCCGACGCTTACCCCGGAACTCGTCGCGGAGTTTGAGATGGATTGTGAACGATATACTCGCTATTGATTCTCTGTCCGACCATAGTCATTTCGACGTGGTGCTCCCGGCGGTCGTCAACCAGTGGAATCATGCCTTGTAGTCGACCTGTCTCATCTTTGCTGGTTTCATTTATCATCACACCGTCCACTGTCACGTGAACATCATAAGCCGATTTTTCTCCGTCTACTTTGACCGTAATATGATAAACGGTTTCACGATAACGGTAGTGAATTTTGTATGACTCCCAATGGGCCGGTATACATGGTGTAATGCGCAGGTGGTCCACTTCCAGTTGCAGGCCAAGCAGAGTTTCCACCGTCAGCCGATACATCCAGCCTGCCGCTCCTGTGTACCAGGTCCAACCGCCCCTGCCGGTGTGAGGCGGGGCAGCGTAAATATCCGCGCACATGACGTAGGGTTCGACTTTATAGCGTTCGATATCCTCAGATTGACTGCCGTGATTGACGGGATTGAGCATGGCGAATAATTCCCACGCCCGTTCTTTGTCTCCAATCATGGCAAACGCTGTCGCGGCCCAAATTGCGGCATGGGTATACTGGCCGCCGTTCTCGCGGACGCCTGGAACATACCCCTTGATGTAGCCTGGTTCAAGGTCTGATTTGTCGAAGGGTGGGTCAAGCAGTTTAATTAACTGATCATCGGAGCGCACAAGGCGTTTGTCCACTGCGGTCATCGCCTGACGGGCTCGCACGGAATCTCCGCCGCCTGAAATAACAGCCCAACTCTGGCTGATGGAATCGATTTGGCATTCGTCATTGGCGGACGAACCCAAGGGAGTGCCATCATCGAACCAGGCACGCCGATACCAATTACCGTCCCAGGCATTGGCTTCAATATTACTGCGCAGCAGCTCAGCCTGTTCGGTACAAAATTCAGAAAAAGCCTGGTCATCTTTACCTCGAGCCAGGTCTGCAAACAGTCGAAGGTTCTCGTACAGGAACCATGCCAGCCAAACACTCTCGCCCTTGCCGTCACTGCCGACGAGATTCATGCCATCGTTCCAGTCCCCACAACCCATCAGCGGTAATTGATGTTCGCCAAAGCGTAAACCATGTTTGATTGAACGCACGCAGTGCTCATAAAGGCTTGCCGATTCAGATGAACGTTGCGGATGGTCGTAGAACGCCTCTTCTTCCGGATTCAACTCGCGGCCTTCCAGGAAATGTATTGACTCGTCGAGGACACCGGTGTCACCGGTCGCCAGCACATAACGACAGGTGGCATATGGCAGCCACAGATAATCATCGGAAAAATGGGTGCGCACCCCTTGTCCGTTGGGGGGATGCCACCAGTGTTGCACGTCACCCTGGAGGAATTGACGCCCGGCAGAGCGGATCAACTGTTCGCGGGCGAGCCAAGGTGTCGCATGGATCAGTGCCATGGTGTCCTGCAACTGATCGCGGAAACCGTACGCCCCTCCTGACTGATAATATCCACTGCGGCCCCAGAACCTGCAGGATAATGTCTGGTAAATCAACCAGCCGTTGGCTAATACGTTCAAGGCTGAATCGGGAGTCTCCACATGAACGGCACCTAGAGTACGATTCCAGTGTTCCCACACTGTTTCCAATGCCTGCCGTGCGCCACCCGATCCGCCGAATCGAAGGATGAAATTCTGCGCTTCGTCAGTGTTGCGGGCCGCTCCGAATATAAAGACGATCTCGCGCTCCTGGCCGTCAGTTAGTGTGAACTGGGTCTGTAGGGCAGCGCATGGATCAAAGCCGGCACCTGTCCTGCCCGATAACTGCTTGCGGCGCATAGCTGCCGGGCTTGCCAGTGAACCGTTGCGGCCAATGAACCCCGTACGGTTTCCGCTTACCGTCCGCTCCTGTTCACTGACTTGGGCAAAGACAACTCGATCGGCGCATTCCCGACCGTAAGCATTGCGGGCAAACAGCGCCCCACTGTGCAGATCTGTTTCAGTAACAATGTGCATCAGATTGTCATGGCGCCATTCACCGAGCACCAGCTCCCAATATCCGGTTAAGGACAATTTGCGCGGTCGTCCTGAATGGTTACGTACTTTCACTACCGCGAACTTTACTGGTGCGTCCATTGCGACGTAGGTATGCAGTTCCGAGGAGATGCCGGCTTCATAATGCTCGAACACACTGTAGCCAAACCCGTGCCGGCACACATACCCTGACCTGCCGCGGGCGGGCAAAGGCGTCGGCGACCAGAATTCGCCTGTTTCCTCGTCGCGGATGTAGAGCGCTTCGCCGCTGCTGTCGCTCAGAGGGTCATTGTGCCAGGTGGTCAGCCGGAACTCATGGGCGTTTTCCACCCAGGTATAGGCGCTGCCGCTCTCGCTGATGACAGTGCCTATATGCGGACTGGCGATGACATTAACCCATGGCGCAGGTGTGTTCTGGCCAGGCTCAAGGGTGACGACGTATTCGCGTCCGTCCGGGGTGAAGCCACCCAGGCCGTTGCAGAAAATGCGTTCGCGAGGTGACAGTGGATGTACCGGCTCAATTGTCGGCTTCCGTAGTGGCTTGAAACGGTCCGACACACGAGCTGACGATACCCGACGGTCTACCTGCTCAATCAATGTCTCTGCATTATCGGTGAAAATGAGGCGGGCGACAGTCTGGAACAAGACCCGGTCCTCCTCGGAAAGCTCTTCAGCGCGACGAACGAAGACCCCACCCGGTTTGTCGATGATATGTGCTTCCGGTCCGGCGTTGATAAGCCCCATGATCTGGTCGTGCAGGACTGCTCGGTAACCCGAAAAATCCTCGTTGACGATGATCAGATCAGCAATCAGGCCTTTCATCCGCCAATAGGCATGGGCTTGCAGCACCTGTTTTACCAGGTCGATGCGGTTCAGGTCGCCTATTCGTATTAGGATGATCGGTAGATCTCCCGAGACGGCAAAACGCCAAAGCCCGGACTGCCCCAACTCGTTGCGGGCAATGACACTGGGCGCAGAACGACGCAGGGGATTACTGTAAATAACTGAGTTAGCCAGACGGCCATAGAGTTGCGCATCGGCTTCGGTTGCGTTCAGATGGTGCAACACCTCCTGGCTTTGGAACCATGCCATTTCAAAGGCACGCTCCACGAAGTGACGGTCACAATACTTTTCAAGTACAGTCAAGGCTGCTTCACGGGTGTCTGCAATACCGGAAATGATCTGCACGGTTGCCGATTGGTCAGGGAGCAGACTGATGGTGCGCTGGATCGACACGATGGGATCAAGCACTGAGCCATCAGTGTTCGACAACGTCGACGGGCCGGCGCTATCCAGGACAACAGGGTTTGCCGCTGTTCGGCCTCGACCGATGAATTTGCCGCGGTCAGTCTCGTACGACAGGTCTCCTGCAGGGAGACCTGGTGTAGCCAGCAGGTGAAACATCCACACCACCGGCTCTCCTGGTGTGCGGCGTCGTCGGGTACACAAAATCGCCTGTCGATCGGCAAGAATTTCAGTTTGCACAAACAGATTGCTGAAGGAGCGATGGGCCAGGTCGGCATTGAGCGGCGCTAAAACGACCTCTGCGTAACTCGTGATCTCGATATGACGTTGACGGGAAGACAGGTTGGTGAGCGTGACCCTGCGAATTTCGACGTCGTCTTCCTGTGAAACGCTGATCTCGGTATGCGTTTCGATGCCCTCATCGCGGCGGCGGTATTCAGCGCGGGCCTGCACAAAGATTGCCTCGTAGTGATCGGCCTTGCGTAGTGTCGGTTGATAGGCGGTTGACCAATATTGCCCTGTATTGCGGTCACGCAGGTAAATAAAAGTGCCCCAGCAATCGGAAGTGGCATCCTCACGCCAGCGTGTGATGGCCAGGTTGCGGCAGCGACTGTATCCTCCTCCGCCATTGGTCGCCATGACGTGGTACCTGCCGTTCGAGAGCAGATGGACTTCGGGTATCGGTATGTTGGGGTTGGGAAATACGCGCATGGTCGCGGCTGCTTCCGAGGATGGTGGACGTGCCGCGGCGCTCACTTCAGCAGCATGGGGGTGCAATGTAGCTCCCATCTTCGGAATGCGCTCCTGCAGCAGCAACTGAGTCGCTTGTACTAGAGGGTCGGACATGAAACGACGTTGCATCGGCCGGTTAAGCAATACATGGGCAAAGGCTAAAAGGCTCATGCCTTGATGATGGGCCATGAATGCGTGGACGATGGCGTGATTTTTACCCCGCTGTACGCGTGAAGGCGTGTAATCGATTGCCTCGTAGAAGCCATAGGCGCCTTGGAAACCATGGGCTGCAAGCCGCTGTAAGTTACGACACGCTTCCCTCGGCATCACTGTCAGGGACAGGGCACTGGCGTAGGGAGCGATGACCAGATCATCTGCCAGTCCACGTTTGAGTCCAAGTCCGGGCACGCCGAAGGCACGATATTGATAGACCTGATGCATATCGGTGGCGTTATAGCACGATTCTGAAATACCCCAGGGTACAGCACGTTGGCGGCCGTATTCTATTTGCCGTGATACTGCGGCCTTGCAGGTTTGATCCAGCAAGGTATTCTCGAAACTCGGTATTATCAAACGCGGCATGAGGTATTCAAACATCGAGCCACTCCAGGAAATCAAACTCACGTCGCCGCCATGACTTGTCAACAGGCGACCGAGTAAAAACCAATGCTTCTGCGGTACCTGGCCCTTGGCGATGAGAAGAAAGCTGGCCAGGCGCGCTTCTGACGCCAGCAGGTCGTAACAGGACGGATCGCGGCGTCGTTCGCCCACGTCGTAGCCTATGGTCAGCAAGCCACGGGATGTATCGTAGAGAAATTCAAAATCCATCACCGCAAGTTCGTGGCAACGGCGCACCAGATAGTCGATGATTCTGAGTCGCTTCATCGCGGCGTTGTAACGTGATTCTGCTTCCCCATGGCCGGCGGAAGGGGGCTTTTTAGTGCCAACGGCGCTTCCTTTAGCCAATTCCCTAAGGGTTGGAATGGTGTTGACTAGGTGGGGTTCCGGAACCAGGGATTTCAGGTCATCCCGAAGTATGCGGAATTGTTGATCGAATGCCTGCGCCCAGTAGTGGAGTTCGCCATCGATATCGATATCTGTCGGCAACAAGGTAACCAAAGTCCCGTCAATACTGCGATGGATCTCATCAAGTAGGATTTCAGCAGCAGCCAGTGTCTGTGGATGCCCGTTCAGGCTTTGTAAGTGCAGTGTGTTCTGCAGGAACTCGATTTTCTTGGCAAGATCAGTGGGGTGCGGCGAGGGCAGGTGGTCAGTAAGAACCTGCAATGTGTCCTGTAACCCTTGAAATGCCTTTGCTGACAGCACTGGTTGATCTTTCAACTCGATCAGTCCCGCCTGCAGGGTGAGCAGGCTGCCAGCCAGATTGCCGCTGTCCACCGAAGAGATGTATTGCGGGGAAAGCGGTTTCTGCGTACGGGTATCATACCAGTTGTAAAAATGGCCGCGATAGCGTTCCAGTTTTTCCATGGAGGCCAGTGTGTTCCCGACAAGCCGGAGGACTTCTCCGGCGGGAATGTAGCCAAAATCATAGGCAGCCATGTTGGCCAGCAGGGACATGCCCATGTTCGTAGGCGAGGTGCGCGAAGCGATGGTCGGCGCTGGATATTCCTGGATGTTATCGGGCGGCAACCAGTTGTCCTGTGGCCCTACGAAATCGGCAAAATAGCGCCACGTTCGCCGGGCCGATGTCCGTAGGAATATCCTTTGCTCAATGGTCAAGTCCGGTGCTGGAGATAAAAGAGGCATGCTGATTCTCCAGCCGACCACCGGCGACACCAGCCAGAGTAATAAGACGGGTGCCCAGAAGGATATTTCTCCCGACCGGCTACCCGTTAATACCAAGGCCAGCATCAGCGCCAGAAAAGGCGCGATCCACATCTCCTTAAAAAAATCGACCAACGTACGGCGCGCGTTGCGGTGAGCGTAGGAGCGCATATGCCAGAGCAACAATCCGCGGCGGGTGAACAGCATCCGCACACCCGAGCGCAGAATCGCATCCAGGCAAATCAAGGTGTCGTAAGGCAAAAGGACCAAGGTCAACAGTGCGAGCATTATGGGGCGGTCCACGAATTTACCTGTCAGGGTCAAGTGCACCAGCCACGCACGGTCTTCAGGTTTACGGATGAGCTCGATCATGGTTCCCAGCAAGGTGGGCAAGAGCATCACCGCCGCGACCAACATGGTCCAGAACCATGCTGATTGAGAACCAAAGAGCCATCCACCTGCCAGCAAGGCAAACAGCGCTGGGGGTACAAGGCTGCGGCGAAGGTTGTCAAAAATTTTCCACACCGCCAAGGCTGACAGGGGGTTAGGCTGTCTTTTCGACTTAGATCCATTTGAGCCGGATGGCCCGGGGACAGTCGGCAACAGCCAGCCGGCAAGCTGCCAGTCGCCCCGTATCCATCGATGTCGCCGGCTGGCCTCTATGGCGTAACTGGCCGGATGTTCTTCGATAAGATCGACATCCGTCACCAATGCGGAACGGGCATAGCCGCTTTCCAGCAGATCATGACTCAGGATGAGATTTTCCGGGAAGCGTCCATTCACTGCCTGACGAAAAGCGTCCACATCGTAGATGCCCTTGCCGATGAACGACCCCTCTCCGAAAATATCCTGGTAAACATCCGATACCTCGCGGGTGTAGGGATCAATGCCCGCCTCACCGGCAAACAGTTTCGTAAACCGTGACTGCCCGGCACTGGTCAGACTGATTGAGGTGCGTGGCTGCAGAATCGCGTAGCCTTGGACAATGCGTCCTTTGTCGGCATCGTACACCGGTCGATTGAGAGGGTGGGCGATGTTGCCTATAAGTGTGCGTGCCGTGTCGCGGGGAAGTTGCGTGTCGGTATCCAGAGTGATGACGTACTTGATTGAAGGAAGGATGGATACATCGCCGACAATCTCCGAGAAAGCAGTTTGATCACCCCCCCTGAGCAGGGAATTGAACTGTTCCAGTTTGCCGCGTTTTCGTTCATATCCCATCCAAAGCTGTTCGTATGCATTCCAGACGCGAGGTCGGTGAAACAGGTAGAAGATGCACGGGCGGTCTTCGCGGTAGGTCTCGTTGAGGACCTGGACTGCAGCCCGCGCATAGGCAAGCAACGCCTCATCGTCCGGCAGGGTTTGTTCGGTCGCGTCAGGAAAATCCGTCAGCAAGGCAAAAAACAAATGAGGATCGCGATTACCGAGATAGCGGATTTCCAGGGCTTCGAGAAGAGCATCAATCTCCTGGGGCTTGCTGAGCAGGGTGGGAACAATCACCATGGTGCGGTGAGCGGATGGAATTCCTTGCGAAAAATCAAGGCGTGGTAAGGCGCGAGGCGATAAGAAGAGCGTGACGAAAAGGTTCACCAGCGGTACGGTCAGTGCCGACAGGCTGATAATGCAGGTGATCGTGAAAAACCAGGACCGCCAGTCACCCAGTCTGAAACCGTTGAAAGAAAAAAGCACGAACAATGTCGAAAGGAGGGTGAAGAGCAGAATGGGGCCGAGGTACAGGGACAGGCGAAAACGTCTGCTCAGACGGCAGACTTTCAATTTCCACGGCAAACGGCAGCTGACCTTTTGTTCCAGTAACAGCCTCCCTTGATCAATAAGGTAGTATCCAACATGGGCTCTGCGATTATCAGCACCTGATTGCTCGGCACCTATCTGAGCCAGGGCAATAGCTTCGCTCGACACCGTCAATTCAGTGCACGGACTGTTCCTTGCCACGTCTTCGATAACATGCCGGCAGCGGTCGCGGGTAGCGAAATCCTGGCCGGCATACATTCCTGTCGGGTCTTTGCGTAATGTCTGTTCGACGAGACTGAGCGACTCAACGAAATTTCTCCAGTCCATTGCGCCTATGAAACGCAGACTGCCGATACTGTTGGCGATGGAGATCTGGTTAGTGGCGGATGTTCGGGCAGCCGCCGCCAACAACTGCGTTGCGGACACCCCTTGTTCGAGGAGCTTTTGTTCGACCCAGGTTTGAACGAAGGCCATAGCGGGTCCCTGAGCCTGAAGTCTTGCGTAAAATTCCTCCACAAACGGGGCAGTCAGAGGCACATCGGCATTGGCAAACTCGGCGAGCAACTGAATAAGCTGTTTTGGATCCCTTTCGGCTGAGGTGAGCATACGGTCTGCCCAGGTGATGGCCGCATCCAGTTCCTCGCGTCGATGAGCGATACGTAACCCGACGCGTCGCAGGTTTTCAAGCAGGGCCAATTGCAGCATGATCGGAAATGCCCACAATTCTCCCAGTTGTAAAGGCGCAACAGTCTGGTAAGAGGTCAGAAACTGGGTGGCGTTGTCGCTGTCGACACGACCGTCCATGTGCGAGATTAACTCAAGCGCCAGGTCGTAAATGCGGGGAAATCCGGCTGAATGTCCGTCAAGCAGTCGCGGCAACTGTCGGCTGTAACCGCGCGGCAGATGCCGACGCGCCAGGGCGATCTGCTGTTCTATGAGGTAGAAATTGTCGAGCAGCCAGGCCTCGGCAGGCACGATTCGTTGTCCCGGCGTGGCTGCGGCTGTAACAACGTCATAGGCCGCCAGCAGGACGCGTTCATTGTCAGCCAGTCGTGGCAGCAATTTGTCCGGTCCCGGATGCTCATCGATTCTATGCCGGTCTGTCAGCGTGAGCGCGTGGCGTTTCAGTTGTTCGAGACTGAACAACTCCGAGCGCAGTAACTCGGTATCCCGGTCGTTCAGCAGCCCGTTTTGTGTGCGTTCTCTATATCCACTTTTTTTAATAATTATGAGATTGTCCTCACCTTATTTATGATGCTGTTTAGAATTTTGAGCAGGTATTACATACGTTATTTATCGTTGGGGAATATCAGTCCTGCCTGTGTGACGCCACGCTGCCGACCATGCCGTTTCTCCGTGGCGAATAAGCCATATTTCCTGCAGATGTTTATTCATGGCTGACTTCTTGAGAGGTTATCTCCTGTATCACATTCCTACTCTTCGGTACCATTAGCGTCCCAGGTCCAGTCGCGAATCTCCGGCATATCCTGACCGTATCGGTTGATGTACTGTTTATGTTCGATCAGCTTGTCGCGCACGGCTTGTTTGGCATAGGCGGCTATGGCCCCGAGTTTAGGCACCCGGTCGATAACATCCGCCACCAGGTGAAAACGATCAAGATCGTTGCGGACAGCCATATCGAATGGCGTGGTAGTCGTCCCTTCTTCCTTATAACCACGCACGTGCAGGTTCTTGTGATTGGTGCGGCGATAGGTCAGCCGGTGAATCAGCCACGGGTAGCCATGATAGGCAAATATGATCGGCTTATCGGTGGTGAAGAGCACATCGAACTCCCGGTTGGATATGCCGTGCGGATGCTCTTCCGACGGTTGCAGCGTCATCAGGTCAACCACGTTGATCACCCTGATTTTCAGATCCGGTTCATGCTGCCTGAGCAGCTGCACGGCGGCCAGGATTTCCAGGGTAGGGACATCCCCGGCGCAGGCCATCACCACATCCGGCTCCCTTCCCCTGTCATTGCTTGCCCATTCCCAGATACCGATCCCTGCCGTACAGTGCTTTATCGCGGCGTCCATGTCAAGCCACTGCTGCTGGGGCTGCTTGCCGGCGACAATGACATTGATAAAATTGCGGCTGCGCAAACACTTGTCCGCCACGTAGAGAAGCGTATTGGCATCGGGCGGCAGGTACACCCGGATAACATCCGCTTTCTTGTTCACCACATGATCGATGAAGCCGGGATCCTGGTGGCTGAAGCCATTGTGGTCCTGCCTCCAGACGTGCGAAGTCAGGAGGTAATTTAATGATGCAATAGGGCGGCGCCAAGGGATTTCACTGTTCGTTACCTTGAGCCATTTGGCGTGCTGGTTGAACATGGAGGTGATGATATGGATAAACGCTTCATAACATGAAAAGAATCCGTGCCGGCCAGTGAGCAGATACCCTTCAAGCCAGCCCTGGCAGAGATGCTCGCTGAGAATTTCCATGACCCGTCCATCGGCTGCAAGATGGGTGTCTGTATCCCCGGAGCTGATCTCTCCCATCCAGGTTCGATCGGTCACCTCAAAAAGGGCATCCAGCCGGTTTGATGCCGTTTCATCCGGGCCGAATACCCTGAAATTGCGCGCTTCCTTATTCCGCTTCATCACATCCCGCAGGAAACGGCCCAGAATACGAGTAGCTTCAGCAATGACCTTTCCAGGTTTGGGGACTTCGACTGCATACTCACGGAAGTCCGGCATATTGAGGCTTTTCAGCAGAAGGCCGCCGTTGGCATGAAGATTGGCACCCATCCGATGCTGCCCATTGGGGGTTAATTCCTGAAGCTCCTGGATCAACTTGCCTTCGTCGTCAAAAAGTTCTTCAGGCTTATAGCTTTTCATCCATTCTTCAAGGAGTTTTATGTGGTCAGGCTTGGTTGCCAATTCAGCCAGCGGCACCTGGTGGGAACGCCAGGAACCTTCGGTTTTCTTGCCGTCAACCTCCTTCGGTCCTGTCCAGCCCTTGGGTGTTTGCAAGATAATCATCGGCCAGCGGGGACGCTTTGCGATCCCGCTGCTGCGGGCTTCATGCTGGATCGCCTTGATCTCGGCAATAATCGTGTCCAGGGTGGCCGCCATGAGTTGGTGCATGGTCTCGGGATCTGATCCCTCCACAAAATATGGCGTATAGCCGTAACCGACAAAGAGCTTCTCCAGTTCATCACGGCTGATCCGGGCCAGAATTGTGGGGTTGGCGATCTTATACCCGTTCAGGTGCAGGATAGGCAGGACCGCACCGTCATGTACCGGATTGAGAAATTTATTCGAATGCCAGGAGGTCGCCAGGGGACCTGTCTCTGCCTCGCCGTCGCCCACGACGCAGGCCGCGATGAGGTCCGGGTTGTCAAAGACAGCGCCATAGGCATGTGATACGGCATAGCCGAGTTCGCCACCCTCATGAATGGAACCAGGAGTCTCCGGTGCAACGTGGCTGGGAATGCCGCCGGGGAATGAAAACTGTTTGAACAGCTTTTTCATCCCGCCGGCATCCTGGGAGATGTCGGGATAGACTTCGCTGTATGTTCCCTCAAGATAGACATTGGCGACCACCCCTGGGCCGCCATGCCCCGGACCGGCAAGGTAGATCATGTTCAAATCATGCTGTTTGATGAGGCGATTGAGGTGGGCATATATAAAGTTCAGTCCCGGAGTCGTTCCCCAGTGCCCGAGAAGTCGCGGCTTGATATGCTCAAGCTTCAGGGGCTCTGTCAGCAGAGGGTTGTCGTATAGATATATCTGGCCCACGGAGAGATAATTTGCCGCCCGCCAGTAACCATTCATCATTTCCATTTCATTTCTTGTTAGAGGCTCGCTCATTTCTTTTTCCATTGGTTAAAGGACACAGATTTTTTTTCAATCACTCCTTGCAGTCTTATTCTTACCGGTTCGTTTCGCAAAATATAGCGCCTTGTCTGCCTGCCAAACCAATTCGGCTGCTGTTTTATAGTCTGGCACACTGGCAGATGCCGCCCCGATACTAACGGTTACAGGGGTATCGCCGTTCGCAAAATACTTACAGAGCATAGCCGCCATGAGATGGTTGCCGCCTTCACCATAGCAGTCGCCATCGCCAGTGGTAACGATCACCCCAATTTACCGGTTCAGGTCGTGCTTTCGTTAATCGCGAAACCCATATTCCCTCCTTTGCCGGAACTATTTTTTATCTTCTTTGCGAAATTTGCTCAGCCAGTATTCCATCTGCCGTCCTGCCGCCTCACGTCCGCCTAGGCCGAAGGAAAGCGCAACGCTAATGGCAATGGCGCCCAATGTAAGGCCGAATGCCAGGTTGACTACATCCTGGGCTATACCCATTGCTCCCAAGCCCATGGCAATTACCAGGCCAAGAATCGCAATCCTGACAATCGAGGCTAGTATTTTTTCTTCAGCCGATTGAAGCAGGGCCTTATATGCCAGGTTGGCGATAAAATTCCCAATCGCAAGAATTATCAAACCAAGGGCGATCTGACCGGCAAATACCATGAAGTCACTTAAGAGATTGGAAAGCTGCGGCATTTGAAGTTTCTCCACCGCGGATATGGTGGCTGCCAACATGATAAAAAAGAAAACCAGGCCACCGGCCAGTTTGGAAAAGGAGGTCTTGTCTCCAAAAGTCCCAGCAACCCCTATTCTCTCCGGAATTGCATCAGCCCCGAGATTTTCTAAGAGTTCAGTCAGAACATTGGTTGCAAACCGACCGACAATAAAGGCGATCCCAACAATAAGAGCGGCTGCCAGAATTTTCGGAATAGAAGCCAATAATGCTGCCAGCATCTCGGTGGAGGGAACAGAAATTACTTCTATTTTCAGAGCATCCAGCGCTGAAATCAGGATCGGCACAAAAATCACCAGGAAAACTATCTGTTCGAGCAGGTTTGAAAACTTGAATTCCTTGCTCAGTCCTATTTTCGGAGACAATGTATCTAAACCCTTTGAGAGGACCCCGACCGCGCTTGAGACTATTTTCGCGATCACATAACCGACAAACCCGATTAACACCGCTGCTACAATATTTGGCAATATGGCCACTAATTCGGCAAACATATTCATTACCGGATCAAGAACGCCTTTCACCCCCAGGACATCAAGTGTCAGCAGCAATACCCAAAGAAGTAGTATGTAATAAATCAGATTGGTAATAAATGTTTCAAAGTTAAGGGTGTTTCCCGTCTTTTCATACAGCTTCTGGTCAATTTTCAATTTGCTGAGCAGACCGGCGAGCCCTTTACGGAGTAACCGTGCGACCCCTATTCCTACAATGAAGATAAGAAGTGCACCAAAAACACTTGGGAAATATTTGCCTAGAGTTTCCAACAGAGGGTTTAAAAATTGTCTGATGTTTTCCATTGTTCTCTCCTTATGATGCTTTTGAGTTTAGAAGAAAATTGCTATTAAAAATTACTTCAGGAAGCTGCCAACATTTCTCTCAGCTCCTCGCCCTGCACACTTTCCTTTTCCGAAAGGAGTTGCGCCAGTTTATCCAGGACGGTACGCCGCTCCGAGAGGATATTCCGCACCCGTTGGTGGGCTTCCTCAACAAACCGACTGATCTCTTCGTCGATTTCAGCGGCTTTTCCTTCGCTGTAAGTTTTACCGGAACCAAAACCTTCCGGGGCAAACATGGACTGACGGGGGCGCTCGTAGGTCACCAGTCCGAGACTTTCACTCATGCCGTATTCCGTAACCATGGATCGGGCAATGTCGGTTGCCCGCTGCAGGTCGTTTTGAGCCCCGGTGGAAATTTCCTCAAAAACCAGTTCCTCTGCCACCCTGCCTCCCAGAAGAACGGCGAGCCTGTCCAGCAACTCCTGGCGGGTCATTAAATAACGGTCTTCGGTTGGTTGCTGCTGGGTATAGCCAAGCGCCGCAATTCCTCTGGGAATAATGGAAATTTTGTGCACCGGGTCGGCATGTTCGACTGACTCGGCCACAATTGCATGACCGGACTCATGAAACGCCACAATTTTCTTCTCCTGATCATTCATCACCCGGTTCTTTTTCTCCAATCCACCAACGACGCGGTCGATAGCCTCATCAAAATCAGCAGCCTCCACGGTTTCTTTATTGTTGCGGGCTGCCAGCAGGGCGGCCTCGTTGACCAGGTTGGCAAGATCTGCGCCAACAAAGCCCGGAGTTCTGCCGGCGATTTTGCGAAGATCAACCTCGTCGCCCAGGAGGACATTTTTAGAATGAATTTTCAGGATGGCTTCCCGGCCATTGATATCCGGGCGGTCCACCAGCACCTGTCGGTCAAAGCGCCCCGGCCGCAGCAAAGCGGGATCAAGGATCTCCGGGCGGTTGGTGGCGGACATGATGATAACCCCTTTATTAGTATCAAAACCATCCATCTCCACCAGGAGTTGGTTTAATGTTTGTTCACGTTCATCATGTCCTCCCATGACATTCATCCCTCGAGCCTTGCCGAGTGCGTCCAGTTCATCGATGAAAATGATGCAGGGGGCCTGCTTGGCGGCCTGAGAAAAGAGATCTCGAACGCGGGCAGCTCCAACGCCGACGAACATCTCGACAAATTCGGAACCGCTGATGCTGAAGAACGGCACTTTCGCCTCACCGGCCACAGCTTTTGCCAGAAGGGTTTTTCCTGTGCCGGGAGGGCCGACCAGAAGCACCCCCTTGGGAATCCTGCCGCCCAGTTTCTGAAATTTATCGGGGCTAACTAAAAAATCAACGACTTCAAGGAGTTCCTCGGTGGCCTCATCAATTCCGGCAACATCCGCGAAAGAGACCTTCGTCTCACTTTCCGCAAAGACCTTTGCCTTGCTCTTGCCAAATGACATGACTCCCGCCCCTGGACTCATTTTTTTCATGGTGAACCGCCAGATCAGAAAAAAAATTCCAATCGGGATAATCCAGGAGAAAATAAAACTGATCAGTTTATTTCCATAACTCCCTGAGTACGTAACATTGTGCTCTTTCAGATCCTTCACTAATTCAGGATCATTTACCCTAACAGTGATGAATCTCTGGCCCGGCTTTTCTGCCAATGTTCCATGGATATTCTCTTGTTCAATGACCAAAGGTCCCAATTTCCCTTGGCTTATGTATTGTTTAAATTGACTGTAGGGAATCTTTTCAACCGTTGCAGAAGGAAAGAATTGTTGCACCATTGTAAAAATAAGGAAAGGGAGCAGGATATACCAGATGTTGAATCCTGCCTTGGTGGGCGGTCCGGTCTTTGATGGTGAATCACTCTTGAAACCCAGCCTGGCACGAATTACCTCGAGTATGCTTTTGGGTGGTTCCTTGTTGTCGTTTTCTGTCATTCTTCTTTCCCTTGCTTGTCGGAGAGCGCCTTAACGCCTAATGTTTCGATCAGCCCGTTGATGTTGGTGGTCTTGAGATTCATGCCGCCCTCCGATACGGGTAGCAGCATGATCCGTTTTCCCTGAATTGCTTCGGCGATTTTTAGTTTGACAATTACCTCGCCCCCTGATCCGGCAAGGGCCTTGTTCATCTCGAAAACCCCCGTGGCTTCCGCCTTGCCTTCGGCCATAATGGCCTCGGCCAGGAGTTTTTGTTGTTCCAGATAAACATCCGCCTCGATTTGATCTTTCTGGTATTGACCATCGGCGTCTGCCACCATCTGGTTGACCACGCCTTTGGCCTCTTCCAGTTTGCGTTTGTACTCTTCCAAAGCCGCGTGCTGGGCCGACTTGTTCTTCTCCACCTGTTGATCAGCCACTTTTTTGTCTTCTATGGCCTTCTGATACTCGGGGTTAAAGCGATAATCATTGGTCAGCACCTTCTCAACAACAATACCCATGGGCCCCAGGATTGTCTGCAGAGCTTCTTTGACCTTGTTGGCCTGGCGCTCCCGGGAATCGGCCACGTAAAAGGCCTCGGTGGTGAGTTCACCGAAGATGTCCCGCGGTTTGCTGCGGGCCACGGTTCGGATGATTTTCCCACGCAAGGTCGAATCATCACGGGCCACATACTGGAGGATGTAAGGCGCTTTATTCGCATCGATTCGATAGGCGATGATCACATCGAGACTGATATCGTTCCCATCGATGGTTTTAAACAGCAGGTCATCCCTGGTTTTTCGATCACCCCTTATTTGCGAAAAAGTCATTTCGAGATTCTGCAGTTTGGTGTCAAAGACATGCCAGTCATTGATAAACGGCAGAAAAAAGTATGTTGCGCCCGGGGTGTAGACTCGATCTTCAACACCTTTGGGCCCCAAGAAACCGGTTTTACTGGTTCGAACGCCTACCTCTGTTTCCCCGGTGGTGCGGAAAACACAGCCGCTCGTCAGGAACATGGTCATTATCAGAACTACCAAGACCTTCATTTGGCACCTCCCTTGCGGACGTCGAACAGTTGCAGGGTATTGTTCAGGTTGAGCGGGTTGACCCCATCCGGACCGTCGCTGGGCAGGATGATGACGTCGAGTCCCTTGTACGCCTCGGCCATTTTCAATCCCACCATCCGTTCGGAGCCGACCCCTTTCAGGGCTTCATTTTTCAGATGCACCCGCTCCGCCTCCGCCAGTTTCACCAACAGATCGGCCTCGGCTTTTTTCCGGCGGACATACAGATCCTTCTCGGCGATCTTGCGGGTGACATAGGCCTTGCCCTTTTCAAGCTCAACTGCGGCAATAACTACCCCCTCCTGCACAATTTTCTTTAATTCGGCTTCCTCCCTGGCCGCCCGGGCCGCCGACTGATTGGTAAACACCATCTGGTCCTGGAGCTTCTTTTCCTCTATGTTCTTCTGGATTTCCGGACTATAAATAAAGTAACGTACCAATACTTGGTCCACCTCAATGCCCTTCCTGTTCAATTCACTGTTAAGTCTGTCCTTGGCTTCTTCAGCTTTTTTGACCCGTAGCGGGCTGTTGTAGAACTCTTCGGTGGTCAACTTGCCGAGGGTCTCTTTCAAGGCCGGTTCAGCCTTGGGAATAATGCCGTTATCCTCAAAGAGGTTGCCGGGACCGATGGTGGTGAAAACCAGGTATGGGTCCTTGATGTGGTAAAGCATGGAGACGTCAACATCCACGAAAAAACCATCCGAGGTCTGAATGTGCGCGGCCCGGTCTTTTCGTGCTTCTTTTGCGGCGGTTTGCGGGGAATTGGTCAGCTCCAACACCTGGATGCCCTTGGGCAGCAGATACATCTGCTGCAGTCCGAAGGGCAGAACAAAGGTCAACCCCGCATCATACACCTGCTTCTGGACACCGCGTTCGATGCCGACCCGAACTACCTTGATCCCATATTCATAAGGCCGGACGTATACGAAAAAGAGGTTATAGCAGATAACCGTTAGCGCTGCCCCGCCGACCAGGATATTCAATGGGCCTGCCAGCCTGGGATGTATCCGGGGGAAATAGAATCGGTCTTTCAGCTCATTAATGAATTCTAAAATCTTTTCTGTTGGTTTCTCTGCCATGGCTGTTGTTTCCTTTTCGGTGTATCACCACCGAAGGCGACGGCGATTTTCCTTGATCCGATGTCCACAGAGCCCGCCAAGATGGCCAGTCTGAAGTCCTTTCCGGTTCCCTCAAAAAACTCGGCCTTAGCTCTTTTTTTGACGGTTTCGCAAAAATCCTCTCAACCGCCGCCGACACGCTTATAACCTGTTGATATTATGTAGGCGAATGGTCAGCTTCAGAGCTTTTTACGAATTCATCTTTTTATCAATGGACAGAAAATTCTTGGACTCTTTCTTTGATTTTTTGGCAGCCTTCTTTTCTTTCGGAGTCAGGTTTGATTTCTTTTTTTCTTCCCTGTTGTTTTTTCGTTCTTTTGTCATGTTCTTTGTTCCTTTGCATTGATGACGTTATCGATCCCTCAGGACCTTCCTTGGTAATCAGGAGTACGGCAAACCCGTTCAAGGATCTTTTCAAAATGAAAACCATGAATGGCCAATTCCACGGCAATAGGCAGAGCCCTTGGTTTTACGAAAAAGGTTTTCACAATCAATTTCCAATAACGAAAACGGTCTCTCGATACTATGCCGAGTCGCCACCCGGCCCTTATGAAGGCAAGCAGGTCTTCCTTGTTCAACCTGGTTCTGGCGGTGGGCCTGTAGTTCTTGAGAAATGTGTTGATTCTCTTGTAGTAGTTCTTCGGGGAGTACAGAGTGGTGAGCAGCTTTTGATATCCTTCAATGAGTTTCTCTTTTTCCATTCTGGGTATGAAATTCAGACGGCCGTCCGTATTCTCACCCGTGGCATCACTGATGAGTCGTCCCTCGGCTTTCAAACGATGCCAGAGACGGGTCTGCGGCAGCGCTGTCAAAATACCCACCATGGCCGTTACCACACCGATCTGCTGTATAAAGCGCACCTGCATCTCGAATATATTCTCAGGATCATGATCAAAACCGACAATGAAGCCTCCCATGACCTGCATACCGTGCCGGTGAATAGTGTTCACGACCTCAGCCATACTGCCGATGGTGTTCTGTTTTTTATCGCATTCCAACAAACTGTCCTGGTTCGGTGTCTCCAAGCCAAGAAAAACCTTGAAAAAATTGGCAGCGCTCATCAGCTGCATCAATTCCTCATCACGAGCGAGATTAGCGCTGACTTCGGTGAGCAGGGCAAAGGGGAATTTATGCTGCTGCTGCCATTCAATCAAGGCGGACAGCAATTGTTTTACTTTCCTGGTGTTGCCGATAAAATTGTCGTCAACGATAAAAACCGATTTGCGCCAGCCGGCATCAAACAGGGCCTGAAATTCTTTTTTCATCTGTGCCGGTGTTTTTGTTCGCGGGGTTCTGCCGTTCATTATGATGATGTCGCAGAATTCACAGTTAAAGGGACAGCCTCGTGAATACTGGATGGACATGGTCGCATAGTTTTTCAAATCAATCAGCGACCAGAGCGGCACCGGCGTTTGGGAAATATCGGGTCGTTTTTCTGTCGCATAGAGAGGCTTTGGACTCCCTGCAGCAAGGTCTCTGAGAAAGAGCGGCAAGGTGATTTCCGCCTCGTTCAGGATAAAATGATCGATATCCTCGAATTGCTCATGCTGGGTCGTAAAAACAGGGCCGCCGGCAACAATTTTTTTCCCCTTTCTCTTGCACCGTGCTATGACCTGCAAGGCGCTCTCTTTCTGGACGATCATGGCACTCAGGAAAACCATATCCGCCCAGCCAAGGTGACTATCCGTTAACGGTTCAACATTGAGATCCACTACTTTCTTACTCCAGTCATCAGGCAGCATAGCGGCCACGGTCAGCAGACCAAGGGGCGGAAATGCCGCTTTTTTGGCAATGAACCTGAGAGAATGCTTAAAACTCCAGAATGTGTCCGGATATTCGGGATAAACAAGCAAAATATTCATGGCATATCCTATCTACTGTTCAATCACTCTTCATCATGGTCGCCATCAGAAGCTTGGCCAGGCTCTTTTTTTACAAGCATGATAGAACAGGGCATTTTCCTGACCAGCTCATCATTGCTGCGACCGAAAAGAAAATGCTCGAAATGGCCCTCTTCGTGGGCAAGCATAACCAGCAGATCAATTTTTTCGTCTTTGATGGCTTTCAATATCTCTTCGGTGGGCTCCCCCTCCCTGACCATTTCCTTTATGGACATGCCTTGCGTTCTTTCTTCCTCGACCAGGTTGGCCAGCTTTCGCCTGGCGTCAGCAATACTCTTTTCATACTCCAGTGCGAGTGCTCTTGTTCCCAGGCCCCAACCTTTCAGACCGAAGGGGTTGTATATGGAATGAATAACATAGAGATCAGCCTCATATTTCCGGGCAAGTGCAACCCCGTTTTGAATGGCTTTTTTGCATGACTGGATCATTCTTGCAACGACTAGAATACGTTTATATTCGTTCATTATGTCAACCTCCTGTTGATCTGAATTTATCCACGTTACGACTTCAGATCCGTTTTTATCCGGTCAAATTCATCTTTGCTGATTTCGCCCTGGGCATAACGTCTTTTGAGTATATCCAGTGGGGGATCCTGGTGATCGGTAAAACAAGATTTTTCCCTTCTGCCGAGCCAGAGGAGAAACACGAAAAAAGCAATGAGAATCAGGAGCCAAAAGATGTGCATCATGCTCATCCCACCGCTGCCCATGCCGGAAGTCCATCGTAGCCAATATTCATTGAGTCCCATCATAGTTGCCTACTCCCTTGCCGGAATTTTCAGGTAGTTGTGAATTATCCGAGTTTATTTTGCCTTTTAGCTAAAGCCTGCCTCCTTTTTTTCCGCCTTATAGAGGGTTCTGAAGGAAAGAATTTCACAGGGTTCATCAAGCAGATTCATGGCCCCCCGCAGCACCTTGCAACATCCGGATTTGCGATGCGTTTCAAGATTTTTGCGGCTATCCCATTCTTCCAGCAGGCAGAGTGTGCTTTCATCATCCAAACCGAAGAAGACATCACAACGACCACAGCCCTTTTCAGCTCTGATGACGTCCAGAAGCGAAGCAACCGTCTGGGTCAGCTCCTTGCGTTTCTTGTCCGACACTTTCATGTGGACGATGACCAGTATCATGTGCCGCTCTTTCCAATCAAAACAAACTCCTTGTTCCTTTCTTTTTGACCGGTTTAATAAAGCCATAATGATCTCTTAATATATACAAGAGCAAGGGGCATGCCGAGAGACGTGAATGGGCAATTAATATGTTAGAATCTTTGTTGATACGGAATCGGGATCAGTAAGGCAACGAGAAGAGAGGAGCCGCAGAGTCGGTTTAGCCTCAATATACGGTGGACCCTCAATAAATTGAGGGCACTGTGCGGAAATATATGATCAACTATGATCGGTTTACAGACAAACCCTTTTATGCCAGGTGACTTGACATTTTTTCAATCCATTTGACGCCGTGAGCTTGCCGAACGTCCGCAACGCTGACCTGAACCGATACAACTATGCCGGGTTTCGATTGGCGAATCGTGTCTTTCAGGGCTGTTGCCATGCATCTCCCGTTGCCAGGATTATGATTCCAGATTTTTCTTTTCTTGCACCTGCCGATGCATCATGAAACTGTGCAGCAGCCAGCCGAGGACAATGCCAATTGCAAGAATGAAAAACATCAACAGAGAGCGGGACATGGCGAGCGTCCAGAACAGAAATCTTATTTCTGCAACAGCGACATTCTGGATAATGAAGAGCACGGCTAGCCCAGCAAGAATTAAGATCAATACAAGTTTAAAATTCATTTTTTCAGCTTTCCTTTCTTTATTGAAAATACTCTCGGACTTTCACCGCAATCCAGCGATCTGTCATCGCGTCTTCCGTGTCGACCGCCTCGATGCGGGCACCGAGTTCGTCCTTTTCAAGACATTTTTTCAGCTCGCCCTTTGCCTCGCCAGAACCAAATTAATGACCGATAAAAAGGAAGCGAGCAGCTAGAATGGTTTCATGATGATTCTCCTTGTCTGCTTTTTTTGAGAGCAATTTCTCCACAGTAACCCATCGGGGATCTGTTTAGAGTTATGAGCAAGAGGTGTGCCGGGGAATGAAAGCAAACGGAAAAAGCTCTATCTGCATGGCATGAAAGGGAGCAACAGTGGCGGTGGGGAGACAAATTGAACCTGTCCTGCCTCAACATGTGGATGGCCCTCAAAATATTGAGGGAAGAGAGAACGAAGTGACTCTGGCAGTGGTGGTCACTCAAAAAAAAAGAGGGGAGCTGCAGAATGCCTCAAAAAGAATGAAATCTTATTGAGGGGGTGGATAATCAGAAATTTTTTGGCCACGCCTTTCCCTGTGTCCTGCCCTAATTCTCGTCCAGGCAATCAAAAATTGACATATTCAACCTTTCGTGACAACATGCTTTATCCGAGGGAGGTGCCGCGGGTCGTGGTTCACCAAGGGGAACCCTGGCCGCGCATCTCTGCCCACGCCATTTTGAGTGCGGAGCTTGATTTTTTATGAAGCCTCAATTTATTAACGGCAACAGTCTCCAGTTGCTGCCAAACAACGCTGCCTACTTCCTGGCCCTTGAGCAGGCCATCGATGCCGCTCGAACTGGCGTTTCCCTCGAGACCTATATCTTTGCCGACGACGAAACCGGGAGGCGCATGGCGGCTGCGCTGTCGCGGGCGGCAAAGCGCGGCGTGACCGTGCGCGTTATGGTAGACGGCTTCGGCTCAAAAAACATATTCGACACGATACGTCGGCAGCTCTTGACCGACAATGTGCAGGTGCTGATTTATCATCCGAAGATATCTCCCTTCACGCTACGGCGAAACCGTCTGCGGCGACTGCACCGTAAGCTGGTGACGATCGACGGTCGTCTGGCCTTTGTCGGAGGCATCAATATCATTGACGACATGAACTCACCGGCGGGTCATCTGCCGATACGCTACGATTATGCAGTGCGCATCGAGGGCCCCTTGTTGGCGATGGTCGTGGAAGAGAACGAAAAATTGTGGGACCGGATAGCACTGCTCAATTTCCAATTGAACTGGCGGACCCGCCAGCCACTCATTTCAGAAACAATCGCTTCCGGGAAACAGCGCGCCGCTCTGGTAGTGCGCGACAATCTGCTCCATCGTTCCGATATCGAAGACGCCTATCTTGAAGCCATTGACCGGGCACGGAAAGAGATCATCATTGTCAACGCCTATTTTTTTCCCGGCAAGAGTTTTCGGATGGCGCTTCGATTGGCGGCCGGGCGTGGCGTTCGTGTCATTCTGCTTTTACAGGGACGCATGGAATATAGCCTGTTGTATTACGCTTCCCGTGCCCTGTACGAGGACTTGCTTGATGCCGGCGTCGAAATATACAGCTACCATAAAAGCTTCCTACACGCCAAGGTGGCGGTGGTCGACGGACGCTGGTCCACGGTCGGTTCCTCCAATATCGATCCGTTCAGCCTCCTGCTGGCCCGTGAAGCCAACGTCATCGTCGATGATTCGCGCTTTGCCGAAGAATTGCGCGCCAGTCTTCTCAAGCATATTAAGGGTGGCGCCATGAAAGTGGACCCGGACTCCCTGCACAGCCAGCCGTTGTGGCGGCGCATCGTCAACTGGAGCGCCTATGGGGGTGCCCGTTTACTCCTTGGTCTGGCAGGAATTGGCGGCAAGAATTATTAGCAATGAAGGTCGCGCCACCATCTTCATCTTTTGACTTTTTGCTCGTTCGTCATATGAGGAAACTGTAAGAACAGTGTTTTCATCTCGCAGTTTACTGGTAACAATTCTCACAACGGCAAGGGCAATGGCAAAAAGGCAACATAGATCAAGATATCGACGGGGTTGGATACAATCAGCAAAAGTCCCGGTTTGTGTACTGTGATTGATGATTCCTTAAATCATCGACAACCTGGTCATTGTCCAGCAGTGTGTTGTCCACATCAAACAGGAACACAACTCTGGTGGGTCGGTCATCGAATCGTCTCCCCATTGTCAGTTTGATCAAGATGCTGTGCTTGCAGGGTTACTTTTTTTTTAACATTTTGCTGATCACGACGACCAACAGGACCAGCACTAGGACTCCGAAACCCGCAAGAATCGACATCCCTTGACTTATTAAACCATTCAACCAGCTGTCCATATGATTTATCTCCATTTCGCTGCGTGGCCACCAGCTAACCATTTAAGGTGGCAACTCATTAAATCTCAGATCCTAATCCTTGATGGTCTCGCAAAAAGCTCTCAAGCTGGCCATCCGCCAAAGAAATATCAACAAGTTACATACTTGTCGGCGGCGGTTGAGGGGGTTTTTACGAAACCGTCAATCCTTAGTTCTTCTTTTTGGGGATACACCTGCTGGTTTCTCTTGATCTTGCTTCGGCTGCCAGCGCTCTCGCAGGGCGGGAATGTTTTTGCTGTGCGTCAGAATGACAATCTCGTCTCCAGGGCGGAAGGTTGTTTCTTCATCGGCATGGGAAAATTTGCCGTCACGGTAATAGCAGATGACCTTAGCCTCAGGGGGCAATTTCAGATCCTTGGCTGCGACCGTATCTTCCTCGGTTGCCGTCAAGGTGAAAAACCGTGCCTCGTCCTTGATAACCGAGGAAAGTTCGACGTTTTCGGCACCGCCCACCATGTCTTCCAGGTAACGGCTGATTGTCTGGGAGGGGATGATCGTGTCCTTCAGACCCAACTCGCCGCAGATGACTTCGTACTGCTGGTCGCCAATGCTCGTCACGACCCGTTTGAAACCGAGAGAACGACCGACGAGACTGGCGATGACGTTAGCCTGGTCATTGTCAGTAAGACAAAACAGGAAGTCGGTCTGTTCTGGATTAACTTCACGAAGGAGGTTGGGGTGGCTGCCATCGCCCTGCAGGAAGCTGCAATCCATCTCTTCCGACAATTCATCAATTCTGGTCTTATCTGTCTCAATGATGATGACTTCATGGCCTTTCTTAATAAGCGCTGTTGCTGTTTCAATGCTGATTTTTCCGGCTCCAATAAAAACAGTTCTCATGTCTCCTCCATTCTCCTGCCAATCCACGTGCCTCGATACAGGAGTACTAACCAGGCGATTATTTCAAGCCTTCCCATCATCATATCAATGCACAGCACCCCCTTGAGTATTGTGGGCAAAGTTGCGCTTGTCAGTCCCACGGAAAGTCCCACCGTGCCCGTTGCCGAAACCACTTCAAACAAGGAGTCAATCGGACTGTATCCCATTGCCACAAAGGGCAGCCAGGATAACGCGACAACGGCGACAAATAACACGATGAGCAAGAGCGCCGTGTGTATTTCTCCCTCCTGCAGTCGGCGACCTGCAAGCCGGGGCTCGCTGACGCCGTGTTTCGGCAGGCAGGTTCGCAGAATGATCAACCGTAATACGCTCGCCGCGATCAACAGCCGCAACAACTTGATTCCGCCGGCGGTTGATCCGGCGCCGCCGCCCACCAGCATCGAGAAGATCAGGACCAGCTTGGAGCCCGCATCGAGTTGCGCACACGACATTGAGGAAAAACCCGCCGTGGTCTGTGCGGAAAAGGCAAGCAAGGGCGCGTGATGGAATACTTGCGACCAGGCCAGACCTCCACTTAGCCGCATGGCAGCGCCCATTACCAGTGAGACGATCAGGGCAGCGATGATCACGGCCCGGAGTTGCAGATATTCCACGGCGCCGCAGCGTTTCTCCATTACCATTCGGTGATAGAAGGTCAGCGGGATCGCACCGGCGAGACAGATCAGGGTAATCCACACCTGGGCTGGCCAGTCTAACGATGCGAGGCCTGAGTCATTCGGGGCAAACCCTCCGGTCGACACCGCTGCGAACGTATATTGCACCGCGTCGATAAACCCGACGCCAAAGGCCCAGGAACCGATGATACCCAGTCCGGTCAAAGCGCCATAGACTTTCAGGACCCGCCGTGCGTGGGCCCGTGTGCCACCGACCAGATCGTCGGCTTCGGCCTCGGTAACCGCCAACCCCTTCGCCACCAGGCCCTGCTGCATAACGAGCGCCAGAGAGAGGACCACGATGCCCAGCCCTCCATACCACTGCATCCAGGCGCGGGCAAAAAGAAAGGTCGGCGGCGCGTCGACGAGCGTCGCCTTTGTGCTCAATCCTGTGGTGGTCACGCCGGAAACGGCTTCGAAAAAGGCATCTATAAAATCAAGCCCCGAGCCCATCATCGGGTAGGACATGACGAGCGGCGTGAAGATAAACATCAGCGTGATCAACACCATGCCTTCATTGATCTGTACCCTTGAAGGAGCCTGCAGCCGGGTGAAGACTCCTCCCAAGACTGTGAGCCCGACGATCACCAGGACGTACCGCAGGCTGATTGCCGTGTCGCCAAAGAAGAGGGACATCAACAAAGGCGCCAGCGACAAAACAGCGACAACGAGACACAGCTGCCCGAAATACTTGAAAATCACACGAAAGCGGACAGCGTACCTGAGTTCGGTTGCCTGTTTAACCACTTACGAATCCTGTCTCATGTATGCCTAAAGCTTTGCTCATTTAAACTTTGAGGCTGCATCATGAAAGGCCGTCTTGACCTCTTCCCAGGCTTTCTCTGTGCCTGATTTGATATCTTCCCATGCCTCGTCGCCGGCAGCTTGCAACTCCCGCAGCTTGGCTTTGGCCGAATCCCGTTTGTGCTGCAAGGCTTCGATCTTTGTATAGTAGCCGACCTTCGCTTCGGCCTTGGCTGTGTCCGCCTTGGCCTTGAACAGATCGATCTGTGCATTCCATTCCTTTAATTGTGCATCGAGTTTTTCCTCGTGCGCCTTTCGTTTGTCCGTCACCGTATCCTCCTTTTGATCGAAATGTTTTGGCTTTGCTCAACCGCTTTTCTTTCCCAGCACAAGCAAAGCGATGCCGCCCACGAGCGCAATTGCTCCAACGATCGGCGGCAGCGGCAATGTTCTCGTTTTCTCGGCTGTCATCTGGATGGGACCGATATCGATAACCTTCTCCCTGGTCGTGTAGGAGATGCCCTGATAAGCAAAGGCCACGATTCCTATAGCGATGAGGATGACGGCTATCAACTTGTTTGTTTTCATTTTGTACCTTTTTTAACGTCACGTTGCTTTTAAGTTCATTATTCCAAAACACCCGAAGGCTACAAGACTCGCCTCCCCTGAATGATATTGAGCAGCACCACAATAACAGCTATCACCAACAGGATATGGATGAACCCTCCCATCGTGTAACTGCTCACCAGCCCCAGTGCCCAGAGTACTATCAGTATTACTGCTATCGTCCACAACATAGGATCCTCCTTATTTTTTGCCGTTTCTATTTAACCCGCATGTCATTCTTGACCGAGGTCACCCCTTTGACGCCGCGTGCAAGTTCAGCAGCTCTGTTAATATCTTCAGGGGAATTAACGAAGCCGCTTAACTGCACCACACCCTTGAACGTTTCGACATTGATCTCGCTTGATTTGAGTGAAGCGTCCCTGAAAATTTCCGCCTTAACCTTGGTTGTAATGACGGAGTCGTCAAAATACTCTCCGGTGCCTTCGTGTGTGGACGTTGATGCGCAGCCCAGCAGAGAAACCAGCAGAATAACGAGAAAAAAATGAGTGAATCGATTGAATCGCTTCATAATGATCCTCCTTTGTTTGTATTACACAGCTACGCTACCGACCCGTTTAAATCCCGTACCAGAGCCGAGGTTCGCAATGGCACCTCATTGGTCTTGGACCCCCGGGTTGTTATGCAGTTGATAAGAGACGATTAACAGCCCTCCATCTTTTTCTTTTCCTTGGACTTCTCGATGGTCATGTTGTTTGTCACATTTTTCACGCCGTTAATATCCTGCACATATTTTGTGGCCAGATCCTTTTCAGCCGCATTTTTTGCCTTGCCCTCCAACGTTACCATGCCATTTTCCGTTTTGACCCTGGTGTCGAGTGCGCTGGTAGAGCGATGATAGAGTAATGTCATCTTGACCAGGGCCGTGATGGATGCGTCATCAATTGATTCGCCCACGGCATCAATTTTTTGACCCATCGTTTTTTGTTCCGGATTTCCGGCTGTATTTGGCAGGGTCATCTCATTTTCTACGCCTTTCACGCCTTCGATATCCTTGACGTATTCAGTCGTCAGATCCTTCTGGGCCTGGCTATCTGCTTCGCCTTGCAGGGTTACGATGCCGGCCTTGGTGTTAACCTGAGTCATGGCGCTCACGTGTCGATGGAACAGAAGCGCGGACTTCACTTTCATGCTGACCCACACATCCGAATCCTCGGCAAGTGGTTCACCTTTGACTTCCAGTTTGTTTTCCACGCTTTTGACCCCGGGCAGGTTTGCCACGGTATCCTGGGCCAGAGATTTGTGGCTCTCTTCTACGACTGTCCCTGTCAAGGTGGCGACACCATCCTTGGATTCGATTGTAACGTCATCGTCCTTGAGGTATGTCTTAAAAACATACGACTGCTTGGCCGCTGATTCGATACGCTCATCCGTCCCGGTCGCGGACGCGAGCACAGGGCCGACGGACACCAGCAGAGCAACGGCAACTACCAGCAAAGCTACACGACACATTGGTTTCATGAGTGCTTTCTCCTTTCTTTTTTTTGTTGTTTTTCCAAACGTCTATCTTAAAATCACCTGGGGTGAAGGCTGACTCACCTTATGTACGTCAACCAGGTGAAAACGCCTGCAGGAAATAATTTCACATGGCTCTTCAAGCAGATGCATAGTCCCACGCAGCACCATGAACCAGCTCCTTGTGTTTCAGCAGAGGGCACCTTCACTTTCATAATGACCAGTGATCATTATGAAAATGCTAATGGCAAGAAACATGCCTGCAGACTATAATATGAGCTGAGGTGAAATTAGTCTTTAATAACAGGTCGTTAGCTTATGTGAAGGAATAAAGAAAAAGCTGGCAGGATCTGCCAGGCCTCCATATATGGTGGCGCACTCAATATATGGAGGCCTGGGCCTTGGGACTCCATGATGGCATCACTTACACGGCATTGATACCCGGATTTTGCAGATAAGGATCGAGGTTATGCAAGTCGCAGCAGGATCAACGACGCCCGGGCATCGCCCCTGCTTATGTCAGGCACGATCCGCAATTCCAACACCGTTACACTCTGGAGGTTGAGGGTGTAGTCTTCGACCTCTCGGGTCGTGCCGGGCGGGCTGAACGTAAACTGTTGGCGCAGAATCTCCCGGTAAGACCGCCCCCCGTCCCCGGACCATCGCAGCACAAACTCATGGGTACGCTCCCGGCTCTGTTCCTCAAATACGAGTTGAATCTGCCTGAGTGCCTGTGGTTCGTCAAACAGAAGGCGGATAGTCTGCTCCCCGGTTTCGCCGGCCAGCCAGCCCGGTCCTGCGCCGGCTGTAAGCGCCGACTCGACGGGATGACCTGATTCCTCGGACGTAATTTCTACCTGCGCGAGACGTCCCAGATCGAGCCAGTCCGGATCGGTGGATGGGGGCACCTTTGAACTTTGATTGATAATCCGTTTGCGCATCATGCTCTTAACACCCCACTTTCATAAAAGTTGTCTGGAAGGACTCCGGGCATTCAGCAGTTGTCCTCTACGGAGTATGCTGAATCAAGGACAGCGGAAGTCCCTCAATCCGTTGCCGGCTCCATTACAGGTATATACGAGCTCCTGACTTTGCCGCTGCACCTATTCATCCTGAGAAAAAATCACCACCGTGTATGGCCCGATATTGATTTCGCCGGAGCAGGGCAGCCCATCGGTTCCTTCCGCACGGGTTTCGACATCAGGTGCAGGATGATTGTAAAATTTTTGGCCGTAGTTGTAGGAGTCACTGTTAAAACGAGTTTTCCACAATCCGGCCCTCGGAAAACCGATGACATAACCATCGCGATTTTGATTCGTCATATTCACCACCACAACGACGCTATCTTTTTGGTCTTGTTTGTCCCAGCGATGGAAAGCGATGAGCTTGGCATCATTGTTAAAATGATAGATATGGATATTTTGACCGCACAACCCACGCGTCGCACCCGACAGATTGCGCCGCAGGGCAATCAGATCCCGATACATTCCGAGAATGCCGTGTTCGTCTTCAACCCGGGACCAGTCGATCGGATCTTTATCCTGGAACCACCGATCTTCCAGCAACTCCTGTCCTTGAAAAAGCATTGGGATGCCGGGCGAAGTAAGAACAATGGCAGCCCCCAGGGTGGAGCGCTTCTTGGAAAACCAACTGTCCACGTTCCCCGGCCAGATCTCCTCCGGCACGCGGGCTCGACCATTAGCGACCTCGTCGTGTGACTCGGTAAAAATGATCCGCTGAAAGGCATCTAAATCGTAGCGAGACTCAATCGCTTTGCTGACCGCCGCGAGATCCCGGGAGGCATCATCACGTGCAATAACGGCCTGGCGGACGTGGTGAACAAATTCGGCATCCCATTGCGCATTGAACCCGGCACCGCCCGCTCCCACATCTTTAATGACCCAGGGGGTATTCCTCATACTTTCGCCGATGCTGATTTTGCCGGGAAACCGCTGTTGGATTTCCACATTGACCCACTGCATCAGACTCCAGCCTTCGGGAATGTCATTGACCGGATTGTCAGCATTGCCGTCAATGTTTTTGATATAGATTATCATGTCCCAGCGCAGACCGTCAGCGTGGTATTCGTCTAACCACATCAGAGCGTTATCGCGCAGATACTGCCGCACTTCGCCGCGGCCATAATCGGGGCGGGTCGCGCCCCAGGGTGTTTGCGCGCGGTGATCATTGTAAAAATAAATTCCCCCTTTCTCATTTTCGCTCCAACCGTCAAACTGCCACAAATCAAGATCGGAGGGACCGAAATGGTTGTAAACAACGTCTACGATGACAGCGATACCATGTTCGTGGGCCAGTTTGACAAATTCTTTAAAGGCATCCGGCCCACCGTAAATACTCTTGACAGCAAAGGGATGACACGGATTGTAACCCCACGAAAAGTCGCCTGGAAACTCCATGATGGGCATCACTTCGATGGCATTAATACCCAGTTCCTTAAGGTAAGAAAGTTTTTCCATGGCACTGGCAAATGTGCCCGGGTGCCCCTCTTCTTTGACGTTAAAGGTGCCGATATGCATCTCATAAATGACAAGCTCATTCCATGTGGCCATTTTAAAGTTATCGCTGCCCCAATTAAAAGCTTTACGGTCGTAGATAATCCCATTGCCAACTGAGTTTGTCACCTTTCTGGCATACGGGTCAATACGAGTAACAGGGCCATTGACACCGTGAATCAAGTACAGGTACTCATCTCCCGTTTTTGCCTCCGGCACGTCAGCCGACCAGAAGCCGTTCTCCTCTGTGGCCAGAGGTGTTGAGGTCTTGTTCCAGTCATTGAAGGTTCCGGTCACGTAAACCTTTTCGGCATGGGGCGCCCATACCCGAAAGGTAACAACCTTTGCATTGGGTATGGCCCCCATGCCCGGATTTTTTGGTATTGTTTGAGTTTTCTTTGCCATTTTTGCCTCCAAAATTTGAAACTATCCAGCAGCACTCCAGCAGCACCTCATCTGTGGCCGATCAGGCTTGCTCAGATAGACACGCTATACCTCCTTCAGCCCTAATGCCATGGGGGCATGACTTATTTCAACTTTGAGAACGCATCGTGAAAGCCTGTCTTGACTTAAGCCCAGGCTTTTTCTGCGCCTGTTTTAAGATCTTGCCATGCCCAGCGGCCTGCAGCCTTTTATAGAACTCTGCGTCCTTGAATAATGTTGAGCAGCACTACAATAACAGCAAGTACCAGCAGGATATGGATAAACCCTCCCATGGTGTAACTGCTCACCAGCCCCAGCGCCCAAAGAATTATCAGTATTACGGCAATCGTCCACAGCATAAGAGCCATCTCCTGTTCATCTGTCAGTTAAACGGTCTCCCGTGGGTGTTCGCCCATTCCCGGCAGCATCATTGTCACGAATCCTCTTCGCGGTCACAAGGAACCCGATGGACGGTTGCTCCCCACATAGCCCGGTATATGTAATATGACAACCTGATCCTGTCCGGTTGTCTCTACCCAACACGAATATTTGCGATATTGCCGATCACCCCAAAGACACTCAACAGCCACATAACCACGACAATTATCACCACTACGTTGAGAATTTTCTTTATGGTGGGCTGCATCGGAATGTAGCTGTTAATAGCCCAGAGGATTACCCCAACAACAACCAGAATAATTATTAAATTAATAAGCGGCATACTTTTTCTCCTTTAACTCTGTTATGTTGTCTTTTTTTCTCCGCCCTCCGCGCATTAGCTTTTTTATTATCTCTCAGGCCGGCCCAGGAGCAATTTCCCCGGTTGTAGAAACATCAATCTTCAAGATTGTCGATTTCCCGAGCAATGTTACCGGAACCGATCCAGATCTCTTTCCAGTAAATCAAGCCGTTGGGAAATATCAGCACTCTCCTCATTTGACGGGTATCTTCCATCTTCCGTCATCCGTAGATATTCTCGTCGGATGGAGTCCAGTCTGGATTGAAATTCCCGCTCCTCCCTTGAAGGTAGGCGTCTGCTAAGTCTTCCATCGTCAATTCTTCTCTGTAGTGCAATAATCCTGTCTCCATTCCTGAGTTCTTCCACACGTGCGGGAGTCCGTGTAATGGCCCTGTCGATATCCTCTTCAAGCCCATCGAGACGTACAAAAAGACTGTCCCATTCGTCCCGGTAAACCTTTCTGTCTCTCAGGTTCGCATAGTCTGTTCGAATACCCTTCAGTGTCGTCAGAAACACTTGGGCCTCATCGAGAGAAAGCGTGCTGGTTTGCAACCCTTCTCCAATCTTCTCCTGGATCACAACCATCTGATTCTCTGCATTCCTTTCGTTGTCAGGCCATGTTTGTGGCATAATGGCGCACCCCAGAAAAGAAGCCAGCAGAATGAACAATAAAAAGGGAGCGAACAGAGTGAACAGTTTCATGAGATTCTCCTTGGGTGTGATGGTTTTTATTTTGTGTTTCCCAATACGTTGGTTGCCATCTTCCGCGCCTGGTTTGATGACCCGAGCGCATCTTCCTTCTTATATTCGGCCTAGCAGTAGAAGGATGATCAGGATCAGCAGGACCAGGCCCAGCCCGCCGCTCGGGTAGTAACCCCACTGCCGGCTATGAGGCCAAGTGGGTATCGCACCCATCAGCATCAGAACCACGACGACGATCAAAATAGTTCCGAGCATAACGTCTCTCCTTTGCCTTAATAAGGTTTTAAAGCAATTGTGCCGATTGATATTGAAAAACCGGGCTTAGCCCTTCTGTTTTAATGCCCAGCTCTATTGTTACTGTTTCCGCATCATCTTTCTTCCCGATTTTTCGTTATCATTTTTCATGGACATCGTTTGCATTTTTTTGAACTGTTCATCCGTCAAAATATTGCGCATTTCTTTCATGCCTTTTAGCATTTCCATGTGGTGGGCTGTTCGTATTCCTTCAATCTTATTGACCGCAGCGCCGGCCTTTTTCAAGTCAAAGTCCTTTACTTCCATGATTTCCATAAGATCGATTTGGGCAATCTTCAGGTCAGCCTTGAAACGAGCCTGCTTTTTTTGCATATCTCTATGGACAGTATTCATTTTCGTGAGTTGGTCATCACTTAATCCCAGCTCCTCTGCATGTTCGATGCACATGCCCATCATGTTACCCATATGGTCCATGTCGGCCCCACCCATCATCCGTTCATGTCTGTCCCTGTGCCCCATCATTGGCATATCCGTCATCTGAGAATAAGCGGGACTCGCAAAGACAATCGTCAACAACAATAAAAGAAATAATTTTCTCATAATTCACTCCTTGGTGTTTGATTTGTACAACAACTGCATTGTGCGCATAGCGAGCCTTCTGGTTAGTTGGTCTTGACCACGCTTTTGACGCCGTATAGGTCCTCTGCGTATTTGGTGGCCAGATCCTTGCACGGGTTCAGTAAGGAACCGTGCGCAGTCTCTCCTTTGCCTTAGGCTAGTGTTGGTTATTTTTTCTTTTCATTCTGCTGCCTGCCAAGCCGGCTATGCCGGTGGCGAAGAGGAGCATGGTGGCCGGTTCAGGCACAGGTGCTCCATGGTCCACAGGGGCGTAGGGAAGAATATTAACCTCGCCTGTAGTTGTAACGTCAATGCCCCCGCTCAAACCACCATTGCCTGCCAGAATGTCTATGCAGACACCCGAGAGACTGTTCTGATTCAATGTCACGGCACCTTTATTGGCCAAGGCTCTGCCGCAAAGGTCTGTAGCGCTGGTGTTAATGCTTATGCTCGTGAGCGCGAGAATGTTCCCCAGGAAGGTAGTGTTTACATCTATGGTCGCGGAGCTGCCGACATTCCAATACACGCCGGCACCGGAACCGGTATTGATCACATCAACTTTAGAGTCGGGGGAGGTGATCAGCGTACTCGGCATCTGGAATACCCATGCCGCGTTGGCGTTGCCCCCGCCGTCGAGCGTCAGCAATCCCGACAAATTGGTAGTTCCCGCCGGAACGGTATAAACGCCTGGTGAAAGAGTCCCCGCGAGCGTCAGGTCAGCGGCTAAAAGGGTCCCAGCCCCCAAAGACCCAAGATGATTTATCGCGGTGGTAAGCCCTCCCTGTGCAGCCTGCGGGAGCGCACCGCCGGCGTATACGCTTCCTCCTGTCACCTGCGGGTCCGATACCCCAACACCTGGCGAGGAGAGAAAGCCCGTTATCGAATTCGCGCCACCGCTGGACCAGACACCGACATTACCGACAATGGTGCTCGTCGGCACATTGGTCACTGTCGAGGCACCCAGTACCGTAAAGCTTGCCAAATCATCTCCCAGAATTGGCGTGGCTAATGTTGTGGCGGGAGTGAAAAGATGCGCGGAGAATAGTGCTGCTGCAATGCCTATCGAATACTTATGTTTCATTTTGTTCTCCTTTGCATTGTTTTTTTATGGCCTTGACCCTGTCAACGCGACCCACTCGCATTGACGAGTTTGCCGCCTCAGATTTACTTGGCCTCCTCGATGGTTATGTTGTTGACCGCGTTTTTGACTCCGTAAACATCCTGCACATATTTTGTGGCCAGATCCTTTTCAGCCGCATTTTTTGCCTTGCCCTCCAACGTTACCATGCCATTTTCCGTTTTGACCCTGGTGTCGAGTGCGCTGGTAGAGCGATGATAGAGTAATGTCATCTTGACCAGGGCCGTGATGGATGCGTCATCAATTGATTCGCCCACGGCATCAATTTTTTGACCCATCGTTTTTTGTTCCGGATTTCCGGCTGTATTTGGCAGGGTCATCTCATTTTCTACGCCTTTCACGCCTTCGATATCCTTGACGTATTCAGTCGTCAGATCCTTCTGGGCCTGGCTATCTGCTTCGCCTTGCAGGGTTACGATGCCGGCCTTGGTGTTAACCTGAGTCATGGCGCTCACGTGTCGATGGAACAGAAGCGCGGACTTCACTTTCATGCTGACCCACACATCCGAATCCTCGGCAAGTGGTTCACCTTTGACTTCCAGTTTGTTTTCCACGCTTTTGACCCCGGGCAGGTTTGCCACGGTATCCTGGGCCAGAGATTTGTGGCTCTCTTCTACGACTGTCCCTGTCAAGGTGGCGACACCATCCTTGGATTCGATTGTAACGTCATCGTCCTTGAGGTATGTCTTAAAAACATACGACTGCTTGGCCGCTGATTCGATACGCTCATCCGTCCCGGTCGCGGACGCGAGCACAGGGCCGACGGACACCAGCAGAGCAACGGCAACTACCAGCAAAGCTACACGACACATTGGTTTCATGAGTGCTTTCTCCTTTCTTATTTTGTTGTTGTTTTTCCAAGCCTTTATCTTAAAATCACCTGGAGGTGACGGCTAATTTACCTAACAAGTGTCACCCAGGCGAAGACGCCTGGAAATTATTTCACATGGCTCTTCAAGAAGATGCATAGCCCCACGCAGCACCCTGAACCACTCGGAGTTGCGATTTTTTTCAAGGTTCTTACGGCTATCCCACTCTGTAATCAAGCAGAGGACCTGTTCATCCTCCATGCTGTGAAAAAAATCGCATCGCAGGCATCCCTCTGCAGTCCTGATGTGACTGAGCAGCGAGGTTATCGTCTGAACCAGCTCCTTGCGTTTTTCAAAGGACACCTTCATTTGCTTAATGACCAGGATCATAACAAAGAGTAATGGCAAGAAACATGCCTGTAGTCGATAATATGCGCAGAGATAAAATTAGTCTTTCATAACAGTGGATTAACTGAGAGGAAGGAATAAAAAAAGAAGGCTGGCAGGAGCTGCCAGGCCTCCATATATGGTGGTTCCTCAAAATGTTGAGGAAAAAGAAGATTGAAATTGGTTCTGAGGTCGTTCATGATGATTCATCACAAACGACCCAAAAATCCTATTTTCATTAAGCCGGCAGACTATTGTTCCACAACTTCTTCAATCCGGCCGATCTTTTCCTGGATTTTTCCCTCTACATTTTCAACTTTGCCTTTGGCTTCCAGATCAGGCTTCTTGGCTATTTTCCCGACAATCTCTGTTATCTTGCCTTTCACTTGATGCATCTTGCCTTCGATTTTGTCCTTTGTGCTTGATTTCATGTTGTTTTCCTTTGTATTACACCTACGGAGGCCTCCCTCTTTGCACGGGGAAGCTTATTCACTTAAACTACATTTTTTTGGCAGAACGACGGCGGCGGGCGACGCCGGCAAGACCGGCCAGCCCGGTGCCCATGAGCAGCATGGTGGCCGGTTCAGGAACGGGAGCTGCTACGTTGTTCATTTCTGCTACGTAACCCCACACGAAAGGCGCCGCGGCGCCCGTGTAATCATTCCACCCCCAATTATTGGCATTATATCTGCCGTCAAGAGCCATGCGAGGCTCATTCGCATTGCCGTTTGGTTCCCCATTACCCCAATAATGGAAGGAAAAGGGCTCACCTGTGACCCATTTCCAGGCACCGGCTTCATACATCCCGCCGATGTAATACTCGACCAGACTTCCATCGGCCGGCCCAAGCAAACCGGTAATAAAGTTCTGTTCATCAAGGGATGTAATGGTGGCCAGATCCCATCCGGCCCCCCTGTTTTGCCTAGCCAGGCGTGCGTTGTCCCAGGAAATACTTCCTGAACCAACCACTTCATACTGATGGCCGTTGCTGCTCCATGTCACAGGGGTTGCACTGCAGACACTCGTTCCTCCAAGCATCACCCCGACGCCGATAGCCAGGGCCAAACCTTTTGCCAGTCTTTTGTTCATCTTTTCCCTCCAATTTACTTCATTTTTTTATAACGCTTATGCGTTATAAGCCTTCCCATGATGACTGATTGAGAGGCAACCACCAGGGGCAAATCCTCACGTTTTTCAGCAAACACCCTCAGGTGAGGGCATGATGACAAGACTATAGATAAGCATATGAGCAAGACGCATGCCGCCGGGAAAATACTAACGAATGTTAGGGATAAATCGATTATTCCCGATGGATTAGGCAAAGCGGATAAAACAGCAAAGGAGAATGGCGGGAGTGATCCGGCCTCAATATGTGGTGGACCCTCATGATGTTGAGGGGAACGGAGAGGGAGTTCAGGAGTTCCAATTCAACAAATTCAGATAACCTGATCTCGGCAGATTTTACTTTGATACCAGGATTGCGATTCGAGAAGAGTGCCTAAAGCACTTAAAGTTGTGGTACTTTCTGACCAGATAACTCCTTTAACTTTATACCCTCATGGGGCGCAAGGCACGTAAGCTGGCAACAGGACAAAATCCCTGGCGGTGGCATAACATATTGAAATTGCGCTCAATATATCAAGCTTTTATGAGGAACGTTGCCGGTCCCGTTGTTCAAGTTCCGCATTCAATGTGTTAAGCGCCGCCTGGGCCTCTTTGAGTACGGTAATATCTTCGAAGGTGATCACCACGCCGTCGATCACATTATTCACCGTGCGATAGGGCCGGATCCGCATGCGGTAAACGGCGCCTTCCTTGCTCCGCACCTCCTTTTCCTTCATGCCGAGGTTCTGGAGAATTTCGTGGGCATCCTCCGCCAGGTCGGTGTCGATCAACGCGGTGGCAAAATGGTTGATGGGTCGGCCGGCATCGATGCCGGATAAGGGGATGATGTCCACGGCTTTTGGGGTGAACCTTCTGACGCACAGATCGATATCAAGAAAAATAGTGGCAATCTGAGTGCTGTCCAGCAGGTTTTTCATGTCATCATTGGTTATAGACAACTCGTCGATGCGGCTCTGCAATTCAGCGTTGACCGTGGCGGCTTCCTCGTTTAAGGACTGGAGTTCCTCCTTGGAGGTCTCCAGCTCTTCATTGGTGCTCTGCAACTCCTCATTGGTTGACTGCAACTCTTCATTGGTGGATTTAAGCTCTTCATTGGCGGTCTCAAGCTCTTCGATGGTGGTTTGCAGATTTTCCCTGGTGTACTGCAACTCCTGTTCGAGGTTTTCGACAGTATCGTTTTTTTTCCGCGTACTTGACTGTTTTACGGCGCTCTTTTTTTTGGCGGGAAGGTCGATTTCCTGAAAAATGACCATCATCAGGCCGCGCAAGGCTCTGTGATCCAGGACCGGCTTCACAATCAGATCAATGGACAGATGACCGCCTTCATGCTCGATGGCTACTCCATGCCGGATACATTCCTGCTGGTTGGCCGTGGCCCCGCGGATTGCGGCCGCCAGGTCCATTTTCAAACCGGGACGCGCCATATCCAGGATATTGACGCTGACTTTGCCCATGGCCGGTTCCAGATATTTGCCGGTGCGGCCATGGACATAGATGATGTTGCTCGTCTCATCGATAATGACGCAGGGAGGGGCGTTGACCTGTTGCAGAATGGTTTCGACCAGTTGGAAGGCGCTCAGTTCCTCCGTCTTTCTGATGGGTTCCGGCAGTTGTGGTTGCGTACTCTCCCTGATGGCGGGAGCCACCGGAAGTTCCAACCCCAGGCGTGCGGCGGCAGCCGATAACGACTTGCGTTTGTATATTTTCCATTTCTTGTCCACTACGGCAAAGAGGTCCAGGGCCTGACCAATGGCTTCCGAGGAACCGAGAAAAAGAATGCCGTTCGGTTTCAGACTGTAGTGGAAAAGGGGTATGAGCCTCTTCTGTAGTTCCGGGCCGAGGTAAATGAGCAGATTACGGCAGCAGATCAGATCCAGTTTGGTAAACGGCGGGTCCTTGATAATACTCTGCTCGGCAAAGACCAGCATCTCCCGGATCGATTTTTTAATCCGGTACTGATTATCCTGCTTGGAGAACCAGCGCTTCAGGCGTAGGGCACTCACGTCACCTGCGATACTGGCCGGATAAATCCCGGCCCGGGCGGCATTCACGGCGTCCTCGTCAATATCGGTGCCGAATATCTGGACGTTAAAGCGGCGCCCCAGATCCTCCATGACCTCCTGCAGGAGGATGGCAACGGAATAGGCCTCCTCTCCGCTGCTGCAGCCGGCAACCCAGACCCGCAGGGTATCGCCGTCTGGCTTCTCCTTGAGCAGTTCGGGCAGGATTTTTCCCCGGAGCGCCTCAAAGGCTTGAGCGTCCCGAAAAAAATTGGTCACCCCGATCAACAGTTCCTTGAACAGGATATCAGCTTCAACCTCGCTTTTCTGGAGATAGGTAACGTAGTCCTTGACCTCGTCGATCTGGTGGACGTGCATCCTCCTTTCCAGGCGCCGCAGGATCGTGTTTTTTTTATAGAGGGAAAAGTCGTGTCCGGTGCGGCTGCGCAGGAGGATACAGATTTTCTGCAGGGCGTCGGGCATCCTCCCGTCATCGGCCAGAATCGTTGCCGTTTTTTTATTGACCGCGTGCCGCAGGTATTTGACCAGTTGCCCCGGCATTTCGCCGGGCGGCAGGACATAGTCGGCAAGCCCTGTGGCAATGGCGCTTCGCGGCATGCCGTCATATTTGGCGGACTCTTCGTCCTGCACCATCACCATGCCGGCCTCACCCTTGATCGCTTTTACTCCCAGGGTGCCGTCGCTGCCGGTTCCTGAGAGAATAATGCCCACCGCATTTGCCCCCTGGTCCCGGGCCAGGGCCCGGAGAAAGCTGTCAATCGGCAGATTGACGCCGCGGGGCCGGCTCAGTTCCATGAGCTGCAGGGTGCCGTTCAGAATGGAGAGGTTCTGGTTAGGCGGCACGACATAGACGGTGTCCGGTTCCACCCGCATCCCGTCCTTGATCTGCAGGACAGGCATGGTGGTGCGCTTCTGGATCAGTTCAGGCATGATGCTGCCATGGGTTGGATCAAGATGAGGCACCAGAATAAAGGCAAGGCCTGCGTCAGCCGGCATGGCGCTAAAAAATGCTTCAAAGGCTTCCAGGCCGCCAGCCGAAGCGCCTATGCCGACAACCGGCAGTGTCGTCCTGGGCCGGAAAGCGTCTTCACAGGAAATCGGCAGGGCATTGGCCTTGGTTTCATTTTTTGGTGGTACGGCCTTTTTTGTCCCGGCAGTCGCCCCGGGGGTGTGGATCGTGGATTTTTTCTCTTTTCTGGCGGGCATATTCAACTCCGGCAACTAACAAGATTCGTATCTATTCAGCGAGGGCTCGAAATGGGCCTCAACTCCAGGCCGTAATCATCATCTGGTTTATACCCGGGAAATGTTATTTCCACAAGCGCATGCGGCTGCCCGCAGGGATCTGTCAAGATCTTCCAATAGATATGGTTTATGAAGTGCATCAAGAAAGCCGTACTCCTCGAAGTTTGCCATAACCGGGTCATTGGAATAGCCGCTGACAACAATGGCTCTGACATGCGGATCCATTTCCTTAAGCCGTTTGATGGTTTCCCTGCCCCCCATGCCGCCCTTGATGGTCAGATCGAGAATAACCGCTCCAAAAGGCGACCCTTCAAGTTGCGCCTGCAGATAGAGCTCGACGGCTTCTTCCCCATCGCATGCCACTTCAACGTCATAATCCAATGTTTCCAGCATATTACGGGTTACCATTCTTATCAAATCCTCATCATCCATGACCAGAATTCTGTTGTTCGCCAGAGGGGTGATTTCGGTTCTGGTCTCCACGGAGAGGGTCGGCATGTCGATGGCAGGCAGATACATCGAGACCGTCGTGCCGATATTTGGTTGCGATGTAATATCAATAGCACCGCCATGCTTTTTTAATATGGAATAGGCAACCGTGAGCCCCAGGCCCATTCCTTTTTCCTGTCCCATCTCCTTGGATGAAAAATAAGGGTCAAATACCTGGGGGAGAATATCCCCTGGTATGCCCACCCCTTGATCCTGGATTGAAACCTTGACATACTTAGCTTCTTGATCGCCCGACAATTCCCGGTTTTTCCCGGGAATCGAGTCAACATTTTCAGCACGAACGCGAAGCACACCTCCTGTGGGTATGGCCTCTCTTGCGTTACCGATCACATTAGCAATTGCCTGAGTCATCTGACCGGCATCAACTACCAAAGGCCGCAACCCTTCTGCGAATGAACTTTCGAAATTGACATTTGATCCGGCAAGCGCAAGACTCACCGCGTCTGTAATGAATGCCTCGGCAGGGGTAGGTTTTTTAAAAGGGTCACCGCCTGATGAAAAAGTGAGGAACTTTCTGGTCAGATTTCCGGCGCTCAGACACGCTTCCCTTGCATTCCGCAATTCTTTGTCAATTGATCGGTTAAGCAGTATATCTTCTTGAGCCATCTCAAGATTACCCAGGATTACAGCGAGAAGATTATTGAAGTCATGGGCAATGCCGCCGGCGAGCAGCGCCGTGGCTTCAAGCTTTTTAGCCTTGATGATTTCGTTTTCCAGTCGCTTTGCCTCCGTGATGTCATTGACGGTTATTCGTAGTCGCATCCCGCGCTTATCGCTTCTTTCCCTGGGAACACATTCCAGCCTGGCCCAGAACCAGTCACCATTTTTTTTCTGCATCCGCAGATCGCATACCCGCTGACTTTTCGTACCAATGAGTTCCCTGAGGTGTTGATAGAAAATGTCCTGATCTTCAGGGAAAATGAAGCGGGAAAAGGGTTGGCCGATGAGCGACTTCCTTTCTTCGACCAGCAGGTCGGCCATGGTCAGATTTACCTCCACGATCAGATTCTTATCGCTTAGGGTGAGATAACCGACTGGAGCAAAATCATAGAGATCAACATACTGATCGCGGGTTTCCTCAAGTTCTTGCTGAAGGCGGCGAAGCTCCTCATTCTGCAATTCAAGCTCGATCTGATGGGTCTGAAGCTCATGAAGCACTGCTCGGAATCCATCTTGGAAATTCTCTGAAAAGTCGTGGTTGCCGGCTTCAAGCTTTTCTACCGCCCGTTTGCGTAACTCATCAAGTTTTTGTTTGTCCATAATCACATCAACCAGCGTCTTTTCATTAATAAAGAGGAAAGATAAAAGGTAAATAATCCCACGAAAAATAAATAAACCAACTCAAAAGACATGTTCGCTGCCCTGCCGTCTTCCAGCAGGATGGCTTTAAGCGGCTCATAAAATTGGTAGGACGGCATTAAAGGCGCAACAACGGTCAATTTTTGTGAAAATTCGGACAGTGCGGAAGGTAGAAGGTGCGGCAGATAAAAGAGAACCCCTAGGGTTCTGGCGCTGGCTTGATTGCGGCAGAGAAAACCCAGGAAAACCCCGTAGGCGCTGAAACAGAAACTGCCTGCAAAAATGAAGGCGATATAGTCGAAGAGATTGACAACAGTAAATCTTCCCAAAAGATGGAGAAATAAAACCGCCATCATGGTCAGAACCATCCCCATGATTACTTTGGCAATGAGCCATTGCATCTCACGTATGGGCGTCTGGAGGAGCGCCAGGAGCAGCTTTTTTTCTTTTTCCTCGGCGACTTGCGCCGGAAGAATTATGAAACCGACGAGCAGGACAAGCATCAAAATCCAGGTCGGCAAAGTCTGTCTTTGAATACCGCCCTCGTGCAGCGGTTTAATGTCGGTGATCCAACTGGTACTGATTCCTTCCGCCGCTTTCTGCAAAGCTGAAAAACTTTCCACGATGGCAAGGGTGGGGAGAGACTCTTTTTTTAAAACCAGGAGGGCAAGGCTGCCGGGTTCTTTTTCATTTCTCAGCAAAACCCCGTCTATTTTTTTTTCTTGCAAAAGACGAGTGCCTTCCTCTTCATTCTGCACCCAGGTAACTTCTATAATTTTTTCGGCTGCTTTGACGCTGCCCAAGATCTGGGGCGCATAGGCGTAATGCTGCAGGAGACCGATTCTGATTTTGTGTATGTCCACGTCGGTCCGGTCCAGCAATTTTAAAGAAACAAAAACAAAAAGAGGAATAAAAAGAATGAGATAAATCGTTTTATTCTTTAAAGCGACGGCTAAATCATTGAATGCGAGGGCAAGAATATTTCTGATCATCATGCGTAGAGATTCTCATGGACTTCGGATTGAAAATATTTCTGCGGAGATCCATCAAAAACCAGACTGCCTTTGTGCAGCACCATGATGCGCGTCGCCAGGCTTTTAATCTCTTCCGGCCGGTGGGAAGTGAAAAGGATAGTTTTCCCGGCCTCATGTATAGTGTGCAGCAGCCGGTAAAATTCTTTTGTCATCTCGAAGTCCAAGGCCGATGTCGGCTCGTCAAAAAGGAGCACAGGAGGGTCTGCCAACAGGGCGCGCCCAATGTTCACCCTTTGCTTTAACCCCTTTGACAGTTCCTGTATTTTGTTTTTTCGAAAAGCGAGCAGATTGAACTCTTGCAAGATCTCATCCACCCGCAGAAAGGGAGTTTGAAAGAGAAAAGCAAAGAGTTTGAGATTGTATTCAACGCTGAAAAAATCAAAAAGATTGGGCACTTCCGGAACAAAACCCACTTTTTTAACAACAGCCGTCCTGTTCTTCAGATCGATGCCGTCAATCGTGACTTGACCTCTGTCCGGCAGAATCCAGTTTGCCAGCATTTTCAGCAGAGTGGATTTGCCGGCGCCGTTGTGTCCGACAACAGCTATCAGTTCGCCTTTTTTTATTGCAAAACTGGTGGGCTGCAGACCTCTTTTTTGGTCATAGAGCTTTGTCAGATTCAAGATTTCGAGCTGCATATATTATCGTCGTATCTTTTAAAATGGAACTTTAAGCAGGCAACAAAAAGAGTCTTCGCTGCCTGTTGCAAAACGGACTGACGGCAAACGGCGTTACCTTCAGAAATCCCTTGCCTGCTGGGGGTCAAGAAAGAATATTGGCTGACCAGACTCGCATGGGCACTACGTTAATTGCATGATAACGATAACGAGAATAACGACAACCAAAATGCCGATTACTAATCCCATAATTACCTCCTTTCAGCATTCCCTCTTTAGGGGCCGTAATGAAATAACATCCGCCTTCTTCGTTTTTTCATTACGGCTTTTTATGCCGTTTTGACCAGCCGGATGAGGACATAATTTTTATTGCAAGGGCTTCATTTTGACGGTTTCGTAAAAACCCTCTCAACCGCCGCCGGAACGTGTGTAAGGCGTTGATATTTCAGTGGCGGATGGTCAGCTTCAGGACTTTTTGCGAGATTGTCAATTTTGCCGAACCCTCATGTGTGCTAGGTTATCCTCATGATAACGATAACGAGAATAACGACAACCAAAATGCCGATTACTAATCCCATAATTACCTCCTTCAGTATTGTTTTTCAATTTCGCCATTGATCATACAGAGAGCATAGCAAGAGGTGTGCCTGCAACCGGAGGCAAACAGAAATATAAGGGAAAAACATTTACTGACAAGGATTGAGAAGGGACGACGCAAACAGAAGAGAAGGGTGAGAGGGAGCTGTCCGGCCTCGACATATGGCGGTTCCCTCAAAATATTGAGGGAAAGCGCTGGTTAAACCGGCGATACGGAATGAGGGCGCACGATGCTGAGTTTGTGCATCCTCGCCCTCAGGGTGCTCGGGTGAAGCCCCAGGACCCTGGCGGCACCGTCCTTGCCCTCAATGCGCCACCCGGTTTCCGACAGTGCCTGCAGGATGAGCTGCCGTTCCATGTCTTTTATTGTTCCGGTCGGAAAGGACTCGGAGAATGAAGATGTCAGCGTGTCCGCGAGCTGAAATCCTGGCCCGGCACAAAGAATGACGGACCGTTCAATAATACTTTCCAATTCTCTGATATTCCCAGGCCACGGATACTCCTGCAAAATCTTCATGGTTTGCTTCGGGATCGAGGTTATCTGTTTTCCCAGTTTTCGGGCATATCGTTCGACAAAGGTCTGGACCAGGATGGGGATGTCTTCTGAACGCCGCCTGAGTGGCGGCACGGTGATAGGAAAAACATTCAGCCGATAGAAAAGATCCTTTCGAAATCTGCCGGTCTCAATCTCGTCTTCGAGATTCCGGTTGGTGGTGGCGATGATACGTACATCGACTTTGATGGTTTTTGACGAGCCCAACCGTTCAAACTCGCCATGCTGGATCACCCTGAGCAGCTTGGCCTGCATTTCAAGCGGCAGTTCCCCTATTTCGTCCAGACAAAGGGTGGCCCCATCCGCTATCTCGAACCGACCTATTTGACGACAATCAGCCCCGGTAAATGCCCCTTTCTCCCGACCGAACAATTCACTCTCCAGCAGATTGGCGGGCAGGGCGGCACAGTTGACGGTCATCAGCGGCCGGTCACGACGGGGACTTAACTGGTGGATGGCAGCGGCAATAAGCTCTTTTCCTGTGCCGGTCTCACCAAGGATGAGGACCGTCGTGTCGATCGGAGCAACCTGTTCGGCTCGATAGAGAACATACTTGAGGCCATCACTTTGTCCGATAATATCGTCGAACAGATGTTTCTTTTTGATCTGCTGATGAAAATATATATTTTCGCCCACCAAGCGGTCTTTCAATGTTTCGATTTCCTCGAGGGCCTTTCGAAGAGTTTCCTCAGTCTGCTGATGTTCATATTTTTCATACTCCAGGCTTTCACTGAGCATCCGCGGTTCGGTCCTACGTTCCTCGACTCGTCGCTCCTTCCCGGCATAAGGTTGCCATGAATTCTCCTTATAAAGTTTACGCCGGGTGATATCGCGGATATGACACTGAATCACTTTATGGTTGTTCACCAGATAGAGTGTACTGATAAATTCAACGGCAATGACTCTGCCGTTTTTGGTCTCCAGCGGCAAATTATCGTAGCGCACAAACCCTTTGCTCCGCAATTTTTCAAATACGCCTTTTGAGGCCTCCATGTCTTGAAAACAGCCGATCTCCCAGAGTTTTTTCCCCGACAGTTCCTCATGGGAATAATCCAGCATCTCCATCAGGAATGGATTGACATCCGATATCTGACCTGTCTCGGCGTCAAGAATCAATATTCCTTCGCGAGCTGCCTCAAAAAGACGGCGGTAACGGGTTTCCGAAACCTTGAGCGCCTCCTCCAGTTCCGCACTCTCATTAACGTTGGTGACCGTTGTTCGGCATAGCCGCTCTTTGCCGGAGCCCCTGGAAGAAGGAATACTATCCAGCCGAGCGTGAAATGAATTGCCGTTTTTTTGAAAAATTTTCAGAGAGCATGACTGTTTGACGCCCGTTGTAAATACTTTTTGCAAATGAAGATAAAAAAGATCCGCGTCATCCTGACTCATAAAAAAAGAAAAAGATTTGTTGAGCAGGGTGTCTTTTTCCAGTCCCAGCTGCCGGCAGCCGGTATGATTTGCAGCAAGAACCAGCCCTTTGACATTAAAGGAAAAATAGCCAACCGGGGCGTAATCATAAAGATCCACATACAGAGCACGGGACTCCTCAAGCTTGATGTGCGTCTCCAGTAACTCCTCGTTTTGCAGGACGAGTTCGATCTGGTGGGTGTGCAACTCATGAAGAATCTTACGGATTTCGTCAGGAAGATTATCATTGAGCTGGCAACCTTTCTGCCCAAGAAAGGTTTCTGCCCTCTCTCGAAGGATCGTTAACCTATCTTTTTCAATATTTTTTTTCATTTTAAATCCTTAAATTATCATCAATATATATCACAAAAAAGATGGAGAAAGGAAATTGTTTCCTGCCGGAATCATCGCTGCCAGAATTATTTGTCACCGTTATCTTGGCAACCGGAAACGACATAAATGTAACTGCACTCCTGGCCACATCTTTGATTTTTGGGCTTCCAGTAATACAGCTGATTGTTTCTTAATTTGTTGCGGCAAAAAATGATATTTGGAGAGATTATTTAATTAATATCCCGTAAGATGTTGTAACAATTGGTCTGATAATCATGCGTCTATGAGTATAGACGCGGATTTACATTTAAGCAAATATTTTTGCCGGTTTTGCAAAAAGCCTCTCAACCGCCGCCGACACGCATGTAACCTGTTGATATTACGTAGGCGAATGGTCAGGTTTAGAGGTTTTTACGAATTCATCATTTATCATAACTACGTTTTGATAAAGAGAGATCCTTGAGTCAACCAAGACATGAAACAAATAATGAGCAGAGCATTTTATGCGGACACGTTTTTTGCCTTAAGAGATACTGTCAGTTGCGGATAGGCAAATCTGAAATCTTCATAGGAGGCCTGGTACATGAAAAAACGTCTGAAGGAAGATATATTAATTTCGTTCTTCAAAGAAAAAGAGAAATACGAGAAACTTGCCGAGTACATTGTTCATCTCATCAGGGACGATCCTTCATCTCCAAGGGAAAGCCTGCATACAATTATCTACCGGATCAAAGATAATGCAAGGCTCATTGAAAAGATCGAAGCCGAGAATAAAAAAAATGATCCTGAGGCATCGCCTATTACCCAGAAGAATTTCCAGCAAAGAATCGGCGACCTGCTGGGAATCAGGCTAATATGTCTCCGTCTTTCAGATATTAAGAGAGTCGAAGCGTATCTTGGGCTTCTGGCTGAGGAGAAAGTTTTCCGATTCATTCGAACACCGGACCACAAGAGGTCATTTGTCCTGCCTGTAGACCCGGGTGAAACGATTCCGGAGGGCATTGATCTTCGCTACAGTGGATACTCATCCATTCACTACCAGGTTGTGCTGGGCGAAAATTCCGGTGCAACAGATGAATTGAAAGGGCTTCAGGCCGAGTTTCAATTACGTACTATTCTTGAGGAGGCCTGGGGCGAGATTGATCACAAGTATAGATATGTGTTCAGTCGAAGCGGAGATACACTTCCTGAGTATATACACTCTGGATTCTATAATTTGAGCGCTTACCTCCAGGCTGCTGCCCTGCAGGCGGAACATTTATGTCGACAGGCAGAGGCTTACAGGCTATCGAGAACCGGAAAAACCAAGGGAAAGACTCCGGTTATTGTTGGGGATGGAGTGCACGAAGCGCGTAAGGATGGGCCTGCCCAGGCGATATTTCCGCCCGCCCTGCAAAAATTATTGGAAAAGACCTTTGGGTTTAAGCTGACAGTCAGGACGCTAACGTACATTTTGAAACGTCTTGAAGAGTTGGGGTATGCAGGGCAAACTCAAGCTCAATACCAGAAAATTTTCATGGAGAACAGGCTGCAGGAATTTAAAAATATTTTTCGAGAAGTTCTTCATCGTGAAGCATTTGAAGACAAAAGCAATAGAAATGTTGATGCAATAAATGCTATAAATTTTGCACTGTACGTTGAAATTCAAGGTGAAAGGGTGGCGCAGGAAGGGTTAAGGTCTGCTTTGAGGTGGCGAAAAGAGCGATCAAGGTGGTAATGTTTTCTGTGGAGGTACGTGGAAGCCATGATGGAATCGAACAATTCTTCGCACTTAAAAGAGACCGATGCTGATCGTCGGCGGGGTATCCTTGCCGATGATTCCCTGTCTCTGGATCTGGTGTCTGCTCTGGCCGGAGATAGATCCCTTACGGAAGCTGAAAAGAATCGTCTCAGCGAAATCAAAAAAAGGCGCGGACTTAGATTTTTTTCCGATCTTCTCTATTCGATTACTCACCAGTATTTTGCCCCGGAAGTTGCCGAAGAACTGTGGGATGAAGTCCTGCAGCACAAATATGAGCTGTCGACTGCTCTCGGACGAAACGTAGGAATCGCTGTTGCTGCCCTGGATTATCTGTCCAACATAACAGGCAACATGGGTTCCGCTACGTTGGTTGTCGAAGCGCATATTGAAGAAATAGTCGGTCTTTCGTTGAGCGACGGTCTAACCGGGCTTTTCAATCATACTTATTTTTTTCAACAGATCGACTTTGAAGTGAGGCGCTATACGCGATATGGCACTATGGTTTCCCTGGTGCTGATCGATATCGATGACTTCAAGAAGGTTAATGATACATACGGCCACCTGGAAGGGGACAGAATTCTGGCCGCCATGGGAAGAACACTCATAAGGGTGGCAAGAGATTCGGATATTTGCTGTCGTTATGGTGGAGAAGAGTTTGCGGTAATCCTGCCTTTGACTGATGTTCATGAGGCCGGCACAATTGCCGATAGACTGAAAAATGAACTGGCGGAACATTTGCCTGGCGGTTGGACAGTGACCGTAAGCATAGGTGTGGCCTCGTGCGGGAAAGATGCCGGGACGTATAAAGACCTTGTGGAGAAAGCAGATGCTGCACTGTATCAAGCCAAGAAAAACGGTAAGAATCGGGTAGTTGTCAGTGCAGAAGGGAAATGAATTAATGAGGAATACTCTTTCTTCGTAACAGCGTAATGAAAATCAGGGCTGTTTTGAAAGTGCAATCTGTTCCTCTCATGGCGTCTTCCCTCTTGACTTGGAGCTGATTCGCGGCATGTTGGCTTAAATAACCGGGAAGCGAAAAAAAAATTAAAGTTTGCGCTGTTTGTTGCCGATAATAGTTATGATAAACTAGAATTGGGTTTTGTGCGTGCGTTTTGGCATTTTGAATCATTCTGCTGCGCTAGAGAATTTGCTATGTCTGGATTAAATACAATTTTATCAGGTGTCTATTCATCCGTCAGTGTCTCGCGGGGAGATGCCTTTGGGGTTTCGCAACCTGACAGGACCCAGGGGCCTCCTTCGACTGTCCAAGAGCAGGACTTGTTTCAGTCTGGGCAGTGGTGGAAAAACAGAGCCACGTCTGGGGCGAATGAGGCCGGAGCCGATAGCCGAAGCGGGAGTTATTCCTCCCAGTACGCGGCTAAGGCCTATCGTGATCAGGGAGCAGGAACCGCTCCTCTTGGCAGCCCGGAATCCGTGCCTGGAGAAGATGGCGACGATGCCGCCGTTAATCAAGAAGTTGAAGGCGGGCCTGAAACCGTGAGCGAAGAAAATGCAGAAACTACAACTTCAATGTCTTCAGAGGCTAAAGGAAGCGATGGAGAACCTCTCTCCAGGGATGAGCTTGCCCAGCTGACCGCATTAAAACATGCGGATGCCGCCGTGCGGGCTCATGAGCAGGCGCACCTGACCGCAGCCGGTGGACTCGCCAAGGGCGGAGCCTCCTTCTCCTATAAACAGGGACCGGATGGGCGCAAGTATGCCGTTGGCGGAGAGGTACAGATAGATACTTCTAAAGGGGCGACTCCGGAAGAGACTCTGTCAAAAATGATGCGGGTGCGGGCTGCAGCCCTTGCCCCGGCAAATCCTTCCCCCCAGGACAGGAAAGTAGCCGCTGCTGCCGCTTCTTCAATGTCAAAGGCCCGTCAGGAGTTAAATGTTCAAAAAACTGAGGGGAAAGAATCAACGGGAAATGCAGCATCGGATGTTACTGAAGGTGAATCTGATGGGGCGGGCAATAAGAAATCTGCCGTAAGCGCCAGGGCTTTTGCCGGGTATCAGGCTGCTCCCCGCAGTTCTCGTGGATTTGAAATCTCAGTATAATAATCCGTGGTCTACAGGCTGCCGCACATCACTTCGTAATTTTCGCATTCCCGGCGGTTCATGAAGGGGCATACCTCTTTGCGGAACCATTGCAGCTTCGGGCACCAGTATCTGTCTTTGAATGGTTCATTGCAGCCATTTTGCGAGATTTTCCTTCTCTGTCTGTTTCCGCTTTCAACCACGTCGTATTTTACTGAAAACCTCCAGATTGCTGCCATGATATCCCTCCCTGGAAGATGTGATGGTCTCGTGATAAGTCTCGGGGTGATCCAGAAAAAATACGGAAAATCAATAAGTTCAAAAGGCTTAATTTGATAAAATCGCATTTTTTATGATTTTGCCCAAATTGCACTGTTATATTTCTTATCGGTTGTATGATTGGGGGGATTAACGCTTTATTGACTATCCTTGACCGGTGTGGTACACAATTTTTTTTGATTCGATTTATATCGTCACTCTATTTGACGGTTTCGTAAAAATCGCTCAACCGCCGCCGACACGCATGCAACTTGTTCATATACTACGTTGGCGGATGGTCAGCTTCAGAGTTTTTTGCGAATCCATGCTATTTCGGTAGTAGAATTTTTACGGCAAAAAGGAAACAGTCGATGCGTACAGATATCGTTCATATAGGTGCGGGTGAGTTAACATATGAGATCCGCAATATTGTTAATGTTGGGATGAAATTGCAGGAACTTGGCATGAAAACCCATTGGGAAAACATTGGGGATCCGGTGGCCAAGGGAGAGAAAATTCCGGTCTGGATGAAAGAGATCGTGGCAGACTTTGCCATGGAGGATGCAACCTATGGCTATTGTCCCACCCGTGGAATCCTGGAAACCCGTGAATTTATCGCGGAACAAACGAATTTGCGGGGCGGTGCCCAGATAACGGCAGATGATATCATTTTTTTCAATGGACTCGGTGATGCCATAAGCAAGGTTTTTGGCTTTCTGCGGCGTACAGCCCGTGTTGTCGTGCCTACGCCAAGTTATACGACCCATTCTTCAGCAGAAGCGGCTCATGCCGGAGCAATGCCGGTTACGTACAAGCTTGATCCCGCCAACAACTGGTATCCGGATCTGGATGACCTGGAAAAACGTATAAAATATAACCCGGCTGTAGCAGGTATATTGATTATCAACCCGGATAACCCCACTGGAGCGGTATATCCTGAGTCCATATTGCGTGGTATGGTTGATATTGCCAGGCGTTATGACCTTTTTGTGATCTGCGACGAGGTCTATCATCACATTGTTTATAACGGCAAAAAGACAGTGCCGTTGTCAGACATTATCGGGGAGGTTCCGGCTCTGGTTATGCGGGGAATCTCAAAAGAGATGCCCTGGCCGGGGTCGCGATGCGGCTGGATTGAGGTCTTTAACGGCCATAAGGATATCATGTTTGAGAAATATGTTGCCTCAATCCTGAATGCCAAGATGGTTGAGGTGTGTTCCACTACGCTGCCCCAGAAATCTTTGCCTCAACTGATTACCCATCCCGAGTATGAAAACTATCTGGCAGAGCGTATCGAAAGATATGAAAAATATTCCAATATTGCTTATGAATGTCTTAAAAAGGTAGACGGCATCGTGGTAAATCGAACCAATGGCGCCTTTTACATGAGTATTGTTTTCAAGGAGGGCGTTTTAAATCATACGCAGACTCTTGAAATTGAAAATAAAGAGGTCAAGGCGGAAATAGAGAGACTTGTCAGCCAGCCCAATACGTCACTTGATAAACGGTTTGTTTATTATCTGCTTGGCGCAACGGGCATATGTGTTGTGCCCCTCACTTCCTTTGCCACTGATTTGCAGGGGTTCAGGTCAACTCTTCTTGAAAGGAATGAGGATGCCTTTAGAAAGATTTTTGAGACAATGGCAGAGGCCATAGGGCAATACCTGAGCAGTTGATTTTGCCAACGGTTCTCTGTTGAAGGGGATGCCTGTCCGCCCAACAAGGTCACAGAAGATTACGTCGATAATTTTCTGTGACCTTTTCTTTTTCAGGCGTTTGCTGCGTATTTTTGATGGTTCGCTTCTTTTTTTTCAATTGAGGGCGTCCCACATTGGTCAGTAGTTTTTTGTCAATAGTTCGCAGCAAAGACATTTTTTTTATTTTTTTGCCATCAGTTTCACCATTGATGTTGGTGATAAATAACTGATTCGTTCCCAGGCCATATGAATTGACGACATCCAAAACGCAGCCGACAACAATAAGACGTTTTTTTCGTATCCTTTCGTTGTAGCGCTCAACCGCCATGGATACCTGGTAGTCCACATTTTTTTCAACAAACATGCGTTCTTTCTCGTTGGGAGACAACTTTGAGTCCTGTCTCTGAAAATCTCCAAGGGGCAGGTTGAGGTGGTCGATTTCACTGCCAATAGCCTGGGGAAAATCTTTATAGCCCTCAATAAAGAAGCGCACTGCCTCACTGTCGGTATTTCCTGTAATAAGAAGCACCGGGCTGTGCAGGTATTCTATGCCGTAGTCTAGGGCTGCTAAAGAGGATGCCAGTTGATTTCCCAAATTTCGTACGGAAAAAACCTTGGCAACGGGATTGGCAAGTATGAGTTCGGCCTGGACTCTGGCATCTGAATCGGCGAGCCAGGTGATATACGGAGCCGTGGAATTGTCGGCTGGAGGAGTGTTCTGTTTATCTGCCCTGTTTGTCACCAGTATCTCTCTGATGATGTCAAAAGGGGGGACGCCTGCTCTTATTTTCGGCACAGGGCGCATTTCTGCCCGGGCATGTTGGTGCAAAGAGAGGCAAAGGAAAACAAGCATCATGATGAAGATATTTTTTTTATGCATAACAAAGACGGGGTGAGGGTCAGTAAATGGAAGAAATCCGGTTCATTTCTCCCTCTCTGCAATAACACTAGCAGATAACTTTTTGAAAAATCAAGGAATACTGGTCTTGTCGGTCAAGTGGCCGCAGAACTTTACAGAAGATGCGGCAATCTTTTTAGCTTACTTGACAATGAAAAAGAGCATACTTATTGTTGCACAAAGCGAAGAACAGCCACGGGGAAATTGGTGTGAAAATAACGGGTTCCCCGGATGTTTGCATAATTGATTTTTTTTCGGGTACTAATTGATCTGCTCCTTGATTCCTGAGATGGAAAAGAGGAGCAGGTTTTCTGGGTAGAAGAGTAAAGGAGGAGCTGGTGGCAGAAAAAGAAGGAGTCGTCGAAGAAACTCTGGAAGCAGATGAGCTTGACGGAGAAACAGACGAAGGTGGTATTGAAGAAGACTCTGATGGAGATGCGGCAGTCGAGATAGATGAGCTTGAGCAGGCTCGTTTGGAAGCGGAAGAGGCAAAAGACAAGCTGCTTCGACTTGCTGCTGATTTTGAAAATTATAAAAGACGTATGGAGCGTGATCGCGGCTTATCCTTAAAGTATGCGGAAGAAAGAATCCTGAAGGAGTTGCTTCCCAGTATAGATAATCTGGAGAGGGCCATTGAGCAGGGCCGGAAAACAGATAATGCTGAAGATCTTCTTGCCGGAGTGGAGTTGACGTATAAAGGAATGGTTTCCTCTTTGGAAAAGTTTGAACTTATACCAATGGAAAGCATCGGTGAGCCGTTTGACCCGAATTATCATGAAGCTCTGGCCATGGAAGAAACGGATGATGTCGACCCGAATCATGTGCTCCGGGAATTTGAAAAAGGCTATATGTTTAAAGATAAGCTTATACGGCCGGCCAAGGTTGTGGTGTCGAAGAAATAATAAAAGAAAAACGAGCAGGTACAGGATTTGGAATGGCGAGTTCGGAGCTGCGGTAATTAACCTGCTAAAAGAGCTTCCGAAGCTCTGCACTTGACCCTCGAAATTCCAAGCTTGGACTCTACTATATAAAAATAAATTACGATTTTTTGGAGATTTATCATGGGTAAAATTATTGGTATTGATTTAGGAACGACAAACTCATGCGTTGCAGTAATGGAAGGTGGAGACCCGAAGGTATTGTCCAACGCTGAAGGAAACAGAACAACTCCTTCAGTTGTTGCTTTTTCGGATAATGGTGAGCGTCTGGTCGGCCAGGTTGCCAGAAGGCAGGCTGTCACCAATCCGGAGCGGACAATTTTTGCCATGAAAAGGCTTATTGGACGCAAATTTCAGGATCCTGAAGTAAAAAAATCAGTAGAGGTCAGCCCGTTTCACATCGTTGACGGTAAGGGCGAGCCCGTGGTTGATGTTCAGGGAAAACAGTATACCGCGGCGGAGCTTTCAGCCATGGTTCTGACCAAGATGAAACAGACTGCGGAAGAGTATCTCGGTGAAACTGTGACGGATGCGGTTATTACTGTTCCTGCTTATTTCAATGACAGCCAGCGCCAGGCCACAAAGGATGCCGGACGCATTGCCGGTCTGAACGTACAGAGAATCATTAATGAGCCGACAGCTGCTTCCCTGGCTTATGGCCTTGATAAAAAAGGTGAAGAAGTTATCGCGGTTTTTGACCTTGGCGGCGGTACATTTGACGTTTCCATCCTGGAGATCGGCGACGGCGTCTTTGAGGTAAAATCAACCAATGGAGATACCTTCCTTGGTGGTGAAGATTTTGATATGCGCATCGTCAACTGGCTGGCCGATGAGTTCAAAAGAGATCAGGGTATTGATCTTCGCAATGACAAGATGGCTTTGCAGCGCCTTAAGGAAGAAGGGGAGAAGGCCAAAAAAGAACTTTCCACCACCATGGAGACAGAAATCAATCTTCCCTTTATTACCGCGGATGCTACTGGCCCGAAACATCTCAATATTAAACTGAGCCGTTCCAAACTTGAGTCCCTGGTTGAAGATCTTATCGAGCGAACCCTGGCCCCATGTCAGACCGCTTTGAAAGATGCCGGACTTTCAGCTTCCGATATTGATGAGGTTATTCTGGTCGGCGGGATGTCGAGGATGCCCAAGGTTCAGGAGAAGGTACAGCAGATTTTTGGCAAAGAGCCCCATAAGGGCGTGAATCCCGATGAGGTTGTTGCCATTGGTGCGGCAATACAGGGCGGTGTTCTTCAGGGTGACGTTAAAGACGTTCTGCTTCTGGATGTAACACCTCTTTCCCTGGGTATTGAAACTCTGGGCGGCGTCACAACAAAGCTCATTGAAAAGAACACCACTGTGCCGACCAAGAAAAGTCAGATTTTTTCCACGGCCGCTGACAACCAGCCTGCTGTATCCATTCATGTTCTGCAGGGTGAGCGAGAAATGGCGGAAGGCAACAAGACCATCGGTCGTTTTGAGTTGTCCGATATACCACCTGCGCCACGTGGAGTTCCCCAGATTGAGGTAACTTTTGATCTTGATGCCAACGGTATTTTGCATGTTTCTGCCAAAGATATGGGCACAGGCAAGGAGCAGTCAATTAAGATTACGGCTTCAAGCGGTCTTTCCGAGGAGGAAATCGAGCAGATGAAGCGTGATGCTGAGGCTCATGCCGAAGAGGATAAAAATAGAAAGGCGCTTGTTGAAGCGAAAAATAACGGCGACTCCTTGATTTACGCCACGGAAAAGAGCCTGAAAGAAGTTGGTGACAAAGTTGATGCTGAAACCAAAAAGAAAGTGGAAGACGGTATCGAAAAGTTGAAAAAAGCTCTTGAGGGAACTGACCTTGACGCCATTAAGGCCGCTACCGAAGAGTTGACCCAGGCATCCCATAAACTTGCCGAAATTATGTACTCCCAGGCCTCCCAGGGGCAGCCTGGTGGCGACCCAGGTGCCGGTGGTGGCGATGCCGGAGCTGCAGGCGGCGGCAAAAAGGATGACGATGATGTTGTTGATGCTGATTTTGAAGAAGTAAAATAGGCTTCAAAAAAATATTTTTTGCAATGCAGTTTAAAAAGGGAGCGATTATGCTCCCTTTTTTTATTGTCCTTATTGGGTTGGCTGAGTATAAAAGATGATGCAGACTTTATTTGCCGTTTCTGTGTTTGTTTTTTAATAACCACAAAGGCACAAAGTTCACAAAAAGAAACGAAACAACATCGTCTTTGTGAACTTTGTGCCTTTGTGGTGAATAGGATTTGTATCTATTCAGCGAAGGCACGAAATGAGCCTCCACTCCAATCCGTAACTATTCAGATGTGCGTCAGATTTGGACAAGCAGGCCAACGAAGCAGGTATGCGAGCTTGCGAGACTCCGATAGCCTTCTATGTGAGTAGGCCTGATCGTTCAAAGATGGGGTGCAGCTGAATAGTTACTAGGATTTAACGATTTAACCTTTCTTAATAATGTCAATTGAATAACACGTATACTTTCACATGAAAATTCTTTCTGGTATCCAGCCTTCTGGAAAACTACACATTGGTAACTATTTCGGCATGATGCACCCCATGATTAATAATATGGACCGTGGGGAGCTTTACGCCTTTATCGTCAATCTTCACGCCTTGACCTCGGTGCAGGATCGGGAAGCCCTTTCCCGTGACACCATGGAGGCGGCAGCGGATTTTTTGGCCCTTGGACTTGATCCGGAAAAATGCACTTTCTGGGTACAGTCAGATGTTCCCGAGGTAACCGAACTCACATGGATTCTCTCAAACCTTACGCCGTTTGGACTCCTTGAACGCTGTCATTCCTATAAAGACAAGGTTGCCAAGGGCATTGCGGCCAGTCACGGGCTTTTTTCATATCCCGTGCTCATGGCGGCGGACATCCTCCTCTATCAAGCCAATCTCGTTCCTGTGGGAAAAGATCAGAAGCAGCATGTTGAAGTGACGCGGGATATTGCCATCAAATTCAATAATACCTATGGTGAAACCTTTGTGATTCCAGAGCCGGTCATCGAGTCGGACGTTGCCACCGTACCCGGTCTCGACGGGCAGAAGATGTCCAAGTCCTATGGAAATACCATTGGTATTTTCCTGGATGAAAAAGCCTTGAAAAAGAATGTCATGGCCATTGTTACCGATTCGGCACCGGTTGAAGCGCCAAAAGATCCTGATAAATGTAACCTGTATAATATCTTCAAGCTCTTTGCTCCCCAGGAACGGACGCAGGAGGTGCGCGACCTCTATATAAACGGGGGAGCAGCCTATGGGTATCTGAAGCTTGAGCTGGTCGATATTCTCTGGGAGTATTTCCGTGCGGCCCGTGAAAAAAGGGACAAACTCATTGCTGACCAGGCCTACCTGCGTGAGGTATTGGCCAAAGGAGCCGATAAGGCAAGGGAAAAGGCCAGTGTGACTCTTGATCTTGTTCGGGATAGAGTCGGCTTAAAATATTAGCCGGGTGGACGAGTTCTCTGCTTCCAGCTCTTTCAACCGCTTGATACGTTCCTGTATCCCCGGATGAGTTGACAGGAATGAAGGCTGCTGGGAGTGACCACTTGCTTGTTGCAGGCTCAGAAGTATCTCCTGGAAAGGTTTTGAATTCCAGCTTTTTTGGGAGAAATAACGAATTACCGCATCATCCGCTTCCCTTTCAAAATCCCTGGAGTAACCGGACTCGACGAGGATCATGGGAAGTGTGGTGGCGACGGAGGTGATGGATGTGATATCCCCCATGCTGATCGAAACGAGGGCGAACACGCCGAGTTGTTGCAGTGCGTGACGAATAGCATGGCGATTTTGAACATGGGCCACCTCGTGGACAAGAACCCCTCGGATCTGTCGATCATCTTCGGCAAGTTTGATCAATTCATCGGTGACGATAATTGTGCCTGAAGGCAGGGCAAAGGCATTGGCTCCGATCTTCCCGCCTTTACGAAGCTGCAATCTGTAGCGCTCACCCAGCCCCATCTCTTTGACAAGAGCGGTAAAAGTGTCCTGCATATTTTCCCGCTCCTCTGAGTCCAGTTCCGAGGGCTTGAAAAGGCGCTCATCAAGCATGGTTAAACTTTGCTTGCTGACCTTGTCTAAAATTTCCTCAGGAACCGCTACGGCAATTTTAGCTGCCATCAGAGGGATTCCCATATCAACAAAGAGCCAAACGGCAATGCCCAACACAACAAAGGAGGTGAGTGCCGCTCGCCAGCGTTTTTCCAGGGAATGGACAAAATGCATTCCTCTGCCGCCTGCCATCTTTTTTTCAATCACAGCTATTGCATGTTCATCACCTTCCCAGCGGCCCCCGTTAGGCAGTTTAAGAAAGCGGCGGCTGTTTCCCAGGGAGGGAGTGAGGCGACAGTGGCTGAGTGAGGCGGAATAAAAAGTTTTCCCGTCATGTTCGGAGCACTCAACTCTCTCTTCATGGACTTTGAGCCGAACCTTTCTGGGACGGGAACTGGATCCGTCAAAATATGTCCCATAAATAATCATCTACAGACCGATTTCAAAATCAAAATAATCCATGGCTGCATCCCCAACCGCACTTTCATCATCCTCCTTGGCTGCAATGAATTTATCCAGATTTCGGGGGGTAATAACGGTTATATTGTCTAATAAATAGCGGGTGCGCCGCACCTTGGCCCAGGGCATGAAAAGCCCTAAGCTTAAAATTATCCCCAGGATATTGCTGAAGCGAATCCATATCAGCTGCCGGGCCTTGAGGGTGCTTTGAAATTGTACGCCCCCCATATTGAGCTGGCTCCAGCAATAATTGGTTGTTCTTGCATAGTAATATTGTTGTACCAGGGAAAAAAGGAACAGGGCAAAGAAATAAACGATGACCGCGGCTCCGACAAGCATCATGGTAGTTTGTTGAGATGGCTGAGCGCTTTTTCGTAATGCCGGGAGAATATTTTCAGCAAACCAGTGCAGGGGGATCGCGAAGGGAATAATTGCTGCTAAGGCAATCAGAGCGGTCATCAGGGAAATCAGATAAAACTTGCCGATTTGGCCGGTAAAGATGTTTTTCGAGGAACCGTAAACAAAATTTCCCATCACATAATATTTTTGCCGGAATAAACCGTAAGGAAGTGCTAAGCCAAGGGTAAGAGGAGTCAAGATGGGGAGCAGCAGAAATGTTATATAGCTTTCGCCGAGTGTGCCGAGAAAACGAAAGCGTATGTTCCGGTAGGCGGAATTATGGGCCTTGAAGCGCAAGGATTTGTACATGAGAAAAGGGAAAATAACCATAAAAACAGGAACCAGAATTGCTCCGATGACCGGGTTTATTGTGTTGGTAAGATTGTAGACAACAAGACAGGCTCCGACGATCAAATAGCCCTTGAGGATGGCAACCGGGTTTGCCAGGTACTCGAAAGGCTGGCCGGCAACCTGGCTATGAAGGTAGAAATACTGCTGGGTCCTGACCTTGGCCCAAGGTGCGTAAATCCCCAGGGAAAGGATGGTCAGTGCAAGATTGACGATCCAAATGCGGAAATATTCAGCGCCGGAGCCAAGAAACTCCGGTTTGTAGCGTATGGGGTCTGCAGACTCTGTATTCTTGTCCAGATTCTTTTTTTCTCTGGTCACCTCTTTGTTTGCTTCCTGTGTTATTAATTTTTCAAAGCTTTCAAAAGGAGCCTGGCAGCTCTTACAGTTTTTTTGTCCGGAAAGTTGGAGGTTTCCACAGGCGGGGCAGGTGTCAATGGATACCAGGAAGGCCGTTTTGCAGGAGCTGCAAAGTGCCTTGAACCTGGCATAGTTGATTTTTTTCAGGTTGACGTTATGTTCATTGCCGCACTTTGGGCAGATAATTTTCATGCATACTTCTCCTGTCTGATTAGCCGAGTGATGGGGACAAGCAGCCATCGCGGCATTTAAAAATTGGAAGTAACAATTCTATTAAGATTGTGGCCTATCATTCAAATACTGTCAAATTTTAAATTGCATCTCAAGCGCTCATCCTGCCAACTTTTTTTGTGTTGCTCGGAATTCGGTGATGTTTTTTCCAAGGACGATACCAGATATTTATCCTCCAACTTATTTTGGTACATCAAAATCTCACCAATTCACTTTTCACAATCACATAACCTCCTTTTTTCTGTTATTCGAGCCGGTTAATGGGTTGTGAGAAGAAGAACTATTTAAGTGCATGGAAAAAAATGCCGATATGGGTGTTAGAAATTTGACACTGAGTCTGAATATATTGCCTGGCTTGCACTGACGCAGATGGGCAATTTTTTCCGGCCAATGAAATTATAAAAAAAACCGTTTTTGTAAAGTTCTTTGTTTTCAAGTAGTTATTTGGATTTTTTCCTTGGGGTGCCTTCGAGTATCGTAAATGGCATAAAAATGGCAAGTACTCAAAAGGCAACGAACGTGTTACCGAGGAAAAGGAGTTATTAAATGACTGAATCAGTTTCTATAAGGCAAACAGAAAACAACAGAGCAGAGTTCTGCCAGATTGATATGCCAAGTCTCATGGCTGAACTTGATCAGTTTAAGAAAAAAAATCAGCGACTGGCTCTTCTCAACGGTCTTCATGCCCGTCTCGCGGCTGCGGTCGAATTGCCTGGCATGGTAGAGGCCTTTTCAATCTGGCTCATGCCTTTGGTTGAGCATGATCTGGTTGCCTATCATAATCCGGACAGGAAGCGCAGTTACATGTACTCTTCCTGTCATGGTCCTGAGAGACAGCGTATCTTTAGAGTTGCGGAGAAACTTTTTATCACACCTCCAGATCCTGATAGGAATGGCTGGCACGAAGAGGATTTCTACGCCCAGAACTGGCATCTTGGTACAGTGGACTCAAGCGGCCTTGTCCTTGTTCTGCGCCAGGATAAAGTAATTGAAGCTGAAGAAGCAGCTCTTATTCGTGAGGCCCTGGAGATATTGCGTGAACCCCTGCAACGAGCCCTTGATTATGAGGACCTTTTTGAGATAGCCCGCAAGGACGCCTTGACAGGACTTGCAAACCGGAGGGTCTTTGAAGAGCGAATCACACCTCTGATGGACAGGAGCAAGAGACATAACCACCCATTAACCATTGCCTGCATGGATCTTGATCATTTTAAACAGATTAATGATAAATTGGGACATGCTGAAGGGGATCGGGTATTAAAAAAGGTTGCTGAAACATTTCAAACTCTGGTGCGGAGCAGTGACCTTCTGGTGCGAATGGGTGGAGATGAGTTCATCGTTGTTTTACCGGAAACCGACATTGCTTCCGCCAAGGTGCTTGCCGACAGATTATGCATGGCTATTGAGGATCTGGAAATTTACTCGGCCCCTGCAGAGAAACTCGGAGTCAGCATCGGCTTGAGTCAATGGGAGCCCGGCATGACAAAAGACGAGTGGCTTCAGGAAACCGACGCATTGCTCTATAAGGCCAAAGATAATGGACGTTCCCGGGTATGGATGTAATTTCAGTGACGGGTATTTAAAAAAATACTAAGTGACGCCTCACTTTTGATGAAATCGTAAAAAATACGCTTTCATCAGGTTTAGGCAATTTAAGTTGTTGATTTGACGTCTAGCTCCGGCTCTATTTGAGACTTTTTGCTAGACCATCATTTTGCATCGGGTTATACAATAAAGGGAAATGTTTTTCGTTGAATTACGAAAACATTTCCCTTTATTATTTTGTGAGAGGCGTGGATAAAGAGAACATAAAAAGGATGAGCTAATGGAAAAATTCCGTATAAAAATTGTCAACAAAATTGCCAAGGAAGGGTTGGCTCTGTTTGGAGAGCGTTATCAGGTTTCCACCGAGGAAAAAGATCCCCATGCTCTCATCGTCAGAAGCACGAAGATAGATACTGATGACTACCCATCACTTTTGGCAGTAGCCCGGGCCGGGGCAGGAGTAAATAATATTACGGTGGATAAGGCGACAGCAAGTGGAATGTGTGTTTTCAACACCCCGGGGGCCAATTCAAATGCCGTTGCCGAGCTTGTCTTTGTCATGGCGGGGATTGGTGCCCGCAATATTCATCGCGGCATTGAATTCTGCCGGGGGCTTGCTTCCTTGAATGATAATGAGCTGTCCAAAGAGGTTGAAGCCCAGAAAGCCGCATTCCGTGGGTATGAACTGGCCGGTAAAACCCTGGGGGTTCTGGGGCTTGGGCAGATCGGTGTCAGGGTGGCAAACGGCGGTGCCCGGCGACAGATGCGAACATTTGGCTTTGATCCCAATCCCGCCCTGGCAAATATCCATATGCTTTCCCCGAAGGTCATCCTCTGTCGTTCCCTCAACGAAGTCATAGAAAATGCCGACATTCTGTCGCTTCATATGCCGTATAATGATAAAACAAAAGGATTTATGAATAAGGCGCTTCTTGACAGATTGCCAGACGGCACCATGCTGATCAATTATGCCCGCGGTGGCGTGGTTGTGGATGAGGATATCCTGGCTGCTCTTGAATCAGGGAAACTGAGCTGCTATATAACTGATTTCCCCTCAGTAACCCTCATTGGGCATCCGAATGTCATTACCTCCCCGCATCTTGGGGCAAGCACCGAGGAATCCGAGGAACATTGTGCCACCATGGCTGTTAAGGAGTTGAAAAATTTCCTTGAAAGAGGGTCTGTGACCCACAGTGTCAATTTTCCAACTATTGAATCAATTTCCAGAGACGGAGTGCATAGCCGCCTTATCATGATCAACCATGATAAGCCCGGCATGATTGGCTTTGCTTCCCAGACAATAGGTTCTCATGGCATCAACATTGCCAGCTATCTTAATGAGAGCAATGGTCGGGTGGGCTACAACATTATTGATCTTGAAGGCGCAATTTCAGCGGAAGTGATCAGTCTGATTGAAGAGCATCCAGATGTCATTCGTACCAGGGTCATCAGATATCGATAATGAATCAAACGACAATACTTCTTTGGGCCTACAGATATTCTCTTGATGTATAGGTTTTGTTTTATAGTTGCGGTTCTCCTGTTCATCATTCCAGGTCAAACCTGGGCCGCCTTGACCGCATTCCAGGTGGGCGAAAAACTGACCTACCGAATCAGGTGGAGTTTCATCGTGGCTGGAGAAGCAACTCTGGAGGTAGAGCAGCCCGAAGCAATGGCTGGCGGAGGAGAATTAGCGAATCATTTTGTCATGACGGTTAAGACCAGTCCTTTTGTGGATCTTTTTTATAAGGTTCGCGACCGTATTGAATCCTACGCAAGTCAGGATTTAGAGCAATCCCTGCTGTATATCAAAAAACAAACCGGCAAATCCAAAAGGGACGTTGTTGTCACCTTTGACTGGCATAAGAAACAGGCGCAATATTCCAATTTCGGCCAAACAAAAGCACCCATTTCCCTGATGCCGGGCACCATTGACCCCTTGACCGCGATTTACTTTATACGCCAGTCGGATTTTAACAATGAGGGTATCATAAAGCGGCCTGTAACTGATGGGAAACGCAACAACATAGGCAAAGCCAGGATTCTGCGCAGGGAAGAAGTGCACCTGCCTGCAGGAACTTTTATGGCAATTGTCATAGAACCCGACCTTGCCCATGTTCGTGGCGTCTTTGAAAAGGACAAGAATGCCCGAATGCTTCTCTGGATAACTGATGATGAACGCAGACAGCTTGTCAAGGTGGAAAGCAAGGTGAGGGTCGGCAGCTTTGTGGCCGAGCTAGTGTCTGTGCAAAAGTGAAAAACCGGAAGACCTGCAGGGGGGAAACTCCTTTTTTCCCTACAGGTCTGCCTGAGTTTATTCAGTATGTTAATGTGCGCTTGAAAGCAGCATTTCTTTGTGGGGCCATTTTTCTACCCCGCCTTTCAGAATAACCAAATCTTTTTCCGGTACACCCTGGGCTTTCATGTAATCATAGCAACGTTTGGCTCCGCCTCCTCCTCTCGGGCAGACAACAACAACTTTATGATTGTTTTCCTTATACGCAGTAACTGCTTTATCGATTCGAGCCCGCTCTTTATCCGTTTTTACGGGATAAGCGTTTGTTTCAATCGCGTTTTTAAAATGATGCTTGGGGAATTCCTCTTTAACCTGAATATCGACGATATTCATTGGGCTGCTGGATTCAAGCCAATTTTTGAATGTGTCCTGATCAACATAATTATAGCTTCCCGCCATAACGGACGTTGTCAGAAATAGAAAGAAAAGGGGGATGAGGGCAATGGTTCGTGTATTCATTTTTTCTCCTGTTCGATTATTCTTGATAGGGTGCTTGTTTTTGCTCTTCTTAAAGCAAGAAAATGAATAGGTCAAATAGGAAATGTCAATGTGTGGCAGGGTGTAATCGGGAAAATGAATATCTTTATTGCAAGCCGGCTTGACAAAGAAGAATCCGGTACTTACAAATATTTGTATGCTGTTAAGTCTTCTGCTCTTTCCTCTTTCCTGCTCAAAAAAGACCTGTTTTATCTGCTCCGGCATTTTCTGAAAATGTGCCGGGAAAATTTTATTTTAAAGAATGATGTATTTTGTAAGGCCGTTGTTATTCGGCTGAGGAGATTATGAGTATGCAATTTGATAAATTCACTGTTAAATCCCAGGAAGCGATACAGGCCGCGCAAAACCTTGCCGGCCAGAAGGGACATCAGGAAATAATGCCTGAGCACTTACTTTTAGTGCTTTTACAGGAAGCAGATGGAGTTATTATTCCCGTGCTGCAGAAAATAGGGGCAAATCCTGCAGCCATGGCGGCTGAAGTGAATGCCCATCTTGAAAGCTTACCCAAGGTGAGTGGAGCAGGATTTGGGCAGGTGTACGCCTCGCAGAGATTGAAAGCCATTCTGGATCATGCCTTTAAGGAGGCCTCATCCATGCGGGATGAGTATGTCAGCCAGGAACATCTTTTTTTGAGTATTCTTGATGAACGAGGTGGGAAGGGAGCTGAACTGCTCCAGGAAAAAGGCGTGCGGAAAGATGTTTTCTTAAAGGCCCTGGTGGAGATTCGCGGTAATCAGCGCGTGACCGACCAGAACCCGGAAGAAAAATATCAGGCCCTGGAAAAGTATGCCAGAAACCTGACGGATCTTGCCAAGCAGGGCAAGCTTGACCCTGTCATAGGACGGGATGATGAGGTGCGGCGTGTTGTCCAGGTGCTGAGTCGGCGCACTAAAAATAACCCAGTGCTTATCGGCGAACCCGGTGTGGGTAAAACTGCCATTGTCGAAGGGCTTGCCCAGCGTATTGTCATGGGGGATATCCCTGAAACCCTGCGTAACAAACAGGTGGTTGCCCTTGATATGGGTTCCCTTGTGGCTGGAGCAAAATATCGAGGTGAATTTGAAGATCGCCTGAAGGCTGTTATAAAGGAGGTTGAAAAGCGGCAGGGCGAGATTATCCTCTTTATCGACGAAATTCACACCCTGGTGGGAGCCGGTGCTGCTGAAGGTGCCATGGATGCCTCCAATATGCTGAAACCTGCCCTGGCCAGGGGCGAACTGCATTGCGTCGGCGCCACAACATTAAATGAATTCCGCACCATAGAAAAAGACGCGGCCCTGGAAAGGCGCTTCCAGCCGGTGCTGGTCAGGGAGCCCTCGGAGGAGGATTCCATCGCCATATTGCGCGGCATCAAGGAAAAATATGAAGTGCATCATGGCGTGCGGATCAAGGACAGTGCCACGGTGGCGGCAGTGACCTTGTCAAAGCGCTATATCACTGATCGCTTTCTGCCGGACAAGGCCATTGACCTCATTGATGAGGCAGCCTCCCGTCTGCGTATTGAAATCGACTCCATGCCCACTGTTATTGACGAGCTTGACAGAAAACGCATCAAACTTGAAATAGAAAGAGAGGCGCTGAAAAAAGAAAAAGACAAGGCGTCCCGTGAGCACCTCAGTAAACTCGAAGCAAATCTTGCCGACTTAAACGAGCAGTTGAACAGTATGAAAGGCCACTGGACCCTTGAAAAGGATATTATCCAGAAGATACGGCAGATCAAGGCAAGTATTGATGAGGCCAGGGTTGAAGAACAGCGGGCTGAACGCAGCGGGGATCTGAGCCGTGTTGCGGAAATCCGCTACGGCAGAATAACGGAACTTGAAAAGCAGCTTGCCGCAGAAAATGAGCATCTTGCCGAGATCCAGAAGGATCGCCAGATGCTCAAAGAAGAGGTGTCGGAAACCGACATTGCCGCCGTTGTGGCCAAGTGGACCGGCATTCCGGTGGACCGGCTCCTTGAGGGTGAAAAGGAAAAACTCGTCCATGCCGATGAAAATCTTGCCAAACGGGTGGTGGGCCAGAAAGAGGCCATTGCTGCTGTTTCCAATGCCATTCGAAGGGCCAGGGCCGGACTTCAGGATCCGAATCGTCCTTTGGGCTCCTTTATTTTTCTCGGGCCCACCGGTGTGGGGAAAACCGAACTTGCCAGGACCCTTGCCGAGTTCCTTTTTGACAGCGAGCAGGCCATGATCCGGCTCGATATGTCTGAATTTATGGAAAAACATTCCGTGGCCAGATTGATTGGCGCTCCTCCGGGCTATGTCGGTTATGAAGAAGGCGGCTATCTCACGGAGGCGGTGCGCCGCCGGCCCTATTCCGTCATTCTCTTTGATGAGATTGAAAAAGCCCATTCCGATGTGTTTAATGTGCTGCTGCAGATTCTGGATGACGGGCGCATGACGGATGGCAAAGGGAGAACCGTTGATTTTAAGAACACCATTCTCGTCATGACATCCAACCTCGGCAGCCAGCTCATCATGGAAATGGGTGACAGCAACAAGGAAGGTTTAAAAAGGCAGCTTGACGATATCATGCACAGGCAGTTTAAGCCGGAATTTTTGAACCGGATTGATGAAATAATCACTTTCCACGGTCTGTCAAAGGATGATCTGGCCAACATTGTTGATATTCAGTTCATGCTGCTGCAGAATCGCTTGCAAGAGCAGAAATATGAACTTGAGATGACGCCTGCGGCCCGGGAATTTATTATTAATGTCGGTTATGAGCCTGCATATGGTGCACGCCCCCTGAAAAGGGCTATCCAGCGTTATATTCAGGACGGACTGGCCATGCAGATTCTTGAGGGCAATTTCCTGGAAGGAGATCGCATTGTGGTTGATCGCCTAGGCGATGCGCAAGGTTTATCTTTCAGGAAAGACTAAACCCTGTTTCCGTAAGACGGAATTTGATTCATCCCAGGGGATTGCGTAAGAAAAAATGTCTTAGAGTCCCCTGGGGAATTGCATTTTGCCTTCACTGATAGGGGGAAAAATTCTCGCTCGACTCAATTTATCATTATACTTATTTGCCGGGGAATAGGTATAATGACCTATTAATTGGTGATATCACCCGACATTACAATGCCATAGTCGCCAGTTGTCATTCTAATTTGTTGACATTGCTCAATATTTTTTCTCGATATATTCGGTATATATATTGCACCAAATATTTGTTTTATTATGCTGATTTTTCTTCCCGGCATAAGCCGCAATGATATAACTCTATTCAGGCGCAATTAATGGATACCCCGCACGTTCTCCTCGTGGATGATGAAAAAATAATTCTCAAATCCCTTGCCAGGGAATTGAGAACCAATAATTTTGCCGTTTCAACGGCTGAAAGCGGTGAAGAAGCGCTTGTCCAACTTCATGACAACAGTTTTGACCTGGTCATTACCGACCTGAAAATGGAAGGAATGAGCGGCCTTGGTGTTGTAAAGCATGTCAAGCAAACCCGGCCCGAGTCTGCGACAATTATTCTGACTGGGCACGGAGATCTGAATTCAGCTATCGAAGCCATGCGTTGTGGAGCGGATGATTATCTGCTCAAACCCTGCAATATTGATGAATTGCTGTTTCGAGTTGTGCATTGCCTGGAAAAAAAATCTTCTCCATCTGCCGATATAAAAAAGGATACCAGAAAAGCTCTCAATACAGACGAATATCCCTATCAGATTGTTGGCGAGGACCCCTCCATGGCTGAATTGGATAAGTTAATCCATGAGGCCGCAGGGGTGAATCTGCCGGTTCTGATTCAGGGAGAATCCGGTACCGGCAAGGAACTGGTGGCAAGAAATATTCATGATGTGGGACCGAGAAAAGACAAGCCTTTTATTGCGGTAAACTGTGCGGCCCTGCCGGTTGAACTGGTGGAGAGTGAATTGTTCGGTCATGTTAAAGGTGCCTTTACCGGGGCCGTTCAAGACAAAAAAGGCCGATTTGAACTTGCCAACAATGGGACTATTTTTCTTGATGAAATCGGTGAACTCCCCTTGGAAATTCAGGTGAAATTGTTGCGGGTCCTGCAGGAAAATACTTTCGAACGAGTCGGTGATGCAAAATCAACCAAGATCAATGTTCGTTTAATCTGTGCCACCAATCGACAGCTCGAGCATGAAGTAAAAAAGAACAATTTTCGTCTTGATCTCTACTACCGGGTTTGCGTGGTGCCGATCAATGTGCCCCCTCTACGCATGAGGAAAGACGATGTTCCTCTTCTTGTTGGGCATTTTGTCAAGCGTTTCGGCAGGCGGACCTGCTCCAATACACCCTGTATTTCTTCATCGGCTGTTTCTTTGCTCAAAGAGTATAACTGGCCGGGTAATATCCGAGAATTGCAGAATGTAGTTCAGTTCGCCATGATGAAAAGCAAAGGGGAAACCATTGAGCCTGATCATTTTCCAGCTTATTTGCAAGGAAACCAGCAAGGAGAGGAGCCAGTATTTTTGGCCGCAGGCCGAACGAAAAAACTCGATGAGCAATCCGTGCTGGAAGCCCTGCGCAGGACTGAGGGCAATAAAACGGAGACGGCCAAGATACTGGGTGTTGCCCGTGCCACTCTCTATCGCTTTATCAAGGAGGAAATGGAAGCATAACGTCTTGAAGTTGCACTTCTTTCCTTGCGCGAGGCCTATATGGGATGAAATCGAATTCGTATAGTATGACAGGAAGATTGCTGCTCTGGCTTTTACTGTTTTTCGTCCTGTATCTGATTTCCCTTCAAAATTATCTCGTTTTTCACAGCATTTCGGAAATATTCGGTGTTGTCATTGCCTGCGGTGCCTTCATGGTCACCTGGCATTGCCGCAAATATATCGACAACCACTATCTTCTCTTTATCGGCATCGCCTATCTCTTCGTCGCCTTTGTCGACTTCATGCATACCCTGACCTACAAGGGGATGGGGGCATTTGACAATAGTGAGCCCAATATTCCGACCCAGCTGTGGGTATGCGCCCGCTACCTGGAAAGTCTTTCTTTGCTTGTCGCTTTCTTTTTTTTGAAGAAAAAACTGCGGGTCGATGTCCTCTTTTTTTCCTACCTGTTGCTTGTTTCTTTTCTCATGGCAACAATTTTTTACTGGCCGGTTTTCCCTGATTGTTTTGTTTCGGGAACAGGGCTCACGCCATTTAAAAAGTTAAGCGAGTATCTCATTTGTCTCATCCTGCTGGGTACAATAGCGCTGCTTTTGAAAAACCGTGCTGATTTCCTGCCGGATGCGCATCGAATGATTCTGTTCTCCATCATACTGACCATCGGGGCTGAGCTGTCGTTTGCCTCCTATGTCCACGTCTACGGTGTTTTTAATCTACTCGGGCATTTTCTAAAGATCCTTTCCTTTTATCTGGTGTACAAGGTGATCATTGAAACGGCTCTGGTGCGACCATTTGATCTTCTTTTCAGAAATATTAAAGCAAATGAAGAAAAATTCAGAGGTATTTATGCCGCGATGACCGAAGGTTTATGCCTTCATGATGTCATTTACGATAGTGCAGGCAAAGCGCAGGACTACAGAATTGTTGATGTGAATCCTGCATATGAATCCATATTGGGGATAAAAAGGCAGGAGGCTCTGAACAGAAGGGCATCTGAGCTTTATAAATCTGATGCGCCGCCGTATCTGGACATCTTTGCAAAGGTTGCGGCAACCGGTACGCCGGTTACTTTTGAAACATTCTTCCCGGTTCAGGGGAAGTTTTTCAAAATCTCGGCTTTTTCATCCGAAAAAGGCAAGTTCACCACGGTTTTTTCCGATATCACTAAACGAAAGCTTGAAGAGCTGGAAAGGAAGAAATCGCATACTATGCTGGAAGAGCAACTTGAGGCGGGGAACAGGAAATTGGAAAATACCCATGCCCAGTTGCTTCATTCGGAAAAACTCAGTTCCATCGGCCGGTTGGCTGCCTCCATCGCCCATGAGTTGAATAATCCGCTTTTTGCCATCAGGAATGTGTTGTCAGGTATCGAGAGCAGGGCAAAGCTGGAAGAGGAGGATGAGGAGCTGGTGGGTTTGGCGCTTGAGGAGTGCGACCGGATTAAATATCTGATCCAGGACCTGCAGAATTTCAATCGTCCCACAAATGGAGTCATTGCACCCATGGATGTGCATGAAGTCATAGACCACATAACCCTGCTCCTGAAAAAAGAATTCAAGAATAAAAACATCACGTTGAAAAAGCAGTATGCCCAGGAATTGCCCTCTGTCCATGCTGTAGAGGATCAGATTAAACAGGTGCTTCTTAATCTATTCAATAATGCCGTTGATGCCATCCGAGAAGAAGGTGGTGATATTACCGTGGTCACCCGTTTGCATAACGACAGGTCGGTTGCCATACAGATACAGGATAGCGGCAGAGGCATTAAACCGGAAGATATGGAGCACATCTTTGAACCTTTCTTTACAACCAAACCGGCTGTGAAAGGGACGGGGCTCGGGTTATCGGTCAGCTACGGGATTGTTAAAAATCATAATGGGTTTCTCAATGTAATAAGCGATGTTGGTATCGGTACGACGTTCACCCTGATTTTGCCTCTAGCCGGGCCATATGATCAAAAGAGGTGATCAGCCTTGACATCCTCATACTCTAAGAGTAATCATCGAATAATAAGGATGTTAGGAGAGGGTGTCGGGATGTTTTTCTTCGTTCCCACGGTTCACCGTGGGAACGCATATTATTTTGCCCCTGGAGATTCATGTATGGGTTTCCAGGGACACCATGGGAATTAATCTGCCTCCCGCATTACGAAAATAAATTCTGCCCTCCTTCCTGCGTGCCTCTCTTTATTATTTCCCCAGTCAAGGAGGGAAAGATGACCAGCTATGTTTGTATCCATTGCCATCTGTATCAGCCCCCGCGGGAAAATCCGTGGCTTGAAAGAATTGAAATCCAGGATTCCGCTTATCCGTATCATGATTGGAATGTGCGGATTAATGCGGAATGTTATGGACCCAATGCCTCGTCCCGCATGCTTGATTCCAAAGGACGCATCACCCGCATCGTTAATAACTACGAAAATATCAGTTTCAACTTCGGTCCAACGCTGATTGATTGGCTCCAGAGACATGCCCCAAGTGTCTACGAGAAAATCATAGACGCCGATCGTCTCAGCATTGAAAAAAGATCCGGGCATGGCAATGCCATTGCCCAGGCGTATAACCATATGATCCTGCCCCTTGCCAATCGAAGAGACAAGGTCACCCAGGTCACCTGGGGCATCAGGTCGTTTGAGAAACATTTTAACCGGCAGCCTGAAGGGATGTGGCTTCCTGAAACTGCTGTTGATATTGAAACCCTGGAAATATTGGCAGATCAGGGCATTAAATTCACCATCCTTGCTCCAGGCCAGGCCAATCGCAAGCGTCCTTTAGGTAAACGAAGATGGCATAATGTTGCAGGTGGGGCCATAGACACGAGGTTGCCCTATGTCATGGAACTGCCCTGCGGCGGTTCCATGGTCATCTTCTTCTATAACGGGCAGATTGCCCATGATGTGGCTTTTGGTGACCTTCTCGTCAGCGGTGAGAATCTGGCCAAAAGAATTCTTGCCCATGTTCAGGAAAAATCAAATACTCCGCCCCTGATTCATATAGCCACTGACGGTGAAACATTTGGTCACCATCACAGGTTTGGAGATATGGCCCTGGCCTATGCTAATGTTCTTCTGGAACAAAACGACCAGGTCAAGATGACCAATTATGGGGAGTATCTTGCCTTGCATCCTCCTGGGCATGAAGTGGAGATTCATAATAACAGCTCCTGGAGTTGCATTCATGGTATTGAGCGATGGCGCAGCAACTGCGGTTGTTCAAGCGGCTATAACTCCGGCTGGAATCAGTCCTGGCGAGCCCCTCTGCGTGAAAGCCTTGACCGACTTCGTTTTAAACTCATACGTCTCTATGCTCGAGAGGCTGCAGCATTTTTTTCAGACCCATGGAAGGCCAGGAACCTTTATCTCGACGTGATCATGGATCGTTCTGAGGAAAGCAAAAAAGCTTTTTTGGAGAAAACCGCCGCAAAAACGCTGAGCCGGGAAGAGCTGAAAAAGGTTTGGAGGCTTCTGGAGATGCAGCGCAATGCCATGTTGATGTTTACCAGCTGCGGATGGTTTTTTGATGAAATTTCCGGTATTGAACCTGTCCAGATACTTTGCTACGCTGCCCGAGCCATCGAGCTTGCTAATTATTTCAGCAGGAAAAATCTAGAAGAAAGTTTTCTTGAACAGCTTTCCGGGGCAGTCAGTAATATCGAAACCATGGGCAATGGAGCTGACATCTACCGAAAATTTGTGCTGCCCTCAAAAGTAAGTTTGCGTAAAGTCGCGGCCCATGCCGCTATCAGTTCATTTTTCACGGAGGATCAGGAACACCTGCAGGTAGGATGTTTTCACATTATACGCCAGGATTCCGTAAGACTCGGTGATGTCGAAAGCGGAATCGCCGCTGGTCGGATTTATGTTTCATCTCTGGTGACTGAGTCTTCAAAGACCTTTGTCTATGCCGCCCTGCAGCAGAACCTCCATGATTTTCAGTGTGCGGTGCGTCCGCTCTCTGAAATTGTCGGCGCTACGGAAGGCTCTTCGCGTGCTGAATCAAAGGAAACCGCCTGGGAGGAAATCGCAGGCGAGCTTGCTGATTCATTCCAAAAAGATGGCAGGGCTGCAGTTCGTGCTGTATTTGAAAAACACTTTGATGCTCCATTTTATTCGATCAGCGATCTTTTCAGGGATGAACAGCAACAGCTTCTCAAAATTATTATCCAGGAGGGGCTTGAGAGCATCGAAAAAACATTTGAACAGGCCTACAATAAAACATCTTTTCTGATGGGACTGGTGGAAAGTCTTGGCCACAGGCTTCCTGCTACCTTTAAGGCCACGGCTGAGATAGCACTTAAAAGAGAAATTGTAAAGAGGCTGGACAACCCAAAAATTGATGCGGACCAGTTGGAAATTCTTATAAAAGAAACTAAGGGCTGGGATATCGAATTGGACCAGGAATGGTTCGAAAACGTCATGGTAAGCAGGCTTGCCCGGGAAACGGAAGCCTTGCAGAATAATCCGAGCAGAACCGTCCTGCAGCGCTTGAATGTATTTCTCACTGTTCTTTTTCTTTTTCCCGCCAAGATAAACCTCTGGGAAACGCAGAATGTTTATTATGAAATTATGGCTGATAAATTTCATGCAGCCAGAGAAAAAGCGGATGCAAAAGATGAAACCGCCCGTCTCTGGCTGGATGAATTCCTGCGTCTTGGAAGTAACCTGCAGATCAGTGTGGAGGAGTTATCACGGGATTTGTCGTGAAGTTTATTCCTGTTCCGGCAGGTTGTTGAAAAATGGGGCAAGAGATGCGGAGGCAAGGATTTATGCCCTGCATGGTGAAAATGAGGCGACTCGAAGCAGAGCGAGTCGCCTGCGACGAGTAAAAAGCGCAGTACTTTTTCAACAACCTGCGGGCTTATGCTGATGTTTCCGCTGCGGGAAGATCCACAGTGGCGATGGTTGGCTCGCCGGGGGCGCTTGCCAGAGCAAGGTAGCCGTTATGGTCCCTTACCAGCCCTTTGCTGATATTGAGGCCAAGACCGGTTCCCTGGCCGGGCGGTTTGGTGGTAAAGAGAGTATCGAAAATGTGATCTATCACGTCCTGTGAAATTCCGGTTCCCCAGTCGGTTACCGTAGTTCTGACAAAATCCCTTCCCTCTAGCTTGACGACTTTGCTGCTGATTTCAAGCCGTTTGTCCGGATTTTTACCCTGAAATTTCTGGTTCAGAGCGTAACAGGCGTTGGTCAAAAGATTGACAAAAACCTGCTGCAACTGTTGGGGATTGCCTTTCAGACAAGGCAGATCCTGGGGGATATTGACTGCAAGCTGAATGGAATCTTTGTGCAGCTGGTGCATGAGCAGTGACAGGCTGTCTTTGATGATGTCACTTATATGAATATGTTCGATAACCTCATCGCGTTGTCTGGCAAAAGAAAGGAGATTTCTGACAATTGTGGAGATGCGTTCTCCTTCCTTGATAATGCGGCCCATGATATCTTTATGGACCTCATTGTCCTCTTCCTGGTCTTCCTCATCGTCAAGCAGAATCTGGGTGTAGTTGATAATACCGTTGATGGGGTTGTTGATCTCGTGAGCCACTCCGGCAGCCAGCTCGCCGATGGCGGCAAGTTGACCGGTACGGAGTGCTTCTTCCTTCCTGATTTTATCTTCCGTTATATCCCGAACCGTGATGATAATGAGATGATTTGCGCCCAGCACCATTTCGCTCAGCGATATCTGCACCGGGAAGGTTGAGCCGTCGCTGCGCCTGCCGGTCAGCTCCTGCTGGCTTCCCATGGCTTCCTGGATATCAGATTGAAAATCACTATGTTTTTCCGCGTTCCAGTCCGTATTTTCCGGGAACTCAATGAGTCCGTCAATGTTCTGGCCGACAATCATGGTTGTGGATTCATAGCCAAACATCTGACAGGCGGCTTTGTTGAGCGATTCGATACTGCCTGTTTTATCCACGGTGATAAGCCCGTCCAGCATATTGTCGATGATGGATCTGGTCTTGGCCTCAGCCTGTTCTCTTTCCTGCATGGATTGTCGTATCCTGCATGATCCAAGAAAGATGCCGATGAGTCCCAGGCATAATAAGGTGCCGTGGGCCAGGGAGAGCATGAGAACATCTTTCTTGTAGATGGAAAAGAGCAGGGACAATGGCACGGAAACACTGATGCCGCCACGGATATCCTCAACCTCATAGCCTTGCTGGGCATGGCATTTCAAACAGCCATTTTCGGTGATGAGCGGACGCATGAGACGCAGATATGGTTCGCCGTCAATTTCTTCGATGGAGCTTACCTCGGTCTCGCCTTCTTCAAATTTGCCAAGGGCATTGGTTTCCCACTCGTCGGCAGCATTTTCAGAACGGATTGGGTCGAGGCTGGTAATATGGCCGCGGATGCCGGAAAGCGGCGTTTGCATTTCATATACCTGGCGGATCATATACTCCGGGTTGACCAGGATAAGTTGTTTGCCAAGGGAAGTTGTTCCCTCACATTCGGTAATATTTTCCTGGAGATAGGGGTTTGGCTGGGTCTGGCTTGTAATGGGTACAAAGACTCCGTCATGCTCAGTGGCCCAGCGGTAATACACCCAGTCTTTTTTGTAGATGGTTCTGGCTTCGTTGAGTGCAACCTGAAGCACTTCCTGTTTCTGGCGGACTATGTTCCAGGCAAGCGAAAAAATGACAATTATAGTCCAGAAGGCGGCAATGAACCAGACATACGGCCCCAGGGAAGAAGACGATGCATTGTTGTCCGGCAGGGATGTTCTCTGAAGGCTGTTTTCGAGGAGCAGGCACAGGATAACGGTCAACAGAAAAATAACGCTGCCAACGATTAAATGCTCCTGGTCAAAGTAAGGGATATCCGGATGGAGAAAAAAGTCGACAAGAGCACCGAGATTGCCGGCAAGAAGGGCGAGCAGGAAATAGGCAACGAGCCTGACGGGCTTCAAGCTTGCATTAAGAAATCCCTGGAACTGGCTTTTGCTCATATCTTTTTTCCTGATAAAAAATGTCCAAAGCGGATTGGCTGGTTTATCGCTGTTTGGCGATACCGCCGCGCTTCGGAGAGCTATTTTGCAGGCAAAGTAGCAAAGGTTTATTTGTCATTTGTACTCGCGACTGACCTTATGACGACATAAGGTCCGGTACATCGGGAAAGGGTTCCCTGTCCCCAGATGTCCAGCTTTTCAATGAGAAGCTTTAACACAGAGCGTTATGGTTAAACAGTGGGCAAATTGTCGCACCTCTTTATTTAGCAGATATCGCCTTTTTCGCAAAGAGTAAGAGTGGAGTATTGCATCTAAAAAAATAAAATTTCGGAAAGAGGGCCCAGAAGCCAGGAAGAAAAGAAATATTTCTGCAATGGGGAAATTATGAGACTGGGGGTAGCAGCGGACCGGCAAGGGATTCTGCCCTAATTGCATTAACATTGGCATCGAAAGCAGCGGAGGTTATGAGTTATGATCGTGTCGGCCTTTTGTTTGGCCGACACGATCATAATAGACATGTTTTTGAAGTTTGTCACATGGGACAAGGTGGGAGCTTCTTGGCTGAAAGCAGAAAAAAAATTAAAAATTTTCAAATTCTTCTTCTTTTTTGCCTTCTTCATCATCAAACGGGATAAGCTTTTCGGCAGCATCTTGAGATGCGGTTTTACGGCTTTCATGTGCATCATGTTGCATTCGAGGCGCTTTTGTCGAAGTTCGTCTGGTTTCTGACCTGCTTTCTCCGCTGACAATAGAGACAAGTTTGCTCACCATGTCTTCCAACATGGCAGCCTGGGCATTGAGCTCTTCAGAGGCCGCTGCCGCCTCTTCGGCATTTGCCGCACTTTTTTGCGTCACCGTATTAATCTCATGCGCGGTGGAATTAACCTGTGAAATTGCCTGGGCCTGTTCACTTGCGGCTGTGGAAATTTCTGAAACCAGCGATTTGACCTTACCGGCACTCTCGGCAACTTGGGCAAACGCCTCATTTGTTCGGGAAGCGACTCCAGCTCCCTGACCCACCTGTTTTGTGGTGCCGTCGATCAGAGAAGCGGTATTTCGTGCTGCTTCCGCCGCTCGCATGGCCAAATTTCTTACCTCATCCGCTACCACAGCAAAACCGGCTCCCGCTTCACCTGCCCGGGCGGCTTCTACGGCTGCATTCAAGGCTAGCAAGTTGGTTTGAAAGGCTATTTCGTCTATTGTTTTGACAATTTTTGATGTTTCGTCACTGGCCTTTGAGATCTCTGCCATGGCGAGCACGAGTTCCCCCATTGACTCATTGGCCTTACCTACGATCTGGCCGGCTTCTTGCATAAGGGTGTCAGCCTGCGAGGCGTTTTCTGCAACACTGCGCGTCATTGCCGTTATTTCCTCAAGCGTTGCAGAAGACTGCTCCTGGGAAGCAGCCTGCTCGGTAGCTCCTTCCGATAAAGAAAGACTGGCTGAGGCAATCTGGTCGGATGCCGAAGTAACCTGGCCTGCGCTTTCTGTCAGTTCCGAAGCCACACTATTTATTGGTTTGACAATACCTCGGGCCAGGAGAAAACCGATGGCAAGGGCGAGCAAGGTGCCTAGAGAGACGGCTCCGACAAGCCCGGCTGTCACCCTGTCAGCCGTTCTGGTCCCTTCCGACAGTGAGCGATCAACGCTTTTGTTTGTTGCCCCAACAATTTGATTGAGAATTTTTTCCGTCTGGGCAAGAGAAATCGAGGTCATATCTGTTTCATGCTGACCGAACTTGCTGTAAAGTTCCATGGCATTATTTACTTGCTGCATCATATTGTCAACATAGATCTGGATGCTTTCAATACTGGGCAGTACCTCTGCAAGATAAACATCCTTGGCGAGATCATATTCCTCGATTTCAATAAAATCCATTATGGTTGCAACAGAACGGAATACCTCTTCAAGTTCATGCTGGAGTTGCTCTTTCGCCTTCTTCACTTCCTCATTGGCTACATTCAAAGCAAGCAGCCATCTGCCAAAATCAAGATCCTCGATTTTTCGAGCTCCCGTAAATTTCTGCTGCTCCAGGATCGCCTTACTGGCGTTGGCAGCCCATGTCTTGTATGAGCCAAAGGCCCGCTCTGCCTCAAGTGCTATTTTTTGCGGATTTTCAATATTTATGGCATCAATGGACTGACTGAGATTCAGGCATTTTGAAGTGTCATCTCGCCATTTCGTCAGAGCAGTATGAAATTCTTTCCATTTAGCCTGTTCTTCATCATTTTTGGGCAAGGCCTCATACTCTTTTACGGTTCGGTCCAGGGTGGCAAAGGATTTTTGAATAATTTCGTATTCGCTTTTTCTGCGCTCTAAGCTCAAGGCAGGATTCAGGAGGGTCCGTATTGATGTTTTGACCGCGGCCTGAGATTCTTTCAGTCTGGAAATGGCCAGCACGGAAGGTACCTCCTCTTCTCCGATTGTGAGCATTTCTTTCTGGATGAGATGTGCTCCCGCCCAGCCGATAATACCCACTGCCACGCAGATCAGTGCACTGACTGTAAATCCGCTTATTAATTTTTTCTGAAGAGATATTTTCATGCCATGTTCCTGATATCATTGACGTTACAGAGAATATGCTCAATAAGCCCTGCGGAACGATTGCCGCAGGGCTTATTGATTGCAAACCGGACGATATTTTGAAAAAAAACTTTAATCCAAAATATGTTTTTTCCCTTCATCTGAACGGAAGAAATCAATAATTTTCTGCACTTCAGGAGCGGGGGCGCCGACAGTAATCAGTCCCAATGGCCGTTGGATTGTGTCACTCTTGACAATTTTGGCATTGCCTGGATTGAGACTGTAGAAACCGGAGCTGACTGCCCCAATGCCACCTTTATCTTTGGAAACTTCATTGATTTCCAGGCGGGTACTTTTTACCTCAAGGGCATCTGCCGCGTAATCGGCCTTTTTCATGACCATTTTCTGGAAGACTGCTTTTGTGGAACTGCCGGCATGACTCGTAATAACCTTTACCGGAAGATCAGGGCCGCCCACCTCTTTCCAGTTGGTGATTTTGCCGGTATTCAGATCGGCAAGCTGCTCCCAGCTCAAGGCAGAGACAGGATTATCCTTATGGACGATGGGGACAATGATATCTTCGGTAATTTTATGGTATTGCAGATCTGCAGGGACATCAACAGCAGGTTTTCCCGCTTTTTTTCTGACCTTCTGTGCTGAATTAATGCTTGCCTCAAGGGTATTGGACGATATGGCAACGTTAGTTTTTCCTTCAAAAAGAGCGATCATGCCCTTGCCGGTTCCAACCCCATATACTTTGATCTTTACACCGGTAGCTTTTGCCAGTGCTTCAGCACCCGGCTCCAGGAAACGTTTTTGGCAGGTAGTAGAGCCCCAGAGTGCCACCTCTTGGGCCGCGACATTCATGGAACTGAACAGGACGAGACAGAGGGACCAGACAAACAGTTTCAAATTGATCTTTTTCATGGAGATACTCCTTTGAATGTTTTTGTTGAAAATTTATCTGTAGAGACTGCCTGACGACAAATTGCAAATTTCAGTGTGTAATTATCTTCTATATAAGTATAGGCAGATGTACCTAGCGTTTTCAATGCAAAATTAAAGAGAAAAAGATTTCTATTATTAATAATGTTTCGTCCAGATAGTAATCCCGCCATCTTGGTGATGAAAAATGTGAATAATCAGCTATGCTCATCCTATCATTTATAAGATGTAAAAGGCTATTTTTTTAAGCTGTCTTTCCGATAGGCACGAGTAAGGACAACACAATCTGCAGTGATATAATTATTGGCTTATAATCTGCCGAATTGTGGGGTCACCGGCAAAGCCACTGTGTAATGTAAGGGCATTTTTTCTGCAAAATTGAACACACAATCCGCAACCGCTGCACTTGGCACTTGTGAATGAAAGATATTTCCCGGCATTTTCTTTTTTTCTCTTCAAGGCACCAGTTGGGCACATTCCCGTACATGCCGGGCAGCAGTCACATTGCTCATTGGCTTTTACGGAAAAAAAATAGGAGAGGAGGGTCTCTTTTTCATGCAGTCTTTCATCTGGCATTATGGAAAATGCGGAGTGCAGAGCGGCGGCATTTCTCATCTGTGCTTTTGGGTGCCTGTTTTTGGGATTTACCAGGTTTTCAGACTTACAGTTTGCAGCTTCTTTCCCCAAATCGGCGATGGTTTTTCCAACAAGCTTTAAAAATGAGCGCTTCGTCCCTTTTGGATCAGCAGGCAGACCACTTTGATTGGTGGAAAGGTACTTCAGTCTGATTATTGTTTTCCCATTTATTTTATTTGCGAGATTTTGCATGTTGTTATGCAGTGTTTTCCGGCAATGGCCGTTTGTGCATTCGAAACACTGGCTGATATCAATAAAGCAGTCTTTTTGTGCCAGAGCGTTTATTGAGGCAAGTATCGGCTCGGAAAGGGAACCAATACAGGGAATAGCTATATGATTTTGGGCATGCCGTTCTTTTTTACAGGACAAGACCATCTCCTCCTGTTTGGGAAGAAGCTGTAAATCCGCAAGGAAATCGGTGGGTCCTGTAAAGGCATCATTTGGGCAAACAGCAGTACATTGCATGCAGTTCGTACATTTTTCAACATCAAAAACGATCTGCCTGCCCTGCAGTTCAATAGCCCCGCCATGGCAGACAGCAAGACAATGCATGCATCTGTTTTTGTTGAATCTCGACCGCAGGCAACGGGCAGTTTCAAACTGAATTTTTCCAGTTGAACCGGAGAGCAGCTTTTCAATAAGCGGTTGCGGCAGCATATTTTTGGGTTCCGTTGCATTCGTATGTCGGTATAGACTGATCAGGAACTGTCAGTTGACAAAGAAATTTCTCCAAACAGTCTGCAAGGGCCAGATAAAAGTTGTTCTCCGTGCCTTTCTTCATGTTTTCGATAAATTCTGGCATCCACGGAAGCAGATACCTTTCCTGGAAGACTTTCTGCTCGGCCCGTAATTTTGCGACCTGTGTCGATTCACTATTCTGCAAAGCTTCAGTTTCAAGGGCAAAGAGATAGGATAGAAACTCAAGTTCAATGACAATATGATCAGGCGGCTCTTTGATATCAACCTCCAGCCCTGCTTTCCTGTAGAGCTGTACTACCTGCATAGTGGAATCACCCATAATCCGGCGGGCTTTTTCAAGGTACGTTGACCCATAGGGCGAGGCTTTCAGTTCAAAAGGGCCGAGGAATAATTCGGCATGGGCAATTTGAAGATCCTGCAGGCTGCTGTTTTGCAGGGCAAGATACATATCACTGGCTGCAGCACAGGCCTGGGGGCAAATATCTGCACAAATGGCGCTGATATTCCGGCACATTTTTTCCTCTTCAAAAAGCGTGGGATCGGGCTCGTAAAAACAGGCGGCCAAAAGTCTCAGGCCGTTGCTTTGCTGTAGTTTTGTTTCAATTTCATTCATGAACAAATTTCCTTTATTCATGTTACCAAAGGCCGGTAAGCAATGGCCGCGGCCTTTGGTGACATGATGAATGTTAGCCTTTTACACCGTATTCCCTTATGTAATAGACATTGGGTTTTGTTCCTTCTTCAGGTTTCAGGACTTTTGATTTGTGTTTGTTGAGGAGCTTGCTTACCTCACTTTTCGGTTCATTAATATCGCCGAAGATCCTGGCTCCGGCGGGACAAGCTTCTACGCAGTATGGCAGCTTTCCCTTTCTCACCCTGTGTTCACAAAAAATACATTTTTCAACAATATTTGGACGTCGCACATCTTCATAGTCCGGGTGATCATAGAGAGTCCTATGAGGAGGTGTTGCGCCAACGGCTCTTGCCGTGTCTATACCTGAGGAAGTACATCCCTGAATAAGTTCCCTGTTGTCCTTGTAAAATGGATGTGTTGGTTCACCTTCCTCATTATAGCTGATAACACTGTACTCGCCGTATTCGCCGTCACGCCTGACCTCTTCCATGCTGTATGGACAAGCCTCCTGACAGGCGCGGCAGCCTATGCAGCGTTCATCATTGTGCATTGTGATGCCATCAGGTGTTTTATACATAGCCTTGGGTTCAACCGGGCAGGCTTCGACGCAGGGGGCATTTGAGCAGTGGTTGCAGAGCACCGGTAGAGTTTTATATGTGGTATCCGGAAACTTACCGGTCGTTTCATGCAGAAAATCAGCCCAGTTGTAAGTCTGGCCGTTTTTTCTGAGTGCTGTATTGTTTTCAGTTTTGCAGGCCAGGGCACATGCTCCACAGCCTACGCATTTTTTTAAATCTATAACCATCGCATATTGCGTTTTCATTGTGTCCTCCTGTCAATTAAACCTTCTCGATCTTGACCACTGCCTGTCCGCCGTTCCTGGCATTGGAGCCGGAGAGTCGATCTATATCCCAGGGAATAATGGTGTTGTTGTTAATGCCGCGCTCCTTTGCCTTGGCATAGTCGGCTGCTGCCGTACGTCCATAGGCCCAATGTCCCTGACCATATGCTTTGGCCACCGTTCCCGGACGGACACCTTCCCAGAGATGGGCCACGCATTCACCACTGCCTCCGATTGAGGAAATTCGTACTTTATCGCCATCTTTGATGCCAAGTTTTTGAGCATCAACCGGGTTGATTTTTAATGAATCCTGATGGGACACATCACCAGGATCAACATGCTTGAATTCATAGTACCAGGGGCAGTTCTGGCTTCGTCCTTCACGATTCAATCGAGATTTGTAATCAATAAAGACAAAAGGATATTTTTTCATGTCGCCATTGCGGTGCGGGGGCTCGTAATGGGGAACAAAGGCCATCTCGCCGCGGGCAGTGTAATTACTTTCCTCAAGAACCTTGTCGATATCGACATTATGCTTTTCTGCGTGCCCTCCAAGGGCTTTTTTAAGGGTTTCACTGTAAAACTCAAATTTTCCTGTCTTGGTTTTATATTTCCCTCCCCAATGGGATTTGTACTTATAGGCTTCGGAATTCCACATGCCCCGGTTTTTCATGTCCTCCCAGCCATTGATTTTGTCACCATGACTGTCTTTTTTCCCATCCCATAATGGAGCGGTATAATATTTCAGGGCATATTCGGTAAATTCTTTGGCATTTTTGGCCTTCCTTCCTGTCTCAGGATCAGCGTACATGGTGGTGAGTGCATCGTATAAATTCGGGAAACCGCGTTCTTTCAGTTTCTCGCTGAGCAGGAAAGGAAATTCCGTTTCATCCGTAATGACATCCCAAACCGGTTCAATAACAGGTTGCAGCAGGGTGCATGTGGCGTAGCGATTGGCCTTTGTTTTCACAAAACCGTACTTTTCATACTTGTTGACAACACAGGGTAAAACAATGTCTGCAAACTGGGTAAATTCAGAGGCATTGGTGGTAAGATGAACGATAAAAGGTACGGATGATAATGCTTTTTCCCAACGCTCAGTACCATTGCAGGAAAAGGCAAAATTGTTCATGTAGCCGACAAGCATTTTTATCTCATAGGGGTCTTTGTTCAGAATACCGTTTGCGGCATTATTGGTGGCAACACCACCGCCTGATTTGCCTTTGCTGATAGCCGGCAGGTTGAGGTAGCCCCGCTGGTCTATCTTTTTCATCTTGGAATGTTTTTTGGCAAGATCATCCTGAAAGGTCTTAAGCAGATCTTTATCGAGCTTGTTGACAGGGATTTTGGCGGTCTGCAGGGAGCCTCCCTCATTATCCGTCCCGCCGGTAAGGCCGGCCAAAGCATGCACGGCCATGGCAGAGTAACCGCCCCTGACGTGCATGGCGCAACCGGGACCCATCCAGACACAGACATTGGGAGCTGCCTTGGCCATGCCTTTTGCGACACGAACGATCTGGTCGAAAGATACCCCTGAAAGCTCAGCCGCTTTTTGGGGAGTCATGTCTTTTACCGCAATGTTCCACCATTTGACCACGCCATGGGATTCTTTTTCCTGAAAAGTTGTTTCGTCAACTTCTTGTGCGGCTTTAAAACGGTTTTTGCCATCCTTGAAATCGCCGACAAAATCTTTATACCAGATTCCTTCAGTGAGCATAACGTGGGCAATGCCAAGAGCCAGGGCCCCATCAGTGCCAGGGAGAACAGGCAGCCATTCATGGGCTTTTGCCGAAGTGTTATTCATTTTCGGATCAACAACCGCAACGGTTGCCCTGTCGATAACATCGCCAAGCTTTTTGATGGAAGCCGGGACCATGCGATTTGAACTGACAGGATCACAGCCCCAGACAAGAAGGTATTTGGTTTTGTCCAGGTCATAATCACGGTATGCCCAATATCCTTCAGTGTAAAAGGAGCCGAATTTTTCCGCTTCAGCACATGTGGAGCTGTGTGAAATATTGTTCGGGGACCCGAAAACTTTTGGCATGACATCATAAATAATATCACGAAGATATGTGTAGCGGCCTCGCATTAACGCAAATTTTTCAGGTTCACCTGCATGGCGAAGTTCCATCATTTTGTCAGCTATGGTGTTCAGGGCTTCATCCCAGGAAATGGGTACAAACTGGGGATCAATTCCACGGCCTTTTTGCGGATTGGTACGTTTCATCGGCACCTTGAGCCGATCCGGATCATAGACCTGCTGCAAAGAAAGATGTCCTCGGGGGCAGACCTTGCCGTCATTCTGCTTGGAATAGCGATTTCCCCTGACCTTGACTGCCCTGCCGTCCTGGACGAATATTTCCACAGGACACCAGGTGGTACATCCCTGGCAGGTGGAAGGCTTCCATTTTCCCTCTCTTTCTCCAAGTACGGATTTTTTTTTCGTTTCAGCAAAGGCGTTCAGGACTGGCTTCTTGAAGACTGTAGCCGCAGCACCCGTTGCAGCGCTGAGTTTTAAAAAATCCCTTCGCTTGATTTTCATTCTTCCCTCCTTTTGATTTTGAGTACAGCTTGTTCCGGTTCTGTCTGTGAGGCTCTATTTTGATGGTGCCGCCGGACTGAACAGCACCCTTGTGGATGATTTTGAGAAACAGGGTTTCGGTTGATCGGACATGATTTGCTGTCTTTTCTTCGTGTGTTCGGGCTCTCTATCGCTTTAAGAATGATGCAATTGATGTATTGCTGCATCTCAGATATTCAGCTGCCGTGCAGTGGGAATGTCGGTTATGGCTCCATGTATGATATAAGGGGATCTTTCTTCACCTTTTTAATTTTCGATGCAACCACAAAAGTGAGAATGAGAATCCTTTACTACATTGTATATATTTAGAGAAAAAAATAAAGAAGCAAAAGTAAAATTTTGCTTAGAGGAGTGGATAGGGGCTCACAATTGGTCTTGCCCGCGAATAAGCGACATGGTGATTAGGGACTGGTCGCTTGCTGTCAATCGGAACCACTTTGCCTTGAAATTCGATGGGTTCTGACTTTGTCGCCAAACAACAGTTTGTCATAGTCCGTGACGGTGGGGATGGTTTTACACGACCGGATGGCTCTGGGCAATTTTTTCCAGTGCTTCCTCCATAGACATCAGGATAATTTTCAGGTTGGCTGCATCTCTCATTATTTGCTTCAGGGCAAAAAATCCGGTTTGACCATGCCGTCAATCAACCGAGAATCCAGAGGGCGACGTCATGGACATTGGCCAGCACACGGTCGCTGACACCTTTGAATATATTTTTTTCTTTTTCCATTCGGCGTCCCATGACAATGGTGCTGTAGGTATGTTTTTTGACTTCCCGGACAATCATCTGGGCAGGTTCAATGCCTGAGTCAATCTGGTCACAGTGTATCTTTTCCTCGGCAAAGCCGTTTTCCAGAAGAATTTGCTTGGCTGCATGAAAATGGAAATGTTCGTCGTCTTTTCCCTTGATGTGCTCGTCGCACCACTCTTTTCCCCATTTTTCGTAGAAATCTTCCTTGGGAGGAATATGATTGTCAGCCAGCAGTGCACTGGAATGAAAAAGGGTGATCTCGATTTCCTTGTTGCCCTGCATGATAAAGCCAAGATGGTCAACTGCACTCAGGGTTCGGCGCGAGCAGTCCACAGGAACCAGAAAATTGCGGCTGGCAGGGGTGCCATTGATAATCCAGAGGGGAACCGAATGATTTTTTATCCACAGGTCGGATGAAATACTTCCGGACATCATTTTTTGCAGCAATGACAGGTCTCTTTTGGCAAGAACGATTGCATCATAGACTCCGGCCTGGGCCTGTTGTACCAGAAGGCTGGATACGTTTCCCCAGCAGAAAGAAACTTCGCTGCTCATTTGTTTTTTGTCAAAGCCTGCGGACAGGAGTTTGCTCAAAAGGCTCTCCTGATGTTTTCGGGCGGCGACACGTTTTTTCTGGGCTCCAGGGCGGGATGCGGCAACTGTTTCCAAGTCACCCAAAAGGCGTTGGCTTTCTGTTATGCCTGAAAGCGGGATAACCGTGAGCAGGTGGAGTGAGATGTCTGATTTGTTCTCAAAAATGTTAATCAGATAATTGATGGTAACCGTATCAAGCCCGCTATTGCCAATTGCAACCAAGAGTTTCTTTTCCATTTTATCCCACTTTTTTCATTTAGAATTTGACGGTTTCGTATTTATGCCCTTTAGGGTGAAAACCCACTCAACCGCCGCCGATACGTATGTGACTTGTTGATATTACGTTGGCGGATGGTCGGCTTTTGAGCTTTTGGCGAGATCTTCAAAGTTTCATATTTAATTCGATATTTACTTATTTATTTCTCTTTTCCATGCAACACAATTCAAGTTCATCAAGAATAATACTCTTTAAGACACCGTCGTGTCGACATTCAGGGTAAGGGCAACTGTAAGACTATCATCCATGCTGGTGAGGGCCAGAAGCTCTTTGCAGGGAAGATCTCCACCATGCTCTTTTTCAAGAAGACCCGAAACTTTCAGTTTTACTTCGCCCGTCAGTTCATCGCAGCTTTCAACGATCATATCACGGGGGCCACCGGGCATGCCAAATCCCAGAGCCTTGGCCGCGGATTCTTTGGCGCACCAGCAACGCAATGCCTTTTGGGGATCATTTAGTATGATTTCCCTTTCTTCAGCAGAAAAGGCAAAGTTTATAAAATCTTCATCCAGCTCCCGCATTTCCTCAATATCAATACCAAGCGAACCTTTTGGGGCAAGGACGCCGGCAAGGGCCACAAACGTATTGCCGCTGTGGCTGAGCGAAAGTGAAAGAGTCTTATCCTGATCTGCCGCCCAATTTCCCCGGGCCAGCGGTTTGCCGTATGCATCCGGCATGATTTCGATATCAGCAGGCCGGATATCTGTTTTGCCGAGTTCAAGCAAAAGACGCCGTATGGCCTCTTTGCCTGCCAACCGCCCCAGCAGCCATTCTTCGCGTCTTTTGGGAGACCCTTTCAACCCGTACCAGTGGCGACGTTCATTGCGTCCGAGAATAATATGGGCAATGACCGCCAGCAGTACGTTGCGGTCGCTGCCGGCAAGATCAACAAGGTCTCTCTGCAGACGGCAGCAGGACACTGAGTCGGTTGCAGGTATGTGTTGCCGCGGCAAATCCCAGGAGGAACTTAAAAATACCTCCCGGCTGCCCCGGAAGCGATGAATAATTTCCGGCATATTGATTCGTCTGTGCTGGAGTCCTGTGATTTGGGCAAAGACGGTTTCATTTGCGGAGACCAGATTGATGTCTGAGAGGATGGTTGAGTCGCCCTGCAGCCGGGGGTTAACCTCACAGGTCAGGGATGAAAAATTTCGAGGCGAATCCTTAAAAAAGGAGATCTGTTCCACGGCAGCTGGGAAAATAACAAAATGCTCTTTAAGCTGGTTGGCGGCCCAAAGGCCGACAAGCTGCCCGGCACCGTCAAGAAGAAGCGGCTCGGTGAAAAAAAGTCTTTCCTCCTTCCAGGGCTGAAAAAGATCGGAATCAGGTTTTTGCAACAGAGCCAGGGCGCTGTCTTGTCCGCATTGCTGCAGTGATACGATACTTTGAAAAGAAGGGCCATGGAACATGTGTTTGGGGTAAATTTCTTCCCTGGTCAAGAGACCCTTTCCCGCTCCGTGGTCATGCACGGGTGGAGCAGGGGGAGGAGAAGGATAGCTGTCGGCAAAGCGCAGAGTCGCCTCCAGGACAAGCTGCTCTTTTTCTTCAGAAGGTGAAAGGGTCTTGTAGAGAGATACGCGGGCTTTTCGAGAATTTTGCGGTGATACGACAATGCGGATCTGTTGTTTTTCCTGTTCAACAAAAAGCCAGCCGTGGGCCCTGGCTTTTTCAATTGCTGTCAGCGCCTTGTTGGTGAAGTGCTGCGCCGCTGCATCGGCCATAAGTTCAAGGCCCATATTAAAGGGCATGACCGGCAGACCATAGAGTTCGTCATCATCTCGGGAAACCCGGCCTCCGAGGCTGTGATCATGGAGATAGGGATGCCCTTGAAGATCAAGGGTCAGTTCGATCTCTAGCCGGTCACTGGACTTTTTTTTTGAGTGGCAGCCCCCTCTGCCGAAGCTTTTTGCTGCTCTTCAAGAAAGGAGACGATTTCCGCCAGGGTATGGAGACCGGTCAGTTTTTCCGACCTGTAATCATCCGGCAGGCCAAGCTGCTTGGTCACTGCTCCCAGGATTTCAACCCGTTTAATGGAATCGATGCCCAGATCGGCTTCAATGTTGACATTCATCTCGATCATATTTTCCGGGTAGCCTGTTTTTTCGCTGACCAGGGAAAGAAGAAGGCGGCTTATGTCTTTGGGCTTTTCGGCTTCAGGTTTTTTGGGAGCTGGTGCAGGCGACTCATTGACCTCTTTGGTTTCCGCTATCTGTGCTTTCACCGGTTCAGCGGGTTGTCCGGAATGAGCTGCTGGGGGGGAGACAGGTGGCTGTAGCTCGTTGAGGTGTGTCATGTCGACAGCATTTCCTCCGCCCTGATTGAGGTAGCTGTGCATTATATTTTCCTGCATTTTCAGGAAGTTTTCCATTGTCTTGAGGTATTCCAGCATGACTTTGTCGGTCATTTCTTCTTCCTCTTTCTGATCAAGTTGAAGTGGTGTGTATTGTTCTGATTGTCCAAGCAACGTATTTTTATCCGACGCAGGCGGAGTTGATACTGACATCGTTTCTTTTTCTGCTGACGCTGAAAGGGCGATTTTTTCACCCTGCAGGCTCAGCATGGGAAGTTCCCGTGAAAGAATCATGCCCCGTTTTGCTGGTGATTTTTCTTTTCCATCACCCTGAAACAGGCCAAGATCCCTGTTGCGGCGATTACGGTAAAGGGCCATGATATCCATGTTAACGCCGTTGGTAAGGAGTAGTGCCAGGGCATGCTGCAACTGGGTAATGGCCGGGCGGTGGTGGACATTGGCAGCCACTGCCAGGACGTCTTTGCCTTTCAAGGTGTCATTGATAAAGCCGGTGAGGTTTGCCCGCGGTCCCAGTTCCAGAAAAATGCGTATACCGTCATCATACATTTTTTCAATGCTCTGGCGAAAGCGGACCTGTTTGGCCCATTGGTCCCGTGCGTAGTTGCCGATTCCCTTCGGCTCATGCGGGAAGAGTCCTGCTGTCATGCAGGAATAGAGAGGAACGCGGGGAGTGTTGAATGTGGCACTGCTGAAGAATTTTTCCAGGGCAGCCAGGGCAGGTTCAAAGCGTTCCGTATGGTAGGGCCGACGGAAAGGAAGAGGCTGGCAGATTGCCCCTGATTTCTGCAGTTTTTTGCCTGCCTCCAGTACAGTCTGCTCGGTGCCGCACAGCACGAACTGATGGGGGCAGTTTTCCATGGCTATACGCAGAAAATCACGGCTTTCCCCGATCACCTGTTCGATGGTTTTCATGTCAACGCCGCCCACGGCCAGGAGCTGTCCTTCCGGGATTGTTTTTGATTCTTGCAGGTGCTCTATGATTGTGTTTCCCAGCTGAATGTAGTGCAGTACTTCCTCTTCACTGTCCAGGACAACGGCCCCGGATGCCTCCAGGGCGGCAAGCTCTCCACTGCTGTGACCGACAATTGCATCCGGCACGATCCCCAGTGAGGAAACAATTTTAAACAAGGCCCGGTTGGCGGTGCTTACCGCATCCACCGCCCCTTCCATGGCAAAGATGGTTTGTTCAGCCTCTTTTTTCGCCTGGGGTGTGGGGGGGAAAATAAAGTGGCTGGGCAGATAGCCCCTGGGATGGTCGGCATAGGCCCTGTCAAGCAGGTCGAAACAGGCCCGTGCCTCAGGAAAAGAGAGACAGAGGTCGGCCAGCATATTGACGTACTGGGAGCCTTCTCCTGGAAAGAGGAAGGCGAGCTTGCCTTCCCTGGCCAGTTGTTTTTCAAAAAAGTAGATGCCGCTTCTGTCTTTTATGCGGTTGCGGCTCTCATCCTGCAACCGCTCCACCGTGTGGCTGATCTTCTTGGCAAGTTCTTCCTGTGAGGAGGCGATGATGGCAACACGGTAAGGGTGATCGTTGAACAACCTGTTCAGCGAGAAAGAAAGATCCGCCATGGACCATTTCTTTTCTGCCGCAACAGAGAGCTTGTCCAGAAACTCTTGGCATTGCGAAATGACATCGCTGCGCGTTTGTCCATGGAAAACAAATAACTCGGATGCCCATTTTTGGCTCGAAAGGCTCTTTTCTTCACCTTGCGGCTCAACGTATTCCTCCATGATAACATGGGCATTGATGCCGCCGAAACCAAAAGCGCTGACTCCGGCCCGGCGTGGATAGGAAGAAGCGCCGTGAATCCAGGGACGGGTTTCCATGTTGATGTAAAAGGGGCTCTTGTCAATCTCCAGGGCCGGATTGATCTCCTCGCAAAAGATGGTGGGGGGCAGCACCTTATGGTACATGGCGCAGGCGGTTTTAATGAGACCTGCAGCTCCTGCGGCAGGGATGAGGTGGCCGATCATGGATTTGACCGATCCAACTCCGCAACGGGGCGCAACCTCGCTTCCATCGGGAAAGACGCTGCGCAGTGCCTGAAACTCCGTTGCGTCGCCGAGGGGGATACCGGTACCGTGGGCCTCTATCAGCTCCACCGTGGCCGGGTCAATGCTTGAAGACTCATAGGCTCGGCGCATTGCAAGCTCCTCGCCCTCCACACTGGGGGCAAGCAGTCCCTTGCCTCTGCCGTCGCTGGATGAACCGACCCCTTTGATAAGGGCATAGATGCGGTGACCGTCCCTGATTGCATCTTGCTTACGTTTAAGCAGCATCATGCCCACCCCTTCGCCGAGCATGGTGCCGTCGGCATTCTTGTCAAAGGGGCGCAGATGGGGAGAGCGGGACAGGGCGCCCAGATGGGTAAAGATCATATGGATGGGGGCATGGGTGGAAACCTGGATGGCCCCGACCAGCACGGCGTCGCATTTATGCTGCTGCAGATCAGCCACAGCCATCTCCACGGCAAGGAGACAGGTGGCGCAGGCCGCATCAAGAACGAGATTTTTACCCTTTAAGTCGAGCCGGTTGGCAATGAGTCCGGCCATGACATTATGGCAGAGTCCGGGGGCGGTTTCCGGCGAAAAGGGCGGCAGCTGTTTTTTTAACTTGCTGCGGATGTCGGCAAGGTCATCTTCGGAGAGATGGGGCTGCAGTTCGCCGAGCAGGCGGATGGTCTGGTCAATGGTGACACTGTGCTGCATGGCGGTCATATAGCCGCGATTGACAAAGGTTCCCCGGCCGATGAGTACCTCGGTCCGTTCGCGGTTAAGCGGTTTTTCCGGAATACCCGCATCCAGCAGGGCGTCCTGGGCAATTTTTAAGGCGATAAAGTGCTCTGGTTCCGCCCCGTCAATGGCCACCGGCATGATGCCGTAATCAGAGGGATGGAAAGGCGGCAGTTCGTCAATATAGCCGCCGCGTTTACAGTATATTCTGTCGTTGGCCTTTGAATCAGGATCATAAACCTGGCTGATAAGACTTTCTTCCGGGGGATCAACAATGGCGTCAACCTTGGCAAGGATATTCTGCCAGAATGCGTTTATGTCGGAAGCCTTGGGGAAAACAGCGGCCATACCGATAATGGCCACATCCTCCTTCGATGTTGGTGTTGGTTCCCGGTTGTCGAGTTCTTTCATTGGGTATCCTTATACTTTCTTTCCAGGTGTCTGGTGGCCCACCAGACGGTTCAATTCTCTGCTTCCCGTTGCTTCCACCCGATCAATCATGGCAAAAAGCGTCCCCTGCCGGTCAGTGAAAAACATATTGTAAAGGATGCTCTGTTTACTGACCCTTTCCACCACCTGAAGATGGCAGACGAGCTCATCCGCTTCATGGAGGGGGCGATAGAGCAGGACTCCTTTAAAGCTTGAGGGAAGCACCGTGATGTTGCAGTGCTTCCTGGCCCAGAGAAGGGCCATTTGCAGGCCGCCGTCAAGAACCACTGGATCGGTGAGCCAGTGTCCCGCAGGGTGTCCTGCCAGACATTTTTGGGGAGATGAGGTGGTGAGGCGGGCGACAATCTCCTTTTCCGTACATCCCTCAAAATGGTCGATGCATTGGAAGAGAGGGCCGTGAAAGAGCCACTTGTCATAGGACTGTTGCACGGTCATGCCCCAGGGGGCCAGGGAGTTGGCTTGGGGGAGTGCGTGTTTTGCAGCCTTTACAGGTGCTTTACCGAGACACACGGTGCCGCTGTAATGAGGGATGGATTTCTGGCCATCGCTTATTTTTACCTCAAGCCTTATGTCTCCCTCTGAAGGTCCCTTTCTTGGCGATGAAACGGTGATGGTCAGCATCTTTTGCTCACTGTCCAGGACAATTCCCTTGAGCACCCTGATTTTTTTAACAGCAATCAAGTGCCATCCCCGGCGACCGGCAAGAGCGGCCTCAGCCATAAGCTCAACGGCCATGGCTGCCGGGACTACTCCTTTGCCGTCAAGGCAATGATCACGCAGATAGAGATCATTTGCAAGATCAAGGGATTTCCTGAGAACGAGCGAGCCGTCTGAGCGAAGGGGCAGTAAGATATCCTGGAAAAATGGCAGGGGTATTCCTGTTTTTCTCGATGATTCGTCGCAGGCCACAAAACGCCAGGGGCCGTCGCCGACAACAAGTTCCACTTCCCCCTTGCTGCCCAGGATCATTTCTTCATGGAATGTCAGGGCGCCGTCAGCCTGACCAATGAGTTCTACCTGCCTTTCCTGGAACTGTTTCTGCACCTCGTCGGTGGCCATGCCCGATCCGGCCCAGGGTCCCCAGTTCAGGGAAAAGAGATGGACATCAGGCCATTTTTTGTCCAGGTACAGGGCCAGCTTGTTGACGATCTCGTTGGCCGCGGCATAGTCGCACTGGCCGATATTGCCAAAGCTTCCGGCAACCGAGGTGAAAAAGGCGAAAAATTGCAGAGAATCGGGCTTAAGATATTTACTGAGAAAATAGGCTCCATCCGTTTTGGTGCTGACAACCCTGGAAAAAGACTGCCATTTTTTTTCATTGAACAGTTTGTCCTCTATAATGCCGGCGCCATGGATAACGCCGTCGAGCCTGCCGTATGTATCATAGGTTTTTTTTAGGAATGCGGCGACATCGTCTTCGTTTCGGACATCGAGCTGCTGGTAGGAAACTGTGGCACCGTATTGCCGCATTTGGGCAAGGTGGGCCCGGATCTCCCTGTCTTTTACGATCTGGGCGCATTCTTTTTCAATGTCGCCAATCTGAAAGGCTTTTCCGCTTTTTTTATGTTTTTCGATAAGCGCCTTTTTTATTTCCGTAGTCTGGGACAGATGGCAGGTTTCCTCCCCTTCCTTTTCTGCAGGCATCGGAGAACGTCCGGCCAGGATCAGGGTGGGCTGATAGCGTTTGGCAATGTCAGCTGAAATAGTGGCGGTGATGCCCCGCGCTCCACCGGTAACCACGATGACCCATGACGATTCAGGCCTGCAAGGTTCCGTCTTTCGCGAGGCAAGCGAGGTCTCAACAAGAGCTGGAGCCAGACGGCTGCCATTCCGGTAGCCTACCTGCACCAGGCCGTCGTCAGCCGTACATTCGGTGACAAGGGCCGCTGCAACGGCCTCCATGCCATCCCCAGGAGAGAGGTCAACGGAGCGGCAGCGCACCTCGGGCCACTCCAGGGCAAGGGTTTTAGCAAAACCTCCCAGAGCGCCGTGGCCGGGAAAGTAGTCCCGGGAAATGGTGGCTGGGTCAAGGCCTGCCGTACCGCCCATGGAGGAGGCGCAGAGGATCACAGCTCCCCCTTCCTGTCCTGTTTGCCTGATACTCTGCTGGCAGCATTGCAGCAGAAAAAAGAGACTTGCCTGCTCACTATGCAAACGGCTTTGCCATTGCTCTGCGTTCATGTCCTGGAATGCCGGCCATTTCTGCAGGGGAAAAAGATGGAGAATGCTTCCCACCGGCCCTAAGCTGTTTTCTATTTCTTGAGTCGCCTTGGCTATGTTCTCCTCGGTCCATTCCGGCAGGGAAAAGCACTGTTTTTCTGATTTTGTCTCTTTGCCGTGGCCAAGCAGGGCGGTTTTGTAACCCTGGTCCCTTAAAAGAGTACTCACTGCTGCAGCAATCCCTTGGTTGTCATCGGTAATGAGGACGGTTTTTCCCTTGTCCAGGGGACGCGTCTGCTGAGGGAGGCTGATTGGCTGGTAGTTCAGTAAGAAACGTGGCAGGAGATGGGCTGCATCCTTTGTTTTTTTCTTGCATGGAGCTGTCTGTCCGCAGACTTTGCCGGTCGGGTGCGGCACAGTCGGACCTATTGGGGTGCCTGACTGCAGAAAATTCATCATGACATTGTTCTGGCTGGCCAGAAACTGCTGCATCATTTTCTGGAAGCCGAACATGGCCTGTGCTTTGCCCTCTACTGCTCCGGTTGGACCGCTACCTGACAGCGCATTATCCGTCATGCGGCATATCTTATCGTTACTGGATGCTGTTTCTTGCTGGGCGGATGTGTGAGAAAAAGAGTAGGGAGTGATATCCGCGTGTCCGCCGGTTTTTTGCTGATCTTTCAGCGGCCTTACACCGGCCCCGTTCACCAGCCAGGTGGTGGGAGAAAGATGGGCGTAGGGTGATGTTGAGAGATTGTCCAGGTCGAGTTTTTTTAGTTTCCTGCCGGTATTAAGCTGTTCTGGTTGAACCGGAACCCCGTGGCAGATGAGCTGCGCCATGAGATGATGAAGCTGGCTGAAGCCGGAACGGCCTGCAAGGTTTGCCGACGCGGCAAGATGGGGTCGGTCGCCGATGATCTGCTGAACAAGGCTGCTCATTACCCTGCCCGGTCCCACCTCAATAAAAATCCTGGCACCCTGCTCATACATTTCATTAATCTGTTTGACAAACTCCACCTTATTTATCAGATGCCGGACAAGTACCTTCTTGATTTCCAGGCCATCTTCGGAGTGGACACTCGCCGTGGTGTTGGAATAGACAGGGACGCACGGCTTGTTAAAGGAGATGCCCGCCAGGAACTCTTCAAGCTTGGCACAGGCTGGCTCCATCAGGGGAGAATGAAAGGCACAGCTTACAGGAATAGGCCTTGCCTTTATCCCCAGCTCAGAGAATCGTTCAACTGCTGCCTTGATGCCTTTTGATGTGCCGGTAATGACCGACTGCCGGGGAGAGTTCAGGTTGGCAATCCACACACCTTCGAGCCCCTGAACGCCTTTTTCCACCTCACTTAAATTCGCCTGCACCGCAGCCATGGTGCCGGGATTATCTCCTGCTCCTTCCAGGATAAAACGGGCCCGCGCCTCTGACAGCAGGATCAGATCATCCTCGGCCATGACTCCTGCGGCACAGAGGGCGACATACTCGCCGTAACTGTGTCCTGCCGTCATGTCCGGCTGAATGTTGAGTAAGCGCAGTAGGTGGAGAATGGCCAGATCCGCTGTGCCAAGGGCAGGCTGGGCATGCCTGGTGTGGGCCAGGGCAACTTTCTGGGCCTTTTTTTCATCATCGGTAAAGACATCGGCCGGGAAAATAGTGGCCGACAGCGGAGCGTCAAGGATGCCTTCAAGAATGATATCGCTTCGTTCAAAGAGCTTGCGGATAAAGGGAAATTGCACGGCCAAATCGGCAAGCATATTGACATATTGCGATCCCTGTCCCGGAAAGACAAAGGCCACCTTGCCTTCACGATAAAGCGGTTTGGCGCTGAAATAAATACCGCGCGGATCAACAATGTCAGAGGCGTCTTGGCTTAGTTTTTCTCTTGCAGTGGCAAGCTTGGCCCTGAGATCATCGAGGGAGGCTGCAACCAGGGCCAGGCTGCATTTTTTTTCTGTCTCTTTTTTTCCGGCCTTGCTTGCCAAGGCGCAGGTGTAAGCCAGGTCGCCAAGGTTCACGTGGAGAGCTGGGCTGAGTTTGTCCTGCAGGGCTTGCACCTGTTCAACTATCTCTTCTGCAGATCCGCCATGCCAGAAAAAGAGCTCGCTTGGCCACTTCTGGAATGGGGCGGCATCTCGCATGCCAAGGTGGTCGCCCTGGTATTCCTGAACAACGGCATGGTAGTTGGTACCGCCGAAGCCAAAGGCGCTGACCACCGCCTTGCGGCCTTTTTCTTTGTTTTTTGTAAGCCACGGACGGGTCTGGGTGTTGGCATAAAAAGGGGAATCAGAGGGCAGCAGTCCTTTATTCGGTTTCTCAACGCCAAGGGTGGGCGGCAGAACCTTATGGTGAAGGGCAAGAACAATCTTCATCAGACTTGCCAGACCGGCGGCGGACTTGGTATGGCCGATCATTGATTTGACCGAACCGATGGCACAATTTTTTGGTGAAGCGCCAGCCTGCTTATAGACCGTACTGAGGGATTCAATCTCCACCTTGTCGCCTGCCACCGTGCCGGTAGCATGGGCCTCGGCCAGCTCCACCTCCACAGGTGAAATACCGGATTTGGCGTAGGCCCTTTTCAGGGCTCGCATCTGGCCTTTAACCCCGGGGGCGGTGAGACTCCTGTCCCTGCCGTCGCTTGAGGCCCCCATCCCCTTGATAACCGAATAGATTTTGTCTCCATCGCGTTCCGCATCGTCAAGCCGTTTTAAGACGAACATCACCGACCCTTCTCCGATAACAATACCATCGGCTCCCTGATCCAGGGAATTGCAGATACCGCGGGGAGAGAGGGCCTGGGTCTTTGAAAAACACATGTAGGTAAAGGGATTCTGCATACAGTCGGTGCTGCCCACCAGGGCCATGTCGCAGCTTCTGGTTTCCAGCTCCTTGACCCCGAGGTAGAGGGCGGCAAGGGAGGATGCGCACGCGGCATCAAGCAGGGCGTTTGCGCCGCCCAGGTCAAAACGGTTGGCAATTCTGCCTGCAGCAACATTCATTAAAATGCCGGGGAATGAATCCTCGGTCCACTCCGGCAGGGTGGAGGAAAAATGGTTGATGATATCAGAGGACGCCTCTCCGAAAAACATGGGCAGCATGGTGCGGAAGCCGTAAAGCTGCCCCAGCTCACCCGAGCCGCTGACGCCGTAAAAAACAGCGGTGCTGTCCCGGCAGAAGGGGCGATTGCTGTAGCCGGCATCCTCCAGGGCAAAGCGGACCGTTTCCAGGGAGATGAGATGAAGTGGCTCCACCGAGGAAATTCCCTTGGGCGGCATGCCGTACTGCAGCGGATCAAAGGGGACGTCGTCAAGAAAGGTGCCCCATTTGGAATAGATTTTATCAGGGGCCTGGCGGTCGGCGTCAAAGTATCGTTGCCAGTCCCATCTCTCCTTGGGGATTTCACGTATCGTGTTGATCTTGTTGACAATGTTCGACCAATACTGGGCAACGTTTTCAGCCTGGGGAAAGAAGCAGCTCATGCCGATTATGGCAATATCCGATGGTTGCTGCTCTGGTTCTGCTTGTGAGACAACGGGTGGGCGGCTTTTTTGTGTGAGCCTGCCTGCGCCTCTTGCAATTATTTCCTGATGAAGGGCGTCAAGGGTCAGGCTGCTGCTCTGCAGGGCGGCAAGTTCGCCGATCATATACTCTCCCTGCCTGAACTGTTCCTCCTCATTGATTGTAATCAGTCGTGGCACATCCGGGTCGTCCTTATGAGCGGGATTGACGGAGATTCCCTTGCTGGCAACACGTAATCGTCCCTTTTCCAGCTTTTCAAGCATTGAGCGGATTTCCTGAACGGTTTTGCCGTTTGTCTGCAAGCGTTGTCTTTCCTGCAGGAATGTTCGGGTAAAGGGGCTGTTCGCACAGCGCACTGCGTGTCCTGGCGCGGTTTCAAGCAGGATAGTTTGCCTGCATTTGATGATTTCATCCTGGAAGCGTTTGACAATGGCTCCGGTGGCAACTGCCTCTTCGGTAAAAAGATAGGCACTGCCAAGTTGGAGGCCGATCCGTACGCCGCGCTTGGCAAGGGGTGCTGCCATGGCGGCGACAATGGCAGAGGAGAGTCCGTCTTTGATGCCGCCGGCAAAGAGGATGTGATAGTTCTCTGCTTTTGAACCCTTGTCAAGAAAGAGCAGGAGTTTATTAATCATCATTTCCCAGAGCACAAAACTTGTCAAAGGCCCCACATGGCCTCCTGCTTCGCGGCCCTCAAAAACAAAGCGAGTCAGGCCGGCATCAAGAAACATGCTGAGCAACCCAAGGGTCGGCACATGGACATAGGTGGCGATTCCTTCCTGCTCCAGATCCTTTACCTGGGCTGGCCGACCACCGGCAATGAGAGCAAAAGGTGGCCTGTAACGGCAGACAACATCGCGCTGCTCTTTATAGACTTCAGCCGGGAGAAAGCCAAGCAGGCCGACGCCCCAGGATTGACCGGCCAGTTGGGCACCGGTTTCTTTGAGCAGTGGATCGAGTTCCTTTTCCCGCAGCCAGGCTGCGGCAATAAAGGCAAGTGAGCCTGATCCGGCAATGGCATGGGCAAAAGAAGGCGTATCGCTGACCCTGGCCATTGGGCCCTGAACCAAAGGGTAGCGCGTGCCGTGGGACCGAGCCATGGCCGATTGCTCGGATAAAATGGGAGTCTGTTCAAGGGCTTGGCAGCTTTCCTCTATGGCCTTTTCCATGGCCTGCAGTACACCGGCAACGGTAACGTACCGTGTAGCAAGCTCATGGGCAAAACCTATGTCCTGACCCAGGAAAAGGAGATAGCCTTGACTGGCGGAACGACTCAGGGCCTGGTGCCATTGGGCTTTCAATGTGTCATGGGACTCGCTCTGGGCAACACATTTTTCTTCGATCTCCCGGAGATCGTCAAGCGCCGCCGAGCCTGGGGAAAGCCAGAGGCGATACAACTCTGAAAGGGGCCGGCCGACAAGGATTGTTTCCCGGCCATCCATCCTGGTGATTCTTGTTTTCAGCTCATCCGCAAGGGGTGATTCCCTGGTCAGGGCCAGTTGTGCGTCAAGTATCACTCCGGCCGCACCGGCCGCATAGCATCCCGCCGCAGAGTGGAGGCCTATGCCGCCATGAGCATAGATGGGTAGAGAACAATGGGAAAGAAAACGCTGCAGCAGAATAAAGGTCGTTTCATGGGCCACTCTTCCTCCCGCCTCATGTCCTTTGGCAATGAGACCATCGACACGGAGTCTTTGGCCAAGCTCAGCTTCTTCAAGCGAGGTGCATTCAAGCAGTATGGAAACTTTGAGAGGCCGCAGCAGATTAACGGTCTCTTCAAGTTGGTCCTGGTCCGTTGCCCTCAGAATGACTGTTGACAGGCGATCAGAGAAGGCGCTTATGAGTTCGCAGAGAAATTGATCGGGCAGAGCCCGCAATTTAACGCCAAAGGGCGTTGTGGTGTAGCGAGCCAGCTTGGCAATACTTGTTTTTGCCAGAACCGTGTCGGTTTCAAATTCAAGATTGCAAATGCCGCAGCCGCCGGCCCTGGAGCAGGCGATTGCCAGGGAGGGATCTGGAAAACCGGGGAAAGTGGAGGCAAAAAAAGAAAATTTTGAATGAGGTGTATCCGGAATCAAGCGCTCCTCCACAATAACCTTTTAGCTATATTTGACGGTCTCGCATTTATGCCCTTCAGGGTAGAAAATCCTGAAGGGCATAAATGCGAGTTCATCATATTTTTATATGCAGAACTTATGTAAACTATAGACTTTCTTGATGAGAAAACCAATGAGATTTCCAATGTAAGGAAATTTGCCGAGGAATCAAGTAAAATTAAGTCACTAAAGGGTTATTCATAGTTTTTTTGCGGACACTATTGCCGGAGTGGCCTTGGCCCATAAGGGTCGTGGCCACTCCGGGTTTAATTTTACGGGTTAGCCTGAATCTCTCCGCTGATACCGAAGTAATCTCCGTAGCTGTCCGGTCCTCCGGTGTCAACTGAGATAAGTTTCGGATTCTGGAAGTTGAACAGGCCGCCAAGATCAAGACCCTTGGCGCAGAGAGGCGGTGTGAAGAGAGCAGTGTTTTCTGATATCTCTTCAACCGTTTCATCTGCTGCTGCCTGGCCGGTTACCGTTTCGTCGTCCGTCTGGGTGGCTGCCTGGCCGCAGACCACACCAGCCTCAAGGTTCGAGGTGAGAATCGGCAGATTTACCCCGAAGACAAAGGCAGGGTCGTTGGGGCAGGTTGGATTCTCCCCCTTATTCTGCAGAGTCATCTGGGTATTTAAGGTAATATCGAGGCAGGCGGTAAAGAGGTTACAGTCGACCAGGGAGGATGCCTCAGCCGCAAAACAGTTGGGCATATCAGCAAGCTCGCCGTCCAACTGACCGTTTGCCGGTCTGTCAACCACCATTGCCACGGTCATGTCGTTAAGCAGCAGACTTGACTCCAAAGGTTCCGTGGTGCCGTCGTCATCAAGCACGAACTGTGGCGGGATACTCTGTCGTGAGCAGAAAAGCAGCGGGTCTGTCGGTTCCAGGCTGATGGCCGGTGTGACCTCACAGGCCAGGCGTTCACCTGTAAGGGCAACTACCGGGATGGTGTCGCAGTTATCACCCTGGACGCCATGGCATACTCCCTGTTCGGTTCCCTGCAGGCCGGGGTGTCCTTCATTCAACAGGGTTTCACAGTCTGCATTGCGGATGCCGTGACAGAAACCCTGGATGGTCGCAGTTGCCAGATCCGTTTCCCCGGTCAGAGTCTCGCAGTCAGGTGGCAGCAGGTCATTGATGGTTTTCCCGGTATCGGTACATTCCGTCTTAAGACCCGATTCCGCCATGCTGGCAAAAAGCTGGTTAATGGTGTCATCAGCCAGAACGATGAAAGCGTTCTCCGGGCTTGTCCCGAGATCGGCACCAGGTGCCGGAGCAGGTGTCAGAGGCGCGCCTGGAGTTTCTTCCGCACCCGGGTCAACTGTCTGGGTTTCAAAGGTTGAACTGAAAGAAGCGGTCAAGCCAAGAGATGAAATGTCTATATCGGTAAGGGTTGGGGTAAAGCTTGCCCTGCCATAGTTTTCCACCGTTTGCGGATCGATCCGCATCTCGCCGATGCCAGTGGGATCAGGTTCACTGGAGCCGGTGATGTTTTCAAAATCAGCCAGCTCAAATTCAACCGTTACAAAGTCGAAAACATCGGTGGCGTCAACCAATCCGAAGGTAAAAGTGTTAATAAGGAAACCGGTCACTCCTTCAAAAAAGGAGCAGACACCGGCACCCCAGCAATGGGTATCGCTGCCGTTGTGCCAGATTCCGGAAATGTCATGTGACAAATCATCACTCTCTTCTGACCCGGGATAGCGCAATGAACCGATAACAAAGGACTTCATGTCTTCCGTGGGCGGAGTGCTTGTTTCTATCTGATCTTCGGTAATGATAAAGGAAAAGACCGGGTCATTGATCAGGGTTTTTGCCCAGACATCGATGACGGTTTTGGTGAAACATTCGCCGAAAATTCCCTTTGTTTTACAGTAATTGTTCGCTGTGATTAAGATTTCAGCGTCAGGCAGGGCAAAGGTGACGTTAATTTCACCGTCTGAAAATGCCGCATCGCAGTTGAAATCATTATTCAGGGTAACGCTATCCAGTACAAGGTTTGCCGTAACCTTACAGGAACAATCCGGATCAACGGTGATTGAACCCAGATCTGTTCCGTTTATGTTCTCCTCCAGGCGGTCCTTGAATTCCTGGGATGCCGCAGAGCAGACGTTTTGAAAGATGCGATCAACAGCACCTTCTTCAAGTCCTGCCACAAAGGCGTTTTCAATTTCCGTTGTGGTGCTTTCCAGAACTGCGTCATAGGTTTTTGACAGTGCTGTGCTTATTTTTTCTTCAACTTGTGCACTGATTGCTGCTGTCTGGTCCGGAGAAAGTACATTGCCTGCGGCAAACATGCGCGTGTCAAAAGCCCTGTTGCCAAGATCGTCACCGGCATCGGCGGTTACCTTGTTGGAGCCGCGCTGCACCGTTCCCAGTGGGGCGGTTCCGGACATGAGCTGACCCATGTCGGCTTCGGGCAGGTTTTCGTTAAAGAAGAAGATATATTGATCAGCAGTGGTCATGCCGTCTCCGGCTACAAATTGATATTCCGGTCCGCTGTTAACCGGAGGGATGGTGACTGCTTTGCCGTTTAATTTGAGTCCGGCGATTTCTCGGCCATGACGGACCTCGCCGCTCACGGCAACTCCTTCGGGCGGCATTGGGTCAATTATCTCCTGGTCCGTGGGAGAGATGATGTCTACATCAAGGGCAGCTACGGAACCCGCATCTGCCAGGTCGTCATCATAACAGTCGTAGGCGAGTTGCAGTGGAGGGAAGGTGTCGGGGCTTTCGTCGGCAACATAGACAATATGACCGCCACCACCCAGATTTTTCAAGGTCATGGTCAGGGTGTTGGATGACAGGGTGTCAATATCTCCCGCATCAACAATGAGGTTGTCAACAGCAACCATTTGACCGTTAATGTCAACTGTTCCGGAGAAGGGTCCGCCCGGAAATTGGAGTGCCGGATCAATACCCATTGCCGCCAGAATATCAACTCCATCCACCAGTATCATGAGTGCCTGGGCATTGACGCGGGGAATGGCTGTTATCACTTCCACCGTATCACTGGAGGACACACTGACCACCTCTCCGTCAGGCTTCATGACTTCAAGATAGGGAATGTTGGAGCAGTAGGCTACCGCCTTTTCATCGCCTTCCTGGGCTGTGACGCGCAGCATGGGCACAGGGGCAAAGATTTCATGGCGGGTCCCTTTTTTGTTGGTCTTGCTGGCCAGCTTGTAATCGTATCGATAGAGCCGGCTTGCCATATGGGCTTCATCGCCAGGCTGCACATCGGAGATCAGGTCAATGAGTTCGCCGTCAATGGTCAGGGCAAGGAGCTCGGCATGAACGTCGGGATCCACGCCTCCTGTTACAGAGTATTCGGTGGTGTGTTTGCCGCCGCAATCGTTGCCTGGTTTGCCATGGGTGTATGGCAGGGCGCAGGAAACCTGCAGGTCGGAACCAGCCGGGTCGCAGCTCGGGTCCTCTGTATCTGTGAGTCCGTCGCAGTCATTATCCAGCCCGTCTTCACATGTCATTGCCTCAAGGCTTTCTTCGACCGGGGTTCCAGCTGAAGCGCTACATTCCGTTTCAAGCTGGTTCGCCGCGCAGACGATTATGCCTGCACTGGAACATTCACCCAGTCCTGCGGAACAGGGATTGCCCAGGGTGGGATAAAGATCATCGATGCCGTTGACAAGATCATTGTCGATTCCGTCGCATAGTTCATAGCTCGGCGGGGCGGCGCATTCCGCATCAATGTCAATGAGTCCGTCACAGTCATTGTCCAGCCCGTCCGCACAGCTGTTACCGACGCCGAAAGATTCGGCCGTTGGGCTGCCGGCATCGGCTGTACAGACAGACGAAAGTCCGTCTCCGCTGCAGACCAGTATCCCTGTTCTTGCACATTCACCGGTTCCGCTGGTGCATTCCTGACCAACATTAAAGTCATTGTCAATAATGCCGTCCCAGTCGTTGTCGTAGCCGTCGCAGACTTCGGTTGTTGCAGCGCAATCCGGGTCAGGTGTCATAAGGACGCTTTCCACGATAAGGGGATCGTTCTGGATGATTACGTCATGATAGCCTGCGAGATTGTCGGTCAGTCCGTCACAGTCGTTATCACTCTTATCGGAGCAGCTTGCCGGATCGCTCCAGCCTTCAGACGTGGGAAGATCATAGCCGTCATCCGGTTCGGGGCAGACAAGGCTTAACAGGTCTCCACTGCATTTAAAAAGGCTTCCTGTACGGCAGATGCCTGCTTGGAATTCGTTACAGGCGGGATCAGCATCCCCCGTGGGACAAATGAGACAGGGGTCACCCGGTTCCAACGCTCCTGCCTGGCAGTCATTATCAATGCCGTCACCACATATTTCTGCTTCTCCCGGGTTGATTGCCGGGTCGCCATCGTTGCAGTCCCCGCAGATTTTGCCACTCGGCAGATCACACCCCGTACAGGTTGCCACATAACCGTCACCGTCATTGTCAACGCAGTCTGCAGCAAAAACAGGGTCCCCCATCAGAGTCCCCCCAAAAAAGAGTACAAAATAAATCGGTAACAACAAGATACGCACAAACGAAGTGTCGTCCACTTTTCCTGCTTTTTTTCTTTTCATCCCAAACCTCCTGTTTCTTATCAATTAAGTGTTTTTTTTATCCGCTTGAAAGTTTTTTAGAATATGCTGCGTCCACTGATGTGGACCATAGGTGAGCTTCCGCCTGCAATGGATTAAGCTAGTGTCTGTCCATAAATGGTCTTTTTACTCAATATCTGCGTCTTGCTCAAAAAATTATCCTCGGAATATCAAATATATGCCTCCGGTAATTTTTCTCGCAGTCCTTGATCTTGAACAAAAATCCTCATTTCTGGACAGACACTAGTTAAAGAAAAAGCGGAAGCATTAAAATGGGATCTTGTACATTCTGTTTCCTCCTTCTCTCAAATGGATGGAGCTTTATGGTTCATCCATTTTTTGAAACGTAAGAATGCTCGGGATAGACAGTAGGGGGTGATTGTCGGGAAGAATGATAAAAGTGTTCCCAGGGGACAGCCGACTCCCTCTAAGAAGGCAACCCGGCTGTTTCCTGTGAAACCCGTGGCTTTCCGTCCCTGTTTTGCGACAGGTTTGGCTTTTGCTTCTGCTATGTAATAAAATGCTTAAGTGGTCAAACTTTTAGAAAAAATTCATATAATTTCTGTTTATCATAAGGGGAAAATTTCTGTCAAGCATATAAGGATAAAACAAAGTCCGCCAAGCAATTTTAATCATATTTTAATTCTGCTTCTGAATAAAATAAGTGTATTGATCATGACACTATGATACTGATTACAGATGCAAAGAGGCTCCCGTTCTTTTGGCCTCAGGGAATGATAATTTGCTGTGCATTGTTGATGCCATGAGTATATGGGAACTGCTCGGTTCATAACGGTTTGTTGGTGTCTGTGGTGCCGTCGGATTAGTGGTTTTGGCAGATTTCTTGCTGTGCCAGATCGTAGCGTGTTCAGCTTGAGCGAAGCAGTAATTGAATGTCCGTGGAACAGCGTGGTATGTAAGTGCTCTTGGGAATTTTCTGACATGAATGGATGCACGTAGTTATTGTTCTGGCAACCATCGTCTATGGCGATGAAAAAGGAGAGGCCTTTGCTGTCTTTTGGTTCGGCGGTGCAGGGGATTTTGAGACTTTTCTTAATTTGATAGACACAGTTTGTGGATTTCATCGTCCTTGACTGTTTGCAAAGATTCTCAAAGTCATATATATGTGATTTTCGTAATCTTCACAATTTTGCCTTAGACATGAAACTATATTGGCAAGGAATGTACTATTTCTCTCTCAGGAATATTACATTGTTGATTGCTCCTCTTCCGGCACGAGTAATCAATTGATAAGAAACATGCTTTACTTGATTTGTCATAAAAAAATGAGGAGGCGGCAAATTTGAATCAGGAGTCACTTATTCCAGAACAGACAATCCTTTCCAGTCTCACGGAAATTCTCCAAGACATCACTGCAGACTGGGATACGGATTTCAACGGTCCTATTGGGGCGGACACCAAACTTGTTGACGACCTTGGTTTTGAGTCAATCGATATTGTTCAGTTTATCGTTGCCATAGAAGAACATTTTCAGCGAAGGGGTCTCCCCTGGGAAGATATTCTCATGTCCGATGGGCGCTATGTTGATGAAATAAAGGTTGGAGACGCGGCAGCACTTTTATACCCCCATTTAAATAAGTTATAAGGAGTCCTCATGCATCCGACACTATTGCTTGGGCTCGACGGAGCGACTTTCACAATTCTCGATCCCCTGATGGAAAATGGCACCATGCCCTTTTTAAGAGGATTGGTTGACCGAGGTGTTCAGGCAGAACTCATGTCCACTTCAAACCCTCTTACCCCGCCTGCCTGGATCTCTATGATTACAGGGCGCAACCCCGGCAATCACGGTGTCTTTGATTTCATCTGGGCCGATCAGCATAAGGCCGACCCGTATTTCACCCTGTATAATTTCCGGGATATCCGCTGTGAAACCATCTGGTCAATGGTCAGCCGCCAGAACGGCAGGGCCGGCACCTTGAATTATACTATGATGTCTCCGCCGCCTGTCATCAATGGCTATGTCTTACCCGGCCTTGTCGCCTGGAAACATATGCGGCGAAATATCTTCCCCCGGGAGCTCTATGAAGAGTTGAAGGAGCAGCCGTTTTTCAACGTTAAGGAACTTGCCTGGGATTTTGAACTTGAAAAAAAGGCGGAACAGGGGATCCAAAAAGAAGAATACCGGAATTGGGTAAGCTTCCATATACGGCGGGAAAGACAATGGTTCGACGTTATGACCTTTCTCATGAAAAATCATCCCTGCGATCTTACTGCAATCCTTTTTGACGGCGCTGATAAGATATTTCATATGGGCTGGCGTTTTCTTGATCCGTCCAGCCCTGTTGACGAGTTTGATGAGTGGGAACTGGAAATCCGGGAACTCTGCCTTGATTTTTTCAGAGCACTCGATGGATTCCTGCAGGGGATAGTTGAACTTGCCGGTCCCCAGGCCCGTGTTTTTATGGCATCTGATCATGGTTTCGGGCCTTCCTGGTTTGTTTTTCGGGTCAATGCCTGGCTGCATGAGCATGGCTATCTCACCTGGAAGAATCTGGAAAATTTGGCAGAAAACGAGCGGGAAAAAGCCAAGAAGGTGGTGGAGAAGCATTTTGTTCTCCTTGATTGGGATAAAACAACAGCCTATGCCCGATCAGTCACCTCAAACGGAATATTCATCCGCAAAGCCCAAAATCCAGGGGAAAACGGTGTCCCTATGGAGGAGTATGAAGCCTTTCGCCGCAAACTGACCGAAGAGCTTCTAGCCATCCGTGAACCGATATCAGGCAAGCCCATCATTAAGAAAATCATGACCAGGGAGGAAGCCTATCCTGGTGCCCATAACGATCAGGCTCCCGACCTGACCCTGGTTATGGCGGATTATGGGTTTATTTCCATTATGAACAAGTCTCCTATCATTGCCCGACGACCGGAAATTGTTGGTACCCATTATCCGGAAGGCATTTTTCTGGCCCACGGTCCCGGCATTCGTCAGAACGAACGCCTTGACCCCCTGTCCATCATGGATGTTACGCCCATTTTACTCTACAGCCTTGGTCTTGACATTCCCTCCGACCTTGAAGGCCGTCTTCCCGAGGATATTTTTACAAAAGATTTTATCGCCGACCATCCTCCCAGGGTCGGAGAACCGACTCTTGTACCGGACACTCTCCTGCCTGAAGAGAAAAAGCAACAATCAGAAGAGGATAACGGCGAGCAGCAGATATTTGAACAGATGAGAGCCCTCGGTTACATCGAATAAAAGGAAGTCATATGGGCAAAGTAACCCTCAGAGGGGTGAGCATAAATTATCGCTCCCTTGGCCAGGGAGAAGATGTGGTGTTGATCCATGGACTGGCTGCCAATCAGGGCTTCTGGAGTCCTGCTGTGTTGATGCCGCTGATGCGAAAATACCGGGTAACTTTGCTGGACCTTCGCGGACACGGGCATAGCAGTATGCCGGCCAGGGGATATTCCTCCCGGGAGCTTGCTGCTGATTTGCGGGCACTTTTTGAGTATTTAGGAATCAAAAATGCAACTCTTATAGGACATAGCTACGGTGGCGTTGTTGCGTTGCACAGTGCTGTTCTCTACCCTGAAATGGTCAAGCGGCTTGTGTTGGCAGATACCCGCATCCGTGCATTTCAACCTCATCTTTCCAGCCGGGAAGTTCTGGAAAATAAAAAATTTGCAGCAAAGCTTGCGGCGATTGGGCTGCAATTGCCAAAAAGAGAACAGGAAACAGGTTTATGGCTTCTTGAGCAGTTAGCCAAGCCTGAGTGGCGGGACAAGGTGGAACTCTTTCAACGATCCAAGATTTTTATCCCCTTTGGAGGCTGGAACAGAACCAAAAGCCATAAGTCAGCTGAAAGATGGCTGGCGCTTATGCAGAATACGACTGCTAAACAGGATTTTCAAAATATAACCGGTTTGACATGTGAAACAATAGCATCCATCAGCAAGCCGACTCTTGCTCTTTGCGGGGGAAATTCCAGTGCTCTGCGAACACTTGAGGCTTTGCAGGGAGTTCTTCCGCTTTGCCAGACCGAAATAATTCCGGATGTAGGGCATTTTTTTCCACTTACCCATCCGCATCTCTTTACACAGAAAGTTCTGCACTTTCTCCAATTTGGCAGCAAAAAAGAAAGAAGGATTCATAAACGTTTTACGCTGAACCTGCCGATTCATATTCATCATGAAAATATTCAGGACAGTGTGGCCAGAATGAAAAATGCTTCCCTTGAAGGGATGCTCATTGAAAGTGACTTGCAGCTCAATATAGGAAATGAGATTCGTATCATCATGCAAGGGTTGCCCAATATCCCTGCAATAGCCTTTGAAGGCGAAATCATACGGGCCATTTCCATATCCTCCCATGGCTGCAGCTATGGAATTCGGTCTGCTCGTCAAACAGATCGGTCAAGAGAATGGGAAAAACTTGTTGAGGCATTGAACGAACATCCAGAAATGATACAGTTCAATGTGGACATGGGCTCTGTGGGCTAAACATAAGAGAGGTCTGGCCACAAGGTCTTCATGTTCACTGGGGCGCTGAGCGCGATGATAAAAAAAACAAGGAGGAAAGCAAATGACAGTAATGACAGTATGGAAACAAATGAGAATGCCGGGGCTGTTGTTTTTTTGTTTGATTGCCACGACGAACTGTCTTTCCTCGCAACGGCAAGGGGGGGAAAAATTCCAGATGGTAAGCGGGGAGGAGCAGAAACTGAATTTTTCCATGCAGCATAAAGGTATTGAGCGGAGCTTCCATATTTATGCCCCGCCATCGCCTGTTGCTCCAGCAGCATTGGCTGCGAAGGCTGCGAAAGGTATGCCTGCAAAGAGGCCAGCCGTCATTTACATACATGGAGGCGGAGCAAATTATAAGTCCATGTATAAAGATACACTCGATGTGACAGCCAAAAAATACGGATTTTTACTTGTTGCGCCGAATGCATTGAAAGAAGGTGGAAAAATGATGTCTTCCCGGTGGAACGGTGGCAAATGGAAAGGAGGGCAGTGCTGTGGTGATAATGACGATGTCGGATTTATATCTGACCTGATTGACCGCCTTATTGAAGAATATGATGTTGATCCAAAACGAATTTATGCAACCGGTATTTCCAACGGTGGTTTGATGGTCAATCGTCTTGCCTGTGAACTGGCCGATAAGATTGCGGCCATTGCCACTGTTGCCCCGGCAGCAGTGCCAGATGCCTGCACTCCTGCCCGCCCTATTCCGGTATTGGATATCCATGGAACGGGTGATCCCTGTAATCCATTTGATGGCAGTCTGCCAACAGGGGTCTGCAGCAAAGTTGATTATGTGAGGATGCCGCCCCATGAGACAGTAGCGCGCTGGAAAAGCATAAACGGTTGCTCTGAAACCGGGCAGACTGAAAAAAAGGGCGGAGTAACCTGTACAACCTACCCCTGCAAGGGGGGAGCAGAGGTGAAATTTTGTTCAGTTGCAGGTATGGGGCATACCTGGCCAAGCGGATCGCAGTATTTTTTTAAAAGTGTTGTTGGTGCGGTTTCCAATGAGATTTCAACCGATGATATCTGGCATTTTTTTTCAAAACATAAGCTTCCGTGAGAGAATTTTTGCTGAAGCTACATATGGGATGAAAGAGTGGAGAAAAAAGCCCTGCATAATTTTTTGGTCATAGATGTTTCAGAAAATAGAGCTGGTGCCTATTGCGGTAAACTTCTTGCCGGCTACGGTGCTGAGGTCATTAAAGTTGAGCCATCATGCGGCACAAGCCCCCTGCGCGAGGGAGGTCCCTTTTGCCATGACCGCAAAGACCCTGAAACAAGTATCCCCTTTTTATGGCTCAATACCGGCAAAAAAAGCATCACTCTTGATTTTGAGAACCATGACGGAATGGGAGTTTTGAAACAATTAATCCGGAAAGCCGATGTGCTGCTTGTGGATCTGGGTCCGGGCAAAGAACGTGAGTTGGGTCTCACATATGACGTGTTGCAGGAAATCAACCCACGTCTGGTTGTCTGCTCTCTTTCCAGCTTTGGCTCAAAGGGACCGTATCTGGATTATGTTGCAGAGGAAATTCAGATTCAGGCACTGAGCGGCATGATGTCGATGACTGGAGAAACTGACAGGGAACCTCTTGCCGCAGGGCCAAGCATATGCCATTATACGGCAGGCCTTCATGCCTACACGGGCGTCCTCATGGCCTTGTATCAGAGGAACGAAGACGGCGTCGGCCAGCAGGTTGAAATTTCAATGCTGGAAAGCAGCCTGGAAAATATTGAAATAGCCCTGACAACATACCTGCACACCGGAAAGGTTTCAAAAAGAGGACCGCACCCTGGTGTCCCATGGAGAAGCTTTGAATGCAGGGACGGCTATTGTGTAGTTATCGCCATGCCGGCCAGGAACTGGAGCAAGTCAGCTGATATTTTTGATGATCCGTTTCTTTTCCAGGAGGAATATAAACATATTCTTGGTCGGATTGCTGATCGACTGACATATGAAGAAGCTTTGCAAGCCCAGGTGATCAAGTTCGAAAAAGAGGAGCTTTTTCGGGCAGGACAGGAGAAGGGCCTGGCTTTTGGCATGGTTGTCAATCTGGCTGAGGCGGCAGAGCTGCAACAGCACCGGGACAGAAATTTTTTTACGAGTATCGATCATCCGGCTTCTGGCAACCTTCCATACTGCGGAACCCCTTTTAAAATGTCACAGTCTCCATGGATTGCATCACGGGCTCCTCTCATGGGAGAACACAACAATACGGTCTATGAAGAAAAACTGGAATTAAGCCGGGCGGAAATCGTGGATTTACAGCAAAGGGGAATCGTTTGATGCGGCGTTCTCCACTAAAGGACTTGCGGGTCATAGATTTTTCGCATAGCTGGGCAGCTCCGCATTGTGCCAGGATCTTAGCAGATTTTGGAGCTGATGTGATCAAAGTTGAATATGTCAAGCGGCTTTGCATACTTCGAGGAGCCAGAAAAGAGAAAGAAATCTACAATACGCATCCTGCCTGGCGCCAGGTGAACAGAAATAAGTCTGCAGTCACTTTGGATCTAGATAAACCGGAAGACCACCAGGCTCTTATGGACTTAGCCATGAATGCTGATGTTTTTATTGAAAATTCGCGGCCCGGTGTTCTGGAAAAACTTGGTTTCGGCTATACGGATTTATCTGCGGCCAATGAGGATATTATCATGCTCTCCATGTCTGCCTTCGGCGCGACAGGTTCGTTTGCTCAGTTTGCAGGCTACGGAGCTGTGTTTGAAGCTGTAAGCGGCATCCAGAGTCTTACCGGCTACAGGAACGGCCCTCCCCAGCGCATTCGGGAAATGGATATCACCAACGGAATCGCTGGAGCAGGAGCTGTGATGACGGCTCTGCTGCACCGACAGAAAACCGGCCAGGGGCAGTATATTGACCTTTCCCAGCTGGAAGCGGCTAGCCATGCAATGATCGGGGAACATCTGCTTGGCTATGCGGCCCGAAAAAACCAAGAATCTCCCAGGGGCAATCGACATGTCCATTTTGCTCCCCAGGGGTGCTATCCCTGCAAGGGAAAAGACAAGTGGATCGTCATCACTATACGCTCTGAAGAGGAGTGGCAAAGATTCTGCTCCATTCTTGGCGATGAAACACTCATAGAAGATTCCCGTTTCATCAACCTTGCGGCCAGGCATCAGAACCACGACGACCTTGATGGCATTATTGCTTCATATACCCAAAAATATGATAATGGTCCCCTGATGTCTCTGCTGCAGAAAGAAAAAATTCCTGCTGCAGCAGTGCTTGATATGCAAGAAGTTTCCGTAGATCCTCACCTTCAAGAACGGCATTATTTTATAACAAACGTTGCAGGGACGGATAAAAGATTTATGGGGATGCCGTTTACATTATCCCGGGGCAAAGGAATTCTTCGTTGGCCGGGACCTGATCTCGGGCAACACAACCAGGAAATTCTTGTTCAGGTCGGCAAAAAAGGCGCAGATACAATAAGCCCGATCAGGCAAAGTGACATCCGCACCGCGTTTGACATTGATTAAACAAAGGAACCAGGAAAACGTGCGAAACTCGAAAGAATTTTCGGGGCAAAGGAAATGCCATGTATCAATCTGAAAAAATAATAGGTGAATCAGTTTTTCAGGGAGGATACAGTCCCGAAGATCAGAGGCTGACCATGGCGGATTTCCGCAAAGTTTGCGCCAACGGTTTTGGAGAAGACCATAATTGTTATGCCCACGCCATGGCATGGCATGGAGACAGGCTTTTTGTTTGTGTAACTCGGGCGGTTCTTGTTGTTCGCGGCAGGGCGCGCGCCGCCCTGCATCCGGATTATGTCGGTGAGATATGGCCAGTCCGGGTGCCGGAAAATTTATATGACATTGATCTCCGCAGCCAGATATGGAGCTATTGCCCTTTATCTAAGAAATGGGAGAAGGTCTACACCGCGCCTATGATCCCAGGATCGGCAGGTTTTGATGTCCCTCTGAGTGTGGCTTTCAGGACAATCACTGTCTTCCAGGGACGTAATGATACTGCACCGGCACTGTATATCCCTGCTTCGGCAACATCATACCGGCCTGAAACAGTGATGCTGAAATCATATGACGGTCGCCGGTTTGATACTGTTTCGGTTCCCGGTCTGGGAATTGACCCTGCCCCAAGGTCACTACGCGGTCTGGTTCCCTTTAAAGGCCGCCTGTTCACCACTCCGGTGGGAAGCATGAAGCGCTATGAATACAATATTGCCGATGCCATGGTGATTCTGACCAGTGACGACCCTGATAACGGTTCATGGCAAACTGCCTGTAAACCGAATTTTGGGAACCCAAATAATGTGGCCGTATTCGATATGGCAGAATTTAATGGTTTCCTATACGCTGGCACAGCAAATGTTCGGGAGGGGTTTGAGGTATGGAAGACCGATGCCGAAGGGGACCCTCCCTTCAAGTGGACCAGGGTGGTTGCCAAGGGGGCTCACCGGGGTAAACTCAATCAGGCTGCAATTACATTAAAGGCTTTTGGCGATTATCTGTATGTCGGAAGTGCAATTCAGGGAGGCGGCTGGGATACAGACAATCATATAGGGCCTGCTGCTCCCGAGGTGATCCGCATCAGTTCTGATGACGCCTGGGAGCTGGTTGCCGGAGAAGCCCGCAACACACCTGACGGGCTTCGTGTTCCCATAAGCGGTATGGGGCCGGGGTTTAATGATCCTTTCAGTGGTTATATATGGTCCATGTGCGTCCATCGAGGTTGTCTCTATATAGGGAATCTCCAATGGCTTTCCCATGCTAAATTCAGTGACAGGACAAAATGGCCCAAACGATTGCAGAAAATGATTGATTCACAGCGCCTGGAAAAACTTCTGAAAAACTTCGGCGGCTGCGATCTCTGGCGGAGTCATGATGGCCTCCACTGGCATCCTGTGACCGTCAATGGCTTTGGAAATTATTATAATTTCGGTATTCGAAGCATGGCATCTACGCCATATGGATTGTTTGCAGGAACAGCCAACCCGTATACTCCGGAAGTGGCGGTCAAAAGAGCAGCCGGCTGGCAGTATGAAAAAAATTTCAGGGGCGGCCTTGAAGTCTGGCAGGGAGCAAAGGAACATTGCGAAGAAAAAGGAAAGAAAGTGCGGGCAAAAACTGAACATGCGTCGCCTTTTTCTTATGTCATTCAGACAAAAGGCAAAGATAGCGAGGATGATACAGACATTGAAAAAATTGTGGCCGATTTCTACCAGCAAAGCGATTGGCGCCACTACGGCCTTTGGCGACCTGAAATTACAGATATAAAAGAAGCCTGTGAAGAGTTGCTTGCAGAGGTTCTTGCCGGTGCAGGTGACAGGAAGGAGGGCGCCATAGTTGACATCGGCTGTGCGGCAGGTGCAAGCACGGAGTTTCTTTCGTATTTTTTCTCGCCGGAACAGATAACAGGTGTCACCAGTAAAAAAGAATTCCTCAAGAGTTGCCGGCGCAAAGCACCACAGAGCACTTTTGTGTATAGAAAACTCCCCAGGCTGAAATTACCCAATAATTCTTTTGATTATGCAATGTGGCTGAAAGGTCTGCTGCCCCTTGGAGACAGGCGACAGCTTCTGACAGAAGTTTTTCAGCTTCTGAAGCCTGGTGGTCGACTGGTCCTTTTTGATATCATCGAGACACCCTTGCCAAAAGTCCGTCGTTGGTTGTCTTTCACGGATAACAAACGATCTATTGCCAGTTCTCAGGAATATGCTGAAACAGTCACGAACGCAGGTTTTGAGAAGGTTGACATTATTGACGTTACAGGCCGCTGCCTGACCGGTTTTGCCAAATACAGAGCCCACTATCTGGGGCTGCAGAAGGTTACTGGAAATGATGATAAATATCTCAAAAAAGTGAGCGCATTTTTTCTAAAACACGAATTGTCTATCAGCGCCTGCCTGCTGGTGTCGGCCGCTAAACCCTTGAAGAAACAGTGATGCAGAAACGTCTCATTCAACAGTATGATGCCAGCTTCTATAATAATCTCTTTGTGGAATATTATGGGGGAAGCAACTATGCAAACTTTGGCTATTGGGATAGAGATATTCAAACTGCCAGAGAGGCAAGCGACCGCCTCATGGAAAAACTTTTATCCTATGTGCCAAAGAAAAAAGGTGTTTTCCTGGATGTGGCCTGTGGAAAAGGGGCTACTACAGGATTTATAACCAGATTTTTTCCTGATGCAGACGTCCATGGCATCAATATTTCCGAAAAACAAATACGCACAGCAAAACAAGATGTCCCTGAAGCACATTTTTCTATAATGGACGCCGTCAACCTCGCATATACAGACAACTCCCTGGATGGGCTGATCTGCATAGAGGCAGCCTTTCATTTCTGTACCCGCAAACATTTTTTTAAAGAGGCACTGCGTGTTCTTCGACCAGGAGGATACCTTGTCATGTCTGATGTGCTTTTTTATGAAGGGGCGGAAGAAAAGATGCCTTCTTTTCATGGTGAGAATTACCTGGGTGACAGCAGCCAGTATGAGGAACTTTGCCGCGGTCTTGGCTTTGACATTTTAAAAATTATTGATGCCACCGGAGAGTGCTGGCACGGACATTACTGGAATGCTGTCAGGTTTATTCACCAGAAGTACCTGCAGGGGGAAATAGCCTATAAGAGTCTGCAGGTTTCACTTGAAAAAACATACAAACTAACACCTGTTTTGCAATCTTACCTTCTGGTTTGTCTGCAAAAAAAACAGGACCAGAGAATCTGAACGGGAGGACAGGTATACCATGGATGTAAACCAGGGGAGCGACATGCAATGAGCGAAGCAAAAATGCACGAATATATAATCAACCGATATGATGGTCTCTCTTTTCTTCCTGAAATTCTAGAGTATTACAGTCAGAGTCACTATCTCAATTTTGGATATTGGTATGAAGATACATCCAGCCAGTTGGAGGCCTGCGACAATCTCATGGAAAAGCTGCTTGCTCTTCTGCCGCAGAAAAATGGTACTATCCTGGATGTGGCGTGCGGAAAAGGAGCAACCACTGCCTATCTTTTGAAATACTATACAGCTGAGCAGGTATCAGCGATCAACATCTCGGACGTGCAGCTTGAAGTAGCCAGAGAAACTGCACCTGGCTGCAATTTTTACAAAATGAATGCAATAGAAATGACTTTTGAGGATAAGACCTTTGATGCAATCATATCTGTAGAAGCTGCTTTTCATTTTTATACCCGTGAAATGTTTTTTAAAGATGCCTTGCGAGTGCTGAAACCAGGGGGACACATTGTTTTGTCGGACATTTTGATGTCCATGACAGGAGAGCAGGAGCGGGAAAGCAGGACAGAAAAAAATTATCTGCCAGACCTTGGCGCCTACCAGAAATTGCTGGAGAACTGCGGGTACGCAAATATTCAGGTGATTGACGTTACCGAAGAGTGCTGGAGGCGTCATTTCTGGCATGTGGTACGCTATGTTCACCGGCAGTTTCTTGAACGCAAAATTGACCGGCAACGTCTGCAGGAATGTTTGTTCCACACCTATCGGAGGGTGGAAACCATGGAGTATTATCTCCTGGCTGTTGCCCAGAAACCCTTGTGACAGGAAAGCGCATGAAACGTATTCTTCTTATCGCCCCCCTGCCGTTGCGTTTTGAGCTTACACAGGATGACGTGTATCGCAACCTGCCGCTATCAAAGGTGAAAAGTTTTATTTTGCCTCTGCATCTTGCAACGGTGGCCGGACTGACTCCCTCAGCGTATGAGGTTGTGATCTGGGATGAAGCTGTGCATGGTCGGATCAGTGCTGAAAACATGCCGGAAGGCTATGACCTTGTTGGCCTTACCGGATACACCGCTCATCTTCCCCGGGCCGCCGAAGTCAGCAAGCTGTTCAGGCAAAGAGGAGTCATGGTGGTCATAGGCGGGGCTGGTATCTCCTCCCTGCCGCAGAAATACTATAATGATTTTGATGTGCTGTTTATTGGTGAGGCAGAGCAGACCTGGCCACAGTTTCTTGCTGACTGGCAGCAGGCCAACTACAAGAAAATATATCGGCAGGTCCGACCGGTTGATTTGTCTAAAACACCGCTTCCGTGTTGGGACAGTATCAAGGATGATATGGAAAGCTACATGTTGGCCGGTGTACAGACCTCGCGTGGTTGCCCTTTTAATTGTGAATTTTGTGATGTCAGTTATCTTTTCGGACGCAAGTTCCGGCATAAATCCGTTGATCAAGTTCTTGATGAACTGCGTGCCCTTGAAAAGCTCGGCATGCGGAAAGTTGTTGTCTGCGATGATAATTTCGCAGGGAATCCCGCCTACACAAAGAATCTCCTGCGAGAAATGATCAGCCTCAACAACTCTTTTTCCATGCCAATGGGATTTGCCACCGAAGCAAGCATCAATATCGCCGGAGATGAACAACTGCTCGAACTTCTCGCTGATGCCAATTTTGTTGAAATATTTGTCGGCATCGAATCTCCGAATAAGGAAAGTTTAAAAGAGGCCAACAAGTTGCAGAATTTCAAAAGCAATTTGATCGGGGATATCAGAAAAATCCAATCCTACGGTATGGCGGTGCGAGGTTCATTGATTGTCGGTTTTGACCACGACCATGCCGATATTTTTGACCAGCATTTCCAGTTTGTGCAGGAATCCTGCCTTACTGTTCCTTCTATTAGAGTGCTGATGGCCCCCCCTGGAACCAGACTCTGGAAAAGGATGAGAAAAGATGGGCGACTCCTGAAGACTGAGATGGAAGGACGCTTTTTCGGTAATCCAGGGACAACCAATATTCTCCCCAAAAATATGAGCCGGCCTGAATTATTAACAGGCTACCTTGGCCTTATTGGCAAGGTTTATGATTGGCATAATTTTGCCGTACGGATAAAAGGCTTTGTGTCGAATGTTTCCAGAAAGCCACGAGTCCCAAAAGGGATGAAATATTATAAAAGAGTTCTGCAATTCATCTATTTTACTCTCACCCGGATGGACGGCGAAAGCCGGAAGGTTGTTCTGGGAATAATCATGCATACTTTAAAAAATGCTCCTTTCATGTTACCAAGGCTGACAGGGTTTATTATTCGCCAGTATGGATACGCCCATCGACCGAAATTGCAGGAGTCCATTGAAGAGCTGATAGGATTGGAAAAGGCTGGCAAGGTCAGCCTCGAAATTGCCGAGGATGAGGAGTTGCTGCCCCAAGCCTTTCTTGAATTTTATGAAAACCTTTTTGCTGAAATTTATCAGAAAGTCTCAACTGAACTCAAAGACAAGAACTCTGTTGAAGAAACTGTTATTGATATTTTCAGTACATATTTACAGCACAATCGCTTGACTCTGGATAATAATGAATCAATTCTGCTCACTGAATTAAAGTCCTTGGCCGACGAGGTCATTGGTGCAAAGAACAGCAGTAGTGCTAAAATGGGAAAAGAAGGGACTGGCGGCCCCACGGGCACAGGCTTGGCAGGCCTTGATGACAGGGTGCTAAAGGCAGTAGAACAGGAACTCCTGATCGCCGAGGTTCGGGCCAGCACCTTGAATTAACATGGAAGACGGTAGAGAGAAGTTGGAATGGCAAAACGATTTCTTTGATGGAGAAAACGATGCTTGAATACGTACCGAAAATTATGCGGCTTGGCCGAAATCCCATGGCCAGATTGACACTGGCCAAAGTTCATTTTGAGAACGGCAACCATGATCGTGCCATCGAAGAGTGCCAGGCGGCGCTGCACCTTAATCCGAAAATGGCGTTGGCTCATTTCGGCCTGGGGATCGTTTGCAAGGTTGTTGGTCGTATGGATGAGGCAATATCTTCTTGTCGTTCGGCTCTTAAATACGATACGGATCTTGTCAGGGCAAGATTACTCCTTGCAGAGGTTGAGGCGGAGCAGGGGAATCTGTCTGAAGCAATAGACCAATGCCGCCAGGTGGTCAGTCAGGAACCGAAAAATGCGAAAGCGCATTTTACCCTGGGCACCTTCTTCCTTGATGCTGAAGAGTACGATGAGGCGATTGAATCTTTTCAGCAGGCCCTTGTTTATGACCCGCAGATGAGTGTTGCCTATTTTAAACTCGCCACCATTTATCAATTCCAGGGAAAAAACAAGGAAGCAATCGCTTCAGTGGAGTCGGCTCTCAGGCTTAACCCTGTCTTTCCTCGTTTTCGTCTGCTGCTTGGCGATCTTTATTTCGCCAATAAGGATTATTCCGCAGCGTTGCTGGAATATGAGGAAGCCATCGAAATCAATCCCCGCCTTGCTGAAGCACATTTTCGAGCAGGAGAAGTACACTTTGCCCAGGAAGAATATATGGAGGCAATTGTGCGTTACAGGTTGGCATTACAGCACAATCCGGAAGTTGTTGAGTCCCAGCAGAGGATGGGTAACATCTACTACCGTCTGGGAGAATATCAGCAGGCAATAGAGCAGTATGAGTCTGTATTGCGTCACAAGCCTACCTTCATTTCCGCTAAGACAGATTGTGGTGATGCTTTTACTGCTCTTGGCCAGTTTGCTGAAGCAATCAGCCAATATAAAGAGGCCACGCAACTTGCCGGCGTGTCAGCAGATAAGGCAGACCGTCTCAGAGAGCGTGGCATGTTTCAAGAGGCGATCAAAGAGTACCGGGAGGCATTAAGCCTTTCCTCCAAGGTAATTTTCCCTGAATCATCATCTGGAAAAGTGGTGTATGGCGCCATCAAAGAAAGCAATGAACAGCGGCGGCATGACAGATTTGCCCTCCGTTTTCCGGTGGACATCAGAAGCAATGATTCAGGGGACTATGTCGTGGCCAGATCGATTAATGCCTCGAAGAAAGGACTCCTTATTGAATCTGACTCAGCACTTGATGTCGGCAGTGATGTTGAGGTGATCAGCAGGGTTGACATTGAGGGAAAACGAGTTGCTTCAAGGGGAAAAATTGTCAGGATTGAGAGCAAGAGGCCAAGTGAAAAACACCGATTCGGCATAGAACTGGTGGGTGAAAACGGCGTGTGGGAAAAATTTATGGCCGTGTAACCGGCGTCTTTGGGGAAAGAACTTTTTTTGTGTTCAAGAATCAATGACCGCTCATTGATTATCTTTGCTGCTGCAGCGAGGGGATAATGTTTGACAGGATAAATATGGCTGGCATTCGGGACAACCTGGAGATTATCCCCTATATCGCAGAAGAGGGACGGTTTCGTTATTATGTAAAAGACCCTGATTGTGGCGAAATCTACGAGTTCGGAGAAGGCGAATATTTCCTCATTGAACAGTTGAAAAATTGTGAGGATAGTGTTTCGATCTGCCGGGAATTCACCAGCACCTTTGGCGAGACCATTAATCCCAGTCAAGTGGAGGCTTTTGTTCGGAAGCTCGACAATATGGGGCTTCTGGCCAATGAAAAGGCCGATCTGCATGCCCGACAGATTGAAAAAGATGAGGCTGCAACAAAATTGCTTTTCAACCCGGACAGGTTTTTTGGAATTTTTCACAGTCTGTGCAGTCCCATGATTCCCAAAATACTTTATTTGCTGCTCCCACTACTGGCACTCTTTTCTATCGCTTCGTTGCTCCGATACTTTTCCGATTATTTTTATCAGCTCCGTGTCTTGCGGCAGATTTATGGTCTGAATCTCATTTTTATAGGGCCTGTTATCGGCTTTCTCGTTGTTTACCCTTTGGCGGAGTTTGCCAAAGGGCTTGCCTGTAAATATTATGGTGGCCAGGTTCCTGCATTGCGTTTGGCATATATGTTTCGTCTTATCCCTCTCTTTCATGTTGATATCGTTGATGCCCTGTGGATCATGAATAGACGCAAACGTCTTCGGGTGTTTGCCGCCGGCCCCTTGATGCAACTGCTGGTCTTCTCTGGCATGGTGCTCTTTTGGATGGCGGCTGAGCCTTGGAGTCCGGTCCATAATTTTGCCTGCTTTATTTCTTTTATCTGTTTTCTTTTTCTTTTTTTTAACATCAATCCCTTATTTACGCGGGATGGCTATTTTATGCTCGCCACCGGATTGAATGTTGATGAACTGAAATCGCGTTCTGAACAGTATGCCAAAGACCTGTTTTTTTTGCGTCCGGTCTCCGAACCGCTTACTGAAAAAGAGCGGCGCTGGTTCTGGTGGTATGGTCTGCTGCGGCTGATGTTTAAAAATATTCTTACCTTTTTAATTCTCGCTTTTTTCGGTACTCTTCTCGTACAAAATCTACAAGGTCTGGGGGCTATGGCATTTCTTATCATTCTTTTTCTAAGGTTTGAGGAGTCGATCAAAAAAACTGTTCAGGGTTTTTTCCACCCTTTCTCCCGGGTAGTTGCCAATGAGACTGGATTTGTGAAAACAGGGCTGTTGATCAAGTTGGGGTTCCTTTTTCTGGCTGTTATCGTTCTTTTCCTGCCGTACCCTTTTGAGGTCGGCGGAACATTTGTCGTCAAGCCACTTAATCAGCTCAGTATCAGGGCTGAAGTTGCAGGTTCAATAGAAAGCGTACTGGTCAAGGAAAATGATCGGGTCTTCAAAGGACAACCTGTAGCCAAACTTGATGATCGGCTTCCCAAGAAAAAAGTAGAATCCTTGACCGCTGCCTTGGAAGAACAGCAGGCTCTTCTCAGCCTCCGACGTAAAGGAACACGTCCGGAGGAAGTCGCCATGGCCGAGCAGGAAACCCAGGCGGCAGCAAAGCAGCTTGAATACAGCGAACAAGAGGCAAAACGTTATAAAAATATGTTTGAACGAAATGCCGTTCCTGAAAGTGAATACCTGTATGCCCTGCGTGTACGTGATCTTGATAAGGAAAAGCTTGAAATTGCCAAGAGAAATATAGAGCTGGTAAAAAGCGGTCCCCGCGATGAAGAAATAAAAGCCATTGAAGCCGAGATCCGCCGTTACGAGGTGGAATTGGCCCATGCCATTGATGATGTAAAAAACACAACCCTGCTCAGTCCCATGGATGGCATAATCGTCACGCCGTACCTGTCGCAGAAAATCGGTCAGCGCCTTGAAGTTGGCGAACTCTTTGCTGTGGTTGATGATCCTCACAGCTACGTGGCAGAGGTGGAAGTCCCAGAAGGAGATATCAACGAAGTAACCGTCGGTGCTTCGGTTAAGCTCAGAAGTTGGGCTGAACCGAAAACTGTCATTGTCGGCCACACCACATCCATTGCCCCGATCGCCTATGAGAAAACCTTGCATCGCAGTTCTCCGGGCTTAAGTGAAAGAGAAATGCTTTTGGGTCAGAAACAATTATTACGAGACAAGGGCAAGGTGGTTCGGGTAATGGTCAAGTTTGACGATCAAAGTCTGTTAAAAACAGCAGACATGACTGGCTATGCAAAGATTGATGCGGAAGACAGACTTGTTGGACTTTCATTTTTTCGCTGGTTATTCCGGCTGATCTACGTTGAGATTTGGTCGTGGATTCCATGATCAATACATTTACTAATTTCTGCCCAAAAAACTATATGAAATCCGGAAGAAAAACGTTAATTGTCCTTTGGCTTTCCGTAACGAGCCTTTTGTTATTGACACATAGTCAGGCTTTTGGCAACGAGGTCGCTTTTTTAAGTCTTGATGCGGCTTACGAACTCGCTCAAAAGAATCATGAACAGATTCTTTATGCCCAAAAAGAGGTGGAGAAGAGCAGGCTCCTGCCTAAAAAAGCCGATTCCATCATGCTGCCCAAAGTTAATATATCCGGTGAGTACAGGGAGTACGATGAAGATATTGCTTTTGAGGCAGAACTCGGTTCTCTGACCTTACCGCCCATTGTCACCATCCCGGAGCATCAATTGGGAGGAAATTTTGAGGTCGTTCAGCCACTGTATAAAGGCAATTGGCTCCCACGAAAAGAACAGGCTCATTATTCGATCAGCCGTGACTCGGAAAATTATTATCAAATTTCACAGAACATCCTCTTTCAGGTGGCTCAGGTTTACTATGAAGTTATCAAATCAAAAGAACTTGTTAAACTCTCACAGGAGATACTGAAACTGGCGAATGAGGAAAAACAAGTAGCGAAAGCTCGATTTGAAGAAGGAGCGGTAACTGAAGACGCTGTACTCAATGCTGATCTGAAAATTACCTCAACAAAGAGTAAGTTAATTGAATACGGCAACCGACTCACCTTAACTAAAAAGATTCTTAAAAGGCTCATCGGTGGAGAAATCGGAGAGTTTGATGTCATGGCTCCCCCGGCCTTGCCCATGGATAAAAGAGAGTTGTCCGAGCTGATTGATATTGCTGCAGAAAGCAGGCATGATTATAAAAAAGTGAAGAGCATGGTCGACATTGCCGAGGCGGATATGAAAGTGGCAAAGTCAAAATTCCATCCATCCCTTCAGACTTCCTGGGATTATTTTTCCTTTGATAACCCCTCTTATTATCAGGATACAGACTACTGGATTTTTGCAGTGCAGTTGACAGTTCCCATTTATGAAGGCGGTATACGGTTTCATGATTTGAAGGAGAAAAGGGAAAGTGTTAGCCAGGCTGAGCTTGCGGCAAGAGACTTCTACAAGAATATTCGCATAGAGGTTGAAGAGGCCATGCTCCAGGTCAAAACCAATGAAAGCGTACTCGTTAACCTGGAAAAACAAGAGGAGTTGGCCAAGAAAAACTATGAGATTGTTTTTTCAAAATTTAAATACGGTGCCGCGAGTTCGGTGGATTTGAATCAGGCAATTAGTACACTGGATGCGGTGAAGTCAGACTTGGCTGTTAAGAGGATTGATTTGCAGATTTCTCTTCTGAAGCTAAAAAAAGCTATTGGTCTTTTCGCCCGGGATATCATCCCCGCTTCGTGACGGACTATGGCCATCACCCCTATCCCCTCTGTTAAAAAAAATAGAGTGAGACATCTGCATCACGCTTTTTTATAATCAATCAAACATATTTCAGATAAACAAGATGAATCAAATTATAACAGTAGTTTCCGGCCTGCCCCGTTCCGGGACTTCCATGATGATGAAAATGCTACAGGCCGGTGGGATGGAACTTCTTGTAGATGACATTCGTACTGCTGATGAAGACAATCCAAAGGGGTATTTTGAGTACGAGAAAGTGAAGAGGCTGCACAAGGATTCATCCTGGATAGGCGATGCCAGAGGAAAGACGCTGAAGGTGATTTCTCTGCAGCTCTTTCAATTGCCGAGCCGGTATCAGTATAGAGTGGTATTCATGCAGAGAACACTGGAGGAAATTATCCAGTCTCAAAATGCGATGCTGAAAAGGTTGGGGCGTAAGGCTGCTGCCGAAGACCAAGAGACTCGCATTCTGTTTGCCAAGCATCTGGCCAAGGTCACATCGTGGCTCGCACAAAAAAAAAACATATGCACATGCAGAATTTCATTCAATGGCATGTTTACCGATCCAGAAAGAGAAATGGATCGCCTCACAAGCTTTTTCAACCACGAACTTGATAACGGCAAGATGCTGCAGATAGTTGATCAAGCCCTTTATAGGAAACGCTGTTAATCAAAACCGTCAAAATTGCCAGTTTCTCCAAAAACGCTCGACCGCCTCATCCCTCTTGAATTGAGTTAGAAGCCACACAGGTCCCGGTGGCTTCCATAATTTTTATCCTTTTTTGCGTATAAAAAGCACTAGCCCCAACAGCCCTGAACCAAAAAGAAAAAATGCACCCGGAACTGGTACGGCGGCGCTCATTCCCAGAATAGCTTCCTGGGCATAGGTTTCGCCATCCGGGGCCTCGAAGGCCAAGAGGTAAATACTGTCACTGAATGTAGTCGGAAAGGTGCCGACATCAAATCCTGTCTGATTATACGATATTACAGAGTACCATGTATAATCAACCAGCGCATTGGAATAGGAATAGTAGAAGCCTATGGGCTGCGATGATGGTGTAAAAACTGATTGCATCTCCGAATCGTCAAGATCCCAGATATTCCCGGTATTAAAGTTAACAATGGCGCTCTGCCGGTCCTGCCCGTAATTTTGGTCGGCAGAATCAAAAAGCACAACACGATTAGTATTATCTCTCGGGTCTGTGCCTGCAGAGAAAAAGCCAAACTCGCTCTCTCCACCGGTACTGGCGATATCATTGAGCTGAACTGTCAAAGATATTCCTTGGAGCAGGTTGATGGAAGGAAAGCCATTCGGATTGAATAATTCCGTATTATTATCATCCTGCAAGAGAAGCGGAAAGGGATTGACGACATCTGCCTGGGCAGTGGCGGTCAGCAGAAAGAGAGACAGAGAGGCCAGCAGGGGGATAGAGATCTTTTTCATTTTTTTCACCTTATTTGTCATAGATTGACGCCCAGTCATGTTGATGGATGACGATTCTAAAATAAAAAATTTATCTTCATTTTTGTAACTTGTAATGTATCTGTAACCATACTTTAATACACTGCGATTATTTTTCCCCTGTTTTTTTTCAAGTCCGCGATTATTTGTTGAAAAAACGATGTAGCTGGAACAAAAAAATAACAAAGAGAATGAGTAACTGCTTGACATGGCTGCGAAAAAAAATGCGTTCATTCGGCTAAGAAAAAAACGGGAAAATTTACGTCGTTTAATATATTTTTAGAGTGTTTGGCTGTGGGAAAAAGTTCTGCTTATTTTCTTAAAAAAGAAAACAATCCTTTCTTGTTTTTTCCTGCGGCGGCTGATTGCACCTGTTTGATGGTGTCATCAAGCACATTTTTCATGTCAGAGATGATTTTATCTTTCTCAATGGAGTCCTTCTGGTACTCCCTGACATAATCGATGACCTGATCAATTTCCTGGATAATTTCATACATAAGATGCTGTTCAACAAGAGGGGTTGTTTTGCTGAGCAGATAGTGGCACAGGCCGTTAAGGCCGTCAATGAGAAGGAGGTTTTGGCGTGCTTTATTGGTATTATTTTTTTTATAAGCTGTCAGGATGGCCTTTTTATTTATAGTGGCCGAGGAGTTGGCCTTGAAGTTTGCAACGATTTCTGCCTGGGCCTGGGGCAGACTTTTTTTTGCCTCTTCAACGTGATGTGCAGCTTTTATGCCTGATTTTTCGGCAAGGATCCTGGTGATAACCCGGATGGCGTTGGTGTAGATCGACAGGATGAAACCCAGGTCAAACGCGCTGTTTTCTTCCTTTTTTTGCTGTTTCTGTTCGATGAGCCCTGATGAAATAAGACCGTACAGGCTTTTGTAGACGCTAAATTCTTCATACAGGCTTTTGTCGATAATCTGTCGTACCGTCCTGGTGCCGTTAATCAAAGAGAACACATACTCTTCACTGGGGCTGAAGTCAAAGTCCTGCCGATTTTTTGTTTTTTTGCCAATTTTTTTATAAACAAGTTGGTCTGTTGTGATCAGTTTGGTCAGAATTGACATTTCATCTATGCGACGTGATGCCTCAAGGACCAGTTTCATCGGGTTCAGGCGCGTTATCAGCATGCCGTCAAGGTTCAGTGAGGCATCTTTGTACTTAAATTTTCCTTTTTCCCAGAAGAGGCTGCTGTAAAGAATTTCCTCAGCCTGTTTTTTATTGTATTCAAATAAAACATCCAGGGAAACATACTCCTGTTCGACAAGAGCTTTTCCCAGGGCGATATTTTTCTGACGCGCCACGGCAAGGGCTTTTTGCAGTTGATCGTCGGATATTACCTTGTCCCTTTTGAGTATGGAGCCGAGTCTTGCCTCTTTGCGCGAACTTTGAACGTAGACGATGGCGCCTTTCCTTAAAAAGACACTGCATCCCTTGCTGCCGCAGGTAACTTGCAGGACTCCTGTATTCTGGTCGTCGCATAAGAGCTGCAAAATACTGGTTAGAAATGATCCTTCAAAATCACCTTGTAAATTCATGTTCTCTCGGTGTGATTTGCGATTCTTCCTCCCGTAACCTGGAGATTTATTGCTCTCTATTGTAATTGTTTGAAATTACGAGTTTTGCTTAGAGTCAAGAATCTTATCCCGTTATGCTGGGGCAGGAGTTATAGGCCGGGTATAATAACGTTTATTAGATATAGTAATGGAAGATGCTGAAAGTGACAATGGCAATCCTCGCTTGACGGGCTCGCAATATATGCTACTTTGGGCCGGAAACATGAATTTTTTTATTTTTGGCGTGGACACCTGAAAGACAAAAAGGATGAAAATTGATGATCTCGTAAAAAGCCTTGAAGCTGACCATCCGCCAACGTAATAGCAACAAGTTACAGACCTGTCGGCGGCGGTTGAGTGGGGTTTCACCCTAAAGGGCATCAATACGAAACCGTCAAAATTTACAAACACTATGGAAACACTGCTCCCTCTTTCCCTCTATAGCCAGACAGGCCACCTGCTTCTTGTTCTCTTGCTTTTGCTGGCAGGATTTACAGGGTTTTCCGGAGTAGTCAACCTGTTTCGATCCACCCCTTTTCTGCCAAGAACCACAACCGTTCTTTTCGCTCTGACCACCATTGTCTTTTTAGGCGGCTTTCTGTGGATAAGCTGGTTTCATTACCAGATTTATCAGCTTCTTCCCCTGGAACTGCCGGAACCATTCGTTCAGATGTTGAACCGGCAACTGGCTGCCATGAACAAAGGTGCTGAATATGGATTGCCCCTGTATAACAGTGATGCCCCGCCGCGCTACGTCCTGCCGCTCTGGCTCGAAAACGGCAAATATTATTTCTGGTTCATGTGTTACTCCTGCATGGCCCTCATTGGCCATCTTCGCCTGAACAAACATCGCTTTCGGGCAGTCCTTCATATTCTGCTCATCGTTCAGGTGGCTATTCTTTACATGAAAACCGACCCATATCTTGAGCCTCTTCCGCAATTTTTTAATGAGGTCGGCCCCTGGTTTACCAGTCCTGTACAAGGTTATCAGCGCTTTGGCCTCTTTATGAAGCTCTATCCCAAAATGATTTTCTATTATAATGCCCACTACATGTGGTTTCATCCTCCACTTTTATTTCTGTCCTACGCCTGCATCACCATGACCTTTGTGTCGTCGGTCTTCATGTTGATAAAACGGGATCTTGATATCGAAAGGTTGGGGTACGATTATGCAAAACTGGGCTATTTTCTGCTGACCCTTGGAATGCTGCTGGGATATCCCTGGGCTCTTAAGGCCTGGGGGCCGAACTGGTGGTGGGATCCGAAGATATGCAGTTCAATCATGATGTGGGCCATTTACAGCACCTATCTGCATACCAGGCTGTACGCCAATAAGCCGGCTATGTGGTATTTTTCGTCGATTCTCGGCATTGTTTGTTTTTTCGCCATGATTTTTACCTTTCTCACCTCATTCTTTTTCCCGGGTGAGCACAGCTTTGTCGGATAATGGTCATGAAGAAAAAAGCGTCTTTTGATTTTTACCTGATTCTGTCCACAGTGGCGGTGCTTTTTATTATCTCCGTCATTTGTGTCTATGGCATGTTTTATTTCAAACTGGCCCAGATTCATCATTTGCCTCCAGCAGATAAGATGGCCTATATGAAAAGCATGAATGCGGTGATTGCTCCGTTTATTATTGCCCTTATTCTGCTTCTGGGCATATGCGTGCCCAAAAGACTGCTGCCCACGATCTGGCTCAACAGGTTTGCCGTTGCCCTTTCCCTGCTGGGAGTGGGCCTATCCATAGGGCTGGGCATAAAGACCGGACTTGTTTTCGTGCTTGTGGCGTCCCTGGGTTTACAGCTTCTTGTCCTGGGACTCGCCGTGGCAGGCAGTAAAAGGCTGCATTTCGAGAAAAGCGGCTACTGGATGCGGGTCGGTTCTTCACTTATCCATCTGGGAATTATTCTTTTTGTTCTTGATGTCTTTTTTTACAAAATGCCCCGTCTTCACCTCCTGCTTTTCTGGGTTACCACAGGGGCAACCGTGTTTGGTATGCTCTTTTGTTTTTATTCGGACAGCGTTGTCCGTCTTGTCCGCAGGGTAACGGGCAAGGCAACAGTGAATGGCGACTGACCCAGGATGAAATGATTGACCGCTTTCAGGCGATGAGTTCTCCGGCTTTTGTCGCTTGATAAATATCGCCATAACCGACAGTGGTTAGGTGACAAAGCTTCACTCTGCGCATTCAAGGGATGCCGATGGAGCTGGCCGGCACGGCAGCAGCAACCCGCAGCAGGATAATGCAGTTTCTCCCTTTGCACAAAAAATCCAGGGGTGCCATATTTCTTTGTGATTACCACTGAAACTCAGCCAGTCTTGCAGCAGGTACTGTAATGCATTAATAATTCAAAAAATACTGTCTACACAAAAGTCATTCCCGCGAAAGCGGGAATCCAGAGTAGCTGGCTAGTCCGCCTAGATTCCCGCTTTCGCGGGAATGACGTATAAAAAGGCTGAAGATGAGTGGTAATCAAATATTTCTTTCTTCATGGTTTTGGTATGATAAATAGCCAACAGGAACCTGTTTGATTGAATGGGTGTCAAAAGAGTAGTAAGACAATGCATTATTGGGCTGAAAGTGTGAAGTGGGCAATGAAAAGCTCAAGGCAAAGGCATTAATGGGAATAGTATCGTGCAGAGAAGGGGATGGGCATAATGGGATGCTGCCGTAAATTTTTTTTGCGAACCGGAAAACCGAGCTCACGATCAGTGATCTGCTTGAAATATGTCACGCCCATCAGAATTGTAACCATAGTCAGTATCTGGATTGATGCGATTTATGCTCTATTCCATTTTGGCACTTTATCACTCGCAATAAAGTTTTTTATGCTGGTTCATCTTATTGCCGCAGCCTCAATTCTAATGGAATGCAAGCGAAGTGTCGCCTTCCATAAGTTTTATGGTACGACAGAGAAGAAAGATTGAGGTGTGGATAAAAGATGGAATTTTCTGATATTGCGGTGACCCTCTGGCAGGGGTTGGGGTTTCCGCTTCTGCGAATAGTGTTCTATATCTCGCTTGGCTTAATGGTTGCCAACTTTATTGAGGCCCTGAACTGGACTCATAATATGGCGAGAATTGCCTCCCCGCTTATTCGGATCGGTCATCTCTCCGATGTGACCGGTGCGAGTTTCTCCATGGCCTTTTTTTCCGGCGTCTCGGCCAACACCATGCTCGCCGAGGGGTATGATCAGGGCAAAATAAATGAGCGCGAACTGGTGCTGGCAAATCTTTTTAACAGTCTGCCAACCTATTTCCTGCATTTGCCCACCGTGTTTTTTATTACCGCCCCACTTATCAAGGGCGCGGCATTTATTTATGTGGGGCTGACCTTTTTTGCTGCCGTCCTTCGCACTTTTCTTGTCCTTTTTCTCGGCAGGATGCTCTTGCCGGTCCAGGCAACGGGAAATATTGAAAAACAGCTTGCTGGAAACAGGGTCAACGGGTGGCGCCAGGCCCTTGATAAAGCCTGGAAAAGATTTAAAAAACGTATCAAAAAGGTTCTTTATTTTACTGTTCCGATTTACACGATTATTTTTGCCTTTCACAAGGCCGGTATTTTTCATCTTCTTGAGCAGTTTATCAGCGATCATCTTTCTTTTCTTTCCTGGCTGAACCCCCAGAGTATCGGTATTATTGTTCTGCATGTAGCGGCGGAATTTACGGCAGGCCTTGCCATGGCCGGTGCCCTTATCAATGCCGGCGACCTTGGTTACCGCGAAGTGGTGCTGGCCTTGCTTGTCGGCAATGTGCTTTCTTCGCCCATGCGGGCAGTGCGTCACCAGTTCCCCTATTATGCCGGCATTTTCCCAACCGGAATTGCTGTTAAACTCATTATCTATAACCAGGCCTTTCGGGTGGGAAGCATCATTTTGCTGGGTATAGGGTATTATTTGCTTACCATATAGTCAGACGAGTCTCAAGCAGCCGTGGCAACTCTGTTGTTTGAGTCTCCTGGTTGACAAAGGCCGGAGGAGAGGGTAATGAAATTGATTTGATTCGTTTTGTTGGTCAACAGAGGCCGCCTCAACTAATCAATCAACCAATCAACCGCCAAACCAAATACAACAAGTTCAACAATATGACTGCAAATCAAATGTCAGGACGGCGTTGTGCCGGTCTGACATTTCTTCTTTTAACAGCTCTGCTGCTGGCAATTGTAGTGGCCAGCGGTATGGGATATCTGGAAATAAGCCCTTCCGAGGTCTTGCAGGTTCTTGTGGCTCAGTTCAATGATGGGGCGGGGCTTGACAATATGAACCAGTCTTTCCCGTTTGTGGTCATGGAGGTCAGATTGCCGCGTATCCTGACCTCTGCCATTGTGGGTGGCGCTCTGGCTGTGGTGGGTGTTATTTTCCAGGCAATACTCTTAAATCCTCTGGCTGATCCCTATACCCTCGGTATTTCATCCGGAGCGGCTTTTGGCGCCTCTCTGGCGCTGCTGCTCAATTTGACACTGCTCAGTGTTGTTTCTGTACCTCTTTTCGCCTTCCTTGGCGCCCTGGCGACGCTTGCGGCAGTTATTTATCTCGCCTCGGTTGACGGTCGGTTTGCCTCCAACACGCTTATTCTATCCGGTGTCATTGTGGCCGCCATTCTTTCCGCCGGTATCGGGTTTATCAAATATATGGCGGATGAACAGGTCGGTGTCATCATTTTCTGGCTTATGGGCAGTTTTGCTGCCAAGAACTGGTCGGATGTCGGCGTTACCCTGGCTATAAGCCTGGTCGGCCTGATGGTTGCCTTTTTTTATGCCCGGGATTTAAACATCATGTCCCTTGGCCCCCGGGCAGCAGAGTCACTTGGCGTTGACTGCGTTCGCATGCGCAAGATTCTTCTGGTCACCGGCTCTCTGGTTACTGCGGTCTGCGTTTCGGTTTCCGGGATAATCGGTTTTGTGGGCCTTATTATCCCGCATCTGATGAGAATGGTTGTCGGGCCGGATAACAGGAGACTTATTCCCACCTCCTTTCTGGCAGGGGCCATTCTGATGCTCTCGGCCGACACCGTGACCCGCGCAGTTCTTCCTGCCGAGGTTCCAATCGGCGTGCTCACGGCCCTGCTTGGCGGCCCCTTTTTCTGTTATATTTTCAGGAGCAGGCTGGGTGAGCGCTATGTCTGATGCTCTCTTTGATGTGCGCAATGTTTCTTTTTCCTATGGCGAAAAAGATGTGCTCCGTGATATCAACCTGACCTTTTCTCCGAAGAAATTCTATGGGCTGATCGGGCCAAACGGCAGCGGCAAGACGACTCTGCTCGATCTCCTTATTGGTAACCTGGAGCCTGCGTCAGGAAGCCTTTCTTATAAGGGACGTAAGATAAGCGGCTACCCGCGGCGGGAACTGGCCCGTGAGCTCAGCCTGGTGCCCCAGGATTTTTCAATTCAGTTCAGTTATACGGTGCTTGACGTCGTCCTCATGGGGCGGCATCCCTATATTCCCCGCTTCGGCACTCCATCCTCCCATGATCTTGAGGTGGCTCAGATGGCAATGGCTGCAATCGGCATTAAGGGTTTTGAAAATCGATTTGTGACCGAGCTCAGCGGCGGTGAAAAACAAAGAGTGGTGGCAGCCCGTGCCCTGGCCCAGGAGACTCCGGTGCTGATCCTGGATGAGGCGACCTCAAATCTTGATATCTGTCATACTCTGGAGATTTTCCAGGTCGTACAGCAACGCGTGCGACAAAAAGGGGATACGGTCATTGCGGCTATCCATGACTTGAATCTTGCCGCAGCCTATTGTGATGAAATTATTTTTCTGCAGGAGGGCAGGGTCTTTTCCGCCGGTCTGGCAGAAGATGTATTGACTGAAAAAAATATCAGGGAGGTATTTGGTGTGGAAAACCGTGTATATTATGATGAATTTTCTTGCCATCATCAGATCACATTCCTGTATGCTGCTAAGTGAGTGACGTGATGAAAAAGAGTGTCTGTTTTTGGTTATTTTTACTTGTGTCCTTTGTGGTGAAAATAACGGGAGTGGTGGCAGATGATCTGGTTATTGACCGGGCTGGACAAGTGGTTGAGGTTGCCAAGCCCTTTAGCCGGATTATTTCCCTTTATCCGGCCCATACGGAAAATCTGTTTTCCCTTGGTTTGGATGCGGAGATTATAGGGGTTTCCTCACACAATGATTTTCCGCCCCAGGTGAAAGAGAAAGATCTTTTCAGCTACCGGGAAGATCCGGAAAAATTTATAGCAGCGCGTCCTGACCTGGTACTCATTCGGCCCATGATCGCCAGGAGTTATGCAAATCTCATTGAAAAACTGAGAATGGCGGGCATCACAGTTGTTTCCCTGCAGCCTACCACTGTGGAAGAAACATTTGAATACTGGCGTAAACTTGGCCTTTTGACAGGAAAAAGCCTACAGGCTGACGAAATGGTGCAACGTTTCAAAGATGGACTTCAGGGAATAAGAGGACAGGTGGCAGGGATTCCTGATTCCCGGCGAAAACGGGTTTATTTTGAGGCAATTCACGCTAAAATGAAAACATTTTCTTCCTCCAGCATGGCTGCTTTTACCTTGGCCGAAGCGGGTGGCATCAATGTGGCTGATGACGCGAGCCCTGTGCGTGGCACTTCCAATATTGCCTTTTATGGGAAAGAACGAATTCTTTCCCATGCCGACAGTATTGATATTTATCTTGCCCAGCAGGGACGGATGAACAGGGTTACCCGCGAACAGATTGTCAGTGAACCCGGCTTTATGGCAATTAAGGCCGTGCAGCAGGGGAAAATTTATTTTGTTGATGAAACAATTGTTTCCCGGCCAACCCTGCGGCTGCTTGATGGTATTAAAATGATAGCTTCCATCCTGTATCCTGATCAGTTTATTCGTCATTAACAGGGGTGGGCTTTTATGGGGAGCGGCTATGCGCAAAAGAGAGGAATTGGAGGGGAAAGTTTTCGCTCTTTTGACAAAGCTATTGACAGAAGGGCAGCTATTCATTACTTTTTATTCAAGCCCAGAATTAGGTGAGCCTAATTTTGTTCGATGACTATGATTTTTGGGAGATTTAAAAATGATCTCTTTTGATACTGTTCTTACTTTTTTAATTGTGGCGGCAGCTGCCGGCTATCTTGTAAAGATTTTTTTCGGCGGCAAGGGGTGCACCGGCTGTTCCTGTGGATGCGGGGATGAGTGCGGCACACGGAATGAGAATTTTGGGGTGCCGGATTGGCGTTCCGACAAGAATGTGTCGGACCAGGCGAAGTCAGAAAACTGTAAATGTTCAGGAGAATAAGAAATGCCCCGTGTCATGTTGCGAGAGATGAAAAAAAATCAGAGAGGCACTATCACAGCCGTGAAGCAGGGTGGAGAGATGGGGCGAAGGATTCGTGATATGGGCCTTGTACCGGGTTCTGAAATTAAAATACAGGGCCGCGCCCCTTTATATGATCCTGTTGCCTTGCGCGTTATGGGCAGTGTTCTGACCCTGCGAAACAATGAGGCTGATTTCATTGAAGTCGAAGTGGAAGAGCAGTAGTGTTTCTTTTATTCAAATCAGAAAAAATGGAGGAGTCTCAGGAAGGTTCCGGCCTGCAGAGTGTAACAAGTATAATAGTAAATATCGAATGCCGCTTCCCCGGGTTGGGCGAGAGCGAACTACACCGACTCATCTGGTTCGAGATGAACTGTGGAGCAACTGATAACAGACTTGGTAGACACCAGCTGAGATGGACATAGAAATACATGAGTGCAAATATTAAAATTGCCCTGGCTGGGAACCCGAATTCCGGTAAAACAACACTTTTTAATGCCCTTACCGGTGCACGGCAGCATGTGGGTAACTATCCCGGCGTCACGGTTGAAAAAAAAGAGGGCAACTACCATCTTGACAATCTTACCATCAATATTGTTGATCTGCCCGGCACCTATTCCTTAACCGCCTACTCAGAAGAGGAAGTGGTTGCCCGGGATTTTTTGATTTTTGACAAACCGCAGGTCATTGTCAATATCATCGATGCCGCCAATCTGGAAAGAAATCTCTATCTGACCACCCAGTTTTTTGAGCTTGGTATTCCTGTGGTAATCGCCCTCAATATGATCGATGTTGCCCGTGACAGGGGCATTGAGATTAAGGCGGACCGCTTGGCTGATTTTCTTGGCGTACCGGTGGTGCCTATCGTTGCCCGCAGCGGCTTCGGTACCCAGAAGCTTATGGAGGAAACCGTGCGTGTTGCCTCCAAGGTGAAAGAGTGGCATCCCAAGGCAATCTCATACGGGGAGGACATTGATTCAACCCTGCTTGATCTGGCGGAAAAGATCGAAGCAGACAACTTCCTGACAGCCGATTACCCGAGCCGCTGGATTGCCATAAAATATCTGGAGAACGATCAACAGATCCTGGATAAAGGAAGAGAGGAAGATTCTTCTCTGTCAACATGCCTTGAAGACAAGGTCGCCGACCTCACACGCCACTTGAGCGATACCATGGAAACATATCCCGAAGCCATGGTGGCAGATCATCGCTACGGATATATTAAAGGAATTCTGAAGAAAGGGGTCATTGCCCATAAGTATGACCGCGACAGACTCTACACTTCCGACCGCATTGACAAGGTTTTGACAAACCGTTTTCTCGGGCCTCTTTTTATGGGTCTTGTCTTGCTTGGTCTATATAAGTTTACCTTTTCCTATAGTGAGTTGCCGGTATCCTGGCTGGAGAGTTTTTTTGCGTTGCTTGCCCAGGTGGCAGATGGACTGCTGCCTGATGGTCCTCTGAAATCTCTCATAGTTTCCGGAATTATCGGCGGAGTCGGAGGAGTGCTCGGTTTTGTGCCGCTTATCATGTTTATGTTTTTCGGTATCGCCATCCTGGAAGACTCCGGCTACCTGGCACGGGTTGCTTTTATGATGGACCGTATTTTCAGGATTTTCGGGCTGAACGGCAGTTCGGTGATGGCCTACATTGTTTCGGGCGGAATTGCCGGAGGGTGTGCTGTCCCCGGTGTTATGGCAACGCGGACCCTGCGTTCACCAAAAGAGAGAATGGCTACTCTGCTCACCGCGCCTTTTATGAACTGTGGAGCAAAGCTGCCTGTGCTTGCTCTGTTAATAGGGGCCTTTTTTTCCGAAAATCAGGCCGGATATATGTTTTTTTTCACTCTCCTTGCCTGGAGCGTTGCCCTTCTGGTTGCGAAATTTCTGCGTCTGACGATTTTAAGAGGGGATGCAACCCCTTTTGTGCTGGAGTTGCCGCCGTATCGCTTCCCCACCTTAAAAGGACTCATGATTCATACCTGGGAAAAGACCTGGCAGTATATCAAGAAAGCCGGAACTGTGATTCTCGGTATTTCAATTATTATCTGGGCCATGATGACCTATCCCGGTCTTCCTGAAAGTGAAAAGGCGCAATTTGAAGCGCAACGGCATGCTGTTGAGGCCTCTGTGGCAGAGTTTGAACCTCTGCCCGGGGATACAGTTCCGGGCGCGGTTGAAGAGCTGCAGAAACGTCTTGTGGCAATTGACCGTGAAGAGGCGGAAAGGGGATTGCGTCATTCCGTGGCCGGACGCGTGGGGACTGCGCTGGAAAGTGTCAGCCAACTGGCAGGATTTGACTGGAGGACCAATATTGCCCTCATCGGCGGCATAGCAGCGAAAGAAGTGGTTCTTTCCACTCTGGGCACAGCCTATTCTCTGGGAGAGGTTGATCCTGGGGAAAGCGGCTCCCTTGCCAAAACATTGGCAGCCGACCCTGGCTGGAATCCTGTGAAGGCTCTGAGTGTCCTGCTTTTCATATCCTATTATGCCCCCTGCTTTGTCACGGTTGTCTGTATTTCCAAGGAGGCGGGTTCCTGGAAATGGGGTGCATTTTCCATGGTGTTTAACACCATTTTTGCCTTTGCTCTGGCAATTCTGGTTTTTCAGATCGGTTCACTGATCAGCTAGTTGATTGGTTGAACCGACCTTGTTTTTTCTCTTGTCTTTTCTCTGCACCTCCCGAATACATAAATCTTGCTATTATTTTCCGGCGCATGCTAGTCTAATCAATGGAAACATTGTTCTTTGCCCTTTTTTTCGGGATTCCTATGAAAAAACAGATTCTTTTCTATTTTATTTTGTTTTGTCTGCTTGCGGGGTTGCCCGTTTCTGCACACGAACAGCAGCAGGGCCGTTTCAATGATCTAAATTTAACCGTTGAAGAACAGCAGTGGCTTGCTGACCATCCCGTAATCCGAGTGGGACCTGATTGTGATTTTCCTCCCCTGGAATCCCTTGATAATCAAGGGAATTTCTCTGGAATTTTTATTGATTTTCTCAAGCTTCTTGAAAAGAAGATTTCCGTTAAGTTCGAGATCGTAACGATTAAGACCTGGAGTGAAGTACTCGACAGAGCCCAGGAACGAAGCATCGATATGACCGGGGCAGCCTGCGCCACTCCTTCCAGGGAAAAGTATCTGCATTTTACTCTGCCTTTTGTTGAATTCCCGGCAGTGGTCATAGTTCGCGACAATATGGAGGAAATTCCTTCCATGCAGGCTCTCATGGGACATACGGTGGCAGTTGTCCGCAATTACGCCGATCATGAATATATGAAAGACAACTATCCGGAAGTGGATCTTGAACCAATGCCTGATATTGTCAGCGGACTCAGGGCTGTTTCGTTCGGGCATGTTGATGCCATGATCCTTAATCTTGCCTCAGCTACCTATTACATAGAAAAAGAAGGAATAACCAATTTACGGTCTGCCATTGATTCAGGCTATGTTTTTAAGCTTTCATTTGCAACGCGGAGCGACTGGCCCCTTTTTCATTCCATTTTGCAGAAAGCCGCAGCCTCCATCACACCGGAGGAGCGGCAGGGGATATTAAGCAAGTGGATGACGCTGAAACAGCCAGGCTTTCGTGTTGACAGGAAAACGGTTCTTTCTATTTTGACCGCACTTGCATTCTTTCTCTGTGCGCTTGTTCTGCTCTGGAATATGACGTTGCGCAGGCAGGTTTCCCAGAGAACGCTTGACCTGGAACAGGAACTTGTTGAACGCAAAAAGATTGAAAAGCATCTTGAGGAGAGCCGCAGGAAATTTCATTCACTTTTTGAAAGTGCCAGTGACGCTGTCTTTGTGTACCAGCCTTCTCCTGACGGCACGATTGGAAATTTTATTGAGGTAAACTCAAATGCCTGCAGGTTGCTAGGCTGCAGTCGGGAAGAACTCCTGCGCCTTGGGCCGAAGGATTTTGTTATTCCAGAGTTCATAGACAGGATTCCCGGCTTGATCGAACAGTTGCACAAATCCGGGCGTACTCTTTTTGAGCTGACCCTGATTGGTAAAAACGGCCAGAAAATTCCCGCGGAGATAAGTGATTCTTTGCTGGAATTTGAGGGACATCCCACTGTCATTTCCACGGTACGGGATATCCGCCAGAGGCGGCGCATGGAAGAAGAACTGCTGAAGGCAAAGAAACTTGAATCAATTGGTGTGCTTGCCGGTGGTATTGCCCATGACTTTAATAATATCCTTGCCGCAATTCTCGGGAATATAAATGTCGCATCCCACATACTCGGATCAGATAATAAGATTCATGAGATGCTTATTGCCGCGGAAAAAGCCTGCATGCGGGCAAAGGACCTGACCCAGCAGCTCCTCACCTTTGCCAAGGGAGGGGCTCCTATAAAAGAGACATCGGATATCAAAGAGGTTATCCGGGATTCTGCTGATTTTGTTCTCCATGGCGCCAATGTTGCCTGCCAATACGACCTGGCCGACAATCTCTGGCTGACCCCCATTGACAAGGGGCAGATAAGTCAGGTCATCCAGAATATTACCTTGAATGCGGCCCACTCCATGCCCCATGGCGGCGTCGTAGATATTACCGCTGAAAACGTGGTTATAGAACCGGGGTCGGAAATTTCGCTCCCTCCCGGTATTTACATTCAACTCTCCATCCGTGACACGGGGATAGGTATTTCGGAAAAACATCTTGCCAGTATTTTTGACCCGTATTTTACAACAAAAAATATGGGGGCAAGCAAAGGAAGCGGACTTGGTCTTGCCGTTGCACATTCAATTGTCAGTCGGCATGGCGGCCTGATTGACGTGGCTTCAAAGCTCGGAGAGGGGACAACCTTTACTGTTTATCTCCCAGCAACGGAAGAGGAGAAGGAAGGTGCTCTGGCTGGTGCAGATCAGTATGTGAAAGGGCAGGGCAAAATTCTTGTCATGGATGATGAGGAGATTGTACGTGACGTGGCAATGAAAATGCTCTCGCATATGGGTTATGAAGTACAATGCGTTGCTGAAGGCAAACAGGCAATTGATTGCTACACAGAGGTGTTTGGCACGGAGAAATCCATAGATCTGGTGATAATGGATCTCACTGTGCCCGGAGGCATGGGCGGCAGGGAGGCTGCCGGTGAAATTATGAAGATTGATCCTGAGGCCAAGGTCATTGTGGCCAGCGGCTACTCCAACGATGAAGTGCTGTCAAACTATAAGGCCTTTGGCTTTAAAGGGGTTGTCAATAAACCTTTCCTGCTTGCCGATCTCAGTAGAGTAATCGCCAGGGTAATGTCTGGTTGAATTGGTTTTGGGGGGACAGTGTTCCTGTTTGTTTGACTGGGAAAATCATTTTTCCCGGTCAAACAAATCAACCAATGAGCCAAGCATACCAAGGCTATCGCGTCAGTTGCCTGTACTTAATACGGTGGGGCTGATCAGCCTCGGCTCCCAGTCTTTTCTTGCGGTCTGCCTCATACTCCGTATAGTTGCCGTCAAAAAAGAGGACCTTGCTGTCGCCCTCAAAGGCAAGGATGTGGGTGGCAATGCGATCAAGGAACCAGCGGTCATGGCTGATAACAACAGCGCAGCCTGCAAAATTTTCCAGGGCCTCTTCCAGGGCACGCAGGGTATTGACATCAAGATCATTGGTCGGTTCGTCAAGCAGAATGACATTGGCCCCTTCTTTGAGCATCATGGCCAGATGAACACGGTTTCTCTGGCCTCCGGAAAGAAGGCCGACCTTTTTCTGCTGCTCGGAACCGGAAAAATTAAAGCGGGCCACATAGGCACGGGAATTGACTTCACGATTGCCAAGGGCAATGACATCCTGTCCTCCTGAAACCACTTCCCAGATGCTTTTGTCCGGATCAAGGGCGTCCCGGCTCTGGTCGACATAGGCAAGTTTAACTGTCTCGCCAAGAGTGATGGTTCCGGAGTCAGGGGTTTCCTGGCCTGTTATCATTTTAAAAAGCGTTGTTTTACCCGCCCCATTGGGGCCGATGACACCGACAATGCCACCCGGCGGCAGGGAAAAAGTCATCTCTTCCACCAGGAGTTTGTCCTCATAGGACTTGCCCACCTTGTCTGCTTCTATAACCACTTTCCCAAGACGCGGTCCCGGTGGAATGTAGATTTCCAGATCTCTTGACCTTTTTTCGCCTTCCTGGCCCAGCATCTCTTCATAGGATTTGATCCTGGCCTTTGATTTGGCCCGTCGGCCCTTGGGGCTCATATTGATCCAGTCAAGCTCTCTCTGCAGTGTTTTTTGTCGGTCGCTTTCCTGTTTTTCTTCCTGTTGTAAGCGTTTTGCTTTCTGGTCAAGCCAGGATGAATAGTTGCCTTTCCAGGGGATACCCCGTCCACGATCCAGTTCCAGAATCCAGCCGGCAACGTTATCGAGAAAATAACGGTCATGGGTAACGGCGATGACTGTTCCTTCGTAGCGCTGCAGGTGATGTTCCAGCCAGGCCACTGATTCAGCATCAAGGTGGTTGGTCGGCTCGTCAAGCAGGAGAATGTCCGGTTTCTGGAGCAGGAGACGGCAGAGGGCAACACGTCTTTTTTCCCCACCTGAAAGAACGGCAACATTTGTTTCGCCCGGAGGACAGCGCAAGGCATCCATGGCCATTTCGAGCTTGGAGTCAAGGTCCCAGGCCTCAAGGTTGTCCAGTTTTTCCTGTACTTCTCCCTGTTTGGCGATCAGATCATTCATTTCGTCGTCGCTCATGGGTTCGGCAAATTTTTCGTTGATGCGGTTAAATTCCTCCATGAGATCAACTGTCTCCTGGACTGCCTCCTCCACGACCTGTTTGACGTTTTTTTCCGGATCAAGCGTAGGTTCCTGTTCAAGAAGGCCCACAGCGAGGCCGGGAGAAATGGACGTTCTTCCTTCAAAATCGCTGTCAACTCCGGCCAGGATGCGCAGCAGAGAGCTTTTTCCCGAGCCGTTCAGGCCGAGCACGCCGATTTTGGCTCCGTAGAAATAGGAGAGACTGATGTCCTTTAAAATCGGTTTTTTGTCATAATATTTACTTACCCGAATCATCGAGTAGATAATTTTTTCAGCGTCGTTACTCATTGAATTCCCTCAAGATCAACTAAGATTGTTATTTTGTAACTGAGCAGTTACGTTCTGGATTGAAGGCTTGTTTCATATCTTCCTGAATATGGCCTTTATTGTTTGAATGTAGCGTTCCTTTTTACAGTCTTGCAATCCGCCAGTCAACCCTTTAAAAGCGGAGACCAGACAACCGTACGGTTTCTGCCCTGTTTTTTTGCTTCATAGAGCGCCTGGTCGGCCTGTTCAATGAGGTCATTTTTATTGTCCGCATCGGCAGGGAAGGAGGCAAGTCCGAATGACATTGAGATCGTCACCTTCCTGACTTCATGTTGAAATGAAAGATCGGCAATGGCCTTGCGAACCCTTTCAACCTGGATGCCGGCGCCCTCGCTGTTTGAATTCTCAAGGAGCAGGGCAAATTCCTCGCCTCCGTAGCGGGCGGCAAGGTCAACAGCGCGGATAGTGTTTTGCAGGACGCTAGCAACTTTCTTTAAAACGATATCTCCGAATGGATGTCCATAGGTGTCGTTAACGCTTTTAAAGTGATCCAGGTCGCAGAGCACCATGGCCAGGGAGGTGGACTGCCGCTGGGCGCGGTGCAGCATATTGTCGAAGGCAAGCTGAAATGTCCGGTGATTACTCAGTCCGGTGAGGCCGTCGGTTGTAGCCAGCTGGTAGATTTTTTCATGGGCGCGGCCCAATTCGATTTTTGTGGCAACCTGGGCTGCAATGACCTGCAGAATAGATCTGAGTTCAGGCGAGATGAGATTCTGGTTTTTGCAGGCCACTGTCAAGGCTCCGATAGCCTCATTGTCTTCTTTGAGAAGGGGAAGTATAAGCAGTGACTGGAAATCAAGACTCCAGAGCTGGGTGCTGAAGATAGGAGCCGCCCCCTGATAGTTTGAGTGGGGAGGCATCCAGCGCCTGAGTTTTATTGCCTGGCCAACCAGACCTTCTTCGGCAGGAAAACAGAGACCTTCGATTTCATCGGCCTTGGGGCCCACAGCCTTGACAATGCAATGCTCTTTGCCCTGCAAAAGGTTGATTGCAATAAAATCGGCCTCGAGAAATTTAGAAACCATTTTTATGGTGGCCGTGAAAACAGACTGCAGTCCCAGAGCCTGATTGAGTTCCTGCATACCCAGGCAGATTTTCTGGATAGCCTGCTTGTCCCTGCTCGTTTCTTCCATCTTCTTTTCTGTCCGCAGATCCTGGGAAAGTTTTTGCACCGTGAGCTGGGCAAGTTCCTTTTCATTGTCCCGCCAGGGGGAAGAATCCAGACGATCAACACAAAGAATAGCCCGAGTAAGAGGGATGGCATAGGCCAGGAAACTTCCCACATCGCGATTTGAAGGATAATAGGAAATGGTCGCCAGGTGCTGGGGAACAGGGGCCACAGAAATTTCTTTGCATTGCGGCCCGATGCCGCCGATAATGCCGCTTCCTCTGTGAAAGGGGGTGATGATAACGTCATCCCTCTGACTGGCCACTGCCAGTGTCTGGATGTTTTCCTCGGCTTCCCCGGCCCATAAGAGAATGACTGTTGTCGCGCTTAAAGCCTGGCGGAGAATCTCAAGCTGGAGATGGATACTGTCTGATGAGGGAAGTGTTTTTACATGCTCGATGTGACTGGTATTGTCGGCGGATGCCGGTGTCGTGAAGTCTTTCCTGGGAAGTTTTTGGCCTTTTCTGCGTTTAGGTGCCAGATTAGCGCGGGCAAGAAAAAGTATGGTGATGACCAAGATAAGAATAATAATCCAGAGCGTTGTGGTTTGCATGGCAAATTGTTTTTTGTTCCTTTACCCGTTAAAAGAGCCGAGGCAGAGATCGCAGGCTCCGCACCGGTCTGGGTGTTCAATGCCGAAATACTCATGAATAAGGGCCTTGCGACAGCCCTCTGTCTTGATGTAGCCAACCATGAAATGCAGTTTTTTTTGTTCGTTTTTCATCTTGGCGTTTACTTTTTCCTGGGAGATTTCTTTGGGAAAAGGTGACGCTACTCTAAGGTCGTGTTTTTCAATTGATCCTTCCGTGACCCCGTAACGGTCAAACATTGACAGCCCGGTTTCCACCCTGAAATCGTGTTTGGTTTTAAAGAGAAGTTTTTCTTTCAGCCACTCTGTTCCCTGGGCGTTTACCGCTTCAGGATCTTCAGTTAAAATCTGGTAAAGCCGGTTGTAGAAATCCGCATCAGGGTTGTTCCACTTAATAAAATCCATCTGAATGAGCAGGTCCTGCTCGTCGTAAAGCAGGGTGCAGTCCGCCTTTTTGCCATCACGACCGGCTCGGCCGATTTCCTGGTAATAGGCCTCCATGGAACCAGGTACCTCCGCATGCAGGACGTGGCGGATATCAGCCTTGTCAATGCCCATGCCAAAGGCATTGGTGGCAAGAATAAGATTGTTGTCCCCTGACATGAAAGTTTGCTGGATGCGGCGGCGTTCTCTTTTGTCCAAGCCTCCATGGTAAAGGAGATGGGAGATCCCCTGTTTGTTGAGGAGTATGCTGAAGCGTTCCAGGGTTTTTATAAGGGCAAAGTAGACAATGGTGTTGCCGGGTGCGCTGACGAACTGGTCAACAATAGTTTTGCATTTCTGCTCATCGCCATAAAGATCATGGACACGCAAAATCAGGTTTGGCCTGTTGATGCCTTCATGGAATTTTTTTACTTCATGGGGGGCAAGTCCCAGTTGCTCGATGATATCCCGTTGAACATCGGGTGTTGCCGTTGCTGTCAGGGCAATGGTTGTCGGGTTGCCGAGATAGCTGCGAAATTCCTTGATTCTGCTGTAATCCGGCCGGAAATCATGGCCCCATTGACTGATGCAATGCGCCTCATCCACAGCAAGCAGGCTTATCTGCCGTTTACTGATCAGATCGATAAATTCGGGTTTCCGAAAACGTTCCGGAGTCACGTAAAGAAGTTTATATTTGCCCTTGTCAATGGCCCTATAGCGCTTTTCCCTTTCAGCCCTGTCAAGGGATGAATTGATAAAACAGGCCTCAATATTTTTATGCACCAGCGTATCGACCTGATCCTGCATCAGGGCAATAAGAGGTGAGATAACCACAGTCAGTCCCGGCAGCATGAGGGCCGGAATCTGATAGCAGCAGGACTTTCCCATGCCGGTTGGCATAAGCACAAGGGCATGGCGACCGGAGAGGATGTGGTCGATGATTGCCTGTTGCTGGCCACGGAAAGAAGAGTAGCCAAAGAACTTCTGTAAAATGTCTAAAGATTGCATGGCAGTAATCTACCACTTTTTTTATGTGCAAACGAATGGAAAAAGTTTTTGGTATAAAGTTTGACAGGGTTGTCGTTATTAACGATAATAATTGCTGTTTAGAGGTTCGGAGCAGGTGAAGGCGTCTTCCCGGGAACGCCTGACGCTTGCTTGAAGAAAGCCTGATTCGTAATGTTCACGAGCAGGTTGGAGACAGTCTCTCAAAAAAAACAAGAAATGACGGAGGCAAAAAAATGGATGTAAAAGAATTGAAGAAATTGCTGGCCGGGGTCGGTATTGCCGGCCTGTTGAGCGGTCTGCCCATGACGACCGGAGTCGCCCTGGGCGGCAGCGGCTGAGGAGCAAAAGATGACAGCGCAGTTAGCGCTGAAAAGCAAGAAGAAACATCCTCCGGAAGTGGCTGAGGTGCAAAAAAAGAGGGTGCGGTCAGTACCCATGAAGAAAAAGAAGACACGCCGGACGCAGACACTGAAGAAGAAAAACATGATGAACCAGCCGGCTCCAGTGGCTGAAGCGGCTCTAAGTAGCAGCACGGTTCGTGCTGCAAAAAAAGACCTGAAGGGCATGATTGCTCTTCAGGTTCATATCTTTTTGTGGGGGACATGGAGTGTTGCATTCCTGTCCCCTTCCCGGGAGTCTCTCTTGTCAAGAATCAAGGATTGTTCGTAATGAACCCCGAAGAAATTTTCCCTGGCTGTTCGACTTTTTTTACAAAGGAGCAATGGGGGCAGCTTTTTCAGGAAGAAAGCCCTGGCGTTTTTCCTGAGAAGTTTGCCCAGATATCGGATGAGCTGCAAAAAAGCTGGAACCTGCCTGCTTATTTGGATGACCTGGCCCGTCTTGAGTGGATTCTCTTTCAGGCCCGGCAGCGTGGCTGCCGGCAAATGCCGGAGACTGTTCAGCAACTCACGGTGAACCCGACCCTTGAACTGATCAAACTTGATTGGCAGCATCTTCCTGCACTGTTACGCGAGTCAGATCAGGGGGAAGTGAATCCCCCGCAGCCGGGAGAAGAATTTATTCTGGTTTATTGTCAGCCTCAAACAGGAAAAGTCCACCTGCAAACAGCCTCGGAGGCTGATCTTCTGGCTCTGAAAATCGTCATCGACGATCTGAGCCCGGAGCTGCTCGCCAAAGAACAGGAGGTGCCGGTGGGGCGCATTGACCAGTCTCTGAGTCAGGCTGTTCACCGCGGTATACTTCTGAAACCAGAATCCCGCATCCGTCGGAATCCCGACTCCTTCCCCCGGGGAAACAACATTCCTTTGAAGTACTTTTCGTCACCGGTTTTTACCCTTCAATGGCATATCACCCAGGTATGCGACCTGCACTGTAAGCATTGTTATGACAGAAGTGATCGTGTTTCCCTGCAAAAGGAGCAGGGATTTCATATTCTGGATGATTTGCGTCGTTTCTGTCTGGAGCATCATGTGCGGGGGCAGATTTCATTTTCAGGGGGAAATCCGCTCCTTCATCCCCACTTTTTTGAATTTTATCAAGGCGCGGTTGATCGAAATCTCATGGTCGCCATCCTTGGAAACCCTGCCTCAAAAGAGACAATGGAAAAGATTCTGGCCATAAAAAAACCAGTTTTTTACCAGGTAAGTCTCGAAGGACTTGAAGAGCATAACAACTATATCAGGGGCAAGGGGCATTACCGTCGTGTCATGGAGTTTCTTGACCTGCTTAGGGAGCTTGATGTCTATTCCATGGTGATGCTGACCCTGACCAGGGATAATATGGATCAGGTGCTTCCCCTGGGCGAAGAGCTGCGGCAGAAGGTTGATCTTTTCACTTTTAACAGATTGGCCATGGTGGGCGAAGGGGCACAGCTCAAATCTGCCGAACCCGATGAATACGCTGTTTTTCTCAAAAAATACATGGATGCCGCCACAGAGAATCCGATTCTCAGTTTAAAAGATAATCTGATGAATATTATTCGAAAAGAGCAGGGGCAACCTTTTTTCGGAGGGTGCGCTGGTCATGGCTGTGGAGCGGCATTCAATTTTTTTTCCATCCTGCCGGACGGCGAGGCCCATGCCTGTCGAAAATTACCTTCCTATATCGGGAATGTCTTTGAAAAATCAATACATGATGTTTATCATGGAGAAAAGGCCAAGCAGTACCGGGCCGGCACCGAGGCCTGTTCGGCGTGTTCAATCAGGCCGGTATGCGGCGGCTGTCTTGCCGTGGTTCATGGTTTTGGGCTGGATGTTTTTCACGACAAAGATCCCTATTGTTTTATCGAATAAAACAAGCTGGTTAGCCAATGCGGCTGGTCTGGAGATCGGCCTTTGTTTTTAAGAGCAACTTCAGATATTACACCACGAAGCACACTGAGAACACGAAGAAAAATTTTAAAAGTATTTCTTCGTGCGCTTCGTGAACACTGTGGTAGATAAAAAAGGGAGGGCGCAGGAATCGAAATTCCTGGTGAAATTTTGTACTGTCAGCCTTCCGTCGCAGGTTCCATGTTTCGGTTCAGGAGTGTGAAAGCAAGTCGACAGTCCAAGGGAAGGTGTTTTTGTGAAAATTGGCATAATCGGCACAGGCAAACACGGGTCGCGTTACGCCCGTCATATCCTTCATGATGTAGCGGGACTGGAGCTCTGTGCCATCTCCAGAAGGTCAAGCTCAGGAGCCCAGCAGGCCCGGGAGTGGGGGATCCACTATCATGCAGAATGGCAGAATTTAATAGCAGACCCTGAGGTTGATGCGGTTATTGCCGTTACGCCCCCGGTACTGAATGTGGACATCGCCCGATGCTGTGCACAGGCAGGCAAGCCTCTTCTCCTGGAAAAGCCCCTGGCCGTGGATAGCCAGGCCGCTGCGGAAATAGTCTCTCTTTTTAAAGAGAAATCACTTCCCCTTACTGTGGGCCAGATCCTGCGTTATAACAGTACAATTTTAGCTCTGCAGAAATCCCTGAACAGGGTGGGGACTCTTTACAGCTTTTCCGCCAGTCACCGCCTGGAACCTTCTACGCTGCCATGGCTTGAAGATCCCTCTGTGGCCGGTGCCGGTGTTATTCTCCACACCGCGGTGCACATGTTCGATGCACTTCACTTTATTACCGGATACAGAATCAGTCGAGTCAGGGCATCCTTGCGGCAGATCCACAACGCCAACCTTGAAAATCTTTTCACGGCCCAGGTGGAGATGGAAAACGGGGTAATAGGCACTGTGGATGCCGCCAAAGTCGGTCCGGCTCGAACCGGACGGTATGAATTTGTCGGCCATGACGGCGAGTTGCAAGGAGACCAGATTCATGGGAAGCTTGAATTTATTTCCGGAACCACCATCGAGCCGATTGCCCATGAATTTCCCGCCGGAACCATTGTGCCTTTACTTCGTGATTGGCTCTTGTTTCTCCAAGGACAGGCAGGTAACCCCATTTCCGGCGAGGAAGGTCTTGCCGCTGTGAATGTCTGTACAGCCTGCCTTGACTCGGCCCGCAATAACGATTGGGTAAAGGTGGACTATTGACAACCTCGCAAAAAAATTCCTGAAGGGACCGCAACACAATATCAACAACTTCCAAGTGTTCCTGCGGAGGTTGAGTGGGTTTCACCCTCAAGGGCACAACTACGAAACCGTCAATCAAAAAAACTGGGGTATGGGATTGTTATCCGGCGTACATGAATGAGTCATCGATGTTCGCCACATATTTGCTGTATTCCTTGTCGGTTGTCAGGATATGGCCAAGCAGCCAATGTTTCAGAAATTGACTGATTTCCGGCAGAGTTTCTTCTCCACTTTTGTTCAAGTGTGCGCAGATTGCAAAAATATCTTCCGTCAGTTTTTCGTGCTCTCTCATATGCTCCTTGAGCATTCCCTGGGGGAATCTCGCCGCATTCATCAGATGTTCTTCATCCCTGAAATGCTCCTCTGCATATTGGGTGAGCCTGTTGAGGATGGGAAAGGCTTTCTCGGTTCCCTTGCCTTTTGAGACGGCTTCAATAAAGTCGTTTATGATCATTAAAAGACACTGATGCTGGTCGTCCAGATACTTGGATGAAACGCTGTAATCGCTTTTCCAGGAAATTTTTTTCATATCAGCTCGCAGCTTTTGGCGGGCAGCCAGCAGCGTCTGCCGTCCTGCAATTCCACCTGGAGCCAGCTCGTCCGATTTTCTATAAGAGTGAACTCTGTACCGGCATGAAGCGGGGCTGTAAAGCTCGGCTTATAATTATTTCCGTCTCCCTGGCGGGCCATAATTTCTTGAGATACAATGACACCGCTTGGTTTTTCTTTCTGAAACTGATCAACAAGCAGCGAGGTGGCAAACAGCAGGGTTAAGGCCAGCAATGAACCGCTTAACCACCTTGGGACAGGAATCGGTGAAAAATACATGAGGCCGGCAGCGGCCCAGAACGTGATGAAAACGGTTGAAAAGAGAATTTCTCTTGTTTCATGGGAAAGGTCATAATGCAGGAAGAAGAGGGTTTGGAGAAGTTTTTCTTTTTGCTCTTTCTGGATAGCATCCTGACGCTTAGAGAGGACATAATTCAGGTTCTGCTGCAGATTTTCATCTGCGGGAATAAGTTGTTCTGCCCGGCGGTAACTTACTATTGCCCGACCTATATCGCCAAGTTTAAAATAGGTGTTGCCGATATTGTAGAAGAGTTTGCCGTTGCTCCCGTCGCGACTCAGCTTTTGATAGCGAAGCAAGGCCTTTTCATAGAGCTTTTTTGATTCTTCGGGATCCTGCTTCTCATTTGCCTGGTGAAAGAAGCTGTTGGCCTCCTGCAAAAGTTGTGTGTCGTTCTCCGCTGCCATGCCGTAGGAAATTTGCGGCAGCAAAGAAATGGTGAACATGAGAAAAATGAAAGGGAAAAGAAATATTCGCACTGCTACACTCTTTAAGTAGGTTTGAATTCGTCTTTATATGCTGCTGGTTTGCTGTGTCTGGTCTTAATATTTAAAAATGTGATTACCACTGAAACTCAGCCAGTCTTGCAGCAGGTACTGTAATGCATTAATAATTCAAAAAATACTGTCTCCACAAAAGTCATTCCCGCGAAAGCGGGAATCCAGAATAGCTGGCTAGTCCGCCTAGATTCCCGCCTTCGCGGGAATGACGTATAAAAAGGCTGAAGATGAGTGGTAATCATATTTGAAAATAGTGATGTGTGAAAGTGGTAAAAGTTCCATTTTCCAGTAGCTTTTTCCATAGTAGCTTTATTCTCTGCCTCTATCATCAGAAAAAAATCTTACCCTCTAAACAGGGAGAATAAAGGTGAAAGTGCTTCCCTTGCCAGGCCCCTGGCTTTCTGCCCATATCCTGCCATGATGCAGCTCAACCAGGCGTTTGGTGAGTGAAAGCCCCAGCCCTGTTCCCTGGTATTTTCTGCTGCTTGATTCTTCTACCTGTTCAAACGGGGTAAAAATCCTTTCCATATCATCTTTGTTGAGACCGATACCTGTATCACTGACTGAAATTTTAACAAGTTTTCCCCGGGGAAGAGTTTGTTGTCCTGAATCTGCTGGGGAATGTTGGAGCCAGTCAGAAATGTCGGCGTTAATGGCTTTAACAGATATATGCCCACCAGGTGGGGTGAATTTGATGGCATTGGCCAGGAGATTGAAGAGAATCTGTTTTACTTTCCGCTCGTCAGCCATGACGATTCCCGGAAGATTTTTATCGGTATCCAGTGAAAGGGTGATGTTATTTTTTTGTGCTTTTTCCTTAATCATAATGAAGCTGTTGGCAAGGACTCCCCCCAGGTGAAATTCCCACATATTCAATTCCAGTTTGCCGGCCTCAACCTTGGAAAGATCAAGGATGTCATTGATAACTGAAAGAAGATGGCGGCTGGATTGCAGTACGTCATTGAGATAATCTTCCTGTACTGGATTCAGTTCTCCGAAGTGTTTATCAAGGACGATCTCCGTAAAGCCTATGATGGCATTTAGAGGAGTCCGAAGTTCATGGCTCATGTTGGCCAGAAATTCACTTTTGGAAACACTGGCTACTTCCGCTTCTTTTCTGGCCCTGCTCAATTGATTATACGTTTCCTCCAGGGTATTCATCATTACGTTAAAATCTATGGCCATGTTTTCAACTTCATCGATCCCTGTTTCTTTTTTGTCGGGCTCCTCAAGACGTATGCTCAGATTCCCTTCCTTTTCAGTGACCTGGTGCAGGGCGATGATAAGTTGGTTAATTTTGTTGAAAACGCGAAATTTAAGAAGAAGGAAAAGGGCAATTGAAATGACAACAGAACCGAAAAATGGGATAAGATTTGTTGTTATGAGACGACGTCGCTGCTGGAGAAAGCTTTCCTGATTCAGAGCCACGGTTAAGTGGCCTATATCTTTTCCGGCGTTGTTTTGAATGCGTAACGTGTTTGTGGCATATGTAAGACCATTGTGATGAAGGATGTTCTCGTGGGGAAAGGCGATGTGGGTTTCTTCAAAGCTCGTTAACGCAGTTTGCAGGTCATTGTTAAAAAAAATGATTTCAGCACCGGAAATTTTTTTCATTTGGCCGGCCAGCTTTTTATCGCCATTAATTATTTTGGCCATAACTATAAAGCCATAGATATCTCCCGAGTCATGCAGGAGGTGAACAAGGGACTGCAGTGCCAGGACTTTTCCACGTTTGGGGAAGAGGCTTTTGGGTAGATTTTGCAAGGCAAGAATGCTGGGCGGGATTTCTGTCAACCCGACCTGCTGGTTGTGCGATTTGAGGAAAATCTGGTACTGCCCGGCCAGAGAGAATTCCGCGCCGAGCCTATTACAGGTGAGCAGATTGTCTTCTCCGTCAAAAAGAAAGATTAAATCAATATCATGTTTTACTGCGATGGTCTGCAGCATGACGGTGATTGGCTTGACTTTGTCGTAATCAAGAAAATCAACAAACTTGCTGTTCTGTTCCTTGATAATTCCGGAAACCATTTCCAGCTTGTCTATTTCATTGTTTAAAATTGATTCGGCAATAATCAATTCGGAACGCAGTTCCTGAGCCAACTGGTGTTTAACTTTTTTGGTTTCCTGGAGGGTTGAATAGATGGCATTGCCGATGATCATGGCAATGAGCAGAATAAAGAGGAAAACAATTCTGCGTATGATTGTCCTGCGGGGTCCTATCTCCTGGGCCTCAATTTTGTCTGACCGGACAGAACTCATTGGTGTCGTAACAGTAGTTCTCTTGAATTTGATGAACGGTTAAAAAATGCCGAGGCTGACCATGGAAAGAAAGACCAAAAATGAGACATCTTTGATTGGTCCGTATCAGTCACACAACAGTTCATTGTGTAAACTGTTTTTCCCTTCAATGAGTGGATAGCCCTCGGCTTGCCAGCGCGCGGTCCCACCCTTCAAAATTCCTACAACGTCATACCCTTTCATGATAAGAAACTTGGCTGCAATGGTTGATTGCTTCATGATCCAATCAGTGATAATGATTTTTTTATCTTTCGGGATCAGGCGATAGTTGTCTTCAAGTAAAATAAGAGGGCAGTGCATAACCCCTTTAATATAGTTTCCCGAGAGCATTGCATTGTCAAATGTGAAATCAAAATCTTGTTGAGACAAGGTTCTTTTGTCCAGGCTCCGGACATCCAGAATAAAAAGATCTTTTTCTTCTTTAAGGATTTTTTGAAAATTTTTCGGTGGAATTTTGCGGACCCTGATCGCCTTCCATTTCTCCCCTGTTGTCATGGGGTAGTTAAAAAAGCGCCATTCAGGTATTCCGCCGATAAAATAATAAACTTCCCGGTGTCCTTTTGCGACCGCAATCCTTGCAGCCCGTTTGCTGTATGTTCACCTTTCGCTCAAACAGTGAAAGACCAACGGTGTGTCAAGGTTCTTCGGAAGTTTCTTGGTGGTCAACATTTTGGTGATCGGGATATTGATAGAGCCGTTTATGTGTTGCATGTCATATTCGAGCTCACTTAAGACATTGATAATAAGTACAGGTCGGCCTTGATCAAACAACTTCATTACTTCTGGAGCGGTAATCTCGCTATAGCCATCCATTGAGAGTTCTGTGGCACCTGAACTAAGCGGAAGCATGAGCAGGAGTAATGAGAGAATGAGGAAAGGGTATGACTTGTGTAATATGTGTATTTTTTTCATTTCAATCTCTGCATGGATTGTCGGAAATATGTTTTAATGGTTCTGCGATATATTCAACTGGAAGATTTTCAGCACGCCAACGAGCGATACCTCCCTTGAGAGCCCCGATTACGTTAAAGCCTTTGTTTTTGAGGAACTTTGCGGCAAGAATGGCTTTTTTATTGATCTTGTCGGTGACAACTATTTTCCTGTCTTTGGGGATATTGCTGTGCCAGTATGACAGATAAACCATAGGGCATATATGTACGTTTTTAATAAAAATGTTTTCGCTCTCACAGTCAATAGGGCGCACGTCAAGGACATAAATCGACGGATCTTTCTTCAGCAGTGCATTCAGTTTTTGCGGGCTGATTTTTTTGACTTTAATGGCCGCATATTCATCATTAACCGTTAAAGGATAGTTGAAAGCACGCCACTCCGGAATACCGCCTTGAAAGCAAAATACATTTTTGTACCCAAGCATCACTGCAATCCTTGCAGCCCTGGGGCTATAAGGTCAGCTCCGGCCCATGCAATAGGTGATAAGCGGGGTCTTCTTGTCCTTGGGGAGATCCTTGCTGGCCTTGAAGTCGATTATCGGAATATTGATTGAGCCGGGAATATGCAGCCCGTTATATTCAATCTTGCTTAAGGCATTGATGATCACAACATTTGGATTGTTCTCGATCATGTTTTTAACCTCAGGCGCAGTGATATACTGGAAGCCCTCGGCATGGGCCGGCAAAACAGAGGAGCCCGAAATGACGAGAAAGAAACAAATAAGGAGAATAAGAGAAGCTCGTTTGTGAATCGAGGCAGAATGCGGCAATGTCACCATTGGCGGCTGGTCAGCGCCTGGTTTTTTTAAGGAGTTATCACCCCCTTGTGCAAACATCGTTTTTTGATGGTTGCCTGAAAAAACATGCAACCTCCTCCGCCGATGCAACTTGCTGATATTGCGGTGGCGGCTGTTCAGCTTCAGGGCTTTTTGCGAATCCATCATTTTTTCGTATCAAGAAAACGGGTTACTTCGTTGACGAAATTCCGGGTATCAATCGGTTTACTGATGTAGCCAACGCAACCTGCTTCAAGAGCCTTTTCCTTGTCTCCTTCCATGGCAAAGGAGGTCACTGCGATAACAGGGATATGTCTTATTTTTGGATCTTTCAGGATACTTTTCGTGGCGCTTAATCCATCCAGTCCGGGAAGCTGGACATCCATCAGGATGAGATCCGGGGATTGTTCATGGGCCAGGGTAATGCCCTGTTCCGCATTATCTGCCTCTGTTACTGTATAGTCTGCCAGTTCAAGCAATGTACGCACCAGCTTGAGGTTGAGTTCGTTATCCTCTATGACCAGAATTTTCTTACCTGTCATCGCTCTTTACTTTGTTAGTTGTGGCTGAGACGTTCATAAAAAATGATCAGAAACAAGGTGTGCCTTTTTTCTGGTCATTCGGCAAGCATTGTGGCCCAGTATCCCATATTCCGCTGTGAACTGGGAATGATCCTCAACTCCAGGCCGTAACTGTTCAGATGTGCCTCAAATTTGGACAAGCAGGCCTGCGAATCTATAGTCCGCCTATGTGAGGAGGCCTGATCGTTCAAAGATGGGGTGCAGCTTAATAGTTACGAGGCCCAGTATCCCATATTCCGCTGGAGAACACAACCAAATTCAGGACAAACAGGCTTCCAGTTTTCCGGCAATTTCTCTTGTTTGTTCTTTGAATGTCTGGAGATTTGAATCCTCTTTATGTTGACCGCCATACTGCCATGTTTCAAAAAGTTCAAGCAGTTGTTGTAACTCCGTAAGGGGCTGTTGGTCCACTCCGCGATCCTGGAGTAACGGGGCAACATCTTGAAAAGTCAAAGCCCCCGGGTTGATTTGCAGTTTAGCCCCAAGGTACTCTTTTAAAGCAGCTGAAATGGCTTCAGCTGAAAGAGAAGGCCCGGCAAGAGAGCGTTCCAATGTTTCCAGGGCCTTCTGCGCCCTGCGGCCAGCGGGATCTTTTTGCCGGTATTTTGCGTACCACGAAAAAGCGGCAAGCAGAAAGAACAGCATGGGAGGGATGAAGAGAACATACAGGAACCAGCTTCCATTCGCTGATAGAGCATTTTTTTGATTTATGAGGACATCCTTGCCTTCATAGTTAAAGGCCAGCCCTTTTTCCGCCTCTTCCAGTTTTGTTTTAGCCGGCGAGGCCGCAGCACCCACGGCGTCCTGGGCAGTGACTACCCGGGCGGCAGCGACGCTAACGGGAATGGCCTCTGTTTTAGCTGACTTGTATTCTTTTTTGTTAGGGTCGAAATAGACGAGTTGCAGAGAGGGGATTTCATGGATATTTTCGTTTTTGATGCGGATAGTCTGGGTGAATGTTTTTTGACCCTGCTGCACTTCTCCCGGCGAAATCTCTTCGGGAATCTTAAAAGAGGATTCAGGAAGAAAGTCAGCCAGTCCGGGCAGTTCCGCCTTTGCAGCCAAGGGACCTTTGATGGTAACAGTGAGGGTGATGGGATCTCCAATGGCGACATCCACTGGATCCGCCGTGCTGCTTATGGAGTAATCACCCACAAGACCGGAAAAATTCGACGGCTTGTTTTTTTCCGGCAGGGGAATAACATTTAATGGCGGTTCGCTGGACGGAATGACCAGCGTCCGGTATAGGGCTTCACGACCGCTACCGAAAAAATCATCAAAGCCGCCGAAGCCGCTGAATGGGTTTCTTCTGCGGGATTTGCGGTAGCCGGAAACGGTCTGGCAGGCCACTGTTGACTGGGGAATGGTAAAAGTTCCCGGCTCCCGGGGGACCAGGAGGTGCTGGAACGTTACGGTAAGAAATTCTTTACCGCCAAGTTCTCCGGTTCCTTTCATGGCGATAAGGACATCATCACCCACAGGCACCTTGATTTCATCCTGTGGAGGTCCGCTACCCTGCTCCATCTTGAGGGGCAGCAGGTCAAAACGGGAATCAGCAAGAACGGGAAGCTGAAATTCAAAATTGGTCACGTCCTTGCCGACAAACCAGGTCGTTGTCATGATAATTGGTTCACCGACAAAGCATGTGTTTGAAGAAAGAAAGGTTCGCAGTTTGAAATCTTCGGTTTCCCTTGGTTTGTGGACCTGGATAGTCACGGGTCTCGTTTTGTATGTTTTGCCCTCTACCGTGACCGGGATGGGAGGTATGACCAGTTCCCCTGGTTTCATGGGGGTAATGGTGTAATTAAAGATGTAGCCAAGATTGGTAATGCGTTCCCAGTTGCCGTTGATGTTCGTGACCTGGGTGCTGCTGGTGCTCTGGCCTCCCCGAGGCTGAACATGGAAAGAATCGAGATGGCTCAGGTCAGGTTCATCTGCAGAGTTTGCGCCGTTTACCTGAAGTTGCATGGAGAGAGGCTCGCCAACAGAGGCTTCCCGCTGGGTGACGACGATTTGCACGGAGACGTCGGCAGCGTTCACTGGCAGAGTCAGAAAAAGGCATACGCAGAAAGTGAGAAACAGTATGAGGGATATTTTTTTACTCTTCATGTTTTGTTACCAGTCTTTGTCCACGGAGTTCGGGGAAATACGCATCCTTTGTCTGCGCATTTCCTGGAGTTTTCTTTCGGCCTCAAGAATTTCCTCCACGGTCTTGTCTGAAAGTTTCAGTTGTTGATCATATTTTTCATCGTCTTGCTGTAGGGCGTTTTTCTGCTGGTCGGCTGCACTTTGCTGCTGCTGATCTTGAGGTGCATCCTTTTTATCCCTGTGTTGCTCTTGTTTGCCTTCCTCTTTCTTTTTTTTGTCTGCGGCTTGGCTCTCTTTGTTCTGTTTATCTTGCTGCTGCTGACCCTGCTCGTCTTTTTCCTGCCCCTGCTGCTTTTCTTGATTTTGGTCTTGTTTCTTGTTTTTATCTTGCTGTTGCTGTTGCTGTTGCTGTTGCTGTTGCTGTTGCTGTTGCTGTTGCTCGATTTCCTTGATTTTTCTGCGGGCGATTTCAAGGTTGCGGCCCGCAGCGGCAAGAGTTGTATCGAGCCTGAACGCTTTTTGAAAGAAGGTGCTGCTTTCCTTCATGGCAGCGAGCTTTTCCTTGATATCCTCTGTTTGTTCAGCAGCACGGAAACGACTGTTTCCCTTATTAAACCAGACCTTGGCAAGTAAACTCTCATCTCCGCCACCTGCAATGGATTGGTCAAAAGCTTCTTCCGCCTGGCTGAATTTTCCCTGCCGGTAGAGACTGTCGCCTTTGTTGAAAAGTGCTTCCTGTTTTTTAGGGTCTTTTTTTAAAGCGTCATCATAGAATTTTTCCGCCACAGTAAAATTGCCCTTTTCATATGCTGCATTGCCTGAATGAATCAGGCTTCGCGTCGAGGCCAGCGTCTGGTTTGGTGTGAAAAGGGGAAGCAGGGCAAGGCTGATGATAAAAAGAGATTTCCCGACCATGCCTTCCGCCATAAGAAAGAAGAGGGAAACTGCCAGGAAGATTTGAAATTTTTCCTCATACCTTTTGATGGTTTTTGATTCAAGTTCTTTCTGGTCGGCTGAGGCAATGAGATCAAGGTAGACTTCGCCGAGATCCAGGGTTCCGGTGGCAACCGGCAGGTAGCGTCCCCCTGGAGTGGCCAGGGCCATTTTGCGCAATGTGGCGCCATCGAGTTTTGTCCACACCTCCTGACCATTGTATTTTAAAAAACTTGTTTTGCCGTCAGCCGTGGGGATGGGGATGCGGCGGCCCTCCTTTTCATCGCCCAGACCGATGACCAGCAGGCGGATTCCTGCCTCTCCCACACTGCGAGCCGCTTCTTCCGGAAAGCTTTCATGGTCCTCGCCGTCGGTGATAAGGATAATATCCTTATGCTGCTTTTCCTGGCTGTCAAAGACCTGGGTGACAGCGGTGCGCAAGGCGTCGCCGATAAGCGTTCCTCCCCGATCGATGCTTGTGGTGCTTATGGAGTCAAGCATCATCAGAAAAAATCCATAGTCCTGGGTCAGTGGGCATTTAACTGAAGCGGTTCCTGAAAAAGCTACCAGAGCGACCCTGTCACCCTGCAGTTTTTCAATGCAGTCCCGGATGGCCAGTTTGGCCCGTTCCAGCCTGTTGGGCTTCAGGTCGGTAGCCAGCATGCTTTTTGAGACGTCAACCATGAAAACAACATCCCTGCCGGATCGCTTGACCGTTGTTTCGCTGAGATTCCAGGCAGGGCGGGCCAGAGAGATAATCAAAAATAAGAGAGAAAAACACAGCAGGGCAAAGCGGCGTCCTCGTTTCGGCAAGGGGGAAGAGGATGGTATTTTTTTCAGAATTCCCGGCTCGATAAATGCTGCCATGGCCTTTTTGCGGCGACCGGCGGCATACCAAAAGAGCAGACCTATTGCCGGCAGCAGCCAGAGCAAAAGGAACATTTCAATATGTGTAAAATGAATGTCAGCCATTTCCGCCTTTTCTCCTATGGAATTCTTCGCAGAATCGTTGTGCGGAGAACGATTTCGAGAACAAGGAGTAAAAGTGCCATCAGGACAAAATAGTGAAAATATTCCGCATAATCAACATGACGGACACTTTCAATCTCGCTTTTTTCCAGCTCGTTAATCTCCTCGTAAATTGACCTGAGGCCATCGGCATCTGCCGCCATACGAAAAATGCCGCCGGTTGTTTGGGCAATTCTCTGCAGCGTTTCCTTGTCCACGCCGCGGCCTAAGCGGTTCAGCGAGGCAAAGAAACCACGGACACCGGAAGGTTCAATGTCTTGTCCAATGCCGATGGTGTAAATTTTTATTCCCCATTTTTTGGCCATTTCCGCGGCCTCCGGAGGCGTGAGCCGACCGGCATTATGGGCTCCGTCGGTGAGAAGAATGATGATTTTGCTTTTGATTTCATAGGTCTTTTTGTCCTTCTTGAGATACTCCTGCTCAAGGGTTTCATCAACTTTCTGAAGCCGGGCTGCGGCCAGTGCTATGCCGTCGCCTATACTTGTCCCATCTTCATCGCGTCTGCTAACAAGCTGTACCTGATCCATGAAGCCATTCAGCGCTTCGTGGGCCAGGGTCAGCGGACAGATCGTTTCCGGATAACGGGCAAAGGAGACTATACCGATAAGATCATTGGGACGGCCATCAAGGGAACTGCCATTGCCATTGACAAATTCCTTGAATACATTTTTTACCACTTCAAGACGATTTGTCTCCCTGTTGTTGAAAATCATCTCCTCTCCCATGCTGCTTGAGCGGTCAATGACCATCTCAATAGCGATGCCGTGGCTGACGTCATATACTTTTTCAATCCCCTGCTGAGGCCGGGCCAGACCGATGATCAGCAGAAGAAGGGAGAGGAGGCGCAAAATGAGGGGGAGCCGGAAAAGGCGCTGGCGGAATGAAATGCCCGCTGGCCGCAAAAGGCTAATGTCAGAGAATGTGAGGGAGGGCGATTTGCCTTTCCGCAACTCCGTCCAGATAAGAACGGGAATAATAAGCAGAGCGATAAAGGCCAGAGGGGACGCGAATTTCATGTCTTTTCTCCTCTCTGTTTGTTGTTTCCAGGCAGGCCTTCATCCCCTGTAGCGCTGATAAAGTTCCGACACAGTTCCACGCTTTCCATGATTTCGGAGTCGGTTGGAGTCATTTGGGCAAATTTGATTAAATCACTGTGCAGGAGAAAATGTTTAAGCAGATTTTTCTGCTGATCGGAAAACATGGAGGCTGACCCAAGCGCCTGCAGAAACTCCTCGCTTGTCTGTTCCGGAGCTTTGATGCCGAACCGTTTTTCAATATAGCGCCGCAGGATAAGAGAAAGACGGTTGTAAAAAAGGGAATAGTCTGTGATGTTTTTATTTTCCCCAAGCAGCATGTTTATTTTTTCAAGGGCCTGCAGGTGGGCTGCAATGGGAGGAGGCAGTTTTTGAGGGGTCTTTTTCCTGCGCACTATATAAACAAGCAGTGCCAGCACAACAAAAAGAGCGCAACCCGCCAGCAGATAATAAAGAGGAGGAACGGGAAGAGAAAGAGGCGCCTGAATATCGGCAAGCGCCATCTCCTTATCTTTGGGATCAAGAAAAGAGGTGACAGTGATGGTTTGTCCCGGAAAAGAAACTTCAGAAAGTTTGCCGTTACTTTGGGCCTTGACCGCGAGGTCCGGGATGACGTAGTCACCTGCTAAAAATGGAGAAAGAAACCAGATGCGGCCCATGCTGACCCCTTTTCCCGTTAATTTCTTAGGCAGAACCTTTGTGTCAACAAGGGTGAAATCTCCGACACTTGCCGCAAAATCAGGGAAAGTTATTTCCGACTCTTCAGGGGCCACAGCCTCAAGGGTGAGCGTCAATGTCTCGGCAAGGGAGATGCTTGTCGCCGAAAGAGAGAGGGTAACGGTCAAGGGTCCGCTGCTTGCGCTCTCTTTGCTGGTTGGAGCGAGTTTTGTCGATACATCGTCGCTTTGTGTCCGGTTGCAACCTGCAGCGCAAAGGCAAAAAGAAAGAAGGCAAAGAATCGCAATAAGCTTATAAAAAACAAGAAATTGCGAAGCAGATGGCAGGGTGCTGCGCGACTCCCCGTAGAGGGAAAAGGGCGGATGTGTATGTTTTCTCAGAAATTTCATGGAGCCCAAAAAAGAGTATGAGGTTAGCGTCGTCGTTCCCGCATTTTGAAAAAACGTACCAGATCCTGAACATAATCATGCTTTGTCTGTAAAGGGATGTGGTCGACACCCATGGCGGCGAATTGCGACTCAAGCTCAGCCGCCCTCCGGCGGGATGATGCTGAAAAGGCACGGCGAACCTCTTGGCTGCCGCAATCGATGAGAATTTGTTTGCCGGTTTCGGCGTCTTCAAGGTCAACCAGCCCGACATTCGGCAGTTCCCGTTCCCTTGGATCGGTTATGGAGACTGCTATCAGATCATGGCGGCGTGCAACTATTCTCATGGGGCTGATAAAGTCTGAATCCAGAAAATCAGAAACAAGAAAGGCAACAGAGCGTTTCCTGTTGATCCTGCCGAAAAAATCAAGGGCAGAGCGGATACGCGTCTTTCCCCGTTCCGGTGAAAAAGTCAGGATTTCCCTGATAAGCCGCAAAACATGGGTAGCTCCTTTTTTGGGCGGGATAAACATCTCCACGCTATCTGTAAAGGCAATGAGACCTACCTTGTCGTTATTTTTAATGGCTGAAAAGGCCAGCAGGGCACAGAGTTCTGCCGCTACTTCATTTTTCATATTGCGAATGCTGCCAAAGGAGCCGGAGGCCGACAGGTCCACCAGAAAAAAAACGGTCAGCTCCCTTTCCTCCACATACCTTTTCACGTACGGGTGGCCGGTCCGGGCCGTCACATTCCAGTCAATGGTACGGATGTCGTCACCATGCTGGTATTCGCGCACCTCGTCAAACTCCATGCCCCGGCCCTTGAAAACACTTTCGTATTCCCCGGCCAGAACATCATTAACAGCTTTGTTGGTGTAAATGCGTATGGTGCGAATTTTTTTGGCAAGCTCTTCGCTGATCATGGGACTTCAATGGTGTCAAGAATCATCTGTACAATATCTTCACTGAATTTTTCTTCGGCTTCCGCCTCATAGGTGACTATAACGCGATGCCTGAGAACGTCCATGGCAATTGTTTTTACATCCTGCGGAGTGACAAAGCCGCGACCGGCGAGCAAGGCGCAGGCCTTGGCAGCCATCGCCAGAAAGATCGTTGCCCTGGGCGAGGCGCCATATTGAATGAGATGACGGATGTTCAGTTTGTAGTTGGTTGGGTTGCGGGTGGCATCAACAAGGTTGACAATATATTCTTCAATGCGTGGGTCCAGATATATTTCCGCGGTTTTGCGGCGTAACCTTTGAATGTCTTCAGGACTGATTATTGGAGAAATCGGTGGTGGGGCGACCGCCGATGTCATGAGTTTGAGAATCTGCTGTTCCTCTTCTTTTGATGGATAGGTAATGTTCAGTTTCAGCATGAAACGGTCAACCTGGGCTTCGGGAAGGGGGTATGTGCCCTCCTGTTCCACGGGGTTCTGGGTGGCCAGTACCATAAACGGTTCGTCAAGGGGGAAGCTCTCTTCTCCGATGGTTACCTGTCGCTCCTGCATGGCTTCAAGCAGGGCGCTCTGGACCTTGGCCGGGGCGCGGTTGATCTCGTCAGCCAGGATGACATTGGCAAAAATCGGTCCTTTTTTTGTGTTGAATTCACCTGTTTTCGGATTGTAAATAAGAGTGCCGATAAGATCGCCGGGGAGGAGATCCGGCGTAAATTGAAGGCGCTGGAAGGAGGCCTTTATGACCTCGGCCAGGCAGGTCACTGTCAGGGTTTTGGCAAGTCCGGGAACCCCTTCTATAAGGACATGGTTGTTGCAGAGAAGCGCCACAAGGAGGCGTTCAACCAATGTCGATTGCCCGATGATTTTTTTGCCTATTTCACGACGTATCTGTTCAAGAAGAAGAGATTCAGCTTCTACGTTTTTAGTCAGTTGCTCGACATCTGCTACCATTTTTTTCCCATCCATTTGAAAAATTGAAAAGGCCTGTTGACCTCGGAACTTTTTTATGAATAGATATGTTTTATGACTGAAAGTTGCGATTTTTTTTATAAAAAGAAGATTTATTTTGTCAACCGCAAAATTCTGTTGTTCCTGTCGGGGTATTTCTGACAGAAAAAAAGAGGAACTCGTGAGACGTTTGTGCTAGTATTTATGGCAATAGGATCGACTTCAGAAACGATTGCGGGTCTGAGTAATAAAGATACCTTTGCCAAAAGCAGCAGTTTTTTATCTAGCGTCTGTCCAGAAATAGGTCATTTTGTTCGAGATCAAGGATTGCGCAAAAAATTACCGGAGGCATATATACGATATTCCGAGGATAATTTTTTAAGCATGACGCAGATATCGGTCAAAAGGGCCATTTATGGACAGGCACTATCTAAATGAAAATGAAATATGTCGACTAATGATGAGGTGATAATAAGACATTGTGATATGGAGAAACAAGAGAGCCGCCTGGCAGGATTTTATGCAGCCTGTTTTTCCATGCTGCGAGAGGGGAAACGTTTGAGGACGTTTCCAGGGAAAGTTTTGTTAAATATGGAGCAGATGGATGGCCAACATTCTTATCATTGATGATGAGGAGCAGATACGTAATTTGCTGAAGCGTGTCTTTGGAAAATTAGGGCACACTGTAGTTACAGCTGAAAATGGTTCCGTGGGGCTTAAAATTTTACATCAGGAAGTTTTTGACCTGGTTGTAACTGATATTTTCATGCCGGAAAAAGAGGGCATGGAAACAATTATGGAAATTAAACGGGATTTCCCTTCTGTCAAGATTATTGCGATGTCAGGTGGAGACCGGAGTGGAATTGATTTTCTGCCCATGACAAAAGCCTTGGGGGCAAGCAACTGTATAAGTAAGCCTTTCTCGAATGAGGAGATTGTTAAACTTTTTGAAAGCGTTCTTGCCGACTGAGGGTGATGAACGATTTTTTTGATATGTTGGTAACGGTTTACAGTTGCCGGGTTATAAAGAGGATCCCGCTGCACCTCCTCCCTCTTTGCGTTGCCGGCAACTGTAAACAGTCAACCAAAAAAAGCAGGATTTACTCCGCGTTCCTGCAGAGTCGACCAAAGCCTCCGGGGATCGTTCCTGATGCCCAGAAAAGGGTGCCCTGTTTGAAATCACAAAACCAGTAACCGCCCGGTTCCCGTTTTTCAGCCAGAAAGATAAATGGTTGCTCCCTTGAAAAGCAAGGGTGCAGAAAAAGCCCTTTGTCATTTTGTTTCTGCTCCAGGAGAGAAAGCGCCTCTTCCATGGTGGGCAGTCTCCAGTCGGTATAGCCGGCAAATTTTTCTTCATTGCATTTCCGGACATAGGCGAGCATTTTGCGAAGACTGGTAATATCTGCACCACCACGCTGCCACATCAAACCGGTTACTTTGTCGGTAATAGTCTGTTCATCGTTATTATCCACCAGAAAATTAGTAAAATTGCCGTCAGGATTATGCTGGCTGTCAAAGTAATTTTTTGTTTTCACGATGCCTTTTACCTCGTCCTCCAGAACTGCAGTGGGACGTGTATCGAGCGAAACTTTGGTAAACGCTGCTGGTAAAGGCGTATGCCTGCCGGGAAGGCCGCTGATCATGGATTCTTTGTCCTGATCTATTTCCAGGGGAATAACTTTTGATGCATCATCGTTATTTACGACATGTTTTTTTAGCCAGTCTTTTAATGGAGCGTTAATTCCATAATGTCTGTCCATGCCCATTGTTTTTCCCTGGCCGGCAGTGGCGTCGTCAATCAACTTCTGTGGCGCATCAATTTTTGCCAGAACCCGGGCAAACTTAATACCTCGTTCCATGAGGCAGAGGGATGCCGGTTTTTCCCACAGGTTGATGAAAAAATAATAGAATCGTTCTTTTGAGCTCGTTACACGGGTTTTCCCTCCCCAACTTTCAAAGATGGCAAAAGTTTCGGCAGGGTGAAGATCCCAGTCAATGGCGGGGGTAACGGCACCTGTGAATCCAAGTTTCTGAAATAAGCCCATGGTAACTCCTCTCTGGTTGTGGTGTTCGTTTCGTGGGTTGGGAAAAAATCGACATTTCCTACAATGTGTCATAATTCTCTTTTTGATAATATAGCTAAACAGGTATAAAAAGTAAATAGTAATTATTTATATTTTTTATAGCCGTGTTGATTTTTTTGAGGTGATCTTTCGTGGCCAGCTTGTGTTATGGTTTGACGTAGTGAATGCAACAGGAATCTTGAAAAGGAGGAGAAGCAGATGGAAATTGTAATGCTGGGAGATTCGCTTGTTGCATATTTCGACCGGCGACAGGCCTTGCCTCATGTTTCGGTGATCAACCGGGGAATTGAAGGGGAGACGGTCTCTGGTCTTCTGGAGCGAATTCCTGATGAAGTGGCGGACAGCGCAATGCCCGACTGTGTCATGATTATGGCGGGGACCAATAATCTTGTGATGGATGACTATTTTTTTCTTCCGGATTATGAAAAAATTGTTAAAAAATTGAAAGAGGAATGGCCTGATATCCCTGTTGTTGTTACGAGTCTTCTGCCGATCCGACTGCCCTGGCTTGCTCCTGATGCCGTTCGTCGCCTCAATGATTTATTGCTGGGCTTGGCAGAGCGTACCCGATCTGATTTTCTGGATGTCCATGACGCGTTTTGCCGAGGCGAGTCTGCTGGAAAGGCTCTCTTCCTCAGTGACGGGGTGCATTTGACCGCTGCAGGGTATGCGGCCTGGCTGGGAGTGATGAAAGGTTATCTGTTTCCGGCAGTTTGAAAAGAGGTTTTTGGGGAGAGATTTCTTGCTATTTCTCCGGAGCGATGATACTCTTTTTTGCAGATTCCTGAATAGGAATACAGTTTCTTATATCAAGGATATTGACTCGGACCGTAAGGATAATTTTGTAAATTGCTTATCAGGCGTAGCCTGATGTGGTGTGCGTATGTATGTGAAGATTGATAAGGAATCGTTTGAAGTCGTCATCATGACGGAATCTCTTAAAATCGTCGGCACTATTTATACCCTTCCCCAGGAGAGGCTGATAGATTTTATGAGTGATGAGCAGGTGCGCAACCTGCCGGTTACCGATGCCTCTGTTTATACCCTTCAAGAGGGGACACTCATTGCAAAAACAAAATTTCTGAGTTTAAACAGACAAAACATTGCCCTGATTTTTCCCGCGTCGGATGCCATAGAATAGCGTTTTTCAGACAGTTTCCTGGGACTCTGCCGAGAAGAGCAATTTTTTCTCAAGTCGAGGGATACGAAAAAAATTACCGCAGTTATTCTGTAATATTCAATTATTGCAGAGCGCAGGGGCCGGGCGTCAAGTTTGCTGCTCTATGGATAATTTTTTGAGTATAACGAATGAGTTGGGAGGATAATCGTAAGCTTTGGAAGGGTATTCTCAGAAAAAAGCCTCCCCTCATCCCCCCTTTGCTGCCGGTTGATATCTCCATAAATCCATAAACATCCCTGCAAGATCAATTGTCTTTTTTTTCCTTTTCGTTTATTTTGTCGGAAAAACTAAAACAATTTCGTAATAAATTTCAAAGAAGTCATCTGCCTCTTCCGGAATATTGAAGTGGCAAGCTGTTTTTGAAAACGTCTATATTTATCAGAATAAAGAACACTCAATTGTCATTGCCGCAGGTTTTCCTGTAAATTTCTGCCGGAATGGGCTGGCTGGAAAAGAGAGAATGGACATAAATACCGCAGAATATGAATTAGCAGAAACAACTACCCTTTATGAAATAACGAAGGTGCTGGCCTCGTCCATGGATCTCCGCAGCTGCTTAAAGCAGGTGATGGATATTCTGGCTGAAAAAAAAGGGATGCTGAATGGGACGGTAAGTATTGTCAACCCTGTTACAGCCAATCTGGAAATTGAAATTGCCCAGGGCATGACAGCCGAGGCCAGAAAGCGTGGCAAGTACCAGGTTGGAGAGGGTATAACAGGGCGTGTTGTTGCCAGTGGCGCACCCATTGTCGTTCCCCAGATAAGCGAAGAGCCGCTGTTTCTGAACAGGACCCGCTCCAGAGGGGATATTAAGCAGAAAATGGTCTCTTTTCTCTGTGTCCCCATCAAGCAGGGCCAGCAGCCTATCGGGGCCTTAAGTGTTGACCGGCAATACCATGAGGGCCTTGATTTTGATAAGGATTTGCGCTTTCTTACCATCTTAAGTGGTCTTCTGGCTCAGTCGGTCACCAGGATTCTCGCCGTTAACGAGGAAAGAAAGAGGCTTGAGCGTGAAAACACCCTGTTAAAGAAGGAACTGCGGGGTAAATATCAGATTGGCAATATCATCAGCAACAGCAGTCGCATGCAGGAAGTTTTTGAAATGATGTATCGTGTGGCTGATTCCAATGCCACCGTTCTTTTGCGAGGTGAATCCGGAACCGGGAAGACCCTGGTAGCCAAGGCTATTCATTACAACAGTAAGCGTGCCAAAAAATCCTTTGTTGCAGTGAATTGCTCGGCTTTGCCCGAAACCCTTCTTGAGAGTGAATTGTTCGGACATGAGAAAGGGGCCTTTACCGGGGCAAATACAATGAAAAAGGGACGGTTTGAGCAGGCCGAAGGCGGAACGCTGTTCCTTGATGAGATTGGCGATCTCAGTCATGCCGTGCAGGTTAAACTGCTCAATGTGGTTCAGGACCGGGAGTTTCAGCGTCTCGGTGGGGTAAAACCCATAAAATGCAATGTCAGATTGGTTACCGCTACCCACAAGGACCTGGAAAAAGCGGTGGAAAGCGGTCACTTCAGGGAAGATTTCTACTATCGTCTCAATGTCTTTCCCGTTTATCTTCCCCCGCTTCGGGAAAGACGAACTGATATATTACTTCTTGCCGAATATTTCCTCAAAAAGTTCTGCGACGAAAATGAAAAGAATATCGGTCGCATATCAACTCCTGCCATTGATCTTCTCATGCAGTATCATTGGCCCGGCAATGTCCGGGAATTACAGAACTGCATGGAGCGGGCGGTCCTGATCTGCGACGAAGATGCGATTAAAAGCTATCATCTGCCACCCACACTGCAAAGTGCGGAGAACACCACTGATAGAAATCCGCTTTCTCTTTCTGCTGCAGTGGAAAATTTTGAACGGGAACTTATTATTGATGCCTTGAAAAAAGCCAAAGGGAATCAGACCAAAACCGCCAAAATGCTCGATACGAGTCTACGTATTGTGAACTATAAAATTCATAAATACGGCATTGATCCGGATGATTTTAAGGTGAGGGCCTGAAAAGGTTTCTGATGTGAAAATTCTTCTGCATGTGTGCTGTGCGCCCTGCTCAATCTATCCTGTTGCCGAGTTGCGAGCCAAGGGGATTGAGGTTGTTGGTTTTTTTCATAATCCCAATATTCATCCCTATAAAGAGTTTAAGCGTAGACTGGAAACAGTTGAAGATTTTGCCGGACTGGAAAAATTGCAGGTGGAAATTGATCGGGACTATGGTCTGAGGGAATTTCTGCGGAAAACGGTTTTTCATGAGCAGGAACGATGCGCATTCTGTTATGAGATGCGTCTTGCTGCAACAGCAGAGCGGGCAGCGGCTTTGCGAGCCGATGCCTTTTCAACCACTCTTCTTTATAGTAAATACCAGAATCATACTCTGATCCGTAAACAGGCTGAGGCTTTTGCCGAACAGTTCGGCGTCCCTTTTTATTATGAAGACTTCCGTCAGGGATGGCAGGAAGGGATTGACGCATCCATTGCAATGGGGCTTTATCGTCAACCCTATTGCGGCTGTATCTACAGTGAACAGGAACGTTTTGATAACAGGTGGAAAAAAAGACAGAAAAAAGCAAAAGGCTAAAGCTGTTTTTGATTCAGATATTTGGGATTTAAATCGCCGGCCTGGTTGAGTTTTGGCGATTTTGTCATTGTTTAGTGTTTCATACTTCTTCTTTCGAATTTAAAATATATTTTTATTAGGATTTTATCATGGGTACCACAATCAGCAGGCTTTACCGGAAAATAAACGATTCAAAGGCATACTGTTTCAACGTAGAGTCAAACTCGCCTTTGACCGAAGAGGAGTTAACCCATCTCCGGCTGGTCCTGGCCGATGGTTTTCTGTTGGATACCGTTTCTCTTTCCCCTGTATTAATTGGAGAAGATGTTGTTGAACTGGGTCCCCGGCTCAACTTTGCCACTGCCTGGTCGTCCAATATGGTTTCAATCTGCCAGGCCATAGGGCTCGGCAAGGTCACCCGTGTGGAGCGCTCCAGGCGCTACGTGGTTCCAAAGGGACAGGACAGGGATGCCTTTATTGCGGACAACCATGACCGGATGACGGAATGTCTCTATCCTGAACCTTTGACCACTTTTGAGACCGGAGTAACTCCGGAGGCAGTCTATGAAATTGACTTAAAGGGCAAGGGGCCGGATGGGCTCCTTGAGATACCCGGTATTTCCATGGATGAGTGGGATCGTAATTTTTATTACGATTATTTTGTCAAAAAGCATGACCGCAATCCGACCATTGTTGAGATTATGGATCTCAACAACGCCAATTCCGAGCATTCACGGCACGGTTTTTTTCGTGGAAAACAGATCATTGACGGTGAAGCCCAGGATAAAAATCTTTTTGAGCTTGTTACATCAACTCTGACAGCCCATCCGGCAGGCAGCGAGATTGCCTTTAAGGATAATTCCAGTGCTGTCACAGGCCATGCCATTCGCACCATTTTGCCGGAAAGCCCCGGAGAGCCGTCTCGCTTTGTTAACCAGGAAGCATTCTATCATGTGCTGCTGACGGCTGAGACCCATAATTTCCCCACTGGGGTTGCCCCTTTTCCCGGAGCGGAAACAGGGACAGGTGGGCGGCTTCGTGATGTGCAGGGCACCGGAAAGGGAGGTTTTGTCGGAGCCGGTACGGCCGCTTATTGCGTGGCGAACCTGCATATTCCCGGTTACGAACTTCCTTGGGAGGTCTCGTATCCCTGCCCCTCCAACCTGGCCAGCGCCCTGACCATTGAAATCGAGGCAAGCAACGGTGCTTCCGATTATGGCAACAAGTTCGGAGAGCCCTTGATTCAGGGTTTTACCCGTTCATTTGATATGCGTCTTGACAACGGTGAACGCTGGGGCTTTTTAAAGCCAATTATGTTTACCGGCGGGCTGGGCCAGATCGATGCCCGCCATACGGAAAAGGCGGCTGAAGAAAAGGGCATGATCATCGTGCAGGTGGGTGGGCCGGCCTATCGTGTCGGTTTCGGTGGAGGCGCCGCCTCAAGCATGCTGCAGGGCGAGAATGCCGAAAATCTTGACTTTGATGCCGTGCAGCGCGGTGATGCCGAGATGGAGCAGAAAATGAACCGCGTTATTCGCGCCTGTAACGAGATGGGTGACAAGACCTTGATCGATGTGATCCATGATCAGGGGGCAGGCGGCCCGGCCAATGTGTTAAAGGAGCTGGTGGAAAAATCGGGCGGCAGGATTGAGATTCGCAATATTCGGGTAGGCGATCCGACCATGAGCGTTCTGGAGATCTACGTTGCCGAATATCAGGAGCGTAACGGTTTTCTGATTCGCCCGGAGAATATTGAGCGTTTCCAGGCCATATGTGACCGCGAGAAGGTGGCCTGCGAGGTGCTTGGCAAGGTAACCGGAGATCTGCGTTTTATTGTCCATGACAGCCGGGATGACTCCACACCGGTGGATATCGAAATAAATGAGCTGCTCGGCAACGTACCGATCAAAACCTTTGAGGACAGTCGTTCAAAATCCCAGTTTGCCCCCTTTGCTCTGCCGGATATTTCAGTGCGCGAGGCCCTGCATGACGTGCTGCGTCTTGTTTCCGTCGGCTCAAAGCGCTTTCTCACCAATAAGGTGGACCGAGCAGTCACAGGGCTTATTGTTCAACAGCAATGCTGCGGCCCTCTGCAGCTTACGGTGAGCGATGTGGCTGTTATTGCCCAGAGCTATCTCTCCAAATCCGGTGCGGCAACAGCCATTGGTGAACAGCCTATTAAGATGCTGGTTGATCCTGCAGCCGGAGCGCGGATGGCTGTGGGAGAGTCACTGACCAATCTGGTCTGGGCCAGGGTTGATGATCTGCATCAAGTAAAATGTTCGGCAAACTGGATGTGGGCTCCGAAGCTGGAGGGCGAAGGGGCAGCCCTTTATGATGCCGCCCGGGCCATGTCAGATGCCATGATCAGCGTGGGCGTTGCTGTGGACGGCGGCAAGGACAGTCTGTCCATGGCAACCATGGTCAATGATGAAATCGTCAAGTCTCCCCGGGAACTGGTTGTCTCGCTCTATGGCGCCATGTCCGACATCAATAAGGTGGTCACCCCGGACATCAAGCAGCCGGGAAGCGCGCTTCTTTACATTGATCTGAGTGGCGGCAAAAGTCGTCTCGGCGGCACGGCCCTGGCCCAGGTTCTTGGAAAACTCGGCAACCAGTCACCGGATATGGATAAGCCGGAGTTGGTAAAAGAGGCCTTTCTGGCAGTACAGGAACTCATTGACCAGGATCTTGTACTTGCCGGCCATGACCGCAGTGACGGCGGACTGGTCACTACTCTTTTGGAAATGGCATTCAGCGGCAATTGCGGACTTGATCTGGATATTCAGGCAGAGTGTTCTTCGCTTGAGGCCTTGTTTAATGAGGAGCTGGGGCTGGTCATTGAGTGTCGTGACGATACGGTCGATGCCGTCATGGGAATTCTTGAAAAGCGCAATGTTCCCTGTCTGGCTCTTGGTAAAACCGTGGAAGAAAAACAGATTCGGATTCGCCAAAATGGTACTGTTGTTCTGGAAGAGGATATGCGTCTTCTGCGGAGCTGGTGGGAGGAAACAAGTTATCAGCTTGAACGGTTGCAGGTGAATCCTGCCTGCGCTGACGAAGAAAAGAAAAACATCCATGATCGGCCCGGGCCTGGCTATAAAATGCCTTTTACCCCGCAGCCAACTGCGTCTGCTATCATGGATCAAACAACGAAGCCCAAGGTGGCAATTCTGCGTGATGAAGGATCTAACTCTGACAGGGAGATGACCAATGCCTTTTATGCGGCAGGCTTTGAGCCCTGGGATATTGCCATGACCGATCTGCTGTCAGGGAAAATAGAGAATCTGGATGACTTCAGGGGGCTTGCGGCTGTGGGAGGATTTTCCTACGCAGATGTTCCCGAATCCGCCAAGGGATGGGCTGCCACCATTCTTTTTAATGAAAAACTCAAAAAAATGTTCCAGGATTTTTATGAGCGGCCTGATACCTTTACCCTGGGTATCTGTAACGGCTGCCAGCTTTTCGGGCTCCTGGGCTGGGTGCCCTGGCAGGGAATCGAGCCTGAAAAACAGCCCCGATTTGTACATAATGTATCAGGGCGTTTTGAGTCTCGGTGGACCACGGTAAAAGTGCTGGAGAGTAAAGCCATCATGCTGCAGGGCATGGATGAGCTCACCTTTGGCATTCATGTGGATCATGGAGAAGGGCGCTTGCATTTTCCCGAGCCGGCAATGCTGGACAAGGTTGTGTCCGACAGGCTCGTGCCCGTAGTTTATGTGGATGATTCAGGCAACCCGACAGAGTTATATCCCTTTAATCCGAACGGTTCTCCTGCCGGGTTGGCAGGGCTCTGTTCTCCGGACGGCAGGCATCTTGCCATGATGCCCCATCCGGAAAGAGCATTTCTGCCCTGGCAGTGCCACTGGCTGCCCGAGGAAATGAAAAGCCTTGAGGTGTCTCCCTGGTTGAAAATGTTTCAGAACGCCTATGAGTGGTGTATGAGGTGAAAGTGTTACCCGTTATGACAAACCACATTCCTTAGTGCAGAGAAGTATTTTTGCAGGATCTGAATCATCTGAATCACCGAAGAGAAAGGGGGGGGGGCGACTATATCTCGTACCCCCTTTTTCGTTGGTGTGCCCCCCCACACACATACAGGTCGAATATGAAACCATGACCTGGTAATCAACACTGTTCTAATCTTTTGTTTCAGTACCACTGGTTCCTGTCTTTTTGATTGAGTGTTTTGAGGGGGATTTTTCCTCAAAGGATTCAGGCAAAATTTTATTCCTGACCTTTAAAGGTATTCGATAATCAAGGAAATATTACTTCCTTGATTCAAGGAATGGAATTTGCCTCCATGAGATGATAGAATTATTTCGAGAGAATTCCTGAAGACACACATATTCTTGTTTGGAAAAGTAATAAAGGGCTGATTTTCCTTGTCTGGTAGAGGAATGAGCTACGGGAAGAATCCGGGCAATTTCAAGGGTGAGGCTCATGGGTGAGTTAGGGTGTGTGGGTTCAGTGAACGGGTTGATGTCAAGCAACTCCGGGAATTCATGGAATATTTTCATCAGGCCATGGGACTTGCCGATGCGGTTGCTCGATCCTGGGTAAAATGTCTTGTGGCGGCACCAGGCAAGGTTGCCTTTTTTTCTGAGAAGCAGAGCTGGACGCCAGGCTTGATTGCGACCACCTTCTCTCGCTACTGGAAAGCGCAGCAGTCGGGGAAACATTATGATTAATGATGGAAAGCACCAAAGAGAGCAGCAGGAAATTCTTGTTGTGGATGATACTCCGGAAAGTCTGCAGTTGCTCTGCGATATTCTCGGAAGCCGGGGCTGTCGGGTGCGGTCGGCCTCAAGTGGCAGGCTGGCCCTCAGATCAGTGGCTGCTGACATGCCTGATTTGATCCTTCTTGACGTGAAAATGCCGGACATGGATGGATATGAGATTTGTCGTCGTCTCAAAGCAGATGAGGCAAGCCGCGAAATACCGGTCATTTTTATCAGCGCCCTCGGTGCTACTTCTGAAAAAATCAAGGGCTTTGATGCCGGCGGTGTAGATTACATCACCAAGCCGTTTCAGGTTGAAGAGGTGGTTGCCCGTGTCAAAACCCACCTGGAACTGCGGCGCCTGCAACTTCAGATGAAACAGGCCTATGATAAGGTGGAAATTGAAGTGCGGCAACGCACGGCGGAACTTTCCCAGGCGAATAAGAAACTGCTGGAAAGTGAGCGGAAGTTTAAAACAATTTTCGAGAACATCCAGGATGCGTACATCATGGCAGATATGGACGGCACCATTCTGCTTGTCAATCCAGCTTGCGCTCGGATCTTGGGCTACGAAAACGCGCAGGAGCTCATTGGCAGGAATATGGCTGCACACGTCTATGCCCACACTTCCGAGCGGGAAAAAGTGAAATCAAGCCTCCTGCAGAAAGACAGGTTGGATGACTGTGATCTGGAGTTCAGGCGCAAGGACGGTAATCATATTATCGTTTCCTGCAATGTCCACCTGGTGCATGATACCAATGGCACCCCTGTTGCCATTGAGGGACTTTTCCGGGACGTCACCGAGCGCAGAAGGGACGAGGGAGAACTCCGGCAATCGCAGAGCCTGTTACAGAGCCTGTTCAATGCGATTCCTGGTCTGATCAATATACTGGATAAAGACCTGAACATCATTTACAGCAACTGGCATGGTCATGAATATGTAACAGAGAAGGAGCGGGCAAGTAATCCCAAATGTTATAAGGTTTTTCTGCGCAAGGACGAGCCCTGTCCGGACTGTCACGTTCAGGGAGTTTATGAGACATCCAAACCATGTACAGTGGAGGTCTTTAATACCGTCCATGGAACGTATAAAGAGGTCAGGACGTTCCCGGTATTTGACGAGGCCGGAAAGGTCCTCTATGTGGTGGAACATGCAATTGATATCAACGAACGGAAGCAAGCCGAGATAGCGCTTCGTACTGAAAAAGAAAAGCTTGAAACGGTAACTCGCAACATTGGAGCCGGCCTGAATATAATTTCAAAAGAATACCGTATTCTCTGGGCGAACCAGATTTTTAAGCAAGAGTTTGGAGATATTGAAGGGGAAATTTGCTACCAAGCTCTCCATGAACTGCACCATGTCTGCTCTGATTGTGGCGTGAAAGAGGTTTTTGCCACGGGCAAGGGGCCGGTTATCCATCAGAAAAAAGCAATAGATGTTCATGGCAATGAAGTGTGGTCCGAAATTATTGTAACACCGCTAAAGGACGAAGAGGGCAATGTGTCTGCGGCGCTTGAGGTTGTCATACCCATCACTGAACGCAAAAAAGCAGAGCAAGAGAGGAAGGAGATAGAAAAACAGCTGCGCCAGGCGCAGAAGATGGAATCTTTGGGAACTCTGGCAGGAGGTGTTGCCCATGATTTCAACAATATTTTGACAGCAATTCTCATATCCGCGGATATGGTGCTGGAGGGTCTTGAGCCCAATAGCGAAAGCTGCAAGCTGCAGAAGGAAGTGATCAATGCCGGCCGCCGTGCCAGAGAGTTGGTGAAACAGATTCTGGCTTTCAGCCGCCAGGTAGAACATACCTTTAATCCTTTACTGCTCCAGGTGATCATCAAGGAAACACTGAAGCTGTTACAGTCTTCCATTCCGACTACCATCGAAATCCGCCAGGATATTGATTCCTCCTGCAAAGCCGTGCTTGCCGATCCGACCCTGATTCATCAGGTGATGATGAACCTCTGCGTTAACTCCTACTACGCCATGCGGGAAAAAGGCGGAGTTCTGGAGGTTTGCCTGCGACAAGTCGAAATAGGCCGTGATGAGTATATTGCCGATCTGGAACTGCAGCCCGGAACCTACATAAGACTATCAGTGAGTGATACGGGCAGCGGCATCAAGCCGCAGGAGGTGGAGAAGATATTTGAACCCTATTTTACCACCAAGCCGGTCAATGAGGGTACCGGCCTGGGGCTTTCCGTGGTACATGGTATTGTCAAAAGCCATAATGGGCATATTACGGTCTACAGTGAACCCGGCAAAGGTACTGTTTTCAATCTTTACTTCCCCTGTTGTGAAACTTCTGGCGCGGTTGAAAAGGAGAAGAGAGAAGATGTTCCTGCGACAGGGAATGAACGCATCCTGATTGTGGATGACGAGGAATATCTCCTCAAAACAGAAAAGTTGCTGCTGGAAAAACTCGGTTACCGGCTTACGGCAACAACAAACAGCCTCGAGGCCCTGCGGATCTTTGAACAAAATCCGGATGATTTCGATCTGGTGGTAACCGATATGACCATGCCCAAAATGACAGGAGTCGAACTTTCCAAAAAATTACTGGCAATCAGGCCGGATTTGCCGATTGTCCTCCTGACCGGCTTTAATGCCCTGATCACCAAGGAAACGGCATTGGATATCGGCATCCGTCAATTTGGCCTGAAACCTTTCAATAAAAATGAATTAGTTCATCTGGTACGCAAGGCTTTGGAGTAGAGGTATCGGTTCCCTGCTGATAATGAGGGTGGAGCGCACCGAAGGCAGGTTTCATATCTGAGGCAGTATTTTTTGCTCCATTATATCAAATACCTGGTTGCAGCCTGTCCGCTGGCATTGAATTTCATATGGGTCAATTGACAACAGACGTGTAATTGACTTTTCCGTGTCCGGACATGGCACAGTAAAGATGCCTATCTCCGATGGAGATAGGCAATGAGTGGTGAATGAAGTAAAGATTGACGGTTTCGTAAAAACCCTCTCAACCGCCGCCGGAACGTGTGTAACTTGTTGATATTGCGCTGGCGGATGGTCAGCTACAGGACTTTTTGCGAGATTGTCAAAGATTGAGGCGTATTCTTTACATTGTTGGTTTCATTACCCCGATATCCTTAAAGATCTGCCAGTCCGGCAAGCCGATTTCTGGAATCCAGTCCTTCCATGAGCTTTTGGGTGGAGTACCTGCCTGCACAAGGGCAAGGAGCTTTTCCGCTTCCGGGGCGACAGATGTGTCCGGGTAATTGTCGAGCAGGTATTCCAGGCGGCCGGTACACTGTTTTAATTTGTCTGTTTTGAGATAAAAGCTGGCCACGTACATTTCATGGTTGGCCAGGAAGTCGCGGGCGGCCTGGATTCTGGCACGGGCTTCCTCTGTGTACGGTGTTTGCGGGTAGAGACGAAGCAATTTGCCAAAAGCACTTTCCGCATCAAGGGCGCTTCCCGGGTCCCTGTCAATGGTGTCTATTTGCTTGTAGTAACACATGCCGATCTGGAAGAGGACATAGGGAATAGCCTCGTTGGTAGGATGATTCGTGATAAATTCTTCGTAGGTGCTGATCGCTTCGGCATAGTGTTTCAGGTAATAATGACAGTCCGCAGACTTTAAGTCTGCCATGAGGCTGAAACTGCTGAACGGAAAACGTTCCTCTATTTCATTGAACAGTTTCAGGGCTGAACTGTATTGGCCGTGGTTGAATTTGTCCAGGGCATCCATGGCCAGGGACTCAGGTGTTGACTGAACTGAATTCGAGTCATCGCCAAACATGCCTTTGATGTCATTAAAAATGGAGCAGCCAGGCAGAAACAGGAGCCCTGCGGCCATGGCAATGAGGATAAATGTGTGAAGGAGCTTATGCATTTGTCTTATGTGCTCGGGCTTTGATTGTTAAATGTGTGCGTTCTTGATCAGAGTCATTTCTTAACGAGGCTTGCCTGTCTGGTCAGAGAGGTTGTCTCTCCAGAATTATAGTTGTGTGAAGTTCTATCGTATTACCTGAAACCGATAACTTTATCAAGTGAAGCTGGGTGAGATTGAATGGAAAGGAAAACCGCTGGGACACGGTTTATTTTAAACTTTCTAAATAGCGCTCTGCTGAAAGGCAGGCAACCGCACCTTCGCCGGCAGCATTGACGATTTGTCGTACTTCTTTACTGCGTATATCGCCGGCTGCCATGACGCCCGGCTGCGATGTTTGCATTTCAATGTCAGTCTTGATAAAGCCATAGTCATTGTCCAGCTGGTCCAGGGGAAGGGGTTCGTTGTTCGGACGAATACCGATGAGAACAAAGACACCTTTGAGAGGAAGGGTTGACACTTCGCCTGTTTGCGTATTTTTAACGACAGCGCCTTCCACCTCTTTTTCACCGGTAATTCCGGTAACAACAGAATTCCAGACAAATTCTATCTTGTCGTTGGCAAAGGCTTTTTCCTGAATAATTTGCGTTGCCCGCAATTCGTCCCTGCGATGAATGACAAGAACCTTGCTGGCAAATTTGGTCAGGTGGATGGCCTCCTGTATGGCAGTATTGCCACCGCCGACAACGGCAATTTCCAGATCCCGGTAAAAAGGGCCGTCACAGGTGGCGCAATAGGACACGCCTTTTCCGGTCAATTCTTTTTCTCCAGGTACTCCCAGTTCGTTTGGGCGGGCTCCGGTGGTCAAGATAACTGCCTGGCTGGTAAGAGCCTGCCCGTCGCTCAGAAAGATTTTTTTCAGCGGACCGGCAAGGTTCATGGAGGAAACTTCGCAGAGTTTGGTTTCAAGATCAAACCGGGCTGCCTGGGCGGCAAATTTTTCAGCCAGTTCAAAACCGGAAATACCTTCCGGGAATCCTGGATAATTATCAACCCAATCTGTATTCATCACCTGTCCCCCTGAAGCACCCTTTTCGAGCAGGACCGCATTCAGCCTGGCGCGAGAGGCGTAGAGCCCGGCAGTAAGCCCGGCTGGTCCGCCTCCGACAATAATAAGTTGATAGTCTGTTGCCGCCATTATTTTTCCAGCATGGCCACAAGCTGTGTCTTGCCCACAGCGCCGGTAATCTGGTCGGCAACGTCACCGTTTTTGAAAAAGATGAGTGTGGGAATAGCACGGATGCCGTATTTGCCTGGAGTTTCCGGATTTTCGTCAACATTCATCTTGACGATTTTAACCTTGCCTTCGAATTCACCGGCAAGTTCATTGATCATGGGACCGATAGCTTTGCAGGGACCGCACCATGGCGCCCAGAAATCCACCAAAGTCGGGATGTCGGATTGTAGTACTTCCTTTTGAAAATCTCCGTCAGTCACATGGATCACTTTTTCGTCAGCCATTTTTTCTTCCTCCCTTACCTCGTTTAAAATTCAGTATAAAAATGTGTAGGTTGTCAGTGTTTTGTTTGAGCGCGTGTCCGCCCGTTGTGAAATCTGATCGTGCGGAGTCCAGATAGTGCCTGTCCATAAATGGACCTTTTGACCGATATCTGCGTCATGCTTAAAAAATTATCCTCGGAATATCGTATATATGCCTCCGGTAATTTTTTGCGCAATCCTTGATCTCGAACAAAATGACCTATTTCTGGACAGGCACCAGATAGCTCCGCTCCGGAAGAGGTTGACGTAAATTATCCTCTTTTCGGGAAGACACAAGCTCATAGTGATAAAGTTAAAAATTGAGTAATATATCCAAGATATTCTAACGGGACTTCCTGCCGATGACAAGATAATTTTGTTTTTGGTCAGTACTTTACCTGCATGCATTGTCTTTAGGCAGAAAAAAGAATTCCAGTGGCCTTTGGGCTCTTGTTCTTGACAAGATAATTGTTCCTGATATTGTGCAAATGCATAAAAGCTGTGTGAAGTTCTCTTTCTTTGCTAACGTGTTGATTTTAGATTGAAAATATATATGGTATCCGAGAGCTGCGCTCTTTTCCAAACTACGTTCTAATGGGATAAAAAAAATGAGTAAAACAGTAAAATTCTTGCCTGATAACGCCACCATCACCGTAGACGATGGGGAGAATCTGTTGGCCGCCGCTGCCAAGGCCGGTGTTTATATCCATGCCTTTTGTGGCGGGGACGGGGTGTGTGGGAAATGCAAGGTCAAAATAAAGGAGGGAGAGGTTCTCTCCAGTAAGGCTCAACATCTGAAACAGGAGGAGTATGATCAGGGAGTCAGGCTTGCCTGCCAGGCGAGCATTCAGTCCGATCTTGTTGTGGAGGTTCCTGAGGCAATAAGTAAAGATGGCAGGGCGCTTAAGCGCAAGCCGAAGACAACACGGGCTATATCGGCTCGTTCCCTTGATGCGCTGATCGGTAAATGGGATGTCTCGCCACCGGTGGAAAAACGTTTTGTCAAGATCGACCCTCCCTCCCTGGAGGATAATGTGCCTGATTTACAGCGCCTTTTGCGGGCTATAAAGGGGGGGTGTTTTGAGTGTAAGGAGCCGACCTACGATCATCCCGAGATGCTGCAGGAGCTGCCCTTTACTCTCAGGGAGGCGAATTGGGAAGTCACGGTTCTCATGCTGCGCGGTAAAAGGAAAAGGGAGCCGGACAGGATAATCGCCGTGGAGCCCGGAGATACGACCGGCAGGCTTTACGGTCTTGCCGTTGATATCGGCACCACGACGGTGAGTGGTATTCTGATGGATTTGAATTCCGGCGAGGTCCTTGCCGAATACTCTTCCTATAACGGGCAGATTCGCTACGGTGAGGATGTTATTTCCCGTATTATTTATTCCCAGCGGCCTGGGGGCCTGAAAAACCTTCAGGATAAGGTGGTCCATACCATTAACGAGATTATTCACTCGGTCTGCAAGAAGATGGTCATCAGCCCCAGCGACATAAGCTATATTATGGCTGCCGGCAACACCGTAATGTCTCATCTGCTTCTGGGGATAGACCCCAAGTATATCAGGGAAGCTCCATATGTTCCGGCCTGCAGCCAGTTCCCTCTGACCAGGGCGGCTTCACTCGGGGTTATGGCCCACCCGTCAGTGCGTCTTTTTCTGTATCCTTCCATCGCCAGTTATGTGGGCGGTGATATCGTTGCCGGTGTCCACGCCTTTCAGATGCATAAGAGCTCTGCCTATACATTGTTTATAGATATCGGCACCAACGGTGAAATCGTGGTGGGCAACAAGGATTGGATGATGTGTACCGCCTGCTCTGCAGGGCCGGCCTTCGAGGGTGGTGGTGTCAAGTTCGGAATGCGGGCGAGTTCCGGAGCTATTGAGAGTTTTCATATCCATCCAATAACTTATGATCCGATGATTGTCACCATAGACCGCACCAAGCCTCGCGGCATATGCGGCTCAGGTCTTATCAGTATTGTTTCGGAATTGCTTGAGGCCGGGGTCATTGACCAGCAGGGTAAGTTTAACGCAAAGATTGACCATCCCCGCATCAGGGAAGGCCAGGATGGTTATGAGTATGTCCTTGCCTGGGCCAAAGATTCCCTGATTGGCGAGGATATCGTCATTACCGAGGTTGATATTGAAAATCTGGTCAGGGCAAAAGGGGCCATGTACGCCGGATACCAGACATTGCTTAACGCTGTCGGCATGACCTTTGTTGATCTTGATCGTATTGTGCTGGCCGGTAACTTCGGGGCCTATATTGATCTTGAGAGGGCTATCAGCATCGGTCTGCTGCCGGATGTTGACCGAGACAAATTCTATTATCTCGGAAACGGCTCATTGTTGGGTGCCCAGATCAGTCTGGATGATCATAAGCGGTTCCGGGAGAGAGGGGAAGTCAGCAAGCTGATCACCAATATGGAATTGAGCGACAATCCGGATTTCATGAGTCATTATATGGCGGCACTTTTTCTGCCGCATACCGATTTAAGTCTCTTCCCGACAATGCGGGATAAGTTTGCGGAACTCGCCAAAGGAGATGGAGGCTGATAAAGCTCTGGAACTGACCTCCGCGTCGATTGCCGGACGTACCTGCGGTGGTCGAGGTTGTTTTGTGAGAGCGTTAAATACGGCTTTTGCTCATGGGCACTTTGATTTTGAACAGGCAAAGGAGAAGCGATGGAACCTGATCTTTCCATCTGTGTCCTGGCTGCCGGTAAGCCGGAACATTCCAGGCGTTTTCTGGCGTCTGTTTTTGAAAATGCGGATCATGTTTCCCTGGATGTCATCGTCCTCGTTGATTTCATTGACGGGGATTTTGATCTCCTTTCCAGGGAGTTTCCCGAAGCTCGTGTTTGTGAATGTGGCGGGCAAAAAAATGTCTGCGATAAGATCAACAAGGTCTTGCCCCAGACAACAGGACGCTATGTTTCGTTCTGGGATCATGAGTCCGTGGTGACCAGCCACTGTCTTACCAGGCTTGTTGAATTCCTTGACGATGTGCCGGAAGCGGGCATTGCAGGTCCCAAGATTCGGAGTGAGAAGGGGACCATCCAGCATGTTGCCCGCTGTTTCCCTTCGTTTTTGTCTCTTTTAGCCTGTGGGAGAAATCTGCCGGGAAAGGACATGGCCGGGTGGAGTGAATACGCCGGTGGTGAAACGGATTGGTTTGCCGGTTCAGGTATGACGGTCAGCCGTTATCTTCTTGGGGATATCGGAGGCCTGAATCGGTCTTTTTCTCTTTTTTGGCCTATAGAATTCTGCCTGCGGGCCAGAAAGGCTGGCTGGCATGTTCATTATCTTCAGGATGCACAAATTGTTGGCTCTCTGGCTGGCTGGCGAAAAATAATGATGCCTGGAATGCATTTTTTCCCTTTGCGGTTGTGGGAGGCTCTTTTGCTAAAATTAAAATCTTTTGGTCGGTGAGCTGCAGGGGATTGCAATGCGTCGGCTCCTGGCCTTGCGAGTCGCTATTGAGATAACCCTTCATCCCAAGGCCACATCAAGAATCATCATGACAGAAAATCCGCTCATTGTCGCCATTGTAACTATGTCGATGTTGGCATACGTTCTTTGAGACTCCGGAATAAGTTCCTCCACCACGACAAAAATCATGGCCCCGGCGGCAAAGCAGAGGGCGTACGGCAGGACATGCTGCATTTTCAGGACAAAGAGAGCTCCGAGCACTCCGGCAATGGGTTCCACCAAGCCGGAAGCCTGACCCATGAGGAAACTTTTCCACTGCCCCATGCCTTCTCTTCTGAGCGGCATTGATACGGCAGTCCCTTCCGGAAAATTCTGGATTCCGATGCCGATTGCCAGGGCAATTGCCCCTCCGATGGTGGCAGACGGAAGATTGGCTGCCACGGCCCCGAAAGCGACACCGACAGCAAGTCCTTCAGGTATGTTGTGGAGAGTTATGGCAAGGACCAACAGGGTGCTTCGTTGCCATGATGTTTTTATGCCTTCCTTTTTGTCGTAACTGAGGCCGGGATGCAGGTGCGGCAGAAATTTGTCCGTCAGTCTCATGAAAATTCCTCCACCCATAAAGCCGATGACCGCTGTTAGCCATGGAATGTCTCCCAGCTGTTCGGCCATCTCAATTCCGGGGGCAAGAAGCGACCAGAAACTTGCCGCAATCATGACGCCTGCGGCAAAGCCAAGCATTGAATCAAGGAGCCTCTGATTGATAGTGCGTGTGAAAAAAACGAGTGAAGCACCTGCAGCAGTAACGCCCCAAGTGAAGAGTGTGGCAATGAACGCCTGCATAACCGGACTGAATTGGAGAAAAAAGTCGATCATTTTGGTTTTCCCGGATAATTTTTAGGTGAACTGGTAGAGAAATATGTACAGATGCAGTTATCTTATCGGATTTATTTTTTAATTTCCAGTTCACTGACACAATTTTTAAGGGAAGGTCAAAGGTGGTGCTCTGTGTTGATCTTGTGCAGGATTTGAGGGGTAATTGTTAGAATGCTCATGCTCGAATATCGAAATCCAATAAAAATGGATTTAACGGTCTGTGTAGATATGTTTGTTTCCCAATCATCATTAATGGGGAATGTGGGATTTAACTGTTTTGAAAAGCGCTCTCATCGCAAGGCTCTCATTCTTTCTAGCTTTCAGTCAAAACAATTTTCTTCAAATTGACAAATATGCTTGCAAATGGTATCGAGTTGTTATGCAAATACATCCTTCCCATGTTTTATTTGTTTAAATATCAATAACTGGCTTTAGGTTATTGATGCAGATGACACGTATTGTCAATTACCGGCAATGAATATTTCCGATTTTTTACAAGTTGATTTCTGGAAAAAATGCATATGAATCCCATATCCTTTTCCTCCCTCCGAAAAGCAATTTCCTCCCACCCAAACCTGTCTTTGGTGCGGAAAGTGACTAGGCGACTACGATTGGCCTCGATCCATCAAACAACGGGTATTTCTGAACTGAGCCCCCCCCCTTCCGTTGCCTTCTGGTCTGTCAGAAGCGCAATTGTTTGATTTCGTCACCTCAGTACGTGTCGAGGACGGCCCTGAACAGGAAATGCGCAACTATGCTGTACACGATTTCCGGCGCTTTGTGTATACTTTAGGCTTGACAGATGGAATGAGTGGAAAATGTTTGGAGCTCGGGGCTAACCCCTACTTCACAACAATGCTACTTCAGCAGTTTACGCCACTAGAACTCGCCTTAGGCAATTATTTCGACCCATCTCATCCAGACGAAGGAAAACAAACTTGTTTTTATCAAGATTTTGAGACGGGCAAACGATCCACCGTTCAATTCGATTACCGCCATTTTAACATCGAGGATGATCGTTTCCCATACAGCAACGCGGAATTCGATCTGGTCATCTTTGCCGAGATTATCGAACACCTGCTTAAAGATCCATGCAAAGTGTTACGAGAGATCAAACGCGTGCTGCGACCTGGTGGGGTGATGATTCTTACAACACCCAATGTAGCTCGTCTTGAAAATGTGGCTCGGCTGATTTCGGGAGAGAACATCTACGACCCTTATTCCGGTTACGGTCCATATGGACGGCATAACCGAGAATACAACCGACATGATCTCGTCCAGCTCTTACAGCATGAGGGCTTTGCTATTAATAAGCATTTCACGGCCGATGTTCACGAAAATCATGCGCAAGGTTACGTTGACCTGAATCGGCTTGAAGCGTTGGTGCGGTTTCGAGCGGATGACCTGGGGCAATACATTTTTTTGAAGGCGACTAAAACAGCCCAGACTGACGCACTAAAGCGGCCTGCTTGGCTATACCGAAGTTATCCAGCCAATGAATTAGAGTGAATATTATGATGTCTCTTGTCCGCAGGCTGGTCAGTAAAAAAGCTGCACTTATGTCCATCCTGGCGCCAAAATCCAGCTCTTTACAACCTTGGCCAACTGGTGGTATGCGCGACGTTCAGGAACTTGATCGGGCACTTATTAGGGCGCAGGAAATGCGACAGGTCTCGGAGGCGCAGTTTGTTCAAGCTCTAGCCGGTTTCTGGTACGAGTTCTCTCCGCCTAAGGTTGATCCAATGAGTCAGGAATTTACCGACTATTGGCACAACATGTATGTCCAGCTTGCGAATCGACCCTATTCCGTCGCAAATGAAAAATGGGATTTTGATCTCGACCACCACGTAACAAACCCATATCCCTTCTGCACGCAGGACCCTCAAACTGTTGCACGCCAACTGCAGGCATATAGCTCAATCATTTCGTCAATGGCGCTTCCTGCCGGGGCATCTATCATCGAGCTTGGAGCTGGCTGGGGAAATACAAGTCTGTTGCTGGCGCAAATGGGTTATCGTGTGACGGTCGTCGACATTAACGACAAGTACGGAACCCTGATTAAACGACGGGCCGAGCGGCTGGGCGTCGAGATTGAATACGTCTGTGGGGATTTTTTTTCTGTACCCGAAATGGCTTCCAGGTTTGATGGGATTCTGTTTTTCGAGTCTTTTCACCATTGTCACGACCACGTTCGACTCTTGCGCGAGCTTCCCCTTGTAATGAAAAGTGATTCCGTACTGCTCCTTGCTGGGGAGCCTATCAAAAATAATTTGCCCTACTCCTGGGGTATAAATCCGACAGGAGAAGCTCTGTGGCAGATTAGAACCAATGGCTGGATGGAGTTAGTTTTCCGTGAAAGCTACTTGTTGGATGTGTTAGCTAAGACCGGGTACTCAGTCAATAAAGTAGATGCACAAGGCAATCCTGCCGGGGTCGTTTATATCTGCCGACGTAGCTAACACAAAAAAAATGGCCAACCATTAAACAGTGTTGTGGCACGCTCCAAAGTGAAAATTATGTCATAATATCAAGCCTGCAAAACAATTTTTTCTCCATTCCGAAAATCATGATTATTTAAAAAAATGTGATTTTCTCTTATCTCGATTTGGGCAAAGAGAGGAGTTCGTTTAAATAATTTTGTCTTTTTTGATATTGTTTCTCATTTCGAAATTCAGCATTCGAATTTTTATAATAGATTGCCATGCAAAACAAAGCTCTTCAGGCAATGTCATCTTGTTTGGGCACAGGTGTGAAAGAGCTCTTGCAAAATGCAATTCTTCTGTCTGATTTGCAGAAGCATTGAATGCGCATGATGTATGGTTGTTTCATAGGTAGTTTTGCGTGTTGACAAGGTCTGATAATCACGCTATTTTGTAACGTTCATAGTTGAATAGCCAGGGCATCTGTGCGAAAATAACCCCTTTTAATAAAAATATATTTTGATAAGGAGAGATTCCATGTCTCAGAAGGTATTAGCAATCGCTGAAAGCATTAATATTATGGGAAAAAGAAGCGGCGGGGCCATGAAGGAAAGAAATCCCGGTCCTGTTCAGGAAATGGCCAAGGAAGAAAGTGCAGCCGGTGCTGCTTATCTGGATCTGAATATTGGGCCTGCCCGTAAAGACGGTACTGAATTGATGCCCTGGGTTGTTGAGACTGTTGAGGCTGTGACCGATACACCGCTTTGTCTTGATACCACAAATACTGATGCCATGGCAGCCGGGTTTAAAGCTGTAAAGAATAAAGCCGATGCTCTCATGAATTCTATTTCAGCTCAGCCCGAGAGAATGGAAAAGTTGATTCCTGTGGCTGCTGAAGCTGGCTGTAACGTGATTGCTCTTCTCTGGGGACCGGATGGCATGCCCCGTGATTCAAATGAAAGGGCAGCTATGGCCGTTGATCTGATGATGGCTCTCATGGAAGCAGGAATTCCCAATGAGAAAATGCTTTTTGACCCTATCGGCACCCCCATTACCCTGGGCGCCGACCAGATTGCTTCCGGCCTTGAGTTTATGAGCATGCTGGCTGATATCGCCCCGGGCGCAGGATCCACTGTCGGTCTTTCCAATGTTTCCAATGGCGTGGCTGAGCACCTTCGGAAGTACCTTGACCGCACCTACCTGATTATGCTGATGAAACACGGCATAACGACAGCCATTGTCAATTCCTACGATGCCGAGCTGATGGCTATCTGTAAAGGAGAACGACAAGACCTCGTTGATATGGTCCACGGCATGATGGACGGCAATGATCCTGATCCTGCCGGACTGACAGGAACCGCACTTGAACACTATAAAACCTATAAAGTTCTTTCCGGACAGACAGTTTTCTCCGAATCATGGCTTGAACTGTAATGCTCAAGCAACAGTGAGAAAAAGTATGAGATGTATAGACAAGGGGCCTCACGGCTCCTTGTTTGGTTAGCAGGCTGTTGAAAAACTACTGCGCTTGCTGATACTGCGTCAAAATTCGGCTCAAAATGCTCATTTACTCCATGTAAACTGTGCTTTTTCGCCTCATTTTTCCTTGTCTCTGCTACGCTCGCTACATTTTTCAACAGCCTGTTAGAATGAGAGAAGACTATGAGCGATATCCCTCAGCATCACATTGTTTATGGAACATGTAAGGACTATGTTACAGGTGAAACAATAACGGATACGGATGATGAGCGGATTCGCCAGGGGCTGGCTCGGCTTCTGGTGGAGGGAAAAGGCTTTGCCAAAGACGAGCTGGAAATGAGGCGTACCATTGAGACGCTTTTTGCTCAACAGTTTGTTACCTCAAAAATTGATATAATCATTCATTGTAACGGAAAACGATTCATGGTTTTACGTTATGGTCCGGGTTCCCTGGTAACAAGGGAGCGTTCGGCCATTGCAGCGGCCCGGGTATTTGATGAAGAGTACCGGATTCCTTTTGCTATTGTTACCAATGGCGAAGATGCGGAAATAATGGATACGTTGAGTGGCGAGGTGATTGGCACAGGGCTTGAGGCTATCCCTTCCAGAGAAGACGCCCTCAAGATGTTTGAGCACGCTCAATTTGCTTTATTTGCTGATGACAAGAAAAGGGAAAGGGAGCTGCGGATTTTGAATGCCTTTGATGTCGAGCTCTGCTGCGTTGGAAGTCCCTGTGCATTGCCAAAGGCTCCTGAGGGAAGAGGATAGATTCGAATACGGGTGATTGACCCGGATAAGAGTATGGATTTCTAATTATGGAGAAAACTGATGTCTGAGTGGACAAAATCAAGCTGGCAGAATTTTACAGCACTGCAGCAACCAAAATGGCCTGATCAGAAAGCTTATCAGGAGTCAGTGGATACTATTTCCAAGCTTCCCCCTCTTGTTTTTGCCGGGGAAATCCGCGAGTTGAAAAAACAGCTGGCCAAGGCTGTTGAAGGCAAGGCTTTTCTTCTTCAGGGTGGTGACTGTGCCGAGGATTTTGACAACTGCACCGCTCCCGGAATTCGGGAAACCCTTAAGGTTATTTTGCAGATGGCTGTTGTCTTGAGCTATGCGGGTGGAAAGCCTGTTGTCAAAGTGGGCCGCATGGCCGGCCAGTATGCCAAGCCCCGTTCTTCTGACACCGAGGTTGTGGATGGCAAGGAGATTTCCAGCTATCGGGGCGACATGGTAAACAGCCTCGAACCAACCCCGGAGGCGCGTATACCTGATCCGCAAAGGATGCTTAAAGGCTATTATCTTGCTGCCGCCACTATGAATATTACCCGTGCTTTTACCAGGGGAGGATACGCGGCTTTAAATCGTGTTCAGGCCTGGAATAAGGAGTTTGTCAAGGCCTCGCCAATGGGCCGGTCCTATGAGCGATTGGCTCGGAATATTGATCAGGCATTGCATTTTATGGAGGTGATCGGTCTGGACACGGATACTCCCCAGCTCAATCAAGCTTCCTTTTTTACCTCCCATGAGGCGCTTTTGCTTGGTTATGAGGAAGCCTTGACTCGACAGGACTCCATCACCGGCAAATGGTATGATTGCAGCGGTCATATGCTTTGGATTGGCGATAGGACAAGGCAGCTTGAAGGGGCTCATGTCGAATTTTTGCGTGGTGTTTTAAACCCCATAGGCATGAAGGTTGGACCTAAGCATGATATTAAGGTGGTAAAACAGCTTATTGAAAAATTGAATCCGGAAAATGAAGCGGGCAGGTTGACCCTGATCACTCGTTTTGGTGCGAAGGATGTTGAAAAATACCTGCCGAACCTGATCCGCGAAGTAAAGAAAGAGGGGTATAAGGTTGTCTGGAGCTGCGACCCCATGCATGGCAACACCTATACCGCTGAAACCGGCCATAAAACGAGAAATTTCAATGATATTCTCCAGGAGCTTCAATGTTTCTTCGAAATTCACTGGGCTGAAGGATCAATTCCCGGTGGTGTCCATTTCGAGTTGACCGGAGAAAATGTTACTGAATGTACCGGTGGTGGCCGGAATATCCTTGATCAGCATCTCCAGCGCAATTATCTGACAAACTGCGACCCTCGGCTTAATGCTGAGCAGAGTCTGGAGCTTGCCTTTCAAATCGCGGAAATGATCCGCAGCTAATTTTTTTATTCTGTTTTTTTTTAGAGCGGCCATGGCAGATAATGCCATGGCCGCTCTTTTTTTTGTAGTTGAAAAGAGTTATCATTAAGAAAAGCGGTAATGCTTGTTTTTTTCATAAGCAAGATGTTACAGTGTGCAACATTGTTCCGGCGAAGGATAAAAAAAATTAACTATTCAGCATGAAATGAGCATTTCTCTCGCTTTTAGAGAGTCAGATAGGGCATATTGGTGTCAAAAAAATTTATTGCACCAGAGTCAGAAGGTTTCAGCTCCAAATGAGTCTCTCTTTCAAAAGCAGGGCCGTTTTGTCCCCTGGTTGATGAGTTCAATGATCTCAGGCGCTGAATAGGAACCAAAAAAGTTCAATCAAAAAGGAATCATGGAAAAAAAAGAATTTGCTGTAGCAAGAAAAAAACTGGGGAAAACACAGAAACAACTATCGCAGCTACTGGGTGTGTCCTTAAAGGCCATCCACAGCTATGAGCAGGGATGGCGTTCAATTCCCAGCCATATTGAAAGGCAGTTGTATTTCCTGCTTTCAAGCCAGCGGCGTAATGATCAGAATCGTGAAATGTGCTGGGATCGAAAAAAATGTGAGCGGAAAGAAGAATGTCCGGCCTGGGAATTTCAAGCCGGTCATCTCTGCTGGTTTCTTTGCGGGACTCTCTGCGATTGCTGCAGTACAGTACAAAACTGTAAAAATAAGATGGAGGTTTGCAAGGAGTGTGACGTTCTAACTTCGCTTCTTTAGCTTTCCGAAATTTGACGGTTTCGTAAAAACCCTCTCAACCGCCGCCGGAACGTGTGTAACTTGTTGATATTGCGTTGGCGGATGGTCAGCTACAGGACTTTTTGCGAGATTGTCAAATTTGATGGTTCATAATAAACCAGTCAACCGTCGCTGTGACCCGTATGTCCTTGTTGATAGTGCGTTAACGGAAGGACAGCTTCGAAATGTTTTGCGAAATCATCAAATTTCAGTGAAGTTATCTGCAAAAATCCAGGCTTGGCGGTCCCTTAACGAGCATTTCGGCAAGAGTCATTTTTACTCTCGGCAGAACATGACGTTTGGGGCCAAGCCACTCCATCTCCAGGAGCACCAGTCTCTGGTACATCTTTGTCCGGTCAAGGTGGGTTATATCCTTTCTGCCTTCAACGATTTCCTGGCATCGAAAACAACCGGGAAATTCCATTCTCTTTCCATCCGGTCGTGTCATTGCCGATGGAATGCCGTGCAGTCTACAGATCATTAACCTGTGTGAATAAAGGCCGCAAAGTCCTTGTTCATTAATGGGACACATGATATTGGGTCTTTCGTCGCGAGCAAGCATTTTCTTGCTTTCTTTCACATATTCCTCGGCTCGTTGCAAAAAACGGTTTTTCTTGTCTTCCGGCAGCTCCTCCATGCCTTCCCATAAATAGGCCCACTCCGTATACGTGTGGTGTTGAAAGTAGCTGTCGCAGCAGTTGTCCGGGCATCCCTGGCAGGTAAAGTCGAGTGATTTTGCCAGGTCATCATAGGCGCTTTCCATGTCATGATAAAGTGTGGCAATCTGGTTGGAGATGTCGGGTGGTAATATTTTCTGAGTCATTATATTTCCTTAGCGTGTGTATGATTCCTGCCATGGGAACATGGAAAATTGATGAATCTGCATTTCTGCCTCTTGAAGGTAAAAAAAACTCGGAGATTGACCGTTCGCCAAAGGAATATCAGGGAGTTACGGGTGTTCCGGCGGCGGTTGAGTCGGTTTTTGCCAAACCGTCAAAATTGATTTGACAACTTGGCAGATAATGGTCAATAAAAAGCGTGCTGTCAATTTTTTTACTGTTTTTGTGGATTATAAACTGTAATGAGCAAGGTGCTTTTATTAGTCTCAAAGTCGAATAAATTTTATTTTATTTTTAGGGGATACAATATGACCAGTCGACTCACCTGTTTCAAGGCCTATGATATTCGTGGAAAAGTGCCTGATGAATTAAATGAGGACCTGGCTTTTTCAATTGGTCAGGCATTTTCTGCAGTTTTTAAACCCAAAAAAATTGCTGTGGGGCATGATATCAGGTTGTCCGGTCCTGCTTTGTCAAAAGCTCTGGCCCAGGGATTTCTTACCGCAGGAGTGGATGTTATTGATCTTGGCCTCTGCGGTACAGAGGAAATTTATTTTTCTTCTTTTGATCTTGATGTAGACGGTGGCATCATCGTGACTGCAAGCCATAATCCTGCTGATTATAATGGAATGAAATTCGTAAAAAAAGGCGCTGTGCCGGTAAGCGGAGATACGGGATTGCGTGATATTGAAGAGCTGGCAGCCGCCGGAGACACTATAGAGGCAAAGGTTGCGGGTAGGTTGCAGAAACTGAATAATCAGACCTCGTATGTGTCGCATCTGCTCAGCTATGTGAACCCGGACAATCTGAAACCACTGAGACTTGTTGTCAACGCAGGAAACGGCTGTGCCGGCCCGATAATTGATCTGCTTGAAAAGGAACTTCCCTTTCATTTTGTCAAGATATTGCATGAGCCGGACGGGGCTTTTCCAAACGGGGTTCCCAATCCTCTTCTTCCTGAAAACAGACAGCTCACCTCTCAGGCTGTCCGTGACAATGGGGCGGATATGGGAATTGCCTGGGATGGAGATTTTGATCGCTGTTTTTTCTTTGATGAAAAAGGTGAGTTTGTAGAAGGCTATTATGTTGTCGGTCTGCTGGCCCAGGCAATGCTGAGTAAAACACCGGGGGCAAAAATTATCCATGATCCGCGCCTGACCTGGAATACCAGAGAGCTGGTCAAAGAAGCCGGCGGCAATCCTGTGATGAGCAAGACGGGACACGCCTTTATTAAAGAGCGCATGCGGGCCGAAGATGCCCTTTATGGCGGGGAAATGAGTGCCCATCATTATTTCAGGGATTTTGCCTATTGTGATTCTGGTATGATTCCCTGGCTTCTTGTTGCTGAACTCTTAAGTACATCAGAGTCTTGCCTGTCTGCTCTTATTCATGACAGGAAGGCCGCTTATCCGGTCAGCGGCGAGATAAACAACCGGGTTGATGACCCCGATGCGGTTATAGCAAAGGTCGAAGCCATTTTTGCCGAAGAGTGCCCGCAAAAAGACTTTGTTGACGGCCTCAGCATGGGGTGCGACACCTTTCGTTTTAATATCAGAAAATCCAACACAGAACCTCTGCTGCGGCTTAATGTGGAAACTCGCGGGGACCTGGAACTGTTGCAGAGCAAGACTGCGCAGCTTCTGGATATAATAAAATCATCATCTTGATTTCCCATTGTTTTTTGAATAAAAAAAATTCCCATAATATCTGTCCTGATATGAGTAAACAGTCAATGTCCGAATGATAAAGAAAAGTTAAATGGCTTTAATCAACATAGAGACGGCTATAAAACTGGTTCTGGTGATTGTCCGCAAAATAGATGCGCCCGCCGGGGTTGAAATTTTGACCTACAAGAGAAACAGGGGTGTTTCCGTTATGAAACTGGACGACAAGAACCTTGCAGTGCAGGAGAGGGGCTATGAGGAAAATGAATTTCAGGTCACGGTCGATGAACTCGCGAAATTATTGAAATCCATTGCCAAAAGAGAGTTCCCGAGAAGTCGAAAGGTGCGTATTTATCAGATAAAAGGCCCGGACGATCTGGGACAGGAGCGGAAAAAGATATAAACCATTTCTTGTGATGAAATCGTAAAAAATACGATTTCGACAGGTTCAGGCTTCGTAAATTGCTGATTGAGCGTGTTGCTCCGGCTCGTTCAGAGGCTTTGGGCAAGATTATCCCTTTTGACATTTCGCTTTAATTCCACCATACTTTTTTGATGTAGTTTCACAATATTACCAACAAATTTATCTGATAAAAAAAGGATAACCGTATGAACCCTGTTGACCTTGATAAGCATCCTTCTTTTGCCCTGTTAAAGGAATTGGCTCAGGCTCCCTTTAATTTCGCCTCCTCCAGAGTTGTTGCTGCAGACCGTATTAAAAAATACGTTTCTTCAATGGCCGGATTTGACCTCCTGTACAGTACCCAGAGGATTGATGATGACGTGCTTGATGCCTTACAGGCTCTTGCCGATGAATGCCGGGTGACGGAGCAGTTCAAGACCATGAAGAGTGGTGCGGTGATGAATCGCATAGAAGGGTTTGATTCTGAAAACAGACAGGTTCTGCATACCGCCACCCGGGATGTTTTCTCCGATTCTCCGGCAGAACCCAATGCTGCCGGCCAGGCAGTCAAAGAACTGCAAAAGCTGCGTCTGTTTCTGGCTGATTTACAGAGCGGCGCCATTGTCAACAAGAATGGCGAAGCTTTCACCGATATGGTGCAAGTGGGTATCGGTGGCTCTGATTTAGGGCCGCGAGCCCTTTACCATGCCTTATCCGCTTTCAAGATTTCCGGTCGACGGGTTCATTTTATCTCCAATGTTGACCCGGATGACGCTGCCTCTGTTTTGAAAGGGCTGGATCTTTCCCGCACTCTGGTCAATGTTGTTTCAAAAAGCGGCAGCACGCTGGAAACCCTGACCAACGAGGAATTGGTTCGCGAGGCTTACAAAAGAGAAGGTCTTGAGCCGCAGCAACATTTTGTTGCCGTCACAGGGGAAGGGAGCCCCATGGACAATCCGGAGTCCTATCTCCGTTCCTTTTATATGTTTGATTATATTGGCGGCCGCTACAGTGCAACATCCATGGTTGGCGGTGTGATGCTCGGTTTTGCCCTTGGCTATCAAGGGGTTGAGGATATCCTGCGAGGGGCTGCCGAAGTTGATGCTGCTGCCGAAGAAAAAGATATTCGAAAAAATATTCCGCTTCTCATGGCGCTGCTCGGGGTGTGGAATCATAATTTTTTAAACTGTGAAACAGTGGCTGTCCTTCCTTACAGCCAGGGGCTTATCCGTTTCACTGCCCATCTGCAGCAGTGTGACATGGAGAGTAACGGCAAGTCCATTAACCGGCAGGGGGCGGATCTCTCCTATCAGTCCGGGCCTATTGTCTGGGGGGAGCCCGGCACAAACGGCCAACATGCTTTTTACCAGCTCATTCACCAGGGTACCACTGTCATCCCTGTTGAGTTTATAGGTTTCCGGAAATCGCAGTACGACAATGATATACTTATTAAGGAAACCTCCTCCCAGGAGAAATTGCTGGCCAATCTGCTCGCCCAGTCACTGGCGCTTGCTACCGGACAGGAGCATGAAAATCCCAATAAGCGTTTTCCTGGAAATCGTCCAAATTCCGTTTTAATGGCAGACCGGCTGACTCCCGGATCAATGGGAGCTCTTCTCGCTCTTTATGAAGCAAAAATCGCCTTTCAGGGTTTTTTGTGGAATATCAATTCATTTGATCAGGAGGGAGTGCAACTCGGCAAAAAACTTGCGAACCAACTTCTTGATCATTTTGCAGCCCGTCGGAAAGACAATACGTACGATGGAAATGTGCCGGATGGAAGTGGTTGGGCATTGTTGCAGGCTTCGGGAGCATTAAAGCGCTGATCCTTGATCTCGAACAAAATGACCTATTTCTGGACAGACACTAACTGAGAATTGATTGCAGGCAGGAAAAATACATGCACACACCCTTAGCATGAGTTAATTTCCTGGTCCAAAATTGATGGTCTCGCAAAAAGCTCTCAAGCTGACCATCCGCCAACGAAATATCAACAAGTTACATACTTGTCGGCGGCGGTTGAGGGGGTTTTTACGAAACCGTCAAAATTAAAGAGGAGTTCTTTATTTTCATATCCTTCCCTTTGATTTTCTTGCAGGAAAGCAAAAAATAAAGGCGTATATTTAAACAGTTCTATCTATTTGATAGTAGGAGCTGTGAGTGAAAATTTTCTTTTCTTTTGTGAGTAATTATTATAATTTTAATGTAACTAATCTTGTTACAGTATTCATGCGAGGAAGGGAAAATGAAAAAAATATTGCTGGCCCTGCTGTTTGTTGTCCTTTTTCCACTCTCTTACATCGGAGAGCTTTTTGCTGCCCCGTATCTTTATGTTCATGATGCCAACCGTAAACTGGCAACGGTTGATATTGCCACAGGTGATGTTGCAATTATCGGGCAGATGCCGGTAATTATGACGGACATCGCCTATTCCCCTTCCGGTGAGCTTTACGGGATTTCCTTTACTGATATGTATCTGATTAATCCGGAAAATAATGCGGCAAGTCAACTCATCGGGCCCCATGGGATCCCAAACGCCAATGCCCTTGTTTTCGGCCATGACGGAACTCTGTATGCCGCCGGAACCGGAGACAGGTATCTGCATACCATTGACCCGATATCTGCAGCGTCATCCGTATATGGGGAAATCGGTCATCGTTCTGCCGGAGACCTTGCTTTCTACCAGGGAGACCTCTACCTGTCATCCTATTTGGGACAACTCATAAAAATTGACTTGACCGCTAATGCTGCTGGGACGGTGATCGGGACAGACTTTGGGTATGAGGATGTTTTTGGGTTGGCTACGGCAGAAAACGGTATCCTTTACGGTGTTTCCGAGACAACAATTTTCCAGGTCGATATCATGACGGGAAGTGGAAGTTTTGTCCTTGATTACGGAGGACAGGGGCTTGGAAATTCCTATGGCTCAACTTTTATTCTTGAAAGTATCGTCAATCCTCCGCCTCCGGCGGCAATCCCGGTTCCCGGAGCGATCTGGTTTCTGGGCTCCGGGGCCTTAGGCGTGATCGTCCTCCGCAGAAAAGAAAAGCGGCCTGCCGGAAGGGTTTAAAGAGAGTCGTCCTCTTCTGTTTCAGCAGGGCTGTTGTTCTCGTCAACCTTGCGCAGGCCATCCATCAGCAGTTTCATAAAATCGCCGATTTCGTCTGTCTGCATATCCTGGACTGAAAGACCGGCGATGAATTTGAATCGCCCTCCCTTGTTCTCGGCTATGATATCGTAAATCGCATCCTGATTTTTTTCCCGGGCATAACTGGCATAGATGATTCCACCTTCCCTGAAGGCGATGGTGGCTTCCCCCTTGGGGAGTTCCAGGGTCAGGACGCCTGTTTTGTTATTCATGTGAAAGACCTGGAAGAGTTCGACCTGGGGCATTTCATCAAGGGTGCCGCTCATGGCGGAAGCAACCTCCTGGAGACGGGCCGCATTGCTTTTGGTAAGCCGTTCACTGAACAGACGGAGGAAATAGAGGTAAAGAGATGGATTTTCTTCAAGGACCTTTCTGAAGTTTTCACCGCTGATACTCAGCACTTCAGTTTTTTCCACGGTCTTGACCGTTGCACTGACGGCCTGTGAGGTCAACTGACTCATCTCGCCAAGAATTTCACCCCTGCTCAGGGTGGCAATGTTCAAATTGCCATCAAGCACTGCTACCCGGCCGGACAGGATAATAATAACATCGTCGCCTTTTTCTCCCTTTCTGAATATCTCAACACCAGGTTCAAGTTGCCTGTAGGTGAAATAAGAGAGAATAGTGGCCAGATTTTTCCGTTCCATGGCCTGGAAAAGGGGAAGTTTATCTATTCCTTCCGCAGCATTGGGTGGTACATTGATACGCTTGCCGAAAATTTCGGAAATCGATAAGGATGCTTCGTCCTCACTCACGGCTTCACTCTGGTTCATCTTGAATTTTATGAGCCCTGAGCAGCCTGAACAGCTGAAAATAAGATCCTTGCTCGTATCGTCAAATTTTTGGGAGAGGAGAGAAAAGAGCAGTTCTGTCATTTCCCTGGCAAGGATGAGGCAGACAGGTTTGTTGCCCGGCGGAAAGAGGGCCTTGTCCGTGAGGCGGAGAATGTCATCAAGTTTATAGAGAGGACATTTTTTATTTTCAATAATCTGGAATATTGCGTTAAAGGAACTCATTATTCATTGTCTGCTTGATTGGGTATGTGGAATCTCATGCTTAGTCTCTTACTAAAACATATTTTTCTTAAGATATCAGGTATTCTTTTTAGTTGTTTCTATCCTTAACTCTTGTTCTCACTCCTGTCATTGGCTATTATTTTTATAGCTGCTTCTATCTGTTCAGAGAGATGTGTGACCCTCTTTGGTTCAAATTCTGCAAGTTCCGCTAAAAAAACATAATTACTGCAGACACGCATATCGTTTTTTTATATTGCCTGTCTTGATACGCTTCAGAGTTTTTTATCCTCAAGGGGCATAACTGCGAACCCGTCAAATATTCAAGGATTTTTTTTATATGCCGACTTCCACAGACCAGCTTGCCAAAGAATATGAAAATATCCAGGCAAAATTTTTACATTCCCCCTCTATCCATATTATTTCCACCGATGGAGAGCCGCCCAATAATTATGAGATTGAATTTCATGCAAAAGGACTCAACTATGATGATGAAGGGAATGTCATCAGGGTAAGTTCGCACCGGGTTCAGATTGTGGTGCCGTTTGGCTATCCGCATTTTCCTCCCAACTGTAAACCTCTCACGCCCATACTGCATCCTGATTTTGATCCTGATGCCATTTGCATAGGGGATTTCTGGAATCCCTCCCTTACCCTGGCTGACCTGATTATTCACATCGGAAAGCTCATCACGTACCAGAGTTTCAGTACCGAAGACGTATTCAACGCCAAGGCTCTTGAATGGGTGCAGGGCAATGCTGATCAGTTGCCTCTGGATGATGTTGATTTTACCTATCAGGAGCCCCATGAAGAGAAGGAGGATGATAGTGCGGGTACTGGAAAAGAGGAGGATGCCGGACCTGTTGTAGAACAAAAAAAAGATGCTGTTCGGAAAAGTGAGCCTGCCGTTCCCCAAGAGGCACAACAGGGGAAGAGGGGGAAAAAACTTTTTATCGGTGTCTCTGTTGTTCTCGTGTCTGGGTTGCTGGCCGGAGGACTTTTTTATCTTGATATGCGCAGTTATGACAGTGCTGTAGATAACTGGCAAAAGGCCAAGACCCTGCTCGCTCAGAATCAGTTCAAAGAAGCTGATGTTTTGATGAAAAAAACACAAGCCATGTTGGCTGGTGTGCGTTTTATCCGGGGCCAGGAAAAAAAGGCGATGCTGACTGAAATCAAAAAAGCAGCCAGCACGGAGAAATTTGTAAAGGGAATGAAGGGAGCTGTTCTGGTTGACGGCAAATACATGACTCCGCTGGAGCAGAAGGAGAGTAAAGCCGCCATGGAATTGATCGCCTCGGGAAAAGAAAAAGCTGCCCAGGAAAAGTGGATGGAAGCGGCAGAAGAGTTTCAAAAGGCTTTGGCTAAAATAAAAAAATTGGGCCCTGAAATTTCTCCTTTCCCGGTAGATGGTCTTGAGGAATTACTTCACTCCGCCAGGATGCGGGCAATGATGGACAATGGTGCGCTCAAACTAACTGAAAAAAAATGGGATGAGGCCATAGCCCTCTATCAGAAAGCCTTGAGTCTGCTTGTTATTATAAAAGATTCTTCAGTTCGGTCCCTGGAAGAAGAAATTCGGAGATCAATGGGAAAAGCTGAGTTTTTGTCATTCTGTGAGCGCGGCGATATGGCTTTCAAGGCAAAAAAATGGAGTGATGCTGTCAAGAATTATGAGAGTGCCATAGAAATTTCCTCCAAGGCCGGAATAGATTTGAAAGGACGTCTTGAAGAAATAAAGAGGTATCGCGATGTGGCCAAGTTCAACTCCACCTATCTGGCCGCTGTGCAGGATTTTAGTGCAGAGCGATGGGACAGCGCAATCAGTAATCTGAATCAGAGTGAAATGCTTTTTGAGCGAGCCCGGAAAGCTGGTGGAGCTCAGGGGGTATCCCTTAATGAAATCAGGAAGAAAAAATTAACCGCAGCGATCAACAGGGAAGAGAAACGGGAGGCTCAACTTATGGCCGGGGAGCGTTATGAAGAAGCCATCAGAGCTTCCCAGGTACTTGTTGACATGATTGACAACAGTCCGTTTGCCCATGACACGGAATTTGCCTCTAAAAGAAAAGAAGCAAGTGACAGAATGGCTACAAATAGATTCATGAAGGATATGCAGGAAAAAATTGCCTATCTCAACAGAAATTTTGAAGAGATTTTCAGAAAGAAGTTTCCTTCCTCTGCAAACTCGGAACTCTCTGAGCCGACAATTCAATTTGTGAAGGTTGAAGGTGATAATCTTGTCTTTAAAATGCAGTGCAAGGAGCAAAACAGAAGACAGCGGTTTACGCTGGAGATGGATTACCATTACGACATGAAAACAGGGAAATGGGTTTTACCCTGACAGAAGATGTTCAAAGAGTATTTTCAGGCCTATGGCAATGAGCACCAGTCCGCCGATGACCTCGACCCTTTTGCCCCAGACCATGCCGATTCTGCCGCCCAGAAGCATTCCCGTGACAGTGAAGGCTGATGCCGTGATGCCGATTATCAGCGCCGGTGTCCAGACGCTGACCCCGATGACCGCCAGGGAAAGGCCAACGGCAAGGGCGTCTATGCTCGTAGCAATGGAAAGCATGACCATTGTCGCTCCCCGGGTGGGATCTGTTTTGGCGTTTTCGTCATCATTTTCAAATGACTCGTGGATCATTTTGCCGCCGACATAGGAGAGGAGGCCGAAGGCAATCCAGTGGTCATAGTCGCTGATCATTGATTGCACGCTTACACCGGCCAGCCAGCCAATAATAGGCATCAGACCCTGGAAAAGACCGAAGTGAAAGCCGAGTCTGAAAAGCTGTCTTTTGCTGACCGGATGCAGGGTTACACCTGCAGCCAGGGCCACGGCAAAGGCATCCATGGCTAGAGCAACGGCAATGAAGAGAAGGGTAAGTGGTTCCATTATTTTTATTTCCGGGTTGACCCTGCTGGTAAGCGTTGCTATGTTTTATGGAGATAGTTTTTTTGGCGAACTTTGAGGAGAGTCACCATGAATAACATCGATACCACGCTGCCCGCATCAGCACAAGTCAGCAGAACCAGGGAGTATGAGCAGAGCCAGCGGGTAGAAGTTTCCAGAGAGGTCCGAACCGAGCAGGGCGCACGTACCGAAATCTCGAAAAAGACCACCATCCGCAAAAATACCGAAATCACCAAAATCCGTCAACAGCTGGAGTCCAAGATTCGCGAATTGAATAAAAAATTGGACGAACTTGGGAACTCAGAGGCGCAGTTTCAGATTTCAGGGGAAGAGCAACCCGCTGTGCAGCTTGTCGATCCCCAGGCAGGGCAGACATTTGACCTGAAAAAAAGCGTTGAGGATTTTTTGTCCACCTCTCCCTCGGAACAGACCGGTCTTTTATTCGACACCTCCACCTGATTTTTCTTTTCAGCAAAAAAAACATGTAAAAAACAAGTTAGTCCGCCTCGAACTGCATGAAGATCGAGGCGGGAAAAAGCTTAGCAGGCTGTTGAAAAACTACTGCGCTTGCTGATACTGCGTCAAAATTTGGCTCAAAATGCTCATTTACTCCATGTAAACTGCGCTTTTTCGCCTCATTTTTCCTTGTCTCCGCTTCGCTCGCTACATTTTTCAACAGCCTGTTAGTCAAGGGCAATACCATTCTCTTTGGCAACATCCCTTATGTGATCTGTAAATATTTCCGCAAAAAAATCATTGGCTCCAAGGCCTTCCAAAACAGGGACGACCGTGTAGCCGGCCTCTGTAAGAATTGATTTCCATGAGTGGGCATCATTTCCGGCCATGTCGTTTACTGCATGGTCCCCGGCAACAATCATGAAAGGCTTCAACATGATCTTTGAAGTTTTACCATGGGAGAGATGGCTGATAAAATCATCCAGTGCCGGATATCCTTCCACAACCCCGATAAAGGTTTGAACATCAGGGTAGATTTCCCGGAATTTTTTCTGGGTTTCCTGGTAAATCCCGGTTGACCAGTGTGCGTTGCCGTGTCCCATGTAGATGAGCATGGCATTTTCTTTTCTGGCCAGTTCAATGTCCCGGGCAAGAATTTTGACAACGTGTTCCATGTCCTCATGGTAGTCATACCTGTCGCCCGGCATTCCCAGAGCCGGCCTGCCCATCACCACCTTGTCAAAGGGGCGCCATTTGTCCTTGGTGGTTCGGATTGAGCCCAAGGCATCGACATAACTCTGCAGATCCTGCGATTGTTCCATGAAGTACATATGGGACGGCTGGACAATTATGTTGCGGTAACCGTCTTCCCGCAGGTCGCCAATGGTGGAGATGATATTTTTGACATAGAGAATTTCCTCCGGTACCCCCATGTCAAGCCATTCCTGCGGCTCTGCGCGTCTTTTTTTCCAGATGGAGCGGATAATATTCGAGGTAAAGGTTGTCCTGACCTCCACACCTGGGAATGCCTGTTTTATCTTGTCCGAAATATTGGTAATGGCTGTCACGGCCTCGGGCACCGTGGTGCCGAAGCTTGCCAGCACAATGGCTGTTTCGCCCTTGTTCTGCCCTGCAGTAGCAAAGGATTGTGTCGTAATGCTGAAAAAAAGAAAAAATAAAAGAATTTGGGTAATTTTTCTATACATGATGTCTTTCCTCGTGAATAATGAGATATTTTATAAATAAATGAAGCGATTTGCTTTCCGTTTGATTTGTCCTATGGTACACCGTTTCTCAATTACATGAATTTCATCCTGGACAGGCACTCACAAAAAAATCTTTCGTAAAATCCATGAAACAAAAGCCCTCAGCCATCAATATCATCTGGCTTTCCCTGGTGCTCATTGCCACAGTGACGGCTGCCTACACCGGCAGAATGGACGCCGTGACCAAGGCATCCTTTGAGTCAGCCAAAGGCGCCGTGACCCTGGCCATAGGACTCATCGGCCCCATGGCGCTCTGGCTCGGCATCATGAAAGTTGCAGAGGCCGGAGGGCTCATGCGCATCATTGCCCGGGGAGTCAGGCCCCTTATGGTCAGACTTTTTCCCGACGTACCCCATGACCATCCCGCCATGAGCGCCATGATCATGAATATGGCCGCCAATGCCCTTGGCCTTGGCAATGCAGCGACGCCCATGGGTATTAAGGCCATGCAGGAACTTGACAAGCTTTCTGAGGAAAAGGGAACCGCCACAAATGCCATGTGTCTCTTCCTGGCTATCAATACATCAAGTGTGACCCTCCTTCCTCTGGGAGTCATCACCGTTCGTGCCGCGGCAGGTGCCACGAGCCCGGCTGCTATCCTTATTCCTTCGCTTATTGCCACGGCCTGTTCCACCTGCGTGGCAATTATCGTCTCCAAGATGCTGGCCAAAAGACAGGATATTGTCCGGCCCAGGCACTATGAGGCAATAAGCGAGACAGAGGAGGCAAGCGACGATGACACAGATCTTTTTCCCCCCGGCAGATCGGGAAGGGTTTTCATCTGGCTGCTTATCTCCGCTTTTCTGGGTGCTGTTGTTTATCGATGGGTCCAGGCGCCTCCGGCGTCCCTTCTTTCATCGGAAACCCTGAACAGTATATCAAGCTGGCTTATTCCTGTACTCATATCAGCGCTGCTTATTTTCGGTTATTTCCGTGGTGTCAAAATTTACGAAACCCTCACCGACGGAGCTAAAGAAGGATTTAATACCGCCGTTCGCATCATCCCTTTCATGGTGGCCATTTTTGTGGCCATCGGCATGTTTCGGGCCAGTGGAGCCATGGATATCCTGATCTCTGTGCTTTCGCCTGTCACCGAGGCCGTGGGTATGCCGGCCGAGGCCCTGGCCATGGCTCTCATGCGACCTCTTTCCGGCAGCGGGGCCTTTGGCATCATGAGCGAAATGGTCAATCAGGCCCCGGACAGTTTTCTTTCCTTTCTCGTCTCCACCATGCAAGGTTCCACAGAGACAACATTTTATGTGCTGGCCGTCTATTTCGGCAGTGTGGGTATCAGGCGAACCCGCCATGCCCTGCCGGCAGCACTCTGTGCCGATGCCGTCGGCATTGTTGTCTCCGTGTTAATTTGCAACCTCTGGATCGGCTGACGGTAGAGGCAGATAGCTCCGTGGGCTGTAAAGACAGCCGCGCATGGCCATTTGAAAGGAATCCCAGTCCTTGATGAGAAAAAGGGTGATTTTACAGAATGATTGTTCGCGTAAAGCCATTTTGTCCTCCTTGCTGAAAGCAGATGATCATGGCCCGCGGACAAAAAAAATCCCCGGACCAATGTAAATTGATCCGGGGATTCCCTGTTTTTCCTCAGATACGATAGCCGCTTCTGGTCCACGGAAGCAGTTAATCTCCATTTACAGGCAGGTATTCTGACTCCCGGATCGTTCTACTCACCACGCCTTCCCGTTTATTTCCATAAACAGTGGCTTTTCTATGTGGTTTTTGTCCCCGGTTACAGCGGCGGGTCCGTCCCTGATTTGCACAGGGTTCCCTTTTAAGCCCGGTTAAGGGCACCAGTAAACTTTTCTCTTTCTAACGGAATTGGAAAAAGTTGTCAAGCATGTGGGAAAATATGTCCAGGCTCGTCAATAAGCGGCTTCCGGAACGGAGAGAATATTTCCTTATTCCTCCCCTGCGGGGGGATTGCGCCATGATTCAACAGGTGCGCTTCTGTGCGGACACACTGTTTATTTTGGGCCGGAATTTTTTTGAAAAACCTGGGTGGCACAATGTATCCTTTTGATTTTGTTGTATTTGTTTTGGATTTTATTTCAAACTGACACAGATGTCCTGATTTTCCTGTTTCTCTGTTTTTTCATTTCTTCAGATAATACTGGTTAAATGTTTGATATTTCGCATTATTTGCTACATAATGATAAAAAACTTGTATGAAGTGAAAGGTGAGCATGATTTTTCCAGAAAGAGAAGGGTGTCTATGAAAAGATGGAGTTTAAAGGATAAGTTCAGGGCCATAGCTGCTGGATCTGCTCTTATTATCCTGCTGGTAACCAGTATTGGGCTCTGGCGATATGTGCAATTCAACCGCAATAAAGTTCTTATCCAGGGTGCATCAACTCAACTCCTGGCTGAGCTGGAAAACAGTTTTTCCACTACCCAGATGATAGGAGCAATCCAGGCAGATCTTACAGCTTTTATGGAAACAGGCTCACCTGCACTCCTTAAAGAAGTGGAGAGGAAATCACAACACGTCTTGCTTGATTTGCCTCCTGAAGCGCGTCCCACCCTGGCGAGTTTTCTCGATAAAGTCAGCACTCTTGAAATCAGGATGAATAGTCTGCGGGCAAATAATCTCAAGGCCCTTGAGGCTGGAAATGCCATACTTGCCAGAATTGAACAGGTCGGCATCTGCAATAATGATACAAATTATCAAAAGGCATTAAAAGTTGCCGGCCAGGGTTTTCGAGATTATCAGCCAATCTATATAACCGGAATTTTAAATGGCCAGGATGAAACCCTGGGGAATGCCCGGCGCAATATTACCCTGATCATGGAAAGCCTTGAGGCCAACCTTCTGGCAATTATCCCAAGCCTTCCCGAGGCTGAGATGATCTATATAAAAGAAATAATAGAGCTTTTCTACGAACTTGATGACGGAATCTCAACTGTCGCGGCCATCCGGCAAAAGGTTCTGGATAACCAGAAAAAGGTTTTTGGTGACCTGCGGTCCATGGAGTCACAGCTTGCTTCTACCTCAATAGCAAAAAGCCAGAAAGCGTCAAGTCTCATGGGGCAAAGCCTGGAACTTGCCTCCGGCTACGCACTTCTCATGTTTGTCAGCCTGGCTGTTATTACTCTTTTCCTGCTAAGCCTGGGAGGGTTTATGTCGCGGGGTATTGTCACCCCCCTGGTTTCACTGGTCTATCTTCTGAAGAAATTTTCAAAAATTCTCGCCAGTGTTAACAAGCAGACTGTGGAAGAAAGTGAGTGTTATGAGATCCTCAACTCCTTGGTCCTTCAGAGGCATGATGAAATAGGTGATGTTGTCAGGGCAACCAAGGAACTGATGGAGCGCATGCGGGAGATTTCAGGTTTCCGGCAAAAGATTGAGGCTGACGGCTCTTGCGAAGAGGTTTATTTCAGGCTTGCCAAGGTCTTTACGGAACAGCTTGATCTGCGCACCTTTGTGATTTACGAAATAGATTCTGACGATTCTCTGGTGCCTGTCTACTCCTGTCCGCTGGAGCTGGAAAAAGAATTGCCGGAGTTTACTGTGTCCGATACCTGCCGGGCAAAAAGAACCGGTGGTATTGTATCCTCCTTTGCCGATTCTGATATGTGCCGTGTGTGCCCTTTTGGCAATGTTATGAACTACCTCTGTATCCCAATGCTGGTTGGGGGGCATGTTATCGGCGTGGTCCAGTTTCTGCTGCCGTTTACTGAGGAAAAAACAGAACAGCGTAACAATGCTCAGCGGCTCCTGGAGGCACAGAATTACCTTGAAGAGGCTCTCCCTGTTCTTCAGGCAAAACGCTTTGCCAGAAAACTTGAAGAAATGGCTACCAAGGACCAGCTGACAGGACTTTACAACCGTCGCTATCTTGAGGTCTCCTTGAGTCAGATACTGGCCGGTATCAACCGCAGAAAAACCAACCTCGGCATCCTGATGTGCGATATGGATTTTTTCAAACAGGTTAATGACACCTATGGGCACGACGCCGGAGATCAGGTTTTAAGCGAACTTTCCACCATCCTGGTGAATTGCGTGAGGGAATCCGACATGGTAATTCGTTTCGGCGGGGAAGAATTTTTGATCCTGCTTCAGGATATTGAAAAAGATAGGGCTCTGCCTGTGGCAGAAAAAATCAGAATTACTGTGGAGGAGCACCAGTTCCACCTTGCCGGGGCGGATATTAAAAAGACCGTGAGCATCGGGGTGAGTGAATACCCGGACGTCAAGGCTAAAGGAATCTGGGAGGTAATAAAGCAGGCCGATGTTGCCCTGTACAATGCCAAGGATTCAGGCCGAAATTGCGCCATTCAATTCAGTGGTGAGATGTGGAAAGAAAAAATGTATTGAGTTCGTTCTGCGAACAATTGATGTAAAATTCCCTTTGTATTTGAAACTCTTCAGCTTGCTTCATCATTTTCAGTCATCTCTGTGAGCTGGGGGAACCTCAACCCGAGACATTGGACTGTGTGATGTCATACAGCGTCAGTTCCCATTGGCCGGAAGCAGTATCGTGGCGCAGAATGTACCGAGTCCCATGGTCATCTTTGACTTTGAAGTAGCGATGATCATGGGAGAGCCAACGGTCGAGAATTTCTGCAATATCAATGCGGCGCTCTTTTATATGAAAATATCTCGGTGTTTCCTCGCCTCGATAGCCTGCATAACAAGAGACCCTTACCATAATTTTTGCTTTATCCATCGCCCACCTCCAGAAAGGGATGTATTCCTTTGGATCATTTACCACGCAAACATATTGTATTGGGGATTTTGAAGGAAGAATACCCCCCGGAGATGACGATGAAACTATTGTCGGTTTCGGTGTTCTTGTGGCGCGGGTAAGAATGGCAACTGAAGTAATTCCCTCATAAACTCCTTAACTTCTGCTCCAGGACATTTTGAGAAACAGCACCTGAAATTTGATCGATGAGATTCCCATCCTTGAAGAACATGAAGCTTGGAACCCCTCGAATATTAAAGAATAAAGCTATCTGGTTATTTTTGCTCGTGTCGACCTTTGCTATGATAAATTTATTTATATGCTCCCTGGCCATGGCGTTGACAATGGGCAACATCATCTGGCAAGGGCCACAGGTTGGAGAAAAAAAATCCACCATAATCGGCAATGGGGCCTGTTTCACAAAATCATGGAAGTCCTGATCTCCAAGCTCAACAGGAACAGCCTGATTGGTCATGTTGATAGGGGCCTTACAATGTCCACATTGGGGCCGAAGGTGTTGTTTCTTTGCCGGTATTCTGTTTTTTTTGCCGCATGACGAGCAGGAAATAATCACACTATTCACGAAGGTACCTCTTGTTTTTTTAGGTGATGGGAGGGTTTTTTTTCAACATTAACCAGAAAAATTTTGTAATTCATGATAGTTCCTTGTCAAAGAAAACGAGTACCATTTTTATTGGCAGGTGACAATAATGAATATCAAACGGAATGAGCAATCAGTGATTTTTCCCCTCACTGTGGTGATGTCGACTTTGCGGAAATCTTTCCGATTCTCTCTGCAATTTTATTCCATGACATTGATTGGAAAACTGACTTGTCGATGAAGGTAAAAATGATTCTTTAGGGGAGCTTTTTCTGTTGGATAAGTATTCCGGTTTTTTGGAAAAAAAAGCACATTTTCCCGGAAAGCAAACGGGTTTCTGTGGCAGGAAAAAAGAGGTTGAGTTGCTAACTTATTAAATTTAAATAAGAAAAAAAATATGGCAGATCTGGTCTGAAAATTGCTCTTTAATAACTAACCTGAAATGATAATGTCTGTTTACGAGTATCTATTCAGCGAGGGCTCGAAATGGGCCTCAACTCCAGGCCGTAACTATTCAGATGTGCCTTAGATTTGGACAAGCAGGCCTGCGAGGCTATAGCCCGTCTATGTGAGCAGGCCTGATCGTTCAAAGATGAGGTGCAGCTGAATAGTTACGTTTACGAAATGATGATGCATTCGCAAGCCCTGAAGCTGGCCATCAGCCAACGCGATCTCGACAAGTTACACGCGTTCCGCGAGCAGTTGACTGGGTTTTTCCGAGACCGTCAAATGATAATATCTATTCTCCTTAAGGGGCACCTAAATGATAAAGAGCTTTTTTTCGTCTTTTTTCTATCGATTCTCCTTTGTTTCTCTTCTCACACTTATCAATCTGTTCATTTCTGTACAACCTTCGTTGGCCCTGGGGCCTCCGCCTGAAACTAAAAATGCGCTCTGGTGGCAGCAGATCTGGGGAACCCTTACTATCAGTCCGAAAATTGTTCAGGAAGGCGAGATTCTTACTGCCACGGCGAAAATTGTCGGTGGCGGAGTGGGGCTGCCGCGCTGGGTCTGCACCCAGTGGGGTTGGATGACCGGAGGTACCGGCAGTGTCGGCATCGGTTTTGATTCCAGTCTGTTTGAGCTTGTTGATTATGAGCCCAAGGCAAGTTCGGCCTGGGATGTGTCTGTCTCAGCCAGTGCAGTGCGCTGGGAGGTGAAGATCGATGAAAAGCCTGCCCTGGGCTGGGGAAGCAGAATATCCGATACCTGTTACTGTTCCGTCCTCTACTGGGGTGGCGCCGGCAGCTGCAACACCAGGGAGGATGTGCCTGATAATCTTGAAGAGTTCAGTCATCAGGGTTTTGTTCTGCACCTGCGGGCCAAAGGCGGCACCTGCACCTGGAACCTTTTTGGGGCAGGTTTTTCAGGGGGGCTCGGCGCCCTTGGCTGGAGCGACACGGCAACGGATTACTATGCCGTGAGCGGCACCACTCAGCCCTGCGAGCTCGGCCTGCGGCTCACGGCCGATCCGGGCACAACCAGTTCCGATGATTCCATTGATTTAACCGCCGCGGTCTATGATCTTGACTCTGGAGTGGAGATACCAGACCAGCAGGTCGATTTTGAGATCACCACCGGCGGCGGCTTTGTCTCGCCTGATTCCGAAAAAAGCGATGCAGACGGCAATGTGGAATCCTCCCTGCATTCCGGTGGGCTTGCCGGCAATGTTACGGTGCAGGCCGCCATCCCCAACGGTCCGACCGACAACGTTTCGGTCTACTTCACCCCGGTTGATCCACCAGATCTTCCGGAAAGCACGGCCTTTGGCGATGACCGCGATATTCCCTATACCTTTGATCCTGTCCATCCCGGTATCGGCAATTATGTCTATTCCCGAAATCTTTTCTCTTTTCCAGGAGTTATTCTGCCCTTTGCCTTCAAGGTTATCTATAACTCAAAGGACGCGGCCTCTGAAAGAACGCTTGGGTTCGGCTGGAGCCATTCCTATGATATTGTTGTTACGGAAGAAAACGGCATTGCCACAGTCAAGTGGGGCAATGGCCGTACTGAATCCTTTCTGGACACAGGTTCCGGCACCTATCAGGCAAACGGCGGTAATACGCCTGGCGCGGTCTTCACCCATCCTGATCCCGACAGCTCTATCCTGGCCCTGCCTCGAGGGATAAGTTATCTGTTTGACGGGAGTGGCCGCCTTGTCACCATACAGGACCGCAATAACAATCAAGTTGTTCTGAATCATTCCAGTCAGCTTGACAAGATTACCGATTCTGCCGGACGGGAGATCTTCTTTCATTATGCCGGGGGCAGACTCATTGCCGTAACCAGTCCCTATGTCTCGGGCAATACAGCCTCATTTATTTATGATGGTTTAGGGGATCTTATAGAAATAATTGACGCCGGCGGCAAGAGCAGGCAGTTTTCCTATGACAACGAGCACAGGGTCCTGGCCTATACCGATGCCTTGGGCCATCCCGCTATTCGCAACCAGTATGATGCCGAGGGACGGGTGGAGGAGCAGACAAATGCCCTGGACCAGGTGACCACCTATGAATACACGGTGAGCCCTTCTGAAACCGTGGTGAAAATGACCCCGCCCAGCGGCAATTATGTTTTTCATTATTATGATACGGCTCATAACATCACAAAAATTATTGACGGAGAGGGGGGAGTCGCAGATTTTCGCTACAACGACAAGGGGCAACGCCTTGGCCAGACAGATAAAAAGGGTGTTGATTCGCTGCAGAGCTATGATGACAAGGGCGGTCTCACTTTTTCAAAAAAACGGCATGGTGTCGATGTCAGTGTCACGTATGATACTACTCTGAACCTGCCCGTCAATCTGACCAATGATGAGGGCTCTGTTACCTCATTGACTTATGACGGACTGGGAAATCTCTCCTCAATGACCAATGTGCTGGGGCGTGCCGTCTCCATGAGCCACGACAGCAGAGGGCTGCCGCTCACCTTTACCGATGCCAAGGGCAATCGCCGGACCTTTACCTACGATGCGGCAGGTCTTGTCAGCACGGCAACCGACCCGCTGGGTAATGTAACTACTTTTGAAAGAGATGATGTCGGTCGTCTGACCCGGATGATCTTGCCCGACGATCAGGGAGATTATCAGTTTTCCTATGACAGCCGGTCAAATGTGCTGACCAGGACCGACCCGGCCGGCCGGGTGACCTCCTATTCCTATGATGATAACAACAATCTGCTGACCAGGACATTTGAGCCTTCCGGGGCCGTCACTTCCTACGAATACGATCTGCTGAACAGGATAACGAAAATTATTGATCCCTTGGCAGGAGAGACCATCTATACCTATGATGCAGACGGTAATCTCAATACTGTGACCGACCCTGACAATGTCACCTCCACCTTTACCTACGACAAGGCAAACCGGCTCACTGCAGTCACGGACGGACTGGGACAGGCAAAGAGTTACGGCTATGACGCCAATGGCAATATGACGAGCATAACGGACAATCTGAGTCATACCTGGACATTTGTCTATGACGAGGGAAACAGGCTGCAGAAGGTCACTGACCCGGCCGGAGACGTGAGCACCTATTACTATGACAAACTTGATCGCATCACCGGCGCGGAAGACGGGGAGGGCAGGATGCTTAATTTCAGCTATGACGCTCTCGGTCAGCAGCAAGAAATTTCCCATGCCGGACAGGGGCGGCTTTCTTCGACCTATGGACTCAACGGCAGGCTTATCATGCTGACGGACAGCAATCTGGCGGCCTGGCATTTCCGTTACGATGCGCTGAACCGGTTGAGCACCAGCCGCGACCCCCTGGGACGAGAGGAGTCATTTTCCTATGACGTCCTGAGCCGCCTGGTCAGTAAAATCCTGCGTTCCGGCGAGGAATTGACCTATGGCTATGATGCCGCCGGCCGCCTGCAGCAGATTTCCTGGGGCGAAGGGAATACCCTTTCCTATGGCTATGACGGGGCCGGAAATATGCTTTCCGTGCAGGATCCATCCGGCACCACGACTATGACCTATGACCTGTTGGGCCGCAGGACATCGCTCACCGACAGGAACGGCAAAGCCGTCTCCTTTACCTATACCCCGGCAGGCAGGGTGAAAACCATAACCTATCCAGGTGACAAGGTGCTGACCTATGACTATGACACCCTGGGGCGTCTTGTTACCATGAGCGACTGGCTTGGCAATCAGACGACCTATCAGTATGACGTACTGAACCGGGTGGAGCAGGTGACCAATGTCAACGCGACCAAAACTTTGTTCACCTATGATGCAACCGGCCGCCTGCAGACCATGAATCACCTGAAATCAGATGATAGTGTGCTCCACAGCTTTACCTATACTTATAACGCAGCAGGCCAGATTGCCACGGTGGACGGCGTTGAGGTGCCTGCCACCCTGGCTGATGAGAATACAAGCTACACGGTTAATGCCCTGAATCAGGTGACAGGCTCCGAGTTGAGCGGAGTGCAGACCGATTACCTCTGGGATGAAAACGGTCGCCTTGTTTCCCAGACAACAGGAAGCGCAACAACCACCTCTAGCTATGATGCGATGGGTCGCCTTCTTTCCCGTTCCGAGGGCACGAATACCACCACCTACGCCTATGACGGCAAAGGTGGACGGGTAGCGAAAAATCATAACGGTGTGATGACGAATTATCTGCGGGACAGCAGCAGGTTGTTTTGCACCTACGGCAGCGACGGCACGATCAGCCGCTACTTCATCCATGCCGGCAAGCTGCTCTACAGCCTGGACGGGTCCGGCAACATGTACGTCTATCATGATGATGAACGGGGCAGTGTTCTTTCGGTGAGTGACAATTCCGAGACCCTTATCGCTTCATATCTGTATTCGCCCTACGGCAAGGTGCTGTCCGGCACCGGCAGCATAGATAATCCGTTCCAGTTTATCGGTACACGCGGGGTGGAATATGACGAGACGGGGCTCTCGTCCATGATGGCCCGCTACTATGATCCCGGCCTGAAGCGATTTATCAGCCCCGATCCCATCGGTGTTATGGCAGCCTCCAACCTCTATTCTTATACCTCCGGTGATCCGGTTAACTGGCTTGACCCCATGGGCATGGAGGAAGATCAGTCGTTCTGGACCAATGGTGCCCGCTGCGATGGCATGGGCATAGTCAACGACGTTACCCAGGTTGGTTTGAAAGAGGCCTGGAAGTATGGGGTCGAGAGCTCCAAGGTGGTAAGCAGTACCACAACCAACAGCGGTATTGTCATGAATACCGTGAAACCATCCGGACTCACCTCGGTCGGACTGGATGCCGCTGAAACAGGACTAAAGGCCACCAAAATGATGGGAGACACCCTGCAGGTCATCGACTACGGGGTAAACGCCGTCAATCTGGTGGAAAAGGAATATGCCTACCATTCATCAAAGGGGCCGACGTCCTTTATTCCCGGCATGATGGTTGTTGATCTGGCCAAGGGTGATATCAAGGCCTGGGAGGCTTTAAACGCCGAGGTGATGATGGCGAATTCCGCCACCAACGGTTTCGGCAACCCCCTGCTCGGAACCGGTATATCCCTGATGAACGATGCGGCTGAGACCTATTTCTATGACATGGTCTACTACGGTTATGCCCATGAAGCCGAATATGAGGCCATGGTCATGGAGGCCAGGAAGGAAGGCTATCTCAAGGGAAAACAACAAGCAGATGAGTTTTCAGCAGAACTTGACGAACTGCTCCGCGATTTGAAGGAAATGAATTCATCTGGTTCGTCGTCTGATTACGGCGACGGGCTTAAGTTTATCCCGAAATAGGCAGGGCAGGGCTGAAGTCAAATGATGAACCAGATACAAATGACAAGAAAAAAGAATATACTCCGGGAGGCCGGGATGCACTATCGACTGTCACGCGCGATTTTACTTCTCCTCTTTATGGCCGTGTTCGCTGTTCAGGCCCATGGCGCAACCGTCACCTACACCTATGATGAGAGCGGACGTCTCATGAAGGCCGATTACGGCGGGGATGACTGGATATCCTATGACTTTGACGGCTCGGGTAACATGGAAAACGAGATCGTCAAACAGTTTCCCCTTTCAGTCACGAAAATCGGCAGCGGTGATGGATTGGTGACAAGCGATGCTGCCGGCATTTTCTGCGGAGACGACTGCCTGGGCCTCTATCCTTTGGGAACCACGGTGACACTAACCGCTACCCCTAATTCCAACGCCGCTTTCATGGGCTGGTCCGGAGAAGACTGCTCTGGGACCGGATCATGCCAGATCGAAATCACTGCTAATCCGATCGACGTCAGCGCCACATTTACCCGCACACGAGTTCTCACCGCCATACTCGGAGGTTCAGGCAGCGGTTCGGTGACCAGCGATCCTCCGGGAATCGATTGCGGTGAGGATTGCCAGGAAACTTTTGTTGAAGGAACGGAAATAACCTTTAGTCTGATTCCGGATCAGGGCTCCTATGCAGTGGGCGGCGAAGAGTTTTCCTATACGGTTAGCTGGAGTACTGGGAATGTATATTTTAATTTTAACCTTATTCAGCATGACTTGACTGTGTCCAAAGCGGGTACCGGCACCGGCACGGTTGTCAGCACCGACGGTTTTGTTGATTGTGGCGCTGACTGTGGTGAGTCTTACAACGAGGGAAACGAGGTAACCCTTGTTGCCGTTGCCGAGGCGGGTTCGGCTTTCAGCGGTTGGAGCGGCGGGGACTGTTCCGGTACAGGGGAATGCACGACTGTCATCAACGCAGACCGTTCGGTGACAGCGACCTTTACCAAACTGAACAACACGCTTTCCGTCTCCAGGACAGGCAGCGGCACAGGCACCATAACCAGCAGTCCGGCGGGCATTGACTGCGGCGGGGACTGTCAGGAAGTATATGATGTCGGCGCACAAATCACCCTGTCCGCCGCTGCGGATGCAGGCTCAGGCTTCAGGGGCTGGTTCGGCGGCGGCTGCTATGGATCAGGCGACTGCGTGGTGACAATGACCAGGGCCTTGTCAGTGAGCGCTCTCTTTGATTTGAACGGTGCGGATCTCTTTGTGGATCAGGCTGGCGGTGATGATACAAACTCCGGCATCTCCTGGGATGCGGCCAAGAAAACAATCCAGGCTGCCATCAATGAGGTGGACGGAGTCACCCTGCAGACCATCCATGTCAAGGAGGGTGCCTACAACGAGATTGTTGCCCTGCGCCAGGGACTTGATCTGGTGGGTGGGTATCCTGCCGCAAATACCGGAACAGATGTCAGCGGCAGGGATCCTGTGGCCCATCCTGCGGTGCTTGATGCGGGTGGCGAGGATTATGCCATGTCAAGCGGCGGCTATGGCGACGGCATCCTGGATGTCTTTGCCCTGGCCGAGGACGACATCTTCGCTGTGAGTACCTCGTCAAATATTTACCATTATGACGGAACGTTCTGGAGCAGGCAGACCACTCCGCTTGCTCAGCTCTATGGAGTATGGGGCTCGGCTTCGGATAATGTCATGGCGGTGGGTGCCCTGGGCCGCATCGTGCAGTACAATGGCAGCTCATGGAGTGCGATGACAAGCAACACCACTAGCTTCCTCTATGATATCTGGGGCAGTGCGGCGGATGATGTCTTTGCCGTGGGCGGCTATGGCACGATTCTCCATTATGACGGCTTCTCATGGTCGCAGATGTCCCACGGCTTTACCGATTCCCTGAACGCCGTGTGGGGCACAGCCTCTGATGATGTTTACGCCGTTGACGTCTGGGGCAAGATTCTGCATTACGACGGTGTTTCCTGGTCCCAGATGACCAGCGATAACAGCGAGCAGCTCAGCGCCCTCTGGGGCACGGGAGGCTCCGATATTTTTACCGTTGGCCTCAACGGTACGATTCTCCATTATGACGGCAGCTCCTGGACCGCCATGACCTGCCCGACTGCGGAGTGGCTCCGCAACGTCTGGGGCACGGCAGCGGATGATGTCTATGCCGTGGGTAACAACGGCACGATTCTCCATTATGACGGCACCGACTGGACTCAGATGACAGCACCTGATGATGAGCATATCGATTCCATCTGGGGATTCGGTCAGTCGACTATCTTTGTCATGGGCTCAGCTCTGAATCCTATAAGCTGGGACGGCGTTCAGTGGCGGCGCAGATTCGGCAGTGAAAATATTTCCATCCGCGGCTTTACCTTCACCAATGCCGCCTGGGGCGCACTCATCGCCAATATGGATATCACCGGCCTGATCTTTGAGGAAAACAGGGTGACAGGCAATGACTACGGCGGTGTCTGGTTTGATAATAAAGCCCTGGGCGTCAGCTTCAGAAATAATACCTTTATCGGCAACGACAGCGGCAGTGGTGTGGAGTTTAATGAGGAAGCTGACGGCATTACGGCGGAAAACAATATTTTCATAGACTCCTGGACCGGTCTGCACTGGTATGGCCCGGCCTCGGACATCTGGGTGAACAACAATCAGGTCACTGGTGACGGAACAGATAATGACTGGTGGTACGCCGGCATCCAGTTCTGGGATACGGCAAGCGGTGTCGGCATGGAAGGAAACGAGATTTCGGATTTCCTCTATGAAGGCGGACACGGTATCATGTTCTGGGATAATTCTGATTCCCTCACCATCCATGGCAATACCCTTGCCGATCTTGACGGTGGTGGTGGCATGCACATCTGGGGAGACGTCAGTGGCATTACAGTGTCTGATAATATTTTCAGTAATCTGAGCGGCTGGGAAACAGGGCTCATCTTCTGGGATGAGGTCGCCACGGGCCAGATAAGTGGCAACAGCTTTTCAGGAATGGATTTGGGTTACAACGGTCTTCTCTTCTGGGATTCGGTCTTTAATCTGGAGGTCAAGGAGAACTCTTTTACCGATCTGTCCGGAGAATATTCCGGTGTTATCTTTTATTCTCCGGCCGACACGGTGACTGTCAGCAACAACATTCTGAGCGATTTAAGCGATGACACGGCAAATGGTCAGTCTCTCAAGTGGTCCGGCATTCTCTTTGAAGATGATACATCTGAAACCTTTGTCTCGGCGAATCATCTGGAGAATCTGCAGACTTCGCTCGTTGAAAGCAATTACTCCATGCTGGGAATTACCTTTTACGGCAATGTGCTCAACTCCCAGGTTGACGGCAACGAGATGCGCAACGTAATCGGTTTTAAGGGGGACGGCATCAGTCTTATTGAAGATACCCGGGATTTCAGCGCCACGGGTTTTGTTGTCAAAAATAATATCTTGAGTCAGATTTCCACCGATCATCAGCACGGCGGTATCCTGTTCGAATACGGCGGTCAGGACTGCAGGGTGTATAACAATATCGTGTCCCAGAGTTCCGTGGGGTTGAGCTGCGCCTATTCCGTCGACTACAGCTGGGAGTCCATTCTTTTTATCAACAACACACTGTGGGCAAACAGTGTGGGCATTTATGAAGCAGGATCGGGAAACAGCTTTGTCAACAATATTGTCAGTGATTCGACATTGACCGGTATCCAGCTTGATAATACTGGTTCAACCAGTGTCTTCTCCCATAACAATGTCTTTGCGAGCGGCCTGAACTACCTGGGGCTCACGGACCCAACCGGAACGGACGGCAATATTGCCGCCGACCCCCGCTACCAGGATCCGACGGCAGGGGATTTCTTCCTGCTGCAGTGCTCCGCAGCCATTGATGCCGGCTTCGGCAGCACGGCTCCCTCCCTTGACATGGGAGGCAATGGCCGTTTTGATGATCCCAATACAATGGACAGCGGTTCGGGCAGTTATTCTCACTGTGACATGGGGGCTTTTGAGTATCAGGGAGGCAGCGGCGATACCTTGCCCCTTGACGTGACGGTGGAAGGCAGTGGGCGCGGTGTTGTCACAAGTGAACCGGGAGAGCTCCTCTGCGATTCCTCCTGCTCGGTTGAGTTAAGTCTCTGTGCTGATGTGACCCTGACTGCTGCCCCGGACCCTGATTCGCAGTTTGTCGGCTGGAGCGATGCCTGCAGCGGCACGGAACTGACCTGCACGATGTCCATGCAGGAGGCCCGAGCAGTTTCAGCGAGCTTCTGCGCCCTGCAGACCTATTACCGGGACAGTGATCTTGATACATATGGAGACCCGGCTGACTTCATCCGGGCCTGCGAACAACCGGACGGCTATGTTGCCGCAGGCGGTGACTGCGATGACAGCGATAGCTCTGTCTCCCCGGCAGCTACGGAAGTCTGCGACGGCCGTGACAACGACTGTATCGGCGGCAGTGACGATGCTTTTCCGTCACTCGGCCAGAGCTGCACCGAAGGCGTCGGTTCCTGCGCTGAATCCGGGACCTGGGTCTGCAGTGGCGACGGACTCAACGTTCTTTGCGATGCTGTTCCCGGCTCTCCTGCGGCTGAGTTGTGCGATGGGGCGGATAATGATTGCGACGGCGACACGGATGAAGATTTTCCTCTGCTTGGCCAGCCATGCTCACAGGGAACCGGGATCTGTTTTGATACGGGATATTACGCCTGTCAGCCCGACGGCATGGATGTGGTCTGTGATGCCGGGGTTATTGCGCCTGAACAGGAGGTCTGCGACGGTGAAGACAATGACTGTGACGGACTGGTTGATGAAGCGTCCTGTTACGTGTTTTCCGATATTGATGCTGACAACGACCACGACGGCAAGGATATCGCCCTCTTCATCTCGGCTTATGCCAGTGATTACGGACCCCTTGGACCTGGCGAAAGTTCAGCCGCGGATATCAACCTTGACAACGTGGTTGATGCGGCAGACATTGCCGCCTTTGTCGGTGACTTTGGCAAAATTGGGGAATAAGCTGTATTCTTCGTTTTTATTGAAAGAGTGGATGTAAAACGGGGTGCGGCCAGAATATGATCCCTAAAATTTGGCCCCACCCAGTTCCTTTAAGGGAAACCGGCCTGCCGGAACAGAACTAGGATGAGGTGCGATGAAGAGGCAGCTTTATGCAAATGGTCGTTAAACCGTGTTCCGATGAAATATCGAAATTGCCCTGATTATTGTGGGTAAAACGGGAGATGATGTTCAGGCCGCGTCCTATGACGGTTCCCTTTTTAATCAGGGCCAGCTGGTCTTGGGGGATTTCACCTGAATTTTTTATTTCCAGCACCGCCATTTTTTCTGCTGAAAAGCAACGCATCTCAATATAGCCTCCGGTTTCGGGAATGGCTTTTGTGGCGTTGCTCAGGAGATTGTCAAGTATCCGCTCAAGGCCCTGCCGGCTGGAGAGTATAATGAGGTTGTCTTCACAGGCGGGTGGTTCGACACGAATAGAGTTGTTCTTTGTCTCTTCGATGACATGGCGATTCAGGTCAAAGCGTTCCGCGGCAATTTTTCCCAGGTCAATTTCTTCTTTGCGCCCCTCTTCAGTCATTGTCAGGGCCATCAGGTCCTGCAGCCTGGCCGTTTCTCTGACAACAACATCCTGGTAGGAGATAAGCTTGTCTCGAATTTTGTTCAAGTCTTCGCTGTCAAGCAGTTTCCGGCTGCGGGCCGCGAGCCCTGCCACTGCCACTGCCGGATTTTTAAAGTCATGCAGCATGTCACCCAGAAATTCAAGCCGCAAGGCCTTCATGATTTCCTTGCCGAAAAAAGTTAGAAGTTCAATTTCGTCCTCGCTAAAATATTGTTTTTGCTGGGTGGCAAAATAGCAGAGAATATGGCGGGTTTCGGTTGCAGCCCGCATGGGCACCAGCAGGATGGAATGAATCTGTTCTTTTTTGACAAACTCCTTCAGGCCGGGGCTGACCAAAGTACTTTTGAACGGGTCTTTAATGAGCACATACGAGGTATCAATTCTCTCATAGGGCATATCGGCATATTGCTTTGAGCCGTGTACAGTGGCCCAGAAGTAGTCATGATGGTCCAGGGTAAAGAGATGGCTGCTTTCGTGATAGGCACGGTCCTGGGGGTATGCCGCTTCCTGCCGGATACTCTTCTGGTCGCTTGAAAGGGTAAAGAGTGAGCAGCTGTGCAATTGAATCAGTTCTTCAAGTTCAGGGATGAGCAGATTAAAGATGTCCTTCAGCTTGACGCCTTCCCTGTTGCTGAGTTTGATAAAAATCTTATCGGTAATTGCCTCTTTTTTGTCATTTAAGGCCTTCATGTCGATGATACGTTTTTTGGCCATGACATAGCTTACGCGGCGGGCAAGCGCTTCTGCTCGTATGATTTCGTGTTTGCTGAAATGACGGTCATCTTCTTTATAATAAATCTGCAGTGATCCTAAAAGATCGTCACTTGAGCCAACAAAGCTCGGCATTCGGAGCGGTACGGCAATTAAGGAGTGAAAGCCTTTCTGGACCACGATCTTTTTTTCTTTGTAAAGAGGGTTTTTCATGATGCTTGGCACTATGATGCTTCTGTTTTCCTCCACAACCCTGCCGGCAATTGATTTTTTTACCGGTATGGCCACAGTGCGTTCACATTCTTTCAGGTTGGCGGCCCCGAAAGTAAGCATTTTAAATGATTTCGGGTCAAAGAGGCGAATCGAAGCAGCCTCGGCAGCGAGATCGCGCACAATGTTTTCGGCGGCAATCTCCAGGATTTTTTTCCTGGGAAGGTGCGGATCAATGGCAAGAATTTCTTCGGATTGCTGGATAAGCGAAGAAAGAAAATCGAGAAGATAATCTTTTTCAATGAGGCGAATAAGTTCATCCCGCTCTTCCTGAGTCAGGTTCAGGTGCTTGAAAAAGTCGTTTTTATTTAAATAGTCGCCAAGATTCATTGGTAAAAGGCAAAGTGCACATGTATTTATCCTTGATTTGCAGGTTGCTTATGTTTCATTTTATCACAGGAGAAAACAAAATACACAAGTTTTAGATAGGATGAAGCGGCAAGGTTAAAATCGATGTTTGTCGGTGATGATCTGCCGAATTTGAAGGAGTGGAAATTGTTCAAATTTCATGCATGAATATCGAAAAACGAAACAAATACGAAATTATGCTTATAAACAATTCTCAGTTAAAAATTGCCACTTTCCTGTTGCCAAGTTTCCAATACTGGATTCCCGCCTCCGCGGGAATGACATAACCAAGCCCGCCGTCACTCCCGCGGAGGCGGGAGTCTAGGGGGGCTACTGAGAATTGTATAGAGGCAAATACGAAATTAAAAGCCACAAAAAAACAAACAATATAATTTAATCATTGAACACGGTTTTGGATTTGCATTTGAGACGAACTTTCCATGCAAACAGTGTTAGTCGTAAAATGTTTCAGAATTCAGAGCCTTTGCGGGCTTTATGCTGTTTCAGTATGTCAACCATGGTGAGATCTGCCTTAACCTTATGATCGGTGTCCACAATAGGGATTTCTTTGACATTGTGGCTGATCATGCGCTGCAGTACATCCTCAACATTTTCTGCCAGCTCTGCATAAAGGGGTTTCCTCTGCATGAGGTCGCCGGCAGTTTCTGATACCGCCATGCTGATGAGGTGCCTTGTGTCAACATGATGGTCGTGATAGTGGAAAAAGATATGTCGTGCCAGGTGGCCGAGGGAAATAACACCCTGCAGTTTGTTCTGATCGTCGACCACATAGAGCAGTCTTGAGTGGCAGGATGTGATGAAGGCGTCAATAACCTCGGCCACAGACGAGGTCGCATTGATCAGGGGAAGCGGACGCTCGGGCTGTTGCCCAATAATCTCCTCTATGGTGCCGTAACTGTTTTTTTGTGGTGATGCGCTCATTGTTTTTTCTTTCCTTTTCCGGATGGGTGCGGGATTTCTCCAGCCTTGAAGAGGGCAAATCTGGTGCAAATGGGTCCGGCAATTTCAAAAAAAAGTGATGTTGCCGTTATGGTTGTCAAGACCGTGACTCCAAGCGACATGGCCCGGCTGAAATCATTTGCCACGGCAAGTTGCGTCAGTTTGCTTTTGGCTATTAAAGAGAGGCCTATGGCGACTCCTGCCTGGGAAAGTATGCCCAGGCCAAGATATTTTTTTATTTTCGGATCAACATTGCCCCATGTGGCTCCAAGATGGACGCCGATTATTTTCCCGATAACTCTCCCTGCTATATAAAGCATGCCTATGCCGCCCAGGGCGGAAAGCGCCTTCAGGTCAAGGTGGGCGCCTGCCAGGAAGAAAAAGAAAACATATACCAGTGGCATGATTGTCATGAGCGGCTCGCGTACCCTCTGCACAAGGGTTCCTTCTCTGCTGTTGACCAGAATAAAGCCGACCGTCATATTGGCAAGAATAAGAGACAGGTCAAGACGGATTGCCAGGCCGGTGGTCAGGAAGATGAAGCCGACAAGAATGATAAGTATATCTCTGGAATCTCTAAGATTCTTGACCAGGCAGCAAAAGGGGAAGGCAGCCATGAGTCCGAGAAGAAGACTGAAAAAAATCTCCACAACCGGATAAAGCAGATCTGCCTGGAAAAAATGCGGGGAAAGGCTGCTTGATTCCCACAGAAGCACCATTTTGGCAATCGCCATGGCAAATCCGAAGATTATAACAGCAAGGCCGTCATCAAAACCAACCACGGCATAAAGTGCCTTGGTGAGGCTGCCTCTCGCCCTGACCTCTTGAATAACGGCAACAGTGCCGGCAGGGGCGCTGGCAGGGGCGAGGGACCCCAGAATAATTGACAGCGGCAGGTCTCGTGTCCAGAGAAAAAGCAGGGCTGCGCAAAGCAGAAAGGCAAGAAAGGATTCAGCCAGAATGATGGTGATTATGCCGCTTCCCAATCGTTTGAGAGATGATATGCTGAGTTCCGAGCCAATGGTAAGGGCAACAAAACCAAGGCCAAGCTGGGGAAGAAAAGACAGAGTCTCCATTGCGTGCGACGTCATTATGCCCAAAACGGAAGGTCCTGCCACAGCGCCGCAAAAAAGATATCCTATCAGGGCCGGCAGCTTCAGATGTTGCGCTCCACGGCCCATATAGAAACCTGTCAGGGCAACAAGTCCCAGCAGAGTCAGTACCGAGATATCCAGAGATGCAAAATTCATTGGAGGTTATATTTACCCTGTTGTAACTTTACATCATTAAATGATTTCCTCACCTTTTTGTTTTCCCGCCGGAAATGGGCAGCATCTCCATAATCGAAGAATTTTTTATAGCGGCTATGGATAACCTTGGTTTTGCGGGCATGTTTAATGGGGCACCAGTACTGTTCCGTGCGCGCTGCTATTTCCTGAACATAGGAAATGAGTCCGTTAAAATAGCCGCAGTAACAGCAATTTATTTTTTCAATTAAATTCAGATAACTGAGGTATTGGCGGTCAATAATAATGTAATCATCCCGTTTGACCTTTGGAATCGAATAGACCGGAAAACAAATTGCCTGGTAGACGGTGACAAAAAGATCAAGCAACAGAGCGGGAAGCACGCATGACCAGATAAAAGGGGCGGTGAGAATGTTGAGAAGGGGAGCGTCGCGCAGGTAACGGTGAATCTTTTTTACCAGTTTCCTGTTCTGCTTCTTGATTTCCTTCTCAAAATAAACTTTTTTGTCCCTGATTTCGTAGAAGTACTCTTTTTCTTTTTTCTGGATTTCAACAAGGAGTTCATTTTCAAGCTGCTTTATTTTCAAGAGCAGTTCTTGGAGCCGGTCATTCATTGGGTGCCTTTTGGATTGAGGTGCAGCTTTTAGTTACTTGGAAATACAAATAAATTTTGATATTCCATAAAGAGAGTGTTTATAGTGGCATCATATCATGATGCTAAATTGAATGTCTAATGCAACTGAAACAGCAGTAATAAATGGAAAGAGAAACAGTAGATGGAAATCCCTCTTCTGCAGACATATACGCCCATTTTCGGCATAATTTTACTGGGATTTGTATTGAGAAGTTCAGGGTTTCCGGGGGAAAGATTCTGGCCTGCGGCAGAGCAGATAACCTATTATATTCTTTTTCCTGCTCTTCTTGTTTTGAAGATTTCCACGGCAAAGACGGCTGGCTTTGATTTATGGACCCTCATTGCTGCCGTGCTTTGCTGCTTTCTTCTGACCAGCGCCCTGCTGGTGCTGTTCGGTCAAAAGATAACCAGGGACGGACCGGCTTTTACTTCCGTTTTCCAGGGCACCATACGTTTTAACACCTATATCGGTCTGACGATTATTCTCTTTGCTCTTGGTGACTCCGGCATGCTGGTTGCCGCAGTCATCATGGCCACACTCATACCTCTGGTCAATGTGTTATGCGTTGCCGTGCTTTTGCGGTTTGGCAGGAAATCTGGTGGCAGCAATGGATGGGGCACGCTTGTTGTGTCCATTTTGAAAAATCCAATCGTCATTGCCTGTGTTCTGGGGATTTCTCTTAATTTTTTGCAGGTGAAAATTATTTCGCCTCTGGCGGATTTTATGGCAATTCTGGGCAAAGCCGCCCTGCCCATCGGACTTCTCACCGTGGGCGCTGGTCTTGAGTTTAAGGTTTTTCAGTCAGCCAGATTGACCATCGCCATGGCCTGCCTCATGAAACTTCTGGTGCTGCCTGTTCTTATGTTTTTCTCCTGCCGCCTTTTCGGTGTCCAAACTGAAGCCGCCACAGTGGCCATCCTTTTTGCCGCACTTCCAGGTTCAGCCCTGTCATTTATCCTGGCCCGCCAGCTCGGAGGAGACAGTCGGGTCATGTCGGGAATCATTACGGCCCAGACCTGCCTTTCCATAGTCAGCATGCCCCTGGTTTTATCTCTTTTTAATTTCTTTTATTAGTGCCTTTTTACATTTTTTTAATGGAAGAGTTGTTTCGGTAGGTTGTCATCGTGGAAAGTCAGGAACATCTTAAGTTTGACGGTTTCGTAAAAAAACCCTCAACCGCCGCCGACAAGTATGTAACTTGTTGATATTGCGTTGGCGGATGGT